>NZ_JASHJA010000078.1:0-3465 GCF_030733445.1 Bacillus sp. MMSF_3353
AATAAATTGTTTGAAAGATTTTTTAGGGGTGATAAGGCAAGAAAAGATGATCAAGGAAATGGACTGGGACTTGCTATCTCAAAAAGAATTGTTGAACTTCATAATGGTAATATACATGCAGAATATAAAGACGGCTGGATGTCTTTTATTGTTGAACATCCAATCAAATAGACTGGCTTATGGAATGACAGGTTCCATAAGCTTTTTTTATAAAACTTAAGAATTCTTAAGGATTTTACAGGGTGTTTCCTAATTCTTATAGTTTATCATGTATGTATTCAAAGCGATGAGGTGAGTGGAGAAATTAAAATAAAATTTTCTTTACAGCTTTCAATTGGATACATCGTGACAGCCTTATGGAAAAGGTAGATGCAACATGACTATTTTGTTAGTAGCAAATATGAATAGCAACTTATTTTAAAGAAATGAAAAAACAAACATAGGAGGATATATATGACGAAACCAGTTGTAGACGTAAAAAACGTCCAAAAAGTGTACGGTAAAAAAGGTGAGAACCAATCACACGCGTTAAAAGGTGTTTCATTCTCAATTCAAGGAGGTGAGTTTGTCGGAATTATGGGACCATCTGGTTCTGGTAAAACGACATTATTAAATGTAATTTCAACGTTAGATAAAGCAACGGGCGGCGTTGTTGAAATTGCAGGAACAGATATTACGAAAATGAAACAAGGTGAGCTTTCTGATTTCCGTTCACAAAAGTTAGGATTCATTTTCCAAGACTTTAACTTATTGGAGAACTTATCTATTTACGAAAACATCGCTCTTCCACTTTCCCTACAAGGTGTTTCATCACGAAATATTGGACAGAAAGTAGAAAAAGTAGCTGATATGTTAGGCATTTCAGCAATACTTCAAAAGTATCCTTCTGAAGTATCTGGTGGACAAAAGCAACGTTCCGCCGCAGCACGTGCGTTAGTTCATGAACCAGCAATTATTTTAGGAGACGAGCCGACTGGAGCTCTAGATTCTAAAAATGCAACGAGTTTACTGGATGCCATGACAAACTTAAATACAGAACAAGGTGTGTCTATTATGATGGTTACGCACGATCCGTATAGTGCTAGTTACTGTCAACGTATTTTATTCATTCAAGATGGTGAGCTCTATAAAGAAATTCATCGTGGTGGTACCCGTGAAAAGTTTTATAAAGAAATTTTAGACGTGCTGGCAGACTTAGGCACTCAAAAAGGATAAGGAAGGACGTTCAAGTATGTTATTTAAAATTTCCATGTCAGGACTAAAAAGTAAGTTGCAAGACTATATTGTCTTACTTATGGGTCTTATTATATCTATTTCAATTTTCTATATGTTCCAAACGCTAGCACAAAATAAAGCATTTCTTGAATCTAATTCAAATGTAGCTGCTATTGTATTTGCATTTCAAATTGGTTCGGTTTTACTAGCAATCATAACGTTCTTCTATATTTTATATGCAAATTCTTTCTTATTATCCCTTCGCCAAAAAGAGTTTGGGATGTATATGATGTTAGGAGCAAAAAAGCATAAAGTTACACTACTTATGTTTATTGAAACAATCGTATTAGGCGCAGCGTCTCTTGTGATCGGAATTACAATTGGTGTGGGACTAGCAGACGTTATCGGTCAGTTATTGATGAAACAGTTGGAGTTTTCTGGTGAGGGGTATCAAGCATTTTATATTCCGTCTATGACTGTTACTTGCATCTTCTTTTTTGTCTTATTTGTACTATCAGCCATCATGAATAGTATGAAATTGTCACGTATTTCTGTTTTGCAACTTGTACATGCAGATGAACAAACAGAACGTGTCGCAGTAAAAGGGAAAATGACAGCTGTAGTTGCATTCCTTGGTTTACTTTTACTAGGTATTGGTTATACATCACTGATCTATATATCACAGCTACAAGGAGAAGATATAATAAGCATTCCTACATTCATGGCTATTGGATTAATCACAGCTACAGTTGGTACGTACATGCTATTTGGATCCCTTCTCCCCGTTATGATGAAAAAGGTACATAGTAATAAAAAACGTAGGGAAAAAGGGCTGAATGCTTTTACTTTTGCGCAATTAAACTTCCGTATGAACAGTCTAACAAACGTGCTGGCAACGGTAGCAATCTTAGTAGCTCTTGGAGCTGGTGGAATTGCTTGTGGTATGGCATTTAAAAACAATGTTCTAAAACAGACTGATAAAGGAACCATTTATGATTCGGTAGTTCATAATCCAACAGTGGAAGAAAAGAAATTGTTAGACGGTATTCCATTTAAAGAGCAACTTGAATATCGCTACAAGGTGGATGATACGTATGTGTATTATATAAAAGAAGAGTTAGAGAATAATCGTCCTTTAGTAAAAGATAGAAAAAATGAGAAGACAATGAAAGTTTCAGAAAAAATCCCCATGAATGCATTTGCATTGTCAAGACAATGGGGTAAAGATGATGGAAAACCAAAACAATGGAGCGATGCTTTCCAAACAATTCAACCAAAGTATATGTATCCGAATCATGAAGTGAAAATTGTCAATCAAAACATATACGATAATATGAAAGGTACAGAAAATAAAGTATTTATTGGTAAGGCAGATAATTTCGGCACATACGTAAAAGAATGGAAAAAACTTGATGAATTACATGTAGTTAAATATAAAGATGTGAAAGCAGAAGAACTGGGTAGTAAGTATCAAACATATAAGTCGAACCAAAGTCTTTCTAGCGGACTCATGTTTATGGGCTTTTTCGTTGGAATTGCGTTCTTAGCAATGATGGCAAGTTGTCTGATGTTTAAAGTTCTGTCTGGTGCATCCAAAGATTGTACACGTTATCAAATGCTTCGTAAAATCGGTGTTCGCCGAGAGTTATTAACACAATCGATTTATAAAGAGTTATTCTTTGTATTCTTAGTCCCAGCAATTGTGGGTATTGTTCACGTATTAGTTGGTATGAACATGTTCGGTCCGCTTTTGATTGATCCGTATTTTCGAATTTGGTTGCCACTTGTCATTTTCGTAGTAATTTACTTAATTTACTACTTGATTACAGTTCAATTGTATAAAAGAATTGTACTTCCGAAAGAAAAATAGTTTTACAAAACATACAAAATGTTAAACTCAAAAAAACCAGTGATATCCTACACATGTACTAGTATCACTGGTTTTTTATATGGAAATTTGATGGTCAATTTGACAAATTATAAAAAATTACAAGCTCAGTTTTACATCTTCCCAACGATATTTTTGTAAAATTATCTTTCTTTTCCCTCTGTTTGATTGGCTTGGAACTCCATTTTTAACGCAATACTATCCCCTTGGAACACGTTCTGATCTGTGCCGTTGTCTTCAAATACAAACTTTATCCAAAACCAATCCATTTTCCCAGGTTTTAACCCCCCTGTTTCAGTCCACTTAGAATGAAATACTTTTTTGGAGACAATCTCTGAACTTTGTGATTTTAGTTCTGCAAG
>NZ_JASHJA010000079.1:0-3228 GCF_030733445.1 Bacillus sp. MMSF_3353
TTTTGGTTTTGTGGAGTACCACCAGCTCCAACCATCATTACACTACCATTTTGTGAATTGTCTTTTTCTTCGCTTGCTGTAGCAATTTCACTCGAAAGTAAGTTATCCCCTACGAATTGAGAAACTTTAGCTCCTGTTGTTAGGGATAATCCAAATGCTAAAATAGCAATACATGCTACTTCTACTATGAACTGCGCCATCAGTTTCCATTTTTTCTCTCCAATGGATAATAAAATCCCCATTTCCTTACGACGTGCTTTAATCGATAACATAATGATTAATCCTAAGATAATCGCACCTGCAATAGATACCATATAGATAATCATTTGAGACGTAGAAGCGATATTTTCGATAGGACCAATCATTTGTTTGTACAATGAATCTTGTGCATCTAACTTAAAATAATTAAAATCAATATCAGATTTTTTTGCTTCTTTTTTAAATGCATCAATGTCTTGTGGATCGTTCAATAAGTACACAACTTGAATACTACTACTCATACCTTCATCTGTTTCTAATTTTTTTAAAGTAGAGTAAGGCATATATAGTTTATTAGCTGGATTCATCATAGGAGGGGGATTTTGACCCATTGGTTGCTCATTCGTTTCGTAAATACCGATAATTTCAACTTCAAGAGTTTCCTTCTTATCCCCTGATTGAACTTTAACTTTATCTCCTACTTTCAAATTGTTTTGTTCCGCTAATCGTTTTTCCATTAAAGCTACATTCTGATCTTTCATCTGTTCTGTAATTGGTTTCCCATCAATGATTTTACTTTTTCCATTTTTAAAACTTTCTTGTAATAAAGTCTTGCGAACTCCTTCTATCATAAGGGAAGAATTCATATCTATTTCTGAACCTGAACCTGATCCTCCCACCGTTGCCACTCTAGCATTTCCTTTTCCTTCTTCTTCTCCTTTCGAAGCTCCTACTAATTTAAACCCATCCGCAATTCCGAAATTGTTGGTTATATAATTATAGTCTTTTACATGCTTTGACTTCGCTAATTGATCTGCTTCTTTTGTGTTGAGCTTCGGCGGCTTAGGCATCTCGCCAGTTTCCCTAGCTTGTTGACCTAATTTGTCAAAATCAAGACCTAAAGTAACATCTGCACCTAGTTTTTTTCTTGCTGCATCAGCAGCTTTTTTTGAAGCATTTTGGATTGCGAATCCTGCCAGCACTAAGTTTGTAACAATCAGAAAGACCGCTATCAAAATTAATGATGTTCCTATTCTTTTTTTCATACTGAGAATTGCACGTTTTATAAAATTCATTTTTCCTAACCTCCTTGATAGTTGTTATTCTAAATACACTATCTGGAGTTTATATGAAGATATTCAGTAGATTATCTAAAGATATTAGGGCTTATCTGGAGTGCATATGTAGTGATTCGTTAATATAGTCAAGAAAAACTGGAACACAAATTAAAATATGTAATCGATTTTGAACATTGGTAAAGAGTCAGTCCATTTAGTGTGGAATGAGGGCACACGGGATAACTCCCTTTATTTATGACCTATACAGTACAGGATGAGATACTATAAAAATTAACCTCCTGCATGGAATAACAATGTGGGCATTCTTTTTGCTTCATCACATTTACCACCTCTGATATATCTAGTACCTACACAAAAAGCACATATAAAAAAACCACCGAAAGGTGGCTATATTTTTAAGCGGCACGTGTTTAATCCGCTAATTTCACGTTTTTTGTTAGTTTTTCACCATTTCGATAAACGGTTACTTTAATTGTATCCCCCAATTTTTTCTTTTCATATAAATATTTACGGAATTGAACGACATTTTCTATTTTTTGTCCATCTAATGCAATCACAACATCATATTGTTGCAATCCACCTTTTTCTGCTGGTGATTGGTTTGAGATATTCCTCAATACTGCACCATTTGATATCTCTTTTGGTAATTTTAATTGATTGCGTGCAGAATCTGTCATTTTCCCCACATCTAATAACTGTACACCCATCATCGGACGTTTAACTGTTCCATCTTTCTCAAGAGACTCTAGGATCGTTTTGGCTATATGAATCGGAATTGCAAATCCAATTCCTTCAACAGCTTGTTGTGCAATTTTACTCGAATTAATTCCAATGACTTCACCCTGTTCATTAAACAAAGCTCCTCCACTATTCCCAGGATTAATAGCTGCATCTGTTTGAATTACCTGTGCTTGCCAATCAACTTGTTGATCTCCAAGGGTACTAACAGGTATTTCTCGTTCCTTGCTACTAATAATCCCCTTTGTTACACTACCTTCTAGCCCCAATGGATTCCCAATGGCTATTACCGTTTCCCCTGTACGAATTTTTTCTGAGTCTCCAAGTGTTGCGACTCTTTTTACATCTGCCCCGTCAATTTCTAATACCGCTAAATCTAATAATGGATCTGTCCCTACTACTTTAGCGGGAACCTTTTTACCATTATTCAATTTCACTTCTACTTTATTCGCACCGTCTATCACATGATTATTTGTAACAATGAAAGCCTTATTGCCGTTTTTTTTATATATGACCCCTGATCCCGAACCAGCTTCTTCTGATTGATCTTGCGTATTAAATGAATCTGCATTTTGTTTATAGTTAATGACACCTACGACAACTTCTTTTGCAGATTCAATCATATTTTGAGGATTGCTCACATCTTCTGGTTTGTAAGAGATCGGCGTAGCCTGATTTACTTCGTTATGCTTAGGAGATTGGTCTGCACTCCCTTTAATTTCATTTATATAAGGGGTGGTCAATCCAATGGTAATTGCACCAATCACTGCACCAATTATTCCTGTGAAAAAATACCCTGTTTTTTTATAAACTTTATTCCTATTGCTTTCTGTTTGATTTATATCATAGTGTCCCATTGTGAATATCCCTTTCTCCTTTAATTTACAATTGAATATTTTTATCTTGATATTTGAAATACGATGTATGAATGTAATATTTAAGAATCACCATTTCAAAAAAAGAAAATTTTACCTTTAGGCATGGTTTAAACATAAATCAACTGTTTTTTCGTAGGGGTAACATTATATTTGAAATTCCCTATGAATATATGTATGACGATATTCAAACCCACTTCGAGCTTGTTTCTAAAAAAAGAGCCTATTCGGCTCTCAACAAATAGGGTATTCAATGTACAAAGTAGCATGCATGTTTATACAGGTGTTTTGCAAAAAGTGGAAACAAGGGACAATAAACATCCATTAGCTTATTTATT
>NZ_JASHJA010000007.1:0-212447 GCF_030733445.1 Bacillus sp. MMSF_3353
TGGGTCGTCTTTCAATTGTTTTATTTTTATATATTAAACGTCTCAATAAAATCTCTAATGGTCCATTCAGATTGTTTTTCTCCATTATTGTAGCTAATATGACAGACAATATCCAAATACTTATAGCTATCAATGCAGCAAGAGCGTTACTTACATGCCCTCCTAAATCAAATGCTACAGGTGATAAAAGTATAACAAGCAGTGCCTCATTCAAAACAAAAAATGTTAATGAGCGCTTTCCCAAAGCAATTAATGAAAGGCTAAAGTACCCTAGATTTTTCAATTTACTCCCTATTATACCGAAACCCGTTGCATATGCTAATCCTCCAACAATTCCAGTTAAAATATGGATTCCATTTATCATTCCAGCTGTAAATACACTTGGATACCATAAAGTCCCTATAAAAGATAGAGGCAAAGCACCTATTAAGGAAATTGCTAATCCTATAATTGTTATATAATATAATTTTTTCAAATTTTGCTCTGGTTTTATTAATAACTGATATCTAGCAATCCACAAACCAAGAATTACCGAAGGAAGAATTGGGAACATAAAATGGATGAGAACAGGTATAACAGGAAAGAAAAGTAATCGTAACATTGTAGTACTTAGATACGTGTCTTTTGCTGAAACATCTGGTGAAAAACCGTAATCGCCTATTGCTTGCATATTAAATCCCCATATTATTGGGATAAAAATGATATACAATATAGTGATAATCGTAAATGTTCGAATTAATGTTTTCATTTTACACTTTAATAGCGGGCTAACAAGAAGCCCGGCTATACCATAGGCCATAAGAATATCTTGTCCTCCAATTAATACTGCTAACACAACCCCAAACAGTATTAAATACCAAGAGCGTCTTCTTACTATTTTTACAGCATGATTTTCATTTTTCCCTTTTGATATTTGCCCTTCGAGTGCTAGAACCAAACCGTAGCCTAATAATACGGCAAACATCGCTCTTGCACGGTTATCAATTATGAATATACCAAAAAGGTTTACAATTTGATCAAAGAAACTTCCGCTTTCCACCCTATGCATAATTCCAGGATCTGCAGCATACAAGTAAAGCGGTGCATGGGCAAGTACGATTAATAGTAACATAGTACCTCTTGCTAAATCTAATGAGACTGCACGCTTCTTCTCAATTGTTACATTATTTATTGATTTACTCATATTTTACTTCCTTCCTTAGCATCAACTAACCATTCCGACCTTTCTTACATTTTTGTCAAAAACTAATAACTAGTTGCTATTAAAATTAAAACAAATAAAGTGAAACTTTAAGCAGTGGCGGTTTCGTTCATCACCCACTAATTATTATTCCGTACCAATCGGGCTTTTACGAGCTTCAGGGCTTCCACCTAGCTTCCTTACTCCAGCCAAATTTTGAGGTGGGAGTTTTACTGTCCACAAATAGCAGGATACATATAAAACGAACTATTTCTTCAAATCCTATTCCGGATATTATATTCTAAGATGATTTTAATATGTTTTATTTTTAAAATACACATGAAATCTTTCAATCCCCGGATATCTTTCTCCTAAACTTTTAACCTGAAAACCAATTTTTTCATAAAATTCTACTGCCTCATTGTCTGTCTCTGCTTCTATATAAGTTAATTGAAGCATTTTTACTACTTCTTTTATCATTTGCAACGCAATTCCTTTATTACGATATTGTGGAGCGACTGCTATGTGACATATTCTCGCTTTATTTGCTCCGATTATTTCAATACCTATACAAGCCTCTTCTTCATATCTGTACAAAGTCCCTTTATTACTCTCATAATATAAAACTGCTTTCTTTAAGCTAGTTTCACTTGGCCCGACTGCATACTGTAACACATTTAAAATTGGATCTTTCACAATTTGTTCCACGCATTGCAAATTCATTTCTACATTCCTTTCCATGAAAAAAGATTAGCTCTTTCTATAAAGAGCTAATCTCATTACGCTGTTATTTTTTCTTCTTTTTTCACAACGACCGCTACATAACTATGTAGTATCATTCCGACAATAACAAGACTCATTCCGATCCAAGATAAAGATGACGGAATTGGCGCAGATAGTAAGATAAGCTCTCCTACTAGCGCAAATAAAACTTCACCGGACTGTGTTGCTTCTACTGTTGCTAGTTTTTGTGGATCATCTTTTACAAGATCTGTCGCAAAGAAGAATAGTACTGTCGCGATTAAACCAGAACTAACTGCTACAATAAAACATTGGAAAACTTGGCTACTTGACGGTAATCCGCCTGTTGATACTTCATAACCAGATAGTAAAAACCAAAATGGTAAACTTGCTAATGTCATACCGAGAACTCGCTGGAATACATCTAATTCGCCTTTACAAACTTGCATCATTTTTCGATTTCCAAGAGGATACGCAAACGCTGCAATAAGTACAGGAACTACACATAAAACGGTTTCTCGAATTCCTAATGAAGAAGCATGTTCTACTTGCATGAGTACAACACCGCATAAAATAACCCCAGACATAACTAATTCCTTTATTGGAAGTTTTTTATGTAATGGATCTACTGCAAAAAATGGTGTTAACAAAATTCCTGCGACAATCGTAATTTGCCAAGTTGATGCAACAAGCCAACCAGGTCCAAAAGCTCCGGCAAAACTAAGTGGTGCATAGAAGAGACCAAATCCAACGATACTCCACACTAACCATTCTTTCGGATTATTTTTCATATATTGAAAGAGTTGCTTTAAGTTCCCTCTATACATGACAATAAGTAAAAGCATTGGAACCATAAAGTAGTACCGTAATGAAGCACTCCAAATCCAGCTTCCACCTTCTAAGTCCATCGCCCGGTTTAAAACAAAGGTAAAGGCAAAGAAAAATGATGCCAATATCCCTACTGCAATAGCTTTCATTATAAAACCCCTTGTTTAGTTTCTTCTTATACTATACAACAAATTAAATATAATTAAAATTCGAAATCTTTATCTCGCATCTATTCTAGCTCTATATAGTTTTCTTAACTGACTAATATGAGCTTGATGGTACCGATTATGATCGGCTATATGCCATATTCCCCACCTTATAGTCGCAGTTTCTCCCTTCTCATAAAAAACTTCCCTTGTTAAATCATTTTCTGTTAGTTTCATACACTCCTCATAAAACATATGTTGCACCGCTTCATAATCTTGCATTAATTGTTGCAACGTCTGTTTTCTTAAACTTGGTAGTTCTCCTACATCATTTAACATAGTTCCGTATTTATTTTCAAGCGCGAGGGGAACTGCTTCTCCTTTTAAGCGATACACCCAGTTCAAATCAACCACTGCCAAATGTTGAAGTAGTTGTCCGATGCTATTTTCATTATTTTTTGCCCCTTTGAAGGACAGTTCTTTCTCATCAGTACCTTCTACTAACTTTTGCAGTCGTTTAAATGTATCAGTAACCGTCGCATACAAAATTGCTACTTGCGGGTTCATATTTTTTTCTAAATGGAGATCTTTCATACTAAACTCCCTCTATTAAAAGAACAAGACCATATGTTCATCATCACTATACACACCATTCATCTTTATAGCTCTCTTTTCAATCCCATACGTTTTAAAGCCCATTGATTCATACAATTTTTTTGCTGATTCGTTTGTAGATACAACACCTAAGTTCAATTGTTCTAAGCTCATTTCTCTTGCTCTTTCAATTGCCTTACGTATTAACTCACGTGCAAGACCACTTCTTCGATTACTTGCATCTACATACATCGCAACGATATGACCTTTATGTTTATACGCCTCTTTCTCTTCTGTTAGTAAAGTAACCACTCCAACTAATTGATTCTTTTCATTAAAAGCACCGAATGTACAGCTAGTAGTAGCTGTTAAATTATTTTCCACTCGCTTAATAGGATTTTCTTGACGAATCGCCTCTTCATAAGTTGTTACAAATGCCTCTGGATTTACTTGTAATGCCTGTAAACGTAACTCCCAATATTGTTTTGCATCTTCTTTCGTAAGTAATCGAATCATATATCTCCAGCTCCTTTAAGTTAACATAATATTTTTATAAACTACTATTTATAGATTCGTATTCTTCTCTTAACATACTATAACGATAACGATGAATGAACTTTCCTTGACGTAATCGATCATTTCTCATTAATCCTTCACAAACAAAACCAGCTTTTTCATAACTCTTTCTAGCTTGAAAATTATCTTCATCTACACGTAGCCAAACTTTTTCTAATTCAAATTCAAAGAATCCCACATGTAACATTCTATATAGGGCTGCTAATCCATATCCTTTACCCCAATACTCTTTATTACCAATTACGATTCCCAGTTCTGCATTTTTATTTGTTTTATCAAAGTTTTTAAGATCTACCCACCCAATATGTATGCCGTTTTCTGTAGTGATAGCTCTTTGTTCATAACCATTTTTTCGATTTATACATGCTTCAATCCACTTTTTCGTATCTTCACGAGTGAACGGTGGATATTGATCCGGTACAACTAAATGATTTGTCACTTCTTTATCTAATGACCATTGATATCGCTCTTCTACATCATCTAGTGTCAGTTCTCTTAATTGAACGATTGGTACATTCATTATGCTATCCCCTTTTTATTTTCCTATAGAAAACCCTTCGAACATTCTTCCTCCATACTGTTCTAGCGTTTTTTCTACAAAAGTAATTAAGTTTCTTTTCTCACCCGTTGTATAAAAATGATCGAACGCCTCTACAAATTGATCTGCGTAATGTTCATCATATTTTCTAAGTACCCTTATAAACCATTTTGAACTTCCAAGCCATTTCCCATTTACTCTTAATATATATTCATGTAATAAATCAGCTAATAAATTCGCGATAAACAATTCTTCTTCTCTTTTTGATGCACCAATAAAATCGTCCAAAGTATCCGTAATAAAATACCGTTTCTGCTTCATCATTGCTTCAGTCCATTTAGCTGGCCCTTTATTTAGTAAATCATTTGCTTCTCTTTTTAATTTCTCAACAATTTCATTTTCTCCTTTTAATACAATACCCTCTGAAACTAATTGTGGTAACGAAGGTCTCCCTCGGTCACAATCCATTTTAAAAAAGGTTTTACACGTTTC
Source organism: Bacillus sp. MMSF_3353 (assembly GCF_030733445.1). Taxonomy (NCBI): domain Bacteria; kingdom Bacillati; phylum Bacillota; class Bacilli; order Caryophanales; family Bacillaceae; genus Bacillus; species Bacillus sp. MMSF_3353. The sequence goes on from NZ_JASHJA010000007.1 coordinate 5,096, forward strand.
AAAATTATGTACAAACACTTCAACAGGCCATCCATTACTATAGAAAGATTCTCTATAACAAGACGGTAAATTTTGATCAACTATAACAATGTCCAGATCAGATGTTTTTGTCGCTTCTCCTCTTACAACGCTTCCTCCCAGTAAAGCTACATCACAATTCGGAAATTGTGATGTAATTATGCTTTGTGCTGCTTTCATTGGTTTCATAACCGTTCCCCTTTTCTTATTTCACTTTCTTTTTTTCAGCTCTTTCTCTCGCCTTTTGTATATACGGTTCTGCGTCTGGTGTTTTGCATGACGTTGCCCCGTGATCAACTTGTACTTTCCCAATTTCACGTGCAATTTCAATCGCTTTTCTCTCAAAGTCTTCATTACGAATTCCTATCGCGATTAAAGCACTATTCATCGCTTCTTTTTTTCTATTTTTTTCATTATGTATATTTGCTTTAATCTCTTCTAGATACGGAGTGAAGAATTCATCATGTAACGTTTTATTTTTAATCGCTATATTTGCTAATAGAGACCATCCTGCTCTTCCAATCCATTCATCATCAGACTTTGTCCATTCTTCCATTCTTTCTATCGCGATTGGCGACGTACAAATAGCCGTCATCAAAACGTCCATTAAACAATAATAATCAACTTCCTGTACCCATTTGTTTAGCTGTTCTGTCGTAACTTGCTTTGGTTCTAAAATCATTGTTGCTAAAGTCATTGCATCCATATTTTTTGTTTTCCATAATGAAATTGCTAAATCATGATCTTTTTTTATCTTCTTTTTTAACAATTTTAAATTGGCAAAACTAACTCCGAATAGTGGCTCTTTCGCTCCGTGGTTTTTATACGTTTTACGATTTTGTTCTGTTCCATATTTCTCTAGTTGCTGCATTACTTCTTCAAGTAACATATGCCCACCTCTTTATCTTTTATGTTGACTTCATATATGTATGTACGATATATTCTACATTACTTTTTGGTTTTCCTATATTTATTTCTTTAAATACGGTATGTGAAATTTTAAAGTTTCTACAGATAACTAACACAACCACGAAAAACCTGTACCTTTTACATATACAGGTTTTCATTTCATCAATTTTCCAAAGTATAAGAAATAGAATATGAAAGAACTTTTATTTATTCGATTTTCTCTATATTTGTTGTAAGCTCTTTACATCTGACCACTCTTCTATAGACACTGCGTCCGGAAAAACTGTAACTACATTAAAATTCGCACCTTTTTCTTTTCCAATTTGTTTAGCAGCTAATAAATTCGCTGCCGCAGACGTCCCTATTTTCATACCAGTTTCATTATAAAAACGTGCTATTTCATACAAAAAGAGCTTCTTTATTCAAATGCGTTCATAAGTACAATTCTCCAACCATCTGGATCCTCTATTGTGGTCCCTTTCTCTATCCAATACGGATTTTCTGGTTCTACCTCATGATAGCCCATATTACTTAATCGATTCACTATTTTTTCAATTTCATTTTTATTAGGCATATAAAAAACTAGTAAATTATCTTTTGTCGGTGCCGGACATGGACTTCCATTAACATGCGTTGTAAACTCCAAATGATACTCGGCATCCGGTAATCCAAACATAACTCCATCATATCCTTCATGATTGTGAAATTCTCCTATACGCTTTAATCCTAACCCCGTCTCATAAAAACTTATAACTTCTTCAAATTTATCTGTTGGTCTTGCCATTCTAAATTGAACCCAATTCTTCATGCAAATCTCCTCCTTTTCATTTTCCAAAGCTTTATAGTAATTATTATAAGTTACATATATTTCCTTTCATATCCCTCATTAGTGTGAGAACTACCTAAGTTGAAAGACCTATTAGTTTATAAATAGTAGGACTTTAGTATTAAATTCATATAAAAGTAGTTATGTAAATATTGAGATGAAATAAATAGTTCTTCCGATAATATCAAATGTTCCCCAGACTAAAATTTAATTTTTTCTATACCAATATTTTAATAGAAAACAAAAATATTCGAATCAATAATTGGAATGAAAATGAAATGCTACGAAAGTATGATTAGTCCCCTTTCATTTTGATATCGATTCTCCTAAAAACCACCTACATCATTATTAGAAGAACCAAATTTAATTCCTGAAAATTTTCATAATAAACATTAAAATCACCCTGTTTTTTCAAGACTGCAATTGATACAAAATCTTGCATATTTTTGAACAAACTTTTTTGCACTTGTAAAAAAGTTTTTTTGCAATTACCTCCCTATAATTGCTAATATAGTAGAGTAGAACTTTTATAGAGAGAAGGAAAATTATGCACAATGGAATTCGAATGACAACTTTAGTAAAAAGGGCTATGTTGATTTGCGCGGGGGTATTATTTACATACGAAGCAGCTTTAGGATCAGCACATATTGCTCTAGCAAGTACAGAGGATGAAGCAAAATCTGTTCAACTTGTAAGTGAAATTCAATCATCTCTTGCACCGAAAGAAGCTCCAAAACAATATAATGGGCAAGTTAGAAAAGTAGCTTATTTAACATTTGATGATGGTCCTGGAAAATACACAGCTGAGCTTTTAGATATGTTAAAGAGAGAAAATGCAAAAGCAACATTTTTCCTAATTGGTTCAAACGTAAAAGCATTCCCTGATCTTGTAAAACGTGAAGATGCTGAAGGCCACTATGTTGGGATGCACAGTATGACTCATAACTACAAGAAACTTTACACAGAAGGTCATTACGTAGATGAAATGAAGGAAGACCAAGGCTTAATCGCTGGCGTTCTAGGTAAATCACCAGTATTAACTCGTCCATCTTACGGTTCAATGCCAGGATTAAATGAAGCTCTTCGTAACAAAGTTGTTGAAAATGGCTTGAAAGTTTGGGATTGGACAATTGATTCTTTAGACTGGAAATATAACAAAATGCCTGTTGATGCTGCATCAGCTAAAATTGTCGAAAACGTTCTAAATGGTGCTAACAAACCGACAGAAGTTATTCTTATGCACGACATTCATCCACAATCCGTTAAAGCAGTACCTGGAATTATTAAGGGGCTGAAAGAAAAAGGATATGAATTAGAAAGTTATAGTGAGAACGAACACTTCCCATTAAACTTCTGGCACGATAATCGTATGTAATGAAAAAGACTTGATTTCCTCTAGTAGGTTATTGAGTCTTTTTTTATCGCATTGGGTATTACTTCTCGTATATTCAATTCAACTCCCTACTTCCCTTATATGAATAGAAATTAAGAATCACATTAATTTAAATTAAAAACATGTCATGTTATACTATAGGCTAATTTAAATGAGTAGGTGTCACATGATAGTATATACAGTTCAAACTGAAACAGCATGGAAACAATTTAAAAAACTTGGTTATTTAGAAGGAAGTAAAGAAAACATCGATCCCGATTTTATATATTCATACGATTGGATGGTACGTGTAGCTAAAAAAAGATTACTCCACTACGAAGGTAACTATCCTATTTGGGTCTGGGAAGCAAATAATTATCCAGATCGAAATACTAAAGCCTGGGGTAGAGAAAATTCAAAAATGGTAATTTTAACACTTGATGTGCCGAATGAATGGGTACTATGGAGTGATATTAGTTACTGGTGTTGTGCCATGACTGCTAGCTCTATGTATTTTCATCAAACAAATAAACGAACATTAAAAGACTGGTTTACTTTTATGGATGAAGAGTACAGATTAATATTCGACTTCGACTATTTATTATCTCATCCTGATTGGTATAAAGGTAAAGAGGCCTCATTAGAAAAACAAGGTGTTATCGGCAAAATCCCCCTTTCCTTTGTAAAAAAAGTCAGACGTTTTCGTGCTAAGGAAGATAAATCTATTAATGAAATCAGAAGTAATAACTGGGATAATAGAAAAGAAAATCGTATCAAAAAGATGAATCGAAAATTAAGAAAAAGAAACGACAAGCAAAAAAAATTGCAAAAGCGAATTATACGGCATTAAAACATATATATCAAAATACAGTAAGAAATTATGGATTGAGTATACAAATTCAATCCTATTTTTTATATTATCAACACTTTAGCACATATTACTCTTAAGGAGTGATGTGTATATGGATTTTCTTTCAACCGAATATTTGTCTGCCTTACTTGCCATCATTGTAATTGATTTAGTGTTAGCCGGTGATAATGCCATTGTAATTGGGTTAGCAGCAAGGCGATTACCGAAAGATCAGCAAAAGAAAGTTATTATTTGGGGAACTATCGGGGCAATCGCGATTAGAGCCCTCGCTACTTTAGTTGTCGTTTGGTTATTAAAAATACCAGGGCTACTTCTAATTGGTGGTGTACTCCTTATATGGATCGCTTACAAATTAATTGCTGAAGGTAAAGATCATGATATTAAGGCAGAAGAAGGATTTTGGTCTGCTATTAAAACCATTATTATAGCTGATGCATTAATGGGAATTGATAATGTTCTCGCTGTTGCAGGAGCTGCGCATGGTAATTTTTCTTTAGTAATCATTGGACTATTAGTATCTATTCCAGTAGTAGTATGGGGCAGTACCTTAATTTTAAAATGGGTGGATAGATTCCCTGTCATCATTACGATTGGAGCAGCTGTTTTAGCTTATACTGCTGCGAAAATGATTGTAGATGAGAAATGGTTCGCTGGATTTTTCGAAAGTAATCCTTTCATAAAATGGGCATTTATCATTATTATCATTGCCGGTGTAGTATTCTTTGGAAAGATGAAACAAAAAACGAAAGATAATTCTATATAATGACAACGTTATATGTACAAACAAAAGCGCTACTCAAATGAGTAGCGCTCTTTAATATTTATTTCGTTTCCCCGTCTTCAGTCGTCTTTACCTTCGTTTTATTTTTATCACGATGGTTATAGTTGTACTTCGAACGATCTACTGGTGTAAAACCTTCCGGTGTGTAGAATCGTAATAAGTCTCCGTTTACGACTTGGTCAGAGTATTTTAGTGATTTTTGAACCATTTGTTCATTTTGTTTTATTTCGTCTGTTAATTCAACAGCGTCACCAGTCGCTGTATCATAGTATTTGCCGTTTAGTGCAGTCACTGTTGGACTTACGTAGTTACCGTTACGGAATGGAACGACTTGTTTATGCTCTGGTGATAATAAATCTGATCCGAACTGGACATAATTTTTCGTATCTGTACCTAGTAAGTGTAATAGTGTCGGAAGAACATCAATTTCTCCGCCGTATTGATGTTGTACGCCGCCCTTCATTCCTGGAACACGAATGATTAATGGTACACGTTGTAGTTGTGCATTTTCAAATGAGTTCATTTCTTTACCCATTATTTGTGACATTGCTGCGCCATGATTATCAGAAATACCGTAATGATCACCGTACATAACGATAATTGAGTTATCGTATAAACCAGATTGTTTCAAGTAATCCAAGAATCCTTTTACAGACTCATCTAAATAACGTGCTGTTTGGAAATACGTATCTACTGAAGAGTCACCTGTTTTAGCTGGTTCAATCGTCGCTTCCTCTTTATCAATTGGATAAGGGAAATGGTTTGATAACGTAATGAACTTCGTATAGAACGGTTGTTTCAATGTTTGTAATAATGGTATAGATTCGTTAAAGAACGGTTTATCTTTTAATCCATAGTTTACTACATCTTTTTCATTCATATCATAGTATGACGCATCAAAAAATTTATTGAAACCAAATGATTTATAAATATCATCACGGTTCCAGAACGTTTTGTAATTACCGTGGAATACAGCTGATGTGTATCCTTGTTGACCTAAAATAGCTGGTGCTGATTGATACGTGTTATGAGCTTTATTTGTAAAAACAGATCCTTGTGGTAACCCATACATTGAGTTTTCTAGCATGAACTCAGCATCAGATGTTTTACCTTGTCCTGTTTGATGGAAGAAGTTATCAAAGTATAGCGTATTCGCATCTTTTGTAAATGAGTTTAAGAACGGTGTAACTTCTTGCCCATTTAATTTATAATCAATTAAAAAGTTTTGGAATGATTCTAAATGAATATAAATTACGTTCATTCCTTTTCCTTTACCAAAGTACTCAGGATTTGGACTTGCATATGTTGATGCAAGATAATTTCTAACCTCTGTCATATTATCTCCATCAGCTAACGCTCGTTCTGTTGATGCTTTCGCACTTTGAATGCCATCATAAATCGTATAGTTGTATGCCCCTAAATATTTCACAATATAATTACGGTCAAATGTTCTTGTTAATAATTCAGGACGATCAGATTCTGCAAGACCTAAGTTAATGCTGAATAATAAAATACCTGCTACAAATACTAGTGATAATTTATGTTTCGCAACACGAATTGGTTTTGGATTTGCAAATTTTGTTGCAACTAAAACAATTAAAATGATTGTATCTAGGAAATATAGTGGATCATATGCGTGTAGCAATGCAAAAATACTACCACCTAAATCTCCAAAGTTATTCGTTTGTGTTAATGTCGGGAACGTAATAAAGTCACTGAAAAAGCGATAATATACTACGTTTGCGTATAACAGTATAGACATTAACAAATTAATAACAATTAACCAAATGTAAGCACGTTTCCCCTTTGCAAATAATGCGAGCCCTAAAAATAAAACTGCTGAGCTTAACGGGTTGAAAAACAGTAAAAACTTTTGGATTGTGTTGGATATCCCTAAATTAAATTCTGTCACATATGCTGCGTATGTTTTTAACCAGAATAAAATAATGGCAAACACGAAAAATCCAAAGTGATTGCTTAACACTCGCTTACTCTTTAATAGTAATTGCTTCATCTCTCCACCTCTTTTGATCATCCAAGGCTTATTTTTTTATAAGTCTGTCTCTATTCAATTTTTTATCTTCAAATAGATTTTGTTTGTTTAACTAAATGAAGAATATTAGTAATTATAATTTGAAGCTAGTATTTATTCAACTATTTCTTTCTAGACATTTTGACCTTGGTTTCTATTTAATAAAATAAATTTGTAACATTTTCTGTTTTCTCCCAAGTCTCATCCACTAATTATGACTCCACATACTATAAACCTTTATTTACTGCTTCGCAAATAAATATGTCTCCAGTTCTGGAACATTAATGTAATATAGTGAAATTCACAATAGATAGTATTTGTTTTTTTCGGTGTATATTAAATTCCTTCATATATTTCAAGTTTATTCTTAATACAGTCCTTTCTCTATATGTAACATCAAAAGGTCTTTTCTTCTCTAAAGTTATTTCTGTATAATTATTCACAATTCATAAAATAAAAGATTATAAAAAAACCTCGCTCTCATAAAGAGAGCGAGGTTTTTCATCATTTATTATTGACCTTTGTACATTGCTTCTACTTGTTTTTGAAGTTCTTCATTTTCTAAGAACTCATCGTAAGTAGCCTCTTTATCGATTACACCGTTTGGCGTTACTTCGATAATGCGGTTTGCAATTGTTTGTACGAACTGATGGTCATGAGATGTGAATAACATTGTACCTTTAAATGCGATTAAACCGTTGTTTAATGCAGTGATAGACTCAAGGTCTAAGTGGTTCGTTGGATCGTCAAGTGTGATTACGTTCGCACCACTTAACATCATTTTAGATAGCATACAACGAACTTTTTCGCCTCCAGATAATACAGAAACTTTCTTCTTAACTTCTTCACCTGAGAATAACATACGGCCTAAGAAACCACGTAAGAAGCTTTCTGACTCATCTTGTGGAGAGAATTGGCGTAACCAATCAACTAAGTTGGAGTCACTATTCTCAAAGTATTTAGAGTTATCTCTTGGGAAGTAAGATTGAGATGTTGTAACGCCCCATTTGAATGAACCGCTATCTGGCTCCATTTCACCCATAAGGATTTTAAATAATGTTGTCATCGCAATATCGTTACGACCGATAAATGCAACTTTATCACCTTTATTTAAAGTGAAGTACACATTATCTAACACTTTTTCACCATCAATTGTTTTAGAAAGACCTTCAACAGTTAATAAGTCATTTCCTATTTCACGCTCAGGTGTAAAGCCAACAAATGGGTAACGACGTGATGATGGTCTAATATCATCTAATGTAATTTTATCTAATAATTTTTTACGAGAAGTTGCTTGTTTCGCTTTAGATGCGTTTGAGCTAAAGCGTGCAATGAAGTTTTGTAACTCTTTTACTTTCTCTTCTTTTTTCTTATTAGCATCTTGTGTTAATTTTAAAGCTAATTGGCTTGACTCATACCAGAAGTCATAGTTACCAACATAAAGTTGAATTTTACCGAAATCAAGATCAGCCATATGCGTACAAACTTTATTTAAGAAGTGACGGTCATGGGATACAACGATTACTGTATTTTCAAAGTTCATTAAGAAGTTTTCTAACCATTGAATCGCTTTTAAGTCCAAGTGGTTGGTAGGCTCATCTAGTAATAGAATGTCAGGTTTACCGAATAATGCTTGAGCAAGTAATACTTTTACTTTCTCTGCCCCAGTTAATTCTGACAATTTCTTATCATGAACATCTTCACCAATACCTAAACCTTTAAGAAGGATTGCAGCTTCTGATTCTGCTTCCCAACCGTTAAGCTCAGCGAACTCACCTTCAAGTTCAGCAGCACGCATACCATCTTCATCACTAAAATCTTCTTTCATGTAAATGGCATTTTTCTCTTGCATTACTTTATAAAGTTGCGTGTGACCCATAATTACTGTTTCTAATACTGGGAACTCTTCATATTCGAAGTGGTTCTGTTTTAACACTGCTAGACGCTCACCTGGCGTAATATGTATATCACCTGTTGATTGTTCGATTTCTCCAGATAAAATCTTTAGAAATGTTGATTTACCCGCACCGTTTGCTCCGATTAAACCGTAGCAGTTACCTGGCGTGAATTTTATGTTAACATCTTCAAACAATTTGCGATCCGCGAAACGCAAACTAACGTTACTTACTGTAATCATTTGTGTCCTCCTACTAATACCGCTTATTTCAGCGTTTTCTCACCGATTGTCTTAAAAAATCGCATATTACGACTCAATTATTGTAGACTATAGCTATTATATAGTAGAAGATGGATGAATAGCAACGGTTGATTGCTATTCATCCCTTTTCTACCTTGAATAAAATGTTTGTTTTTTAACGAAACAATATTATATAGAAGCAAATTTCACAATTTAAAGAGGAGTTATTTTGAACAAAATATTTATAATTGGAGCATAATGTTTATCGCTCACTTCCTATACAAATAAATGGCGAAATGAAAGATGAAAAGTTTGCAAAATATAAAGACGTGATGGAAAAGTTTATTAAATAAGAAGAATCCCCTTTTAAAAGGGGATTCTTCTTATTTTCTTTTACTTAATTTCTTCGTATAATTCTTCATTTTACTCGTTAATCCTATTAAAGCAGGTAGTAATATTGGCATCACAATGATAGCTAGTAGTAACAGTGCAACACCAACAACAGATGCTACTTGTATAAGCGTCAATACACCTGAAGGGATTAATGCAGCAAATGTTCCGCCTAAAATAAGTGCCGCTGATAATACAACTCCTCCTATGTGACGAGATGCATTTACAATTTTCGTTGCGGGATCCCCTTCTAACTCATTGTATCGCATCATTACGAAAATGCTATAATCCACACCTAAAGCGACAATCATAATAAAACTAAAGAATGGCACATTCCAGCTTAATGACTCTACGTTTAATACGTGTATACTAATTTGTTCACTTATGCCAAGTGATGCAAAATAAGCTAATATTAAAGATCCAATAATAAAGATTGTATTTAAAAATGACCGTGTAATAACGATTAATACAATCGCAATTCCAATTAACATAATTGTAGCTGTACGTAAGAAATCTTGGCCTGTTACTTCTTTTAAATCAACGTTTCTAGCTGTTGTACCGCCGATTGCTTTTTTCACCGATTTTAATTCTGTACCATTTAACGTACCGTCTATCGTTTTATTAATTTCTTCAATGATTGGCATTGCTTCTTTTGAATACGGATTTACGTCTAAAATGATTGTCATTTTAGCAGTCTTTCTATCTTGTGACATGTACGTATTCAATGCTTTTTGGAAATCTTCCCCCTCTAAAACTTCTTTTGGTATATAAAATTTCGCAGAGCTTTTTGATTCATTTAGTTCTCCTAAATATTTTTGAGCATCTCCTAGACCGTTACTTACCTTTTCAAGCCCTTCTGTACTTTTAGATAATCCTGATTGTAATTGCCCCATCTGTTCTTGCAAGTCTTTCAGCCCGGTTAATAACTGGCCTTGCCCATCATTTATTTTTGTTAATCCGGTTTGTAACTCAGATGACTTGTTCGCAATTTGTTTTGAGCCTGAAGCACCTTCATTTAATCCATTTTTAAGATCAGCTGCTCCTTTTTGTAACTTAGTAACTCCATCGCTCATGCCTTTTAAGCCGTTATCCACTTTCGATAACGATTGATTTGCTTCTTTAAATGAACCCATCGCCGCTTTGTGCTGCGTTGCTAATTGGTTTAATTCATTTGAAAGCCCACCTAATTGCTTTTGAGCCTCTTTAGCGATCCCTATCGTTTGCAGTATGTTCGGATCATTTGTTAATTCTGGTTTCGTTTGAATGAAATTCGTCATTAACATTTCAATTTGTTCGTAACCTTTTTTCGCCCCATCAATCGCTTGAGAAATACTTCCGAAGTATTGATCGTAAGAACTTAAACCTTTTTCTAACTGCGCATAGCCAGCATGAAGTTGTGAAGTTGCATTAGATAATACACTAATATTTTCATTTACTGAAGTTAACCCACTCTCAATTTGCTGCGCACCTTGTGCTCCGTCATTTATGCCATTTGAAAGTTGATCTAAAGCTGTTCCTAATGCTGTTACACCATTTTTCGCTTCCGTTGTTCCATCAATTAATTTTTGAACGTTTGCAAGACTATTTGAATCTTTACTACCCATTTTATCTTTCGCAGAAGTTAATCCATCATTAATTTCCTTTATACCACCATTGGCATCTCCTAATCCTGTATTTAGTTCTCCCGCTTGTTTATTTATATATAGTTCTTTTATCCTTTCACCGGTTGGACGCGTCGGTGAATATACTTCTGAAACACCTTTCACTTTCAAAATCTTATCAGTTAGTTCGTCTAAAGTTTGAAGCGAACTCGCCTCATCTAACTTGTTATCTGATTGAATGACTAACGTACTTGGTGAAGAAAAACCTGGTGGAAAATGCTCTTCTATTACGTTAATCCCCATTTTCGATTCATATTTATTATCTACTTCAAATAAATCATTGTAATTTAGTGTGTTAGAGTATTTCATTACGAAAGGAATCGATATCACAAATACAATGATTAAAGCGACAAATGGTCTTGCTACTGAGTTTTTCGCAAGAAATCCCCATAATCGACTATCCTCATGACCTTTAAATGTTTTAACTGGATAAAACATTCCTTTTCCTAAAAGCACCATGAAAAATGGATTTAACGTAGTTAATACGAGTAATAATACTGCGACACCAATTGCTACTGCTGAAGTAGATTGATATAATTTAAAACTCGCTAAAGCAAGAGATACAAAACCGATTAGTACTGCTATCCCGCTATATAAAACGGTTTTCCCTGCTGATTTAAACGTTTCTTTCGTAGCCAAAAATGCATTTTCTTGTTTACTTAATTCTTCTTTAAATCTTGTATATAATAAAATGTTATAGTCTGTTCCAACTCCAAACAAGACAACAACTACAAACACTTGTGTAAAGTTAGAAAACGGAAAATTAAATTGATCTACTAGATGGGCAATAATCCCCATTGAAACTAAATATGATACACCCACTGTAAGAAGAGATACAATTGGAACAATTGGTGAACGAAATACAATGATTAATACAACTAGAATGAAAATGATAGAAATAACTTCTGTCTTCTTCACTCCCTCTTGAGAGGAAGTAAGAAAATCACCCGCTATTAAATCACTTCCTGTTAAGTACGTTTTTACCCCTTTCGTTTGCACTTTTTTATGAAGCCCATTTGCAACTTTTGATATTTCACCATTTTTTTTATCTACAGAGATTTGCGTTAAAATGGTCGTATTGTCTTTAGATATCAATTGTTTTTCCAAATCTTTATTATCTAAATGTGAAACAACTTCCTTAATTCCTAATTTCACTTTTTCATTTTGTAAAGCATTGATTGTTTTTATTATCTCCTCTTTTTGCTCAGTTGTTAAAGCTGTTTTACTTCCACTATTAAAAACAGCTATAATTTCATACTTTTCAGTCCCGTCTTTATCCATCTCTTTTATCATCTTGTCAGCAATACTACTTTGTTCTGTATTAGGAATCGTAATGTGCCCTTTTTCTTTCACTAATTTATCCATATTAGGCATCGTTACGATCATTGTAATAGTAATAACTATCCATAATAGAAAAGATAAACTTCTCCAATTTTTCAGCTTACTCATTTTAATCATCTCCCGTTTTGAAAATTTAAAGGGAATGAATATTCATTCCTATCCTTTTAAAAATACTTTTTAGGAATGAACGTTCATTCCTATCATTCTATTACATTATTTTTTAAACTCTATTAAACTACCTTTAGCGGAATGAATGTTCATTCCTATACTTATTAGCTATAGAATCAGATGATTCTAATAGCATTCCAAGAGCTTTCTTCCAGTTCTTTTACTAACTCTTTCGAGTATTCTAATTGCCCTGTTGCAATTACTTTCGTTAATTGTTCTAACGGTTGATATACAATAATAATTAAAGCAACTGGAGGCAATGGACGAAGAAAACCTTTTGCGATTCCATCTTCAATGATATTCATAAAGAAGCCTATAAAATCATCAAATATTTTCTTACTCTGTTCATCAAGAAAATAACTATCACAGTGAGAATTTGTAAATAAAAAAGCATCCACATTGTTTCTCGCAAATTCAAATAAACGGTTGTACGTATGACTAAACTGTTCACGAATATTTGCTTCAACAGGAAAATCCGTTTTTATCATTTCAGAAAGCTCTAACATACTTTTTGAAAATAATGAGTTAACAAGTGCCTCTTTATTTTCAAAATAGCGATAAATAGTACCCGCACCGACTTTTGCCTTTTCAGCGATCATTGGAATTGTCGTACCATCGTAACCACGCTCTGCGAAAAGTTGCATCGCAGCATCAAAAATATCCTCTTGTTTGTTTTTAGCCATTTTTTCCACCTCTATTTCCAGGAATGAAAATTCATTCCGTTTTTAATTATAAATTACAGGGAATAAAAGTCAAGTGCGTGACAAAGTATGGTTGCGTTTTAGTGAAAAAATTATATCAACGATTATTAGAATATATCAGCGCAAATCTAATTATATCAGCGATTCTCAGGATATATCGGCGCATCTCCAATTATATCAGCGTTTTTCAAAATATATCGACTTACCGACAAAAACCGACAACCAAAGAGAAAGCTGTCCCAAAATTTGATTTTGGACAGCCCTATTTTTTAAAAGAAATCATAAATAAATGCTTTACGTACCGGAACTATATTCTCAAACGCTCGTATTTCCTCTTCACTTCCTCTAATTAATTCTAGTTCATTAAGTTCTAACGGACGTTTGTATCCAAACATTATAGTAGATAATGCATTTATATCTAGCCTAATTCCTTTATCCTTTATTTCTTCTTCTATAATTGTTATTTCATGATTTGCAAGCCTCACTGTAACGTTATTCCACGGTGCAAATGAATCTATAATATGTAAAATCACTTCTTGCTGTGCATTGTTCCAATTCAACTCATATTGTTTTAAGAACTGCTCCACATCTACAATTCTGCCCATAAAATATGGTTTTATTTCTGCTTTCACGCGTGGCTCTTTTAGTGTATATAATAACGGTTCATTTTCACTTACTGTCATTTCAAGTTCTTTAATCATAGAATCATGCTGGCAAATAAAGTTCCACAGACCATTTCGCGCTTCATTATGCAGTGGAACAAATTCTTCTACTGTCATTTTGTTTTTTTCAATTTTATATAACATGTAGCCAGCTGCCGTTTTATTTTTATCGTAATAAATCGCTAATGTTAAATCATCATAAACAGCTTGTAACCACCATTTTTCATCGCGAACTAGCATACCGGAAAAACGTTCTGCAAATGTTTCATAAATCTTTTCGACCTCTTCTGGGTGATTTTCTTTATTGAAACGTTTTACAGTACCATTTACTTGTTTTTTCATAACTAAATCACTCTTTGTCATATGACATACAAAGAGATTCGCACAAAGTTCCCAGCCGTATTTACGGTAAAATGAAACAGCAAATGGATGTAGCATTGATACTGTATATCCGTCATTTTTCATCGTTTGAAGTGAGTGTTGAAGCAATTCTTTTACATACCCGCTTCTTCTATACTCTGGATACGTCGCTACCCCTGCAACGCCTCCCATTTTAAATTTTTCTTTGCCTATGTATATATGAAACGGAATAAGATGCAGTTTTGCTGCTAAATCTTTCCCTTCCATAATACCGTATATTTCATGACTTTCTTTCATCTTTGTAAGTTGTTGTTGCAATCGTTCCTCATCAACTTTATATTGAAAAGCGTATTCCGATAAGCGTAATGCTTCTCTAAATATATCTTCTTTTAATCGTATAACGTTCATATATTTCTCCTCCATTCCTTGTTTGAATTGTACCATAATTCTCAATATTCCAGTGCGGTGAATGAAATTATATGGACTTAACGACACGAATCCAATATAAAAAGCAGATACATCCCGTATCTGCTTTTTATTACTTTATTTGGCTAACTTTTGAAGTTCTTCGAAGAATGTAGGATATGATACGCCTACTGCTTCTGCGTCTTCAATTGTTGTTTTTCCTTCTGCTAGACAGCCGGCAATTGCAAGCATCATTCCGATGCGGTGATCACCGTAACTATTTACTGTATTGCCTTTTAGTGCTGATTTCCCGTAAATAATCATCCCGTCATCAGTTGCTTCTATGCGCGCTCCTAGTTTCGTTAACTCCGCAACGACTGTATCAATACGGTTCGTTTCTTTTACTTTTAATTCGTGCGCATCTTTAATTACTGTAATTCCTTCTGCTTGCGTTGCCGCTAAGGCGATAACAGGAATTTCATCGATTAATCTTGGGATAATATCTCCGCCAATTTCGATTCCTTTTAATGAAGATGTTTCAATTGTAATATTTGCAGCTGGTTCTGATGCTCCTTCGTTAATTGGCTCTACAGTAAAAGTAGCACCCATTTTCTCTAAAACATCAATAATACCTGTACGAGTTGGGTTCATTCCTACATTTTGTAATACTAGTTTACTATTTGGAATAATTGCACCTGCTACTAAGAAAAATGCTGCTGATGATACGTCACCTGGTACTTGAACGTCTGTCGCTGTTAACTTCTGTCCACCTGCAAGTTTCACTGTTTTTCCCTCGCGAGTTACGTTAACACCAAATGCTTCAAGCATTCTTTCCGTATGATCACGTGAAATATGTGGTTCTGTAACAGCTGTTACACCTTCTGCACGAAGACCTGCAAGTAAAATAGCTGACTTTACTTGCGCACTTGCTACAGGTGAAGTGTATTCAATTGCTTTTAAATCTCCACCACGTATTGTTAACGGTGTAAACGTCCCTTCTTCGCGGCCATCAATGTTTGCACCCATTTGTTTTAATGGATTTGTAACACGTTTCATCGGTCTTTTTGCGATAGATGCATCACCTTGTACGCAAGAGAAAAATGGTGTATTTGCCAAAATTCCTGACATTAAACGTATTGTTGTACCAGAATTACCAACATCTAATACAGCTTTCGGTTCTTGTAAGCCTTCTAATCCTTTACCAACTACAGTGACTTCATCACCATTTTGCACGATTTCTACTCCCATTTCTTTAAAGCAAGAAATTGTACTTAAACAGTCTGCACCGGGCAAGAAACCTTTAATTGTTGTTTTTCCTTCTGCAATCGCGCCGAACATGACAGCGCGGTGTGAAATGGATTTATCTCCTGGAATTGTAATAATACCATTTAATCCGTTATTAACAGGTTCTATTGTTCTTTCCTTCATGTTTTCACCTTCTCATTTAAATTGTTTCATAAGTTTGGTATTTTTCTTCTCTAAGCGCTAGCTTTGCTTTCATACGATCTTCTTCTCTTTGGAAGCTAATACGTAATACCCCAAGCAACCCTTCACGTGCTTCTAATATTTGCAAGTTCGTAATACTAATTTCTTCACATGCCAAAATACTCGTAATATGAGCCAATGCCCCTACTTTATCTAAAACATCGACGTATAAGTCGTGATAGGCAGGAATTGCCCCTCTCTTTCGTACTGGTAAAGAGTCACGGTATTCTTTCGCGTCTGCAAAATAGTTTTGAATCTCGCCTGCATCTCCGGTAGAAACTGTATCATATAAATCTTCCATTTCAGAGATCCACTCTTTTAATAATACCATTAAATGCTCGCGATTTTGCTTAACAATATCACTCCACATTTTTGGGCTACTAGATGCGATACGTGTAATGTCTTTAAACCCTCCGGCAGCTAATTGATGAATGAGCGGATTATCTCCTGCATGTTTCTCCACTTGCTTTACTAATCCAGCTGCGATAAGATGCGGAAAATGACTAACGATCCCTGTTACATAATCATGTTCCTCCGTATTTAGAACGAGAAAATGAGACCCTGTTCCTTGTAACCAACGTTTTAGTTCTTCCACATGTTCATTTGGCACATGATTCATCGGCGTTAAAATATAAAATGCATTTTCAAATAAATGTGCTTTTGCACTTTCAACTCCCGTTTTATGAGAACCTGCCATCGGATGTCCACCAATAAAAGAAACTTCCTTTGAAAATAAAGCTTCCGCTTCATTCATGATCGTCCCTTTTGTACTACCAACATCTGTTACAATAACATCTTCTCGTAAATGAAATGACGCTAATTTGTGTAATAACTTCTTCGTTTCTTCAACTGGAGAAGCAAACACAATTAAATGCGCCTCTTCACATGCATGCTGTAAATCTACTGCTACTTCATCTACTACATGTAATTCTTTTGCACGCTCTACTTGTTCTTGAAATATATCATAACCTGTTATCGTTACATCGTGCTCTTTCTTAATTGCTAATGCGAGAGAGCCTCCGATTAAACCAGTTCCAATTAAAACTACCTTTTTACGCATTTTCCTCATCTCGAGACTTTCTTTTTTTATTTTCAAAGTGTTGTTTTAACACTGAAATCACTCCTTCATTTTGCTCCCTTGTTCCGACTGTAATACGGACACCATTTGGGAACGGACGAATAATAAATCCTGCGTGTGCACAAGCTTCATAAATCTCCCCAGCATTCTCAACTGGCAAGAAGATGAAATTTGTTTGCGATGGATAAAACGAAATTTCATTTTCCTTACAAAAGCTTTCGTATTGTTGTAATCCCTCTGTATTCACACGAACTATTTCCTCAATAAACTCGTCATCACCAAAAGCAATCGTTGCTGCTTTTTGCGCTAATGAAGATACGTTAAATGGCAAACGTACGACATTTAATTTCTCGATTAGCTCTTCCTGTCCAATTGCATATCCAACGCGGAAAGAAGCTAATCCGTACGCTTTAGAAAATGTTCTAAGTACAAGAATGTTTTTATGTTTTTCTAAAAGCGGTAATGTCTCTGGGAAATCCTTTGCTGTTACGTATTCATAGTACGCTTCATCAATGACAACTAACGTATTTTCACTAATACCTTCAATAAATTGAGTCAATTTTCGATCATTCACATATGTGCCTGTCGGGTTGTTCGGATTACAAATCCATACGATTTTCGTATTATTATTTATTGCTGACGAAATTTCGTCTAAATCGTATACACCGTTATTTAAAGGGATTTCTTTCACTTCACAACCTTCAATAATTGCATGATGACGGTACTGCGGGAATGTTGCACCAGCCGTTACGATGTTATCTCCTGCTCTAAGTACTGCACGGCTTATTATTTGAATGACTTCATCTAAACCACTACCGCAAAGTATTTGTTCCATTTGAACATGTAACTTATTTGCAATTGTTTGACGAAGCGCTATAGCACCTCCGTCAGGATATAAAGCATGTTCCAACCACGATTTTTGCAACTCATCTAAAACACGTGGTGAGCAGCCGAATGGATTTTCATTTGATGCTAATTTCACAAATAAATGATCTCCGTACACTTCTTTCATTTGTTCAGGTGATTTACCTGGTTTATATGGTTGTAATGATGATAGTTGATCTTTTACTTGCATGTTAAAACCACCTTTTTATTAAAATTCTTTTGCGTATTTATTATGTTGCGTAATGTTTTGCTGAATTAAATCCATACGATCTTTTCCGAATTGTTCGACTAGTGCATGTGCAAGTTCCCATGCTATAACAGATTCAGCTACTACACCTGCTGCTGGTACTGCACAACTATCAGATCTTTCAATACTCGCTTGGAATGCTTCTTTCGTATCAATATCAACGCTTGCTAACGGTTTGTATAATGTAGGTATTGGCTTCATAACACCTCTTACGACAATTGGCATTCCTGTTGTCATACCGCCTTCTAAACCGCCGGCATTATTCGTTTTTCTCGTGTATCCATTTTCTTCATCCCATAATATTTCATCGTGTACTTTACTTCCTGGCTGTCTTGCTGCTTCAAAACCAACGCCAATTTCAGCACCTTTAAATGCATTAATACTCATAATTGCACCAGCAAGTTTTGCATCTAATTTACGATCGTAATGAACGTAACTACCAACACCAATTGGCATACCTTCTGCAATGACTTCAACAATACCGCCGATTGAATCCCCACTACTTTTAGCGTTATCTATCGCATCCATCATCTCTTGTTCTACTTCTTTATCTAAACATCGAACTGGTGAATTTTCAGTAATCGTTTGAATTTCTTCTATTGGTAAGTTTGAAATTCGTTTCGCTTGTACCCCACCAATTTCAAGAACATGCCCTGCAATTTCTACGCCTAATTCTTTCAAAATTTGTTTCGCAACTGCACCAGCAGCTACACGAACTGTCGTTTCTCTTGCAGATGAGCGCTCTAATACGTTTCTTATATCACGATGTCCATATTTAATTGCACCGTTTAAATCTGCATGTCCTGGACGTGGTTTTGTAATTGTACGTTTCATATCTTTACTTTCTTTTTCCGAAATTGGCTCTGCACCCATTACTTTCGTCCAATGTTTGAAATCATCATTTTTAACGATTAACGTTATTGGTGAGCCAAGTGTCATCCCATGACGAACACCACTTACAATTTCAACTGTATCAGTTTCTATTTGCATGCGTCTTCCGCGTCCGTGCCCTTTTTGTCTTCTTAATAATTCTTTATTAATATGTTCCGATGTTAATGTTAAACCTGCTGGTACACCTTCTAAAATAACTGTTAACTGCGGTCCATGTGATTCTCCAGCTGTAATGTATCTCATTTCTCTTGCCCCTTTACTATTTTTTTGTACAAAAAAGTCCCTACTGAGCGCTCAGTAGGGACGATGTTTATCGCGGTACCACCCTAGTTGTAGACAACTATCGTCTACCTCTCTTCTTCTGTAACGATCGTTTGACCGTCTTTCCCTCCAAAAGTTGGCGGAAAAGATGCTCCAAGGCTGTAATTCATGCTTATCTTTGTACTGATTCACACCGACCATCAGCTCTCTTTAACAGTGAGATAAGCACTACTGTTTCCTCTTCAGCGCATATATGATATGGAATTAAGATAATTTATTTTTGAAACCTTTTAACTCATCCATGAATCTATGGAATTCTGGAATATCCATTTGTTGTGCAGAATCTGATAATGCAACCGCTGGGTCTGGGTGTACTTCAGCCATTACTGCATCTGCGCCAATTGCAAGTGCTGCTTTCGCTGTTGGTAATAATAAATCTCTGCGTCCAGTTGAATGCGTTACGTCAACGATTACTGGTAAATGTGTTTCTTTCTTTAAAATCGGTACTGCTGAAATGTCTAATGTGTTACGTGTCGCTCTTTCGTATGTGCGGATACCACGCTCACATAGAATAATTTGGTCGTTACCTTGTGCAATGATGTACTCAGCTGCGTTAATGAACTCATCAATTGTTGCTGCTAATCCACGTTTTAATAATACTGGCTTGTTAACTTTACCTACAGCTCGTAATAAATCGAAGTTTTGCATGTTACGTGCACCGACTTGAATTACATCAACGTAGTCTAGCGCCATTTCAACATCGTTCGGATTTAAGATTTCACTAATGATCGCTAAGTCGAACTCATCTGCTACTTGGCGTAAAATTTGTAATCCTTCTACTCCTAAACCTTGGAAATCGTATGGAGATGTTCTTGGTTTGAAAGCACCACCGCGCATTAATTTTAGACCTTGGTCTTTCATCGCTTGCCCTACTTGGCGAACTTGCTCTAAGCTTTCTACCGCACAAGGTCCCATGATGAACGTTTGTGTTCCGTTTCCAATCAATTCACCTTTTACATTAACGATTGTATTTTCTTGTTTCTTTTTACGTGATACTAGTAATGCTTTACGGTTATCATCTTCTTGTAATTCTAAGCTAGCTTTGAAGATTGTTTTGAAAATGTGTTGAACTGTTGACGTTTCGAATGGTCCTTCGTTATGCTCTGCGATCATATCAAGTACTTCACGCTCACGTACTGGATCAAAACGTTTCGTACCTTGTACTTGCTTTTGCTCCCCAATTTTTTGAACGATTTCACCACGTTTGTTTAAAAGGTGTAATAGTTGTAAGTTAATTTCATCTACCTGTTTACGTAATTGATCTAATTCATGATTTGCCATTTGGAAATCCTCCTCTAATGTTTTAAAAGTATAGTAAGAGAATGAAAAATTCTCTATTTTCTGAACTGATAAATTATACAAAATTTAAGTGGAATCGATACCTCTTCTTATTTTAAACGAATACTTACTATAAGGACACTATCAACTCAATCAAAACCCACTTTTTTGTACAAAAAATCCCTACTGATTCAATCAGTAGGGACGATATTTATCGCGGTACCACCCTAGTTGTAGACTTATTTCGTCTACCTCTCTTCATTGTTAACGATCATCTGACCGTCTTTCCCTTCATAAAGACAATACTATCTTTACTACGAAAAAGATGCTCTAGGACTGTAATTCGCTCTTGTTTTTGTACTGGTTCGCACCAACCACCAGCTCTCTGTTACAGGGAAACAACAACTACTGCTTTTCCTTTCAACGCATATATATTTAATTTTCAAGTTAGACCACTAAAATACAAAAAGTCCCTACTGAATAAATCAGTAGGGACGATATTTATCGCGGTACCACCCTAGTTGTAGACTAACTTTCCGTCTACCTCTCTTCACTGTTAACGATCAATTGACCGCTTTTTCTTCATAAAGACAATACTATCTTTACTACGAAAAAGATGCTCCAAGACTGTAATTCATGATTATCCCTGTACTGGTTCACACCAACCACCAGCTCTCTGTTACAGTAAGACTAACCACTACTGTGATCTCTTCATTGCACTTTGTTTATTCAAATGTTTTTGAAATTGAATAAGTATGATTCGTATTATAGAACGCTTTTCAAAACACTGTCAACAACTTTTTATATTTTTTTTAAAATTCCACTTCCGCCCTACATTTCTTCTTGTAAATTCTCCATAACAATTCCGATGCGAATTATCTCATTATCTATTGCATTTAATACATATTTTTCTACTCCATACTGGATTAATATTTCTTTTATTTGAATAATTTCAGTTTCAAGTAAATCGGCTTCTTGAAGCGTTTGTAGTAAAGTGAAAAATACATTTGCATACAATTCTTTATACATTTTTATACTCTCTGTCTTTTCAAGTATTTCATTAAACAACTGTTTTAACTCCGTTTGATTCCCTTTTCCAACCAAACCTGAAAATGTTTTTATTATAGATAATCCTCTTTCTACTATTTCATCCATAAATAAAATAATACGCAAAAGCATTACATATTCTCTAGCTGTGATTTCACCCATTTTCGGTCGCTCTCGCAAAAATACACCGAGCCAAGATGCCCAAAATTTTTGTTGTTCTTTTGCACTTAACGTTTTGACGTAATAGCATAAAAACTGCATAAATTTAATTTTATTTTCTTCATTTTCTTGTATAAGTAACGGGTATAACCAATCTGTTTTTTGCTCCCAATACAGTACACATTTAATAAATACAAAACTGAGCCATTTCAAGAAAGCTTCCCTCGTATGCGGATGTAATACTTCCAAATGTTCTACTGCATACTTAATAAATCGTTTCATTTCTGTAAATAAAGGTAAATTGATTTGCGTGTAACATAAGCCTGCCCATGCATATTTCGTAATCTCATTTTCTTTCTTTAAATCTAAGCATGGCAACAAATATTTTCGGCACCATTGCTTCTCAATATGATAAAGAAATGTAACATCTGCTACTAAACGAGCTAACATAAAGTTTGTCCGTACTTTACTAACTCTTACTTGTTCTTCAAATAAAAATAAATATTCATATACATTACGATCGTATAAATGATCATATGATAACAGTTTTAATAATACAGCTGTCATTTTCCCAACAGGATGCTGGATCGATTCATTGTAAAAGTCTTGTTTTCCAAGCTTAAAATCTATATCACTTTTCATTACTTGAGGGAATACCGAAAAAGCAAAACGTTTCACACTGCGTATACTATTTTCCTCTAACTCTTCTAATCGATTACTAATCTCATATAGAAAGCTACTAATTAACCAATGAAAAGAAGTATTTCTAACAAATTTCTGTAATAGCGGAATTACTTTTTGGATTTGTTCATTTGTCAATCCTCGGTTATTTCGCCACTCTCTAATACAAACAAACCATACTTCATTACTTATTTCGTGCATACCAACTAATTGATAGGCAAATGAAATACTCCATTCTGTATCCAACTTACATGCTTTCGATAACATCTCTAAAAAATGGCGTTGTTCAAAAACACCATCTTGAGAAAATTGACGAACTTGCTTCATAATTTCATCGTCTTTCAACTGCAATAATCCATCAGCAGTTACATTACAAGTAATACTTTGATCTGCCGTCTCTTTCTTTTGTACACTATATCGATCAGAATGAAAGTGAGGATGTTTTTGCTTCATTAACTCATAACCTTTTGCTGTAGATGGACTATTCGAATCACAAGTGAATAATAAATCTAAAACTAAACAAGCATCAAATGCTCTCTCCTCTGCAAGGTCCTTCAATACAATTTGAATAACCACTTCCTTTGTTTTTTCCAAAGAGAGTGCGAAATGATTTTTTATAAGTTGAAAAACTTCGTGTTTATACGTGACATCTAAAAGAAGTCCTTCCTGTAACAACCATTTCATTTTGGCATCGGCGCTAACGAATATATTTTTATTCATCGCATCAATTGCAATTCGGTTCTGAAGCATGCTGTTTGCTTCTATCATTTCTGTAATATAATAATTTGCTTTTTTTTCATTTTTTTCACACAAATAGGCTAAACACTCTTTTACAATTTGAATTAAAAATGCAAGATCATTTTGCTGAAACTCTTTTTCAACATTTTCCTTATCCTTTTTTTTCAGTGCCGTTTGTCGTAGTGATAACATTCGCATCTTCTCTATTCCCATCATCATAATTGGTACGGCGTAATAGGAAATATGAGGTTTCATCTTCTCATTCCAAATTTGCTCCACATAAGAAAATGTAGACACTGGTAAACGACTCGATTCCTCAAGTTCTATTGATTCTTGCGTATCATTTCCCCATTTTCTTTCCCGCTTCAATTTCAGTTTTCCGTCCAAAATAAACGTTAGTAATAATAAAGCAATTTCTTTATGCTCAGGAAAAGAACATTTTTGCAGTAAGCAAGAAATTTTTTCAATAGATTTACTATCTTTTTCAGCTGTTTCTAATAAAAGAAGTGTCCATCTTGCAAACAACAACGGGTCCATTTTAATTTTCGTTTCGTTTAAGTAGCTACAAATTGTTCTCCATAATAACGGAGATATTTTAGAATGATTTTTAAAAATTAATTGAAATAATTCTTTTTGATGACTAAAAAGAAATTGTTCCACCAACCATTCTGCAAGTAATTCATCTACCTCATTATCGTTTGATGTAACTAAAAATAAATTTTGTAATTTCCCTTCTGCTTCAAGCCATTCCACCCATTCATAATCATGAGCAAATTCAACAAAGTAGCGGACTGTTTCAATTTTTTTTATGGATTGTTTTATGTATGATAATTGTTCCTGCTCTACTGACGGTGGAACTGTTACTATGTCACGAATTCGCATTCGTTTTGTAATATAATTATCTCCCATTAATTCTGCCCATCGCTTCACTGCTTTAACAAGAGATTGATGATTATTACCTTTATTCGGGTATACAATCGGCCGTATTCCTAAATGCTCCCAATGGTACGTATTTTCCCCTTGTGCAACAAATGCATAACGCCTTGTACTTGGCGGTAAACCAGTAGCCAAATATTTCATTACTGGGTCATTATGGCTATATCCAACGAATAAAACAGTATAATTCGAGAATAAATCAACTAAAAACCTTCTTGCCCAGCCTTCGGTCAAGTAAGCCCTTCCAAAATCACCATCTGTTAAAATTAAAGCTTCTTTCTCTTGTTCTATATTGCCATGTATGTAAGCGAGTCCTTTAAACGCTCTACCTGTAGGTAACGCAGGTGCGTAATATACGTTTAATTCTCTATTCATTTCTTTCATCGCAGTTGTAAAATGCCGATCAAAATTTGTCGTGACAATGCGGACTTCCGTATCTAAAGGAAACAACCTCGGAATCGCATAATGAAGCGGATTCGGCTTTGATTTTTCAATATGAACTAAATCTCTTGCAACTTGATGTATATCTTTTGTTTTCGCAATTTTACCAAGATAATAATCATGAGGTTCTGTTATTTCACGCGTTTCTACATATAACGTTTTCGCAATCTCATCAACTAGATCATCAAAATTCGGTAAGTTTGATTTCCCTTTCATAGAAACTCCCGCTCCAACAAATAGTACTAACTTTCCTTGTTCAAGATGATCAATTAACTCCTCTGGAATTTCTACTTCTGAAGTAATCCACATCATGGATTCCCCCTTACCTAAAAATGTCATATACTCTCATTTTACTATAACATTTTTTCTTTGTTTTTTTAATATTTAGACAAAAAACGAACATGAAAAAGTTTTATGTAAATATATTCGTTACAATGTATGAACTCCTAAATTTATTGTAAAACTATGTATAAATCGGAGGTGTAAATATTGAATGGTTTTACTGTAGTACTTATCAAATTTATATCGTGCATTATCGCATTTAGTATTGGACTCGCTTTATTTTTCCCTGCAACGTTCGTCCAAATTATTTCATTTAGTCTCTTTGTTACAATCGTTTCCTATATGTTCGTCGATAAAATCATATTAAACCGAATAGGTAATACCGGTGCCATTATGTCGGATTTCTTACTAACGTATTTAAGCGTATGGATTTTCGGTAATATTTTATTAGACAATTACATGCAAATTGCATGGGGGAGTTTCCTTTCCGCTACTGTCTTTACATTATCTGAAGTAATCGTTCATCGCTTCTCTCACTCACACACAAGGCACAACAATGATAACATTCATATTAATCGCCGCTTTGCATATGGTACGGAATTTGCTGAAGAGCAGAATGTGTTGGATAAAGATAAGAAGAAGTAACATTTTGATGCAGGAGCGCCTCTTTTAATTATGTGGTGCTCCTTTTGTGTATTTTCATTATGGTATGTGAAATTATACGAACAATTTTTTTAATATATCTTATAATAAAAAACTGCCTCTTATTTAGAGGCAGTCACTTTCAAATCTTTTAACGCAACAACATTAGCAAACGCTCCAAACACTACATTATGATGCTTTACAATGTCTTCCGCACGTAACACGTCTGTATGAAACGTACTATGTGCATCACTCACTAACGTTACTTTATAACCTTCACTAAACGCTCTTCGCGTTGTCGTATCCACACAGTACTCTGTTTGCATTCCTGAAATAATAACGTGTTCAATGCCTTTTTCTTGTAATACTTCGTTTAAGTTTGTCTTATGGAAAGAATCTGGCGTCGTCTTTTCAACGATACGATCCCCTTTTTGCGGAGCAATCGCCTCATGCACTTTCCAGCCCTCTGTACCTTTTTCTAACGGATGATCTTTTGGTCCGTTATGTTGTACATAAATAACTGGAATATCATTAGAACGACATTCCCCAATAAGCTCTTGCAATATTTCTAAAAACTTTTCCCCGTTATGTACTGGCATTCCCGCTGTATACATACCTGCTTGCACATCAATTACTAATAAAGCTTTTTTCATTTCGCGCAGCTCCCTTTGTTTGTATTCTATCATCCAACAATCTTCTAATTTCCCCTCATGCAGCTCATGTTCCTTTAATATCTTCACTTTTTTAAAGCCGCATTTTTCATAACATTTTATCGCACGTTCATTATTTACTTTCGGATCCATTGCGATTGCTTCTGCTCTCGTGTTCTCCATAATATATGTAATTGCTGCCTGAACGAGTTTCGTTCCAATTCCTTTTCCCCAATAAGTCGGCTCTCCGATAAATTGATCCATTCCCCATACATTTTGTGATTCTTCATAGCCATATAATGTTTTCCACTCAGAATCAATTGGGTACATTTGTATGTAACCAATTGGAACAGCATCAAACTCTATTAAACATCTTTTTTCATGACTATTTGGATTATGTATAAAATGATTCAGTACCATTTCTACAGATTGCGGATTATCGCGTCCTTCGTAATACCGCAAGACTTCTGGGTCTGTTAGCCATTTTGAAATGATTGGTGCATCCTCTTCTTTTACGTATCTAATCGATATATTATCTTTTTGAAATAGCATATAATACCTCTTTTTAATTATTTATATTTTTTCTTGTTGTGAAATCTTTCATTACACCTATTAGTGCGTATGGTAACAATGTAATCGCAAAAAGAGCTGTAAACACATTAAAATGAGGGATTTCATATGGAGTGAACCATTCCGTGAAAAATTGGGAATGTAAAATTCTATTTGAAATTTTCCCACTAGGTTTAAAGTTTGGTGCACATCCTGTACTCTCAAACATAATAAATAGTAATTGAACAATTATAAATGCCCCTAAATAACGAAACCATGTCCGTTTCTATATAGGGTGTGTATTCTTTAATGTATCTTCCATCTAGCCCCCTCCTTTAAATATCCATCATATTGAGTATACACTTTCTTTACTTCATTTGTTAAAATTTTCTATATAATCATTCGTGTTGGAGGAATACATTATGTCTAATTCTATACTTAAATCAACTTTAATCATTCTTAGAGGAAACTCCGCAAGTGGTAAAACAACAATCGCAAAGCAACTACAAGAACATTTCGGACAAGGTACACTTTTAGTATCGCAGGATGTTGTACGTAGAGATATGCTTAGCGTACATGATACGATGGGGAACTTATCTCATGATCTACTATTTGAAATTACGAAGTACGGAAAAGGAAAGTGTGAGTTTGTTATTTTAGAAGGTATTTTAAACAGTCGTAGATACGGTGAAATGCTAAAAGAGTTAATACATTTTTTTGAAGGAAAGGCATATACATATTACTTTGATTTATCATTAAAAGAAACGATTCGACGACATAACACAAGGGACAAACGATATGAATTTGGTGAGGGTTCCCTACAAAAATGGTATAATCCGCACGATACAATTGAAGTTGCTCGAGAAACTATTTTTACAGATACATTCACGCAAAAAGATATATTTAATGCGATTCTTACTGATGTTGCGATACAAAAATAAAAGCCAGTCTCAATAAAGAGAACTGACTTCTATCTAGATAACTTTATTTATTAAAGGATTTTAACTTTAACAGTTTGTCTTCCCCAATTCATAGCTTTACTTTTTGAGCCCATTAAAACATCAATACGATTTCCTTTAATAGCACTTCCAGTATCACCAGCAATTGCTTCGCCATAACCTTCTACCCATACTTTAGATCCTAATGGGATTACTTTCGGATCTACTGCGATAATTCTCATATTCGGATTAGCCGTTAAATCATGCCCCATCGCAGTTAAAACACGTCCACCATATGTACCATTTTCACTTGGATCAGCAGTATATGCTGTCGCAACTACCGTTAATTCACGTTTAGCAGACTGTATGTTATTTTTAGACTCTTCTCTTGCTTTTGCTTCTTCCTTAGCCTTTGCTATTTCTCTTGCTTTCTCTTCTTCTTTTGCTTTTGCTATTTCCTTTGCTTTCTCTTCTTCTTTAGCCTTTGCTATTTCCCTTGCTTTCTCTTCTTCTTTAGCCTTTGCTATTTCCCTTGCTTTCTCTTCTTCTTTAGCCTTTGCTATTTCTCTTGCTTTCTCTTCTTCTTTAGCCTTTGCTATTTCCCTTGCTTCGGCCTCTTCCTTAGCTTTTGCTTCTTCTTGGGTTTTCACGTCTTCTTTAGGCTTTACTATTTCTTGTACTTTCGTTTCTTCCTTAGGCTTTACTACTTCTTGTACTTTCACTTCTTCTTTTGGCTTTACTACTTCTTGTACTTTCACTTCTTCTTTAGGCTTTACTACTTCTTGTACTTTCACTTCTTCTTTTGGCTTTACTACTTCTTGTACTTTCACTTCTTCTTTTGGCTTTACTACTTCTTGTACTTTCGCTTCTTCTTTTGGCTTTACTACTTCTTGTACTTTCGCTTCTTCTTTTGGCTTTACTACTTCTTGTACTTTCACTTCTTCTTTTGGCTTTACTACTTCTTGTACCTTCACTTCTTCCTTAGGCTTTACTACTTCTTGTATTTTCACTTCTTCCTTAGGCTTTACTACTTCTTGTACTTTCACTTCTTCCTTAGGCTTTGTTACTTTTTGTACTTTCGCTTCTTCCTTAGGCTTTGCTATCTTTTGTGCTTTAACTTCATCCTTAGCTTTAGCTGTTTTGTATACTTTCGCTACTTGCTTCGTTTTCTCTTTAGCTGTTTTTTCAACTGGTGCTGTACTTGATAGGAAAGAAACATTAACATAAGCTGTTTTTCCTTTATACTCAAATTGTAACCAACCGTCTTTTACTTGATGCGTTGATTCAATTACATCATTTGTTTTTAGTCTACCAAGTATTTCTGATTCTGTACTTGCATCAGAACGGACATTTAACAAATTCGCTGTTACATAATACACATCTTTTGTAAACTCCGCACTTACAAACACTTCTTTACCATTTAAATCAATTTTGGACCATCCTTCTTCCGTATGTATAACCTTTAACTTTTCTCCTTCTTTTACTTTTTTGACAACTTTTGATTCAGTAGTCGGTTTTTCACGTACGTTGAGTACATCTGCTGTTACGATTGTTTCTGCGGTAGCAGTTGTAGTAAATGCTCCCAATCCAAAAACAGTTGCTGTTGCTGCGCCAATTATTTTTTTCATATTAGCCTCCATTATTTTTTTGAATTCTATCAAATACTTCCATAAAATTAGGAAAGCATTTGTAACAGTATATTAATACGACTTAATATACTGCTATTAAAAATCCTTACTCCAATACTATCAAATTCTCATTTTTAATTCTATATATTATAAAGTGAAACTTTAATCATTGGGGGTTTTGTTCATCCCCCAATGATTATTAGTTGAACCAATCGGACGTTTACGGACAGTTGATCTCCCACCTAACTTCTTTGCTCCAACTGAATTTTGAGGTGGGAGTTTTACTGTCCGTTAACGCGGGATAAATCTCACTATCTTCTATAAACTCTTCATACTAAATAGTTGTCACAATTCCTGCCAAAAACAAACTTACGATTGCTAAAAATTTTGTGCCGACTATAGCCCCTCTTAAATGAAACTTATAATCTTTATATCCCTTCATGCCTTCTGTACTAGGAATAACAACAAATCTTGGGGTAATCCAGCAAAAGATTAGCCAATCAATTATAAACAAATCTACTAAATTGAAAATCATTAAAATACCAAAAGTATGTAAATAGGCATCAACATATAATAATTTTTCATGTTTATGTAGTATATATGTAGAAACGACAGGCGTACCGAAAAGAATAGCATTATATGCAATATTAAAGTAGATTGTTTGCTTTTTTTCATGAATCGATTTTGGAAAAACTACCTTTTGAATATCTTTCGGATATTCAGTTAACGAAAGACGAGGATTATAATATAAAGATCCTAAAATCATTACAGATAGTACAATAGACATAATGACACCAACGTACATCATTTGCTCAAATGGATTCATATGCTTCATTCACCTTTTTCTTTAATTACTATGCTTCTCCTTTACTTAATTACATATTGTATGCTCACAAATAACCAAAAATTAATAACACCTTTAACACCCAATCAAAATTCTTGCAATGCAAAAACAATTTTTATAAAGTGAAAGCCAAATTAGTTAAGTAAGGATTGGTGAAAACTATGAAAATAGAACATATTGCAATATGGGTAAATGATTTAGAATTAATGCGTTCTTTTTATACAAAGTACTTTAATGGTAAAGCGAACTCTTTATATCATAATAAAGCAAAACAATTTGAATCTTATTTTATTACGTTCGAATCTGGTGCAAGACTTGAAATTATGCGTAAAAAAGGTATAGAAAAAGAGCCGAACCCCAACATAACTGGCTATGCTCATATGGCTTTCTCTGTCGGTAGTGAAGAACGTGTAAATGAATTAACTACAACATTAAAAAATGATGGTTATCCTTTATTAAATGGACCACGTTTCACTGGAGATGGCTATTACGAAAGTGTGATAAGCGATCCTGAAGGTAATCAAATTGAAATTACGATTTAATTTATCTTTTTTCTGAAGAACAAATGAAAATTAGTTTGGAGGAATATTATACAAAAGCTAAATTTGAAGAAACAGATTTTAATTTATATTTCCAACTCGTATTCAATAAAGAAGTAATGGCGCAAATTACCGAACGCGCTATTCCGTTAGATGAAGCGAAAAATGACTTTACAAGGCTGGTAAAGCGCAATGAAAATCATCAACTATTCGGCTCTTATAAAGTATATGATTCTATTACAAATGAGTATATCAATCTTGGACATGTTACGGTAAACGAGGATAATGTTAAAGAGGCTGATATTGGTTATATGCTTTTGCCAGAGCACTGGGGAAAAAGGTATAGTAGTAGGATTGCAAAGGAACTAATGAATATAGCGAAGCAGACAGATATAAAGGTACTAAAAGCAATTATTGATCCAAATAATATCCCCTCTCGCAAAATTTTAATAAACGTCGGTTTTACCTCTGAAAAAGTTTGTGAGATTGATGGATTGCCTAGGGAGGTTTTGAGTATATATATTTAACTAAATAAAAGGCAATACTACTAGTAGTATTGCCTTTTTCTCTTAGCCATCATTTCATGGAATGACGGCTTTTTCTGATTACTATTATTCATAATTAATTGATAGATACATTCTTTTTAACTGACGATCAAGTTACCTATTATACAATAGAAAACATCATATACACTCCAACAACGAAGAATACGGCAAGGGTCTTAATTATCGTAATACCAAATATCTCTTTATAAGCTTCCCGGTGCGTTAATCCTGTAACCGCAAGTAAAGTTATAACTGCTCCGTTATGAGGTAAAGTATCCATCCCTCCTGCCGCCATTGCAATTACACGATGCAGCACATCTAACGGAATATCAAAGTTCGCTGCCGCTTCAATATATTTTTCAGCCATTAAACCTAATGTAATACTCATTCCACCCGAGCCTGATCCCGTCAGCCCGCATAATATATTCGTCATGACCGCTCCGCTAATTAATGGATTTGAGAAAGTCCCCGTTAAATAGTTTTGAATCATGACAAATCCAGGTAAAGCTGCTATAACGGCACCAAATCCATACTCGGCTGCAGTGTTCATAGCTGCTAAGATTGAACCACTCACACCAACGCTTGTAATTGATTGAAAATGATCTTTTACCGCTTGGAAGTTTAATAATATAGCAGATAATATTCCGATAAGAAGTGCCATTTCCACTGACCAAATCCCCACAACTTGTCCCATATCAATTGTTCCGTACTCCTTCAAACCTATGGATGCAAAATCAAATCCCTTTGTATACCAAACAGGAATGAATGCTGTAAAGACTTTATTCATCACTCCAACCAGTACAAGCGGAAGAAATGCTATCCAGTAACTAATTGGAATTACATCGCCCGAAGCAATCGGATTTTGCACCAATTGCGCGCTAGTTGTAGCAGCCATCTCAGAAGTAGCATCGCCTTTTCCGAAGTACCCCTCCCCCTTAGCAGCAGCCTTCTTCCTACATCTTTCCAAATACAACATACCACATATGAAGATAAACAGTGCTCCTATAATTCCTAATGTAGGAGCGGCATAAATATCTGTTTTAAAGAACGTAGTTGGAATAACATTTTGAATTTGAGGGGATCCAGGAAGTGAATCCATCGAAAACGTAAATGCGCTGAATGCGATTGTTGCAGGAATGAGACGTTTCGGAATATCCGCCTCACGAAATAATTGCGCTGCAAATGGATAAATCGCAAATACTGCGACAAATAAACTGACACCACTGTATGTAAGAATCGCTCCCATTAATACGATGGAAAGAATTGCTCTTTTCACGCCTATAAAGCGGATAATAATTTTCGCGATTTTTTCTGCTATTCCAGTGATTTCTACCACTTTACCAAATATCGCTCCAAGCAAAAAGACAGGAAAATATAATTTTATAAATCCGACCATCTTCGCCATAAAAACATTAGAAAAGAATGGTAAAACATTTGCCGGTTCTGTTAAAAACACAGCGAGCAACGCACATAACGGAGCGAATAAAATGACTGAGAATCCTCGGTAAGCAACAAAAATAAGCAAGCCAAGCGCTAACAATACAATCAATAAATCCATAACCCCAATCCCCCTCAATAATATGGATTTTTTAACTTTGTATCCTTTTCTGTTTGTATATATTTTGGTAATGCCTGCCGGAGGCAGGCATTACTTTTTTGCATATTATAGTTATAGCTTTTTATTTATGATGAAAGATTGGTGCCCTCTTTTCTATAAAGGCCTCCACTCCCTCTCTTACATCACTTGTTTGAAACACATGTCCGAAATTCTCAGCTTCTATTTTTAATCCTTCCTCAAGAGAAGCAGATAATCCCTTATTGATAGATTGCTTCATCAAGGATAAAGCAGGAAGAGAAAACCGAGCCATCTTCACAGCTAGTTCCTTCGCCTTATTCAGCGATTCGCCACGCGGAACAACATGATTCACCAAACCAACTCGCCAAGCTACTTCGGCAGTGAGTGGTTCACCAGTAAACATCATTTCTTTCGCACTTGCAGTTCCAATTAATCGCGGTAAACGTTGCGTTCCTCCTGCACCTGGAAACAAACCTAACTTCACTTCTGGAAGCCCGATTTGGGCGTGTTCTTCTATAATCCGTAAATCACATGATAAAGCTAATTCACACCCGCCCCCAAGCGCTAATCCGTTAATAGCAGCAATTACAGGCTTGGGCAATCTTTCTATTTTATTTAACGGATTCTGAAGCCACATTGATTTTCCCTCTGCATATTCACTCCCTTTTCCAATCCATTCCGGAAACGACTTAATGTCTCCTCCTGCAACGAAAGCCTTTTCTCCAGCTCCAGTTAGAAGTACAACAATTACTTCATCATCCTGTTCTATTTCACCGACTACTACCGTCAGTTGATCTATCACAACACTGCTCAGTACATTCACAGGAGGATTATCAATGATAATCGTTGCGACTCCATTTTCTTTGGACCATGTAACAACCCGCTTATTTTCCAATTCAATCCCTTCTTTCTAATATGTAATAAAGTAAAATCAGCACATCAACTCGTTCTTTTAATTACATAACCGGCCTGTTCGCGATCCCAAGCGCTACCAATCCCTTCCTCCTTCAGCTTGAACTTTTGGATCCGTTCCGTCGCTGTTTTTGGGAAGGTTTCACTGAACTGAACATATCGAGGTACCATAAAATAAGCCATACGTTCTTGACACCAATCTATAATCTCTTCATGGGACATCGTTTCATCTTTCTTTACAATCACATATAATTTAACATCCTCCTCTCCCACTTCTGATGGGACACCGATGGCCGCCGATTCAAGTACTTTCGGGTGATTATTCACAACTTTTTCGATTTCCCAAGAGGAGATATTTTCACCACGTCTTCGGATACACTGTTTAATTCGATCACAAAAATATAAGTAACCCTCCTCATCTAGATAACCTCGATCTCCTGTATGGAACCATCCCTCCTTCATTGCCTCCTCTGTTTTATCAAACATTTTATAATAACCTTCCATGAATGCTTGTCTCTGTAAGGAACGAATAAAAATCTCTCCAATTTCACCAGTCCGTGCTTCATTTCCATCCTCATTAACAATCTTCGTCTCTACGTAAGAATATGGTTTTCCTATAGAAGGTGGCTTATTGGCATACAATGGATTCGTTACACAAAAACCCGTTGTTTCCGTTAATCCGTAACCTTCTACAATCCGAACGCCAAACCTCTCCTCAAACGGCTTCCAAAATTCCTTAGGCGTAGCAGCACAAGCTGTCACCCTTACTAAATTTTCATTATCATCTTCCTTTTCCGGCTGCTTACAGAGAATAGGAATCATAGATCCTAAAGAATTAAAAATGGTTGCGCCATGACTGCGAATTTCATACCAAAATCTAGAAGCACTAAACCGCTTACCTAGAGCAATCGTAGCATTGGAAGAAATGGATCCAAGTACTGTATGGGCCTGGGCGTTTATATGAAATAACGGAAGCGCTGTAAATAAGACATCTTTTGAACTTGCGCCAACCATATAGTTGGCAAATGACTGCGCAGAATTTACATAAGCAGAATGACTTAACATAACCCCTTTAGGTAAACCAGTCGTCCCAGAGGTATAGAGGATACTGTTAATAGAAGTGGAGGAAACAAATGCAGTTGGAAGGTGATGATTATTTGTATTTAGTACATCTTTCAATTCGATTACTAACCACTCTTTGCCATCACCTGCAATGACTACGCTTTCATTTTTTCCGTAAGCAACAATTTGAATGTCCCTATGTATAAATGACAAACAAGAGGCAATTTGAGGAACAAATTCCTTATCAACGATAATTAACTTACAATCAGAGTGAGATATAATATACTGCAAGCCTTCTCCTTTTAAATGCACATTCAGAGGCACCGCAATTGCTCCCATAAAAGATAAAGCAAACCATACATCCAGATATTCAGGAGTGTTATGAAGCATAATACAAACTTTGTCTCCTTTTTGAATACCGAGCTCACAAAACCCCGCTATAGCTCTTGTAATTCGATGATAAAGTTCCTCATATGTAACCCTTTGTTCTTCAAATTGTAAATATACTTTACTTGGTGTTTTTTCGATACTTTGCATAATAAAATGCGGTAAGCTATGATTTTCTAGCATTTAATTCCATCCCCTTCCTACTAAAATCTTTTTTTATTTATATAGCAAGAAACATGCCAAAAATCGACTCATTACCTATTCCCTTATTCCTTCGTAATCTCCCTTACTTTTCTAACCTCACATGTCGCATTTGCGCTACAAACATTAGCAACCATGTCGCATCTATAAGAAAATGTCGCAAAAAAGAGACAGTGTTTATTACTACAAACAAAAAAAGGGCCTATTTGCCCTTTACTTTCCTTCACGATATTTCGTATTTCTCTATTTTTCGATATAAGCTGGCCCGATGAATTCCTAAAAGCTCGGCTGCCTCTTTTACATTTCCAACTGTTTTTTCCAAAGCTCTCGTAATCGCACGTTTTTCAGCGGATTCCACTTCCGCCTTCAGTAAATAACTCATCTCATGGTTCTCATGGCCCATCGTAAATATTTCATGGATTAACTCTTCTTCCAAATCTTTTTTTCGTAAATAGGCAGGAAGATGATGCACTTGAATAATCATTCCTTCTATAACATTCATCGCTCGTTCTAATACATTCTCTAGCTCCCTAATATTCCCTGGCCAATCATGCTCCATAAATAAATCTCTTACTCTCTCATCCAATGAAATAACGTTACTACCTAGCTCACCATTCAATTTCTTAATTAAAAATTCCGTTATATGTATCATATCTTCTTTTCTCTCTCGCAACGGAGGGATATCAATTTCAAACACATTCAGCCTATAATATAAATCCTCCCTGAACTCCCCACTTTGCACCATTTCACGGAGATTTCGATGTGTAGCCGCAATGAAACGGACATCAATCTTTTGAATTTTTGTACCTCCAATTCTTTCAATCTCTTTCTCTTGCAATACACGAAGCAACTTCACCTGCATGTCCAATGACATATCACCAATTTCATCTAAAAACAATGTTCCCTTATGAGCTAACTCAATCTTCCCAGGCTTACCGCCTTTTTTTGCTCCTGTAAAAGCCCCTTCTTCGTATCCAAACAATTCAGCCTCCAAAAGATCCCTCGGAATCGCAGCACAATTCAAGCGAATAAATGTGCCACTAGCACGCGGACTTGCACGATGTACCGCATGTGCAAAGAGCTCTTTTCCTGTACCACTTTCTCCTCTTATCAAAACGGTAGACCGACTTTTAGAAACCTTTAAAGCCATCATTTTGACTTCTTTCATTTTTGCACTCTCTCCTATAATGCTTTGAAAGGAAAGTCGCCTTTCTTGCAGCCGCTGTAATTCAGTTTGATAGTAAGATAACTTTGATTCCATTTCACTAATTTGATCTCCCAAAGCTTTAAACTGCTGTATATCATGAAACATAATTTTACCAATTGCTCCAATAATCTTGCCTTCCTTGATGATAGGTATGCGCGTTGCGATTATATTCCGATTACTTATACGCTGGATATGCCCAATTTCCATCTGTCCCGTCTTTACGATAATATGCATCCTCGTATTCTCAACAACCTCCGTACAATGCTTACCAATCGCTTCCTTCGGATCATCAATCCCTAAAAATTGTGCATAAGAACCACTTAAAAAATTGACAATTCCTTGTTCATTTACCCCTAGAATGCATTCAGACAGTAAATTTAGGGCACTTTCATATCGACTTATGATGCTTTCCAAAGACTGTATACTTTTCCCCTTACTTTCCAGAATGGCAATTGATCCGTATTCTGTCTCATTCCGATATACATGGGATTCATTCACAATTAAAACTTGGTTGCCACTCCTACATTCATACCTGTACAAACTATCCTTTTGATTCACTACTAACTTTTTACGATCAGGAATAATCGTTGATATATGCTCACCTATTATTTCATTTTCTTTTTTCTGTAGCATGCTACAGAATAGTTTGTTGCTATATGTGATGATTCCATCATGACTTATAACAGCAATTCCGTTATTCATTACCTGAAGAGCCTGACTAGTTACCTGCAAATTCATTCGTTCGTCCATATGCATTTGAAAGCCCCCTATCCAATTGCGCTCGTTCTCGCATGTATTATATATTCATTTTAAATATTTACTTTCCCCTGGTTTTTCCATTTGAAGTTATAAATTATTAAACTAGTAATATAGCCCATTAACCAGTGGCTTCTTTTTTTGGCACTAGCAAGAGTTTTATAATCTACTTTCTTTAGCTTCTTTTGAGAGAAGATTATTTCATGGGCTATTTGCAACATGCAGCAGGGACATGTTTAACACTTAATTGGATACATAAAGCAAGTTTAATAAAAATAAAAAACAGTTGACGGATTACCTTCTGTCAACTGTTTTTATTACGAATATTGGTGACGAAACCCATAATTGTTAGGTTTCCTTTAGCATAAAGTTCGGTCTCCAATTTTCCAGCTAAACCATCTCCCATGCCCTTCGGTTTCTCCAACCGTTTCACGATATTCGTTTCCGTTAATATAATAATCAATATGAAGGTCCCGGTCCCACATGTTGTTATATAGGTGGAATACATCACGTTTTGCACCGATTTCTTGGATTTGTTTTTCTAACTTACGTTTTACTTGTTCAGGTATTTGATTTGCGACGTGTGTATGGAAAATACAGATTATAGCATCTTTACTTATTTGTTCGATGATAGATGGCAATAGCTCCACACCGTCTCCTTCTATTAATTGAACAGATTCAGTCTTCACTAAAGATGCTGCTTGGTCAAACATTTCAAGTCTTTCTTTATGCTCTGGCCAAATGAGTGCACGTAGCCACAAATAATCTTCATTACTATGTAAATCATTTACATGTAAATCTAGTCCTATTCTTTCTGCGACAGATGGACTTTCTTTTAGAAAATGAGGCACATTCTCTCCTCTTATTTCAGAAGTTACATGCACATTCGAGTTTATATTTCCGTATGTTACATCTGTTCCATACGAATAGCTATATTGATCCCAGAACAGTTGTAATCCAGAACTTGTCCCAATTTCAATTAACGCTAATTGTTTTTTCACTTTATTAAATATGTAACAAAAACTTGGGTATAAGTACGCACATCGCCTTACTTCATTCGTTTGAACGAGTTTCGTTTGTAATAAGGTAATGATTTCTTCTCGATACGTTTTACAGAAATCTTTAAAATAATCAAAAGCTTGATTTAAATCCGTATTAGCATTTTCAACTAAGCTACTGTAATACATTTTTAAATGATGTTCTTTCCCTGATAGCAATAAATAATGTACAGCACCTAATAATAAGTTTGGAATTGGTTGGCCTACTTGAGCGTAGGAAGATAGTGTAAGTACTTCCTCATCTTCAGCAATTTTTATTGATAAGTATTCATATAAATCACTTGACCCTTTACATTCCTTTATTGAAAAATTTCGAAATAAGTTTGCGATTTGTTCTTGTGTACCCATTGGTATCCCTCCTTTTCATTTTACAGAATAACCATACTATTATCAGAGGTAAAATTCCATAAAAAGGTATCCTTTCTACCCATTCTACGATACGTAAGCTTTTTCGGGATAATTTCAAACTGTAATTTTTTTCTATTTATCACCTTAAAAGAGCTTGTTAAATAAGATTTTTGGCGAATAAAACGTTAAATAGTTTAAAATTATCAGATAACACTAGATATTTTAGTCTATTAATTATTATAATAGAGTATGAGATGGTTATACAATTGAGACAAAAAAGGTAAATACCTAGGTGGGGCCTAGGCGGTGTTTCTCTTTTACGGCTTAGACATAGAAAACACCTACTCTTTTTTGCCAATATAGGGGATGGAGAGATTATCATGAGCAACATGCAGCAAAAAACAGACGTTATCTTAATTGGTGCAGGAATTATGAGTGCAACGTTAGGCTCATTACTAAAAGAATTAGCACCTGAATGGGAAATTAAAGTTTTTGAAAAACTCGCAAGTGCCGGGGAAGAAAGCTCTAATGAATGGAATAATGCAGGTACAGGGCATTCTGCGCTATGCGAACTGAACTATACTTCCGAAAAATCTGACGGATCTATAGATATTAGTAAGGCTGTAAAAGTGAATGAGCAATTCCAGCTTTCAAGACAATTTTGGGCATATCTTGTAAAAAGTAAATTAATTCGTAATCCACAAGATTTCATTATGCCTCTACCTCATATGAGTTTAGTACAAGGTGAAAAAAATGTTGAGTTTCTAAAAAACCGTTTTGAAGCGCTTTCAAAAAATCCACTGTTTCAAGGTATGGAATTTTCCGATGCTCCTGAAACATTAAAAAAATGGCTTCCACTCATTATGGAAGGACGTACACCTAACGAACCAATGGCTGCAACGAAGATTGATTCTGGAACAGATGTTAACTTCGGTGCATTAACACGTATGTTGTTTGATTACTTACAAACGAAAAATGTCGAGCTAAACTACAAACATAGTGTCGAAAATATTAAACGCACAAAGAATGGTTTGTGGGAAGTAAAAGTACACGATATGAATAGTGGTAAAATTGAGCATCACACTGCAAAATTCGTCTTTATCGGCGGCGGTGGCGGTAGTCTACCTCTACTACAAAAGACTGGTATCCCTGAATCAAAACATATTGGTGGATTCCCTGTAAGTGGACTATTTATGGTATGTAAAAACCAAAAAGTTGTCGAGCAACATCATGCGAAAGTATATGGTAAAGCTAAAGTTGGCGCTCCGCCAATGTCTGTACCTCACCTTGATACGAGATATATAGACAATAAAAAAGCTTTACTATTTGGACCGTTCGCAGGGTTCTCTCCTAAGTTCTTAAAAACTGGCTCAAACCTTGACTTAATTGGTTCTGTAAAACCAAATAACGTCTTAACGATGTTAGCTGCTGGTGTAAAAGAAATGGGATTAACAAAATACTTAATTCAGCAAGTTATGTTATCTCACGAAAAACGTATGGAAGAATTACGCGAATTCATTCCGAACGCGAAAAGTGAAGATTGGGATATTGTAGTTGCTGGGCAACGTGTACAAGTAATTAAAGATACTGATGCTGGCGGTAAAGGTACACTTCAATTCGGTACTGAAGTTGTTAGTGCAGCTGACGGCTCAATCGCTGCATTACTAGGTGCTTCACCAGGTGCCTCTACTGCCGTTCACGTCATGCTTGAAGTATTAGAAAAATGTTTCCCGAGCCGCATGGTAGAATGGGAAGAAAAAATAAAAGAAATGATTCCTTCTTATGGCATTTCACTAACTGAAAATCCAAGATTGTTCCAAGACCTTCACACTTCTACAGGTCGTACGCTTGGATTAAATGAAAAAGAAACGGTTCATAATTAAAGAAGTTATTAAAAAACGTCCGATTTATTCGGACGTTTTTTTGTTACTAAAAATTATATTTATCAATATTCTCTTTCGTAAATACAACCCGCTCTGGTAATACTATAATTCCATTTCCTTCTGCTTCATAATCATAACCTTGGATGGAGTTTGGCTCTACTTTCACTTTTCCGATTCCTTTTACTTCGAAACTATCCCCTACTTTTAACTTCTTCCCTTTTACTACTATTTCATTTGCTACATACGTTGCGAGTGCACCTTGTTGTTTTACATCCCATAATCCAAATTGTTGTACTGTTCCACGTTTTACGTAATCACGCATAACGTTTGGTGTGGAAAAACCAGTTACGACTACTTTTTTATCCATTTTTAAGTTTTCAGCTGCTTGTGCCATCGCTGGTAGTGCCGTTGCATCCGGGCAAATGACTGCATTAATATCTGGATATGTTTTTAAAATGTTCTCTCCTACAGATAAAGATTTTTGCGCATTATTTTCACCATACTGCGTCGTTACAATTTCCCAGCTTGGATATTTCTTTTTAATAATTTCTTTCGCTTTCGTTACCCATTGGTTTTGATCCGTTACTGTTGGGCTAGAATAAAAGAAAGCTACTTTTCCTTTATCTCCAATTTGTTTGGAAGTCATTTCAATTAATAAATTAGCAAGTTGATCTGGTGTTCCTTGGCTTATATAAAATGATCGGTCTTTCGGATTCACATCAGAATCCCACGTTAAAACAGTCATTCCTTTTTTCTTAGCTCGTTGCAATGATTGCGATAGACCATCTACTGAAGTAGATGAGACCATAAGTGCATCATAGTTTTGATTAATAAAGTTGTTTATATATTTCACTTGCCCTGATACGCTTGCTTCAGACGGTCCATCATATTTCACATGTACGCCTAACTTATCTCCCATCTCTTTTGCTCCTTCACCGCCCGATGTAAAGAAGCCAACTCCAGTTAATTTCGGAATGAATGCAAATTTCACATCATCTGCCCTTTTCTTATCTGCCGTTTGACTAGAGCAAGCGATTAAACCGATTAAACAAATGCATACAATGAATACAATCCCCAGTTTTCTCTTCATGACATTTCCCCCTTATGCAAGTTCTTTCTTTTCCATGGTGTGAATTGATGTAATTTGAAATGTCTCATAATAACTGAAAGAATAAGAATAATACCAATAACTACGTTAGATTGTTCATTTGTTAAACCCGTCATTTGCAAGCCATACTGCATTAACCCAATAAAAATACTCGCCAGTACAGTACCGATAATACTTCCTTTTCCCCCTGTAATAAGTGTCCCGCCTAATACGACTGCTGTAATGATTGGTAAAATCGTTTCACTTCCCATATCAGCACGTGCGGAGCTGAAATATGCAGTTAAGAAAGCGCCTCCTAATCCACCTCCTAACCCGGAAAGTATGTAAGCGATGATGACTACTTTTTTCGTTTTGATCCCAGTGTATTTTGCTGCATTTTCGTTTGCACCAGTTAATTTGACGTGGCGCCCATAAATAGTACGGTGAAACAATACAGTGCATAAAATCGTTAATATAATCAATAACCATAATAAATTCGGTATCCCTATAAAACTACCGTTTGCCAGTTGTACAAATGCGTCAGGCAAACCACCTATCCCTTCATATCCAGAAGCACCTGCCCCTCCTGAAATGACGAGTGCAATTCCGCCGTATAAAAACATTGTTCCGAGTGTAACGACAAGTGGCTCTACGTCTGTCATTTTTATAATGAATCCGTTTAAAGCTCCTGCTAAACAGCTGATTAAAAGAGCTAATATGACCGCTAGCAAAATAGGTATTCCATTCATCCAAAGTACACCAATTATAATCGAAGTTAACCCCATAATAGATCCTACAGAAACGTCAATTCCTCCTGTTACAATAACGAAAGTCATTGGTATCGCTGCGATTGCTATAAATAGAAAATCATTTGTACTAAAAAGGAGATTACTAATATTTAAGAAATCACTACTTATAAAACTAAAGAGAATGAATTCTATAAAAAGTAATACAATTAGAACACCTTCCCATCTGTACAAATACTTCATAGATTCATCCTCCTTTCCGCCTTCCACTTTTTCATAACACTATCTAATATAACGATTACTAATAATAAAAACCCTGAAATAGCATTATTCCAAAACGCAGGTATTTTTAAAAAGACAAGTGAACTACTAATCGCCTCTAAAAATACTGCTCCTAATGCAGCTCCAACTATAGAACCCGTTCCTCCTTTTAAATGAATTCCCCCTAGTACAGCAGCTGCGATAACCTGTAGTTCTATCCCGGTACCTGTTTGATTTGGTACGAACCCGATATTCATGACAAATATGCAACCAGCGAGAGCAGCGCTTATGCCAGATATAATAAACGCATATATCTTCACTTTATTAACTGGTATACCAATGAGTCTCGCGCCATCTTCATTATCACCTACCGCATAGAAGTATCTTCCGAATGGCACTTTCCTTAAAAAGAAGTATAGTAGTAGTAAAATAATAAGAACAACCCATACAATTATCGGCAAACCAAATATGACGATCGATGACAGTTGCTTAAAATTGTTTGGTATGTCTTCAATCCACTTTCCGCCTGTGAAAATTAACATCGCACCTCTAATGATCCCTAACATACCTAATGTCATAATAATAGCTGGTACCCGAAACTTCGCAACGCCAATCCCATTTATAAAACCGAGAATAGCGCCAAGTAAAATAGCAGCAAGTATGGACAAAAATGCATGATATCCATCCGTTAACAACATCCCGCAAACAGCTGCGCTTAATCCCATAATTGAACCGACTGATACGTCTATATTTTTCGTAAATAAGACGAACGATTGGCCAATTGCTAGCACAACTAAAATAACGCTTGATTTCATCATTAAAGATAACGCGTTAAGCTGAACGAAACTTGGATTTATCATTCCGACAATGGCAATGTAAATGAGTAATAATAGTATGATAGATGTTTCGTGCATTTTATACATACGTTTCATTCCGTTACACCTCCGTATGCAAGACGTGTAACTTCATCTACAGTCATATTTTGTTTCTCTAAATGAGAAACAAATTGTCCATTTCGCATTACATATACACGATTTACTAATTGAACGATTTCTTCAACATCGGAAGAGATTAATAATATTGCGAGTCCTTCCCTTTTCATTTTTTCTATCGTCTCATATACTTCAATCCTTGCTTTCGCATCAATTCCGCGAGTCGGTTCATCAAGAATAATAATTTTTGGATTACACGCAAGATATTTTGCAAGCACGACTTTTTGCTGATTACCTCCCGATAAAGATGCTAGAACTTCATCCATGCTTCGTACAACAATTCGAAACTGTTCTATATACGCCTTCAATAAAGCGCTTTCTTTTTCTTGGTTAATGAAAAATCGACTATTCTGATGTAAACTTGCTGCAGTCATATTTTCTTTAACCGATGCAATTGAGAAAATACCATTTCTTGCTCTATCCTCTGGCACATAAACTAATCCCTCGCTAAGTCTTTTATGCAAAGAGCATGAATCAATTGATTTTCCTTCTAATAAAATAGAACCTGATTTTATAGACTTCAATCCAAATATGGTTTCTGCTAATTCCGTTCTGCCTGATCCAACAATGCCAGCAATTCCTACAATCTCTCCAGCATGT
Source organism: Bacillus sp. MMSF_3353 (assembly GCF_030733445.1). Taxonomy (NCBI): domain Bacteria; kingdom Bacillati; phylum Bacillota; class Bacilli; order Caryophanales; family Bacillaceae; genus Bacillus; species Bacillus sp. MMSF_3353. Next base: position 49,610 of record NZ_JASHJA010000007.1, read on the forward strand.
ACAGTAAATGATATATTTTCGAATGCGTGACTCGTTATATCAATTACTTCTAATATTTTTTTCGTTTCTTTTGTCTCTTGCACTATTTCTCTTTTCTCTTCTTGTTTATACCCTTTCGGCAATAACCCCTCCATTAGCATGTCATATGTATAGTCACATACATCACCTTGGCTTACAATCATTCCATCACGTAATATCGCTACTTTGTTGGCAATTTCAAAGATTTCTGGAAAGCGATGCGTAATATATATCATTCCAATTCCTTTTTCTTGTAAACTTTTCATCAGCACAAAAAGACTCTTTATTTCGTGAGTTGTTAATGTCGATGTTGGCTCATCTAAAATAAGAATCTCGGCTTGCCGTATTAATCCTCTAACGATTTCTACTAACTGTTGCTGCGCAATGGATAGTGATCCTCCTAATTCTTTAAGGTCAATATCCCATCTTAAACTGTCAATCAATTGCTGAATCTTTACTTTTAATTCCTTTTTCTTCCCTTTTAGTCCGATACATATATTTTCTTCAATGGTCATATGCGGAAAAATGAGTGGTTCTTGTGGTATTAAGTAAATCCCTTCTCGGTGTGCTTTTTCCGGATTTACAAACTGTTTCCTCATTCCTTTTACATACATTTCTCCACTATCATACGAATATAACCCCGTTAATATTTTCATTAATGTTGATTTTCCAGCACCATTTCCTCCAACTAAAGCGTATATATCGCCACGCTCTACTTGTAAGTTCACCTCTTTTAACACATGTTGATTTGAAAACGCCTTACTCATTTTCTTTACATGTAATAAAGGTACGTTCTCCACATGATGTCACCTGCCTTCATCCAGAACATTTTTTGAGAAAATGATTATTTGTTCTACTTGTTTTGTAGCATTGTATATTTCTTTTTTCATATCTAGAACACTTTTTTCATCAGACAATTAATCGTTTCAACTGGAATAAACAAAATACATGGCACATATGTTTAAGCAGTGGTCAATTGTTGAAAGGGATGACGCGTATGACACAGCTGAACTTTGAAGAGAATTTATTAACTAAAGTAGCTTGGTACTATTATAAAGACCAATTAACACAACAGGAAATTGCTTCACTTCTTCACATTTCAAGAAATAAAGTTGTCCGATTATTAGATAAGGCGCGCAGTGAAGGTATCGTTACATTTCACGTAAAAGGGACTGGTTTACACTGTTTAAGTATTGAGCGTGACCTAATGAAAAAATTCCATTTAAAAGATGCTTTCATTATCCCTACTCCAATAAACAATTATCACGCTTCTCTCGGAAAAGCTGCTGCACAGTATTTAGAAACTCAGCTCCAACAAGGCGATTTACTCGGCATTGGCTGGGGTGAAACGATTAGCAAAATGCTAGAAAACATTCATTTTGAAACTTCTATTAATCTTTCAATTGTAACGCTAACAGGCGGAGTAAATCACTATCTCCCGAGAAAACAAAACTATTTTCACTACATGCAAGGCGATTTTCACATTATCCCTACGCCGTTTCTAGCATCTACAACCGAAATGGCACAAAGTATTCTATCAGAACCGAGTGTAAAAGATATGCTTCATGTCGCTTCACTTGCTCATACAGCAGTTGTTGGCATTGGCGGGCTATCCCAAGACGCAACTATTGTAAAAGAAGAAAAATTAACACTACGTGAGATGACATATATTCGTAGTCAAAACGGTGCTGGCGATATTTTAGGGCAGTTTTATAATACGAATGGTGATTTATTAAAGCTCCCACATCATAATCGACTAATTGGTACGCCGCTCTCGATTCTGCGCAAAATGAAACATGTCGTTGGTGTTGCTGGAGGTATAGAAAAGATAGATGCAATTTATGGTGCCTTAAAAGGAAAGTTCATTCATACATTAATTACCGATGAGGAAACGGCCCTCTCCTTATTACGAAAGGATGGTGATTGTTAATGTCTCATTTATTAGCTTTTGATGCTGGTACAGGAAGCATTCGAGCTGTTCTTTTTGATTTACTAGGTAATCAAATTGCGGTCAGTCAAAAAGAATGGGTTCATAAAACGGATCCTTGTTATCCAGGCTCTATGAATTTTGATGTAAAAGAAAACTGGCAACTTGTACAACAATGCACGAAAGAAGTTTTACAAAGAAGTAATGTCTCGCCCTCTTCTATTCAAGCTATTAGCGCTACTAGTATGCGAGAAGGTTTTGTTTTATATGATAAAGATGGGCAAGAAATTTGGGCTTGTGCAAATGTTGATGGGCGCGCATCCGCCGAAGTTAGTGAACTAAAAGAAATTCGGTCACATCTTGAAGAAGAATTATATACAAGATCTGGTCAAACTTTTTCATTAGGTGCTTTACCCCGCCTACTTTGGATTAAAAAACATGAACCAGACGTCTATAATGCTATTCACTCTTTTACGATGTTAAACGATTGGATTTTATATAAATTAAGCGGCGTGCTGCAAATCGATCCATCAAATGGATGTACGTCCGGTATTTTTGACCTGCAAAATAGAGTATGGGATAACGATGTCGCTATCGAGTGCGGTTTAACGTTACCATTTTCAACAACAGTAAATGAAGCGGGTACAGTAATTGGCAACGTCACAAAAGAGTGTGCAGCATTAACTGGATTATGTGAAGGAATTCCTGTCGTCGCCGGGGGCGGAGATGCACAAATGGCCTCACTTGGAACAGGAGTCGTGAAACCTAATCAAACGTTAATATGCGGAGGTAGTTTTTGGCAACAAGAAGTCAATGTTACAGAACCAAAAACAGATCCACATGCTTCCATTCGGGTAAATTGTCACGTCGTACCTAACCTTTGGCAATATGAAACGATTGCCTTTTTCCCAGGCCTTGTTATGCGCTGGTTTCGAGACGCTTTTTGCCATGAGGAAAAGAAACTTGCTGACAAACTCGGTGTAGATGCTTATACATTATTAGAAGAACAAGCGAAAGACGTACCTGTTGGTTCACATGGCATTATCCCTACCTTTTCAAATGTTATGAACTACATTTCTTGGCGTCATGCCGCACCTTCTTTTTTAAATTTAAGTTTAGATGCAGACAAATGCGGAAAAAAAGAACTGTTCCGTGCTATTGAAGAAAATGCTGCCTTCGTTACACTTGGCAACTTAAAATTAATAGAAAATCTAACAGGGACATTCCCTTCTGAAGTCATTTTTGCTGGCGGTGCTGCTAAAGGAAAACTATGGCCACAAATTTTATCGGACGTCCTTGGTATTCCTGTAAAAGTACCTGTTGTGAAAGAAGCAGCTGCTTTAGGAACTGCGATTGCTGCTGGAGTTGGCGCTGGCATATATTCAGCTATGGAAGAAACTGCTGAACAGTTTGTACAGTGGGAGCACACATTTGAACCAGTTACTGAAAATCATGAACTATATAAAGAATTCTATGAAACATGGAAAACTGTGTATAACAGTCAACTCGCTTTAGCTGATAAAGGGCTCACCTCACATATGTGGATTGCGCCTGGTGCTCTGTAACACATTACATAAAGGAGTGAAAAAGTATGTTAAAAGCGAATGAAAATGACTTCTCCTATCGCTTCGGTGATAATGGGCCGAAATATTTAATACAAGGTCCGAATATTGATCTTGGCCTTGTTGTCATTCAGCCTGGGCAAGAGTTTCAAAATCACTACCATACGACGTGCGAGGAAGTCTTTTATGCATTAGAAGGTGAAATTGATTTCTATGTGAATAACGAAAAAGTTCCGATTAAACAAGGCGATGTATTGCAAGTTCGCCCTCATGAATCTCACTATCTTATTAACCATTCTGACAAACCTTTTAAAGCAGTTTTTATTAAGTCACCACATTTACCAAATAAAGATACGGTACAAACGGGAAATCCAACATTAACGAAGGAGTGATTTCTAATGACTTGGGGATTTAAAAATCGATTAAATACAATTTTGCCTGATGGAAGAGCGGTTATGTTAGCGATAGATCACGGCTACTTTTTAGGACCCATTCACGGGCTAGAACAGCCACTTGAAACAGTTAAAAACTTACTTCCTTACACAGATTCCCTCTTTTTAACTCGAGGTGTACTTAGCTCCTGTATTCCTGAAAACTGCAGCACACCGATGGTTATGCGTGTTTCAGGTGGAGCTACTGTCGTCGGTAAAGATTTAGCGAATGAAACAATTGTTACACCAGTAAAAGAAGCAGTAAAACAAAACGCAATTGGCGTCGGTGTTTCTGTTTTCGTCGGATCAGACTATGAAACACAAACTGTTTCAAATCTCGCAAATGTAGTTTCAGAAGCTCACGATTACGGTCTACCAGTACTCGGTATTACCGCTGTTGCGAAAGAATTACAAAAACGTGAAGCACGCTTTCTAGCACTCGCTTCCCGCGTATGTGTTGAAATGGGTGCTGACATTATTAAAACGTATTACTGCGAAGGATTCGAAAAAATCACCAGCACTTGCCCTGCCCCAGTTGTAATCGCTGGTGGTCCAAAACTCGATTCAATTGAAGACGCATTAAACATTACGTACAATGCACTGCAAGAAGGCGCAATCGGCGTAGATATGGGGCGAAACATATGGCAATCTGAACATCCTGCTGCGATGATTCAAGCGATTCATGGCATTGTGAAGAATAGATTGAATGTGAAAGAGGCACTCCAATTATTCGACGATGTAAAAAATTAAAATAAACGACAGACTATTACTCTTAAATATATACAAAATTAATATTTACTATAAAGAAAAACCTCTATGTTAGATTACTAAGTAACCTAGCATAGAGGTTTTCTTTTACATTTTTTTGTTCCGGATTTAGTCAGATTTCTACAGATCGCGTACGTTCCAAACAATCTCACCGCGCTCCCCCCACGTACTGTGATGCCGATGAAACCCTATCTTTTCTAATACCCGGAAAGACGCTGTATTCCAAGCACCTACAGTTGACCAAAGTCTTTGGCGCCCCGTAGCGATCGCGGCCTCAAGCACTGCTGATGCTGCCTCTGTCGCATAACCTTTTCGATGAGCACTTTGGAACAACTCATATGCAATCTCTGGCTCTTCAAGCGTGGAACGACCGATGATTAAACCACAGTATCCGATGAAATCCCCTTCTTCTCGCCTACGTATAGTAAGAAGAGAAATACCATTTTCAGTTGCTTTCTTGCGCATTTCGATAAGAGAGCTACGAACAGATTCAATGGTTGGCATGTCCACACCACGTTCACCAATTAATTGTCTCAGCCAGACTGCATCAGATTCCTCCCACATATTCAGATCGAGTCGTTCCGTTTTTAACTGGAACGCCATATCTTTAAAAACAGCTGTCATAGCGGTAACCTCCTATTGATTTCACTGTACTACTTATAATAGTTTCGTACTTTACCATATGGGAAACCTGCTTGATTCATACATTATTATTATTTTATGCATAAGTAATTCCTCTGCTAAATAGACCTTGTTATCAAACTTCATTTTAAGTCTACAATATTTGATTTATGAATGAGTTTAAATTTACATTTAAAAATGTATCGCACTTTCTTTTTTGTTAAAATAAAGAAAAGGAGGAATGATTATGAAACGAATGGGTTTTGAACGGCCTACTGATTATTACGATGAAAGGTTATATACTATCGATGAAAAAATTTGTGCCCTATTAAAAGAACGAAAAGAACTTTCAGATGGTGATCCAGGTTTTCCACATGATGAAGCCATTTATAAATGGGCAAAGCAATACGGATTCTATCCAGACTATTTAAATTCACTATTCTCTTCCATGATGGACGAAGGTGAATTTAAACCTCGCGTCGAACCAACTACATTCAAAAAACATTTACCTGTTTTTAAATCTTATGAACATGATGGTATCATGTATACCGTAACTTTTATTCGGCAATATGCAAATGCTAGTGTAGTTTATTTATATAGCGATTGGGATTCCACTGATAAAGTTTTTAATGAAAATAAGCCTCATAGTTTCTTCCAATTATCAATAGATGATACATATGACTGCTGGCCTGAAGGTGGTGGCGGTACTGATGGACATTTGAGTCATCATTTCGTTGTATCTCCTGCCCTTCCTGATAATTCGTCTGGAATTAGATTACGATTTAAAGAACTTAATATACCGTTTAGGAAAGATCAAGCTGTGATTGAATTTGAGATTCAGATAGATTAATAAAAAGGCTGTCTCACAAACCCTTTTCCTGACTAAAATTCGTTTATTTTTACTTTTATGTCCCTTAAAATAATTAAGCCCCTTTCCAAACTGGATAAGGGGTATAGTTACATCTTCATGCAATTACTATTGTAAATTTGTTATTAAATTTTCTTACCATCTTTATAGTCAAGGCAGGACACTTCAATTAACAATCCATTAAACATTGAAAAATAAAAACCGTAACTACTACCTCTCATTGCATACGGTTCCTTGTCTATTTCAATGCCACCAGCTACTAAACGATTATATGTTTGATCAACTTCACTTGAAGTATCCACTAAAAAACCAATATGAAAAGCTTCAGGGTACATAACTTCCTTATTTCCCTTAAATGCTTTTGGATCGCTTAGCACAAGTATAAATCCACTCTCATCACTACTAGTGCCTTCCCCTTTTGCTCCAAAAATTGAAAATCAAAAAATGTTTCAAAGAAATGTCTCGCTTCTGATAAATCATCAACACATAGATTCAAATGATTTAACTTCATTTACTCATCTCCTATTAAACAGAAGTTATATAGACTCATATCCATAACACCTAAATATGTAAAGCAAGATATTCAAGCGTTCCGTCTAAGACTATGCTTTATAGTCTAATACTTTTCTCTATAGCTTAGAACGCTTTTTTAATGCATGCAATTACATGAATCATTCGACATGAAATTTTAATTTACCTATATAAAATGGTCAAATTATTTACTTTTCAAATTGTGTAAAATCCACTCAATCAAGAAAATTGCTGAAGAGGTACGTTCTATTGTATCCCCTACAAATAGTTTATGAAGTAATGCCTCCAAATGAATTGGTTTATTAGGCAACACTTGTATATACCTTAAAACAGATCCCGCTGGCGGTGTAGGCTTGTTATTAATAGCCCATATCCCTTCTAACAATGTCCAAGTTGACGTATGAACAATGTATGAAGCTTTTAACTCATCATTTGCTTTTAAAGCAGACTGAATTTTAATGAGCGAACTATGCAACCAATAAGAAATGCCTTTCACTTTGTCACTAGAAACACGATAGTTTTCAAATTCATATGTAGCTATTTCCTTTAACTTTTTCAACTCGCCGCTTTTATCAAATAAAATTTCCCCTTCTAAAAATGAGTATAATTCCATCGGATTGTTTTTGAAGTTTTCTAGTATTTGATTAACGTCTGCATACTTATATTCAACTAAAATTTCTTCTCTCGTTTCAGAATGAAATTTCTTATTTTGTCCGTCTTCTAAAAGAACATAGAAGTCTAAATCCGAATCAGGATATGCATCACCTCTTGCGACAGATCCGATAAGCATACATCCAGTTATCTTATTTATAGATAAGATTTCAGCTACTATGGTTTGCACTAATTTTTTATGTTGTTCATGTTTAACAGATATTTGTGCTTCTAACATTTGTAACCTCCAAACATTTTTTTCACTTCATTTACCTCCATTTATAACGAAACAATAAAACATATATCACATCCATATTTTACTATAAGTCAAAAAAAGAGGATATTTGTTTATTAATAAACAAATATCCTCTACCTTTAATTATATTTTACGACTGCTGATAAGCCGCTTTCGATGATTTTACATAATAAACTGCGTGATCCACTTTAATGATATGATCTGGTTTTGGTTTACCACGACTCGCTCTATGTCCTGCTAGATGTTCTTCACTTGTTTCCCAGTTTTTCCATGCTTCTTCAGATTCCCAGCGAATCATAACGACAACTTCTTCGTCGCCGCGTCTTACTTTTTTCACAAGAACGCTTAGGTCGATGAAGCCTTCAAATTTTTCAATAATACCTTCTCCAGTGAAACGTTCTACAACTATATTTGATGTACCTTCTTTTACTGTAAATGTTTTCGTTTCGATAAACATATAATCCCACTCCCTCTTTGTAATACGAATACTAGTATTCTTCTATTATAGTTGATTATGATAATTATTTTCAATTAAAAAGTTATAATTATTTGAATTATGCTGATTTCTCTTCTATCGCCTCATCTAAAAATTTGAAATACGGAAGTAATATTCCTATTAAAGAAGTGGTACATATAATCGCACCGATGATAAAGTATAGTGCTCTCACTCCCCACATTTCACTCAGTATGCCTCCTAATAACACACCTAACGGCATAGCGGATCGTATGAAAAATAACCGCACTGAAAATACTTGCCCTATCATATTGTTTGGTACTGTTTGTTGGCTTATTGTCGTGTTATGAACATTGAAAAAGGCAATGCAAATGCCTGCAACAACTTCAATGAACACTGCAATTACTATACTATGATTGAATGCTAGAGAAATATATGTGAGTCCTCCTATAAACAATCCACCAAGCATAAGTATACGCCGGCTTTTATATGTTACTTTTCCGACTAGTATAGATCCAACTACATAGCCAAATGGGAATCCGGCCATAAAATAACCAAATTCCGCATACCCGGCTGACAGCTCGTCTTTTATATAAGGAAGATTTGTAACTAGCGTAACCCCAACTCCAAATTGCACGAAAGTAAGAAAAATACCGAGCCAAACGATAACTGGTTTTGTAAAAAAATATGTAAAACCGTGAAGAAACTGTTCTAACCACGTTTTCCGAATAGATTGTTTTGTTCTCTTTTCTTTTATATTAAGTAGTAATGCGCCACTAACAAATAGACAAATACATACGAAAGATAATGTAAGTTCTGTTCCAATCAAATGAATGATTACTCCGGCTAATACGGGCGCAAGAAACATCATAAGACGAGCCATTCCATCAATATACGCATTTGCGTCTTGAAGCTGTTCTTTACTTACAATACTCGGTGTAATTGCTTGACTTGCAGGTGTATACAGCGGCGTAATAAGCCCGATTATTATTTGTACGACATACACATGCCATACTTCTATACTGTTAGTAAGTAACATGACTAACGGCAGTAAGAAAACCGAAGCCCGCATCCATTGCGAAAAAATCATAATCCACTTCCGGCTCCATTTATCAATAAATGGGCCACTTATTAGTTGTAGTATAAGAGATGGGATAAAGTATAGTAGCCACATACTACTTAATGCTGTTTTTGATCCTGTTAATTCGTAAACAAGAATCGAATTACATAACGTTCCGAAAGCCCCGCCTAACTCTGAAATTGCACTGCCAATCCACATATAAAAGAACGAACGGTTTTTCAATACATTTTTCAATTTCACACACCAACTTTTCTACTAGATTCCTCCCTCTATGTGCATTCTAGTTGCATATTATCTATTTAAAAACGCATCTAATTCTTTCGCTAACGACTGTACTGCTTTCTTTCTCAATACATATTTCCCGTCATGTATATCTACTAACTTCGCTGCACGTAACAATTTCAAATGATGGTGTACAGTCGATTTACCGAGTTGCAGTCTTTCTGTAATTTCCTGCAAAGTCCGTTCTTGTTCGAACAACATTTTTACAATGCGTAACCTCGCTTCATCCCCAAGTGCCTTATGTTTTTGAACTAAAAAATAATTCGGTTCATATAGATCTTCAGGATGGATGCTTTCGTTTGCGACTGGGTAATGAAATACTTTCGTATCTTCAATATCCGCCTCAATGTTCCACGGTCTGTACGTCATTTGCGGGATAAGAAGTACATAATGAACACTTGGTTCTGGCATATAGTTCACACCGCCAGTCGCCCACTCGACAAACTCTTCTGGTTTCATCTTTTTATTCATTTCATTTTTCGCTTCATAATCTCTTTGTAATATAGAAAGTATTTGCTCCTCCTCTTTCTGAATAACACTCTCATACCACCCTGTCATAACGGCTACTAAATGGTCCTTTAGTTTTTGCACATCGATATTACATATAAAACGAAGATACGTAGAGAAAAACTGATGATCTTGTGTCAGCTCCTCTAGTTCATATATTGCAGTTACGTCTCCACTTGCTGCTAAATATCTTTTCTTTTCATACTTCTCGCCTAAAAACGGTAAGCATATATATTTCAAATCTACTTCTGAAAGCGAATCGATTTTAGCATAAAACTGTGCTAAGTCCTGAAAATCCTCTTTATACAACAACTGAAGTAACGCTTTCCACGTATTATGTTCTTCTACAAACTGTAAGTGCTCTCTCATTTCTTCTGTTAATGATTCCTTAATTTCTTCCCATTCATTTTGACTCTTTTCAAGGGTATCGATTAACCTTTTATGAGTGATTGCCGCAATGCCAAGTGCGCATTCGAAAAGTATCGAATACTTCACTCGAACATGGTAAGTTTCCCTCTTTCTACTCGTTATGTGATAGACCTCCATTTTATCCCCTCCCTGTTTACTATATATTAAATTCTATTTTTATCGAATTATACCTTCTATATTTTTAGAATTAATGAAATTTAAGTTGAAATACATTCATTCTAAATTAAGAAGAATAGGAGCTTTTTTATATACAAATAATAACTTTCAAGGAGTTGTTGACATGTATTTTATATTAAATATGTTAGGGATTTTCATTGTAATCTTAATCGTTTTCCTCTGTTCGCCTAATAAAAAACATATAAAATGGAGACCAATCGTTATTCTAATCATATTAGAGCTCTTTATTACGTGGTTTATGTTAGGTACGAAGCTCGGTAGTATTATCATTAATAAAATTGCGTCATTTTTCAGTTGGCTACTGTCATGCGCGAATGAAGGTATTCGGTTTGCCTTTCCTTCCGCTATGGAAAATCAAACAATTGATTTCTTCTTTAGCGCATTACTTCCTATCATTTTCGTTATCACCTTCTTTGATATTCTTTCGTACTTCGGAATCTTAACTTGGATTATTGATAAAGTAGGTGCAGTTATTTCAAAGATTTCTCGTTTACCAAAGTTAGAAAGCTTCTTTTCGATTCAAATGATGTTTTTAGGAAACACCGAAGCACTTGCGGTTGTTCGTGATCAGTTATCTGTTTTAAAAGATAATCGTTTATTAACTTTTGGAATTATGAGTATGAGTAGCGTTAGCGGCTCCATTCTTGGCGCTTATTTATCTATGGTTCCAGCAACATATATTTTCAGCGCAATCCCTTTAAACTGTATTAACGCATTAATTTTAGCCAATGTTTTAAATCCTGTAGAAATTACGAAAGAAGAAGATGTCATATATACACCTTCAAAAGATGAAAAAAAAGATTTCTTTTCTACTATTTCAAACAGTATGTTAGTCGGGATGAATATGGTTATCGTTATTTTAGCTATGGTAATTGGTTATGTGGCATTAACTGCATGTTTAAATGGAATTTTAGGCTTTTTCGTCACAGGTTTAACAATTCAAAAAATCTTCTCCATTATCTTTAGCCCCTTTGCTTTTTTACTCGGTTTATCGGGCAGTGATGCGATGTATGTAGCTGAATTAATGGGGATCAAAATAACGACGAATGAATTTGTTGCAATGATGGATTTAAAATCGAACCTAAAGTCTTTACAACCACATACAGTTGCAGTTGCAACTACATTTCTAGCTTCTTTTGCTAACTTTAGTACAGTAGGTATGATTTACGGAACTTACAATTCATTATTTGGCGGAGAAAAATCAGCCATAATCGGTAAAAATGTGTGGAAGCTTCTCGTTAGCGGGATGGCAGTTTCCTTATTAAGCGCTATGCTTGTTGGACTATTTGTATGGTAAATATTCTTTAAAATAAAAGACACCCAATCGAATTGAGTGTCTTTTATTATTATTTTCGAATCTGACCATTTCCACGAATCACATATTTTGTAGAAGTTAATGCAGGAAGTCCCATCGGTCCCCTTACGTGTAGTTTTTGTGTACTGATGCCAATTTCTGCGCCGAATCCGAATTCAGATCCATCAGTAAAACGAGTGGATGCATTATGATACAGTGCAGCCGCATCAACAGATGTGAAGAACTTATTGACGTTTTCCTCGTTTTCTGAAATAATCGCTTCGGAATGCATAGAACCATACGTATTTATGTGATGAATCGCTTCTTCTATAGAAGAAACTACTTTCACTGCCAGTGTGAGAGATAAAAATTCTGTTTCCCAGTCTTCTTCTGAAGCAAGTACAATTGAAGAATCAATAGCCAATGCTCTCTGATCACCGCGTAGCTCCACACCTTTTTCCTTCAAAGTTGAAAACAGCTCGCTACCAAATTGATGCGCCCACTTCTCATGAAGTACAATCGTTTCAATGGCATTACATACAGATGGACGCTGCGTTTTTGCATTTATAATAATATCAATTGCCATTTGCTTATCCGCTGTTTCATCAATGAAAATATGACAATTTCCCGCACCTGTTTCAAGTACTGGAACAGAAGCTTCTCTCACTACCGTATCAATTAATTGTTTGCCACCTCTTGGAATAAGAACGTCTAGGTAATCATTCATTGTAAACAACTGCTTTGCGCTATCCCGTGTTGTGTCTTCTATAAGCTGTACACTTTCTTCTGGCAAGCTTGTTTGTTTAAGCGCTCGGTGAATAACTTCAACAATAGCTTTGTTAGAATTAATAGCAGAAGAACTACCACGTAATATAACTGCGTTTCCTGTTTTCAAGCAAATCGTAGCAGCATCTACTGTTACATTTGGCCTTGCCTCATAAATCATCCCAACAACACCAAGTGGTACACGCATCTCCTGAATAGATAGTCCATTTGGTCGCTCCCATTCACTTACACGTTCTCCAACTGGATCACGTAATTCGATTAACTGCTTAATCCCCTCTGCCATATCAACAATTCGTTGTTCAGTTAGCATAAGTCGATCAATGAGAGAATCGGAAAATCCTTTCGCCTTACCTTCTTCAATATCCCGTTTGTTTTCCTTTAAAATATAGGCTGTTTCTACTATTAGCCTTTCAGCAATTGCAGCAAGTGCTTCGTTTTTTTGACTTGTAGATTTTAGTACAAGTTCTCTAGCAATTTCTTTCGCTTTTTTTCCCTTTGCCAACACTTCATTCATCTTCATTTCCTCCTTTTTAACATCACTATTCTTAAAGTGACACCCAATAATCTCTATGAATGACTTCATAATTATGCCTTTCGCCTCTTGCTTGAATATGTTGACTTTGCATACCTTTTATCTCTCTTAATTCCTCTGCGCTATATGTGCATTGTCCTTTTCCAATTACGCGCCCTTGTTGCGTCATTACTTCTACGACATCGCCAACTTGGAAAAATCCTGAAACATTTGTAACGCCAGCAGGAAGAAGACTCTTACCATGCTGAATGATAGCAGTAGCTGCTCCAGCGTCTACTTCAATTTGTCCGCTAACAAGCGAATGCAACGCGATCCATTGCTTGTTCATCTTCATCTCTTTTTGAGGGGCATTTCCCACATACGTACCATCACCTTTGCCCTTCAAAACATCTACAAACTTCTCTTGTCCACGTCCTGTTCCGATAAATACACTCACGCCAAGAGAAAGTGCTGTCTTCGCAGCATCAATTTTTGATTTCATACCGCCAGTCCCAAGTTTGGACCCAGCATCTCCTGCAAGAGAAGCAATCTCTTCCGTAACTTCAGGAAGGAAATAATATTTTTTCGCATCCGCATTTTTCTGTGGATTTTTGTCATATAAACCGTTCACATCCGTAAAAATCATAAGCATATCTGCCGAAACAAGTCCGCTTACTAAAGCTGACAGCATATCATTATCACCGAACGTTAGCTCCTCTAATGAGATGGAATCATTTTCATTAATGATTGGTAGAGCAGAACGGTTTAGTAACTCTCCTAAAGTAGCGTAAGCATTACTATATTGTTCTTTTCTAGAAAAATCACTTCTCGTCAGCAATAGTTGCGCTGTAACGATGCCATATTTACGAAATTCCTCCGTGTACGCCTGCATTAACAAACTTTGTCCAACAGCCGCAGCAGCCTGTTTTCCTTTAATTGTCACAGGTCTGGTAGGATATCCCAGAGCCGAAAAACCTGCAGCGACAGCCCCAGATGTAATTAACAAAACTTCATGCCCTTCCTCTTTCAATCGAGCCAATGCGGCAACGTGATCTGAAAGTTGTTCTTTAGAAATGCCTCCGTGACTATCTGCCAAGGAACTACTCCCAATCTTTACAACAATTCGTTGTTTTTTCATTTTTTTATCCCCCAAGTCTAAAATCAAAGTTTTTTATAAATTACACTTCTATTCATATAGCTTGCAGCGATTCTATTCTTTTCAATGCTGCGCCTAGCCTATTTAAGAGCAAAATAAAAATGACCGCTTCGCCCTTAATAAAATAAAAAGGACGAAACGGTCATTGTTCCGCGGTACCACCTTAATTGATATACATAGATATCCACTTGGCGCCTATAACGCAGGCGAACGCCTAAACTTTCATTTAAGACTCAGGGATAGGTTCGATATATTCTATACGAGGAATCTTTCAGCCGGTGAATTCCACTCTCTTTCGCAAGAAGACATATGTACTATTTCCCTTCAACGATTTTCGGTTTAATTTTTTATATTATGCGATATAATTTGATTTGGTGTCAAGAAGTATTTTTAAAAATAAATAGAGCGGTAAGTTACTTGTATGAAATTATTACAGTACTGAATGAAAATACAAATCGATATAAGTTTAACTCATATTCATCAACATAAAACCTAAAATTAAAGTGTATATATTTACATAATGTCGAATATAATTGATTTTTATCTTTTGGTGTTGCAAAAAGGAATATATTCTCTTAGAATGTTTCTTTATATTACATAAAGATGTTATTGTTATTTTAAGATAGCAATTTCAAAATGATATAATTTATTATAAAAGGAGCAAGATTGAGTTATTATGGATAAACAAATTGGATTTATCGGTTGCGGAAATATGGGAATGGCTATGATTGGTGGGATGCTACACAAAAATATAGTGTCTGCAAATAATATTATTTGTTCGGATTTAAACACTACGAATTTAAAAAATGCTAGTGAAAAATATGGGCTAACTACAACTACTGACAACAATGAAGTAGCTAAAAATGCTGATATTTTAATTTTATCAATTAAACCAGACCTATACACATCAATCATTAACGAAATAAAAGAAGTAATCAAAAACGATGTTATCATCGTAACGATCGCTGCCGGGAAAAGCATTAAAAGTACTGAAGAAGCTTTTGCTAAAAAATTAAAGGTTATAAGAGTAATGCCTAACACCCCTGCTCTTGTTGGAGAAGGAATGTCTGCATTATGCCCTAATGAAATGGTGACAGAAAAAGATTTAGAAGATGTGCTAAACATTTTCAATAGCTTTGGTCAAACAGAGATCGTAAGCGAAAAATTAATGAACGTTGTAACATCTGTAAGCGGTTCTTCACCAGCATACGTATATATGATTATAGAAGCGATGGCAGACGCCGCTGTACTTGATGGTATGCCACGCAATCAAGCATATAAATTCGCTGCTCAAGCTGTGTTAGGCTCTGCAAAAATGGTACTAGAAACAGGCATACATCCAGGTGAATTGAAAGATATGGTTTGTTCTCCTGGCGGAACAACGATAGAAGCTGTAGCAACATTAGAGGAAAAAGGATTACGAACTGCAATTATTTCAGCAATGCAGCGCTGTACACAAAAGTCTGTTGAACTATCTGGGCAAACGAAAAAGTAAAACTATAAAAGAGATCACGTTAGCTTTGAATTTAGTTAGAAAACGGTGGATTACATACTCTCTCGCTTGCACTAAATGATAAACGGACAAACTCATAGATACTTGAGTTTGTCCGTTTTTTTGATTATACTACAATAATTTCATTTGTATCTTCTTTTGAAATTTCAGTTTTATCCCTTCCTTATTCTCTACTATGATTGTGTAATTTTATTAGAAACTAATAATTTTTCAATGCATTTCGGTAACATATCTAATAGCGTTTCAAATGCGTAATTTACATCTAAACGTTCTGTCCATTGATGTGCATCTTTTCCTACCGGCCCCATATTTAATACCGGAACGTCAAACTCTTCTAGATCCTTAAGTGGAATCGAATAACCTTTATCCCATAATGGCATATTGTCTACAAGTGAACTCATTGAATCTAGTGGATTCTGTAAGCCCACATAGCTCAAATCTGAAATTCCCCCAAAATAGTTTTGGTTTTCAAATGTAATGTTATGATTGTAGTGAGCATACTTTTCCATTTCTGCAACTACATCTTTAATTAACGGATTGTTGCGTGAACTTACAGCTGGATAATATGGTGGAGCAAAGAAAAGTACAATCATCGGCGCCTTTTCTTTACATAAAATAGATAGTTTATCTACTAAATCAATTGTTACCGCACGATCATCTTTATCTTCTCTATTTTTTATTATATTAGATTGAATATCATCTATTTTCTCTTGCCCATGTTGTTCAATTGCATAAGCGATAAGCTCTTCATACGTTAATACATTTACTTTCATATTAGGCGGTATAAACGGATTATATTTAGAAAAACGATATGCTTGCTTCTCGTATGATTCTTCTATTTTCTCTGCTACTTTCGTTACTTTTTGACGTAACATTGAAACAACGTCTGTCATCGTTTTTTCCAGTAAAAACAAATTGAATAATGTGACTGCACGATGCGGAATTTGTACAGAATAATCCTCCTTTAAATCACGTTGAAGTAAGTTAGTTGGGGGAGGACTCGCTTCTCCTTCTACAACATCACAAAGGTCCGTATTCAATTCTAATTCAGCCGTTAATAAAGCAGCCATATAACTCCCATTTAAGCCTGCAAATGGTTCACCCACATGTGTTTCTTTACCATAGCAAAGAAATCCAGGTAACACTTTACCAATAGAACCAGTATAAATATACTTATTTTGGTCACCAGGATGTCGTGAAAACATAGGCTCTGAATTTAATACCGTTTTATAATCCAAGTTATGTTCTCTTGCTAACTCTAGTAGTCTTGGAACAGCAGCCCTCATCCCTACAGAGTTTACTTCTTCATCTGGAACAGCTAATAAAAGAACATTCCCGTCAAATCTTCCTTCACAGGCTTGCTCAATCATTGCCATTTGTAATGTGAGGCCGCATTTCATATCCATTGTTCCTCTGCCAAACAGCCAATCTCCTTGTTCTATATCTTCACGTACATGGTCTGGTAATTCATCTTTATGAGAATAAAACATAGATGTTAACTTTTTAGGATTAAATGCATCTTCTTTCCAAACTCCGTAATCTTGCACATCTACAACATCAAAGTGACTAACTAGAATTACGGTATTTTTTGTACTATCGCTTTTCTTTACTAGGGCTGTAACAAAATATCGTCCGTCCCCCGTCGGATTTTTTTGCAAATGATGTGGGTTTTCTTTGAAGTACTGTAAATCAGATAATTGTTCCACAACAAAGTCTGGCAATATCACTTCAGCTTCTGTACCTGTAATACTAGGAATTTCAACAAGACTGCTTAATAATTGAATCAATTGTTCTTTTGATTGCCACTTTGACATATAAATCCCCCTATTTTTTCCGCATTATGAAAATGAATTCCAGTATATGAATAAAAAATGACGACAGTTATCAAAATTATAGCTCTGATGTACTGCCGATTTTTATTGATATTTCATGAGCTGCTTGTTTTACCTTACTAATCAGAAAAGATAGTCGATCATCATTAATGCGGTGACTAATTAACCCAACACTTAATGCTCCTACTACTTTATGATTAAATCCGATAATAGGTGCAGCTACTGAAGCTGTCCCTTCTGTTTTTTCACCATAACTTACCGCATATCCTTCAGTTTTTATTTGCTTTATTTGATCTAAAAGAATGTGCTTTTGTTCTGGTAATGAAGAAAGTAAATGTTCTACAATATGTTCCATTTCATTCGTTTTCATATTGGCAAGCATCGTTTTATTTGCAGCACCAATTGAAAGTGGAATTTGTTCCCCTAAGTTATCAATAACTCGAATTTTTAAAGGGCTATCCATTCTTTCAATGATAATAGAATGTGTTCCATTTGGAATGTTCAAATAAACACTCTCTTCCACTTCAGAGGCTAACCGCTTCATCACTTCTCTTGCAACTGATCTGTAGTCTACCTTCTCCAATTGACGTAATCCTATTTCCATCCACATTGGCCCAATTTTGTACTGTTTCGTTTCTGAAATTTGCGTAACTAACCCATGCTCGATTAAAGAGTTAAGTAATCTATGTACTGTACTAACTGGGAGATGTGTTCTGTCCGCTATATCAGAAATTGCCCAATACTCTTTTTCATTAGTAGAATTTAACAACTTTATAATACTTATCGCTCTATCAATGGACTGCACCATAATAACTCACCTCAGCTTGACTTGTAATATGCTAGTTCGCTCAATTACCTATCAATTTAACAAAAATTTAAAATGAAATCAATCTATTTATTCAATTTTCTAAAAATAAAAATATACCACTGATAACAATTTGTAAGCGCGAACAAAAAAATATTGACTTTTCTTTTTAATTATCTGAAAATTATAACAAGATTTCACATCACGGAATACATTCCACAATACGGAAAAACATCAAACTTCATTCTATCAACTACGAAAGTGAGGAAAACAATGACGCAAGTAAGTAATACAAACAATGAATTAAAACGTACGATGAAAAGTAGACACTTATTCATGATTGCACTCGGTGGTGTGATTGGAACGGGATTATTTAACGGATCTGGTTTTATTATAAGTCAAGCTGGACCTGGTGGATCCGTACTTGCCTTTATGGCTGGTGGATTATTAATGTATTTCGTTATGCTTTGTCTTGGTGAACTTGCTGTAGCCATGCCTGTTTCAGGTTCTTTTCAGGAATATGCAACTAAGTTCATCAATCCTGCAACTGGCTTTACAATCGGATGGTTGTATTGGTTAAGCTGGGCGAATACGACCGGTCTTGAATTTACAACTGCCGGCATTACAATGCAGCGCTGGTTTCCTGATATTCCTGTTTGGGTTTGGTGTTTAATATTTGGCGTTACTATCTTCACTATTAACGCATTATCTGCTCGTAGTTATGCAGAAACAGAATTTTGGTTTTCAAGTATAAAAGTATCTGCCATTATAGCTTTTATTATCCTTGGCGGTGCCGCTATGTTCGGTTTTATTGACTTAAAAGGCGACGAACCAGCCCCGTTATTATCAAATTTCGTAAATCATGGCGGTTTATTCCCAAATGGACTTGCAGCTATTCTATTAACAATGGTTACAGTCAATTATTCCTTCCAAGGTACAGAACTTGTCGGAATCGCAGCAGGTGAAAGTGAAGATCCAGCAAAAACTTTACCTCGTTCTATTAGAAATATTATATGGCGCACGATGTTTTTCTTCGTCTTAGCAATCTTTGTTCTTGTTGCTTTAATTCCTTGGGAAGAAGCAGGATTAACAAAGAGCCCATTCGTTGCTGTATTTGATAATATCGGTATTCCATATGCAGCTGATATTATGAATTTTGTTATTCTTACTGCTGTTCTTTCTGTCGCAAACTCTGGACTGTACGCCGCAACTCGCATGCTTTGGTCATTATCAAAAAATGAAATGGCTCCGGCCTTTTTAAAAAAATTATCTTCACGAGGAATACCTTTAAACGCTTTAATTTTGACAATTTCTATTTCTGCTTTTTCTCTTTTAACAAGCGTTGTAGCTGCTGAAACAGTTTACTTATGGTTAATTTCCATTTCTGGCGTCATTACAATCATTGTTTGGATGTCAATTTGTGTCTCTCAATTCTTTTTCCGTAAACATTATTTAGCAGACGGTGGAAAATTAGAAGACTTAAAATTTAAAACTCCGCTTTATCCACTTGTACCAATTCTTGGTTTTGGATTGTATGGCATTATATTAATCAGTCTTATTTTTATCCCAGAACAACGACTTGGAATCTATTGCACTGTACCGTTTATCGTTTTTTGCTATACCTACTATCACTTTAAAGTTAAGAAAAGAATTGCTACTAACACTCATAGTGAAAGTAAAATTAGCGAGACTATGTAATACTATACTTATATATAAAAGACCGCACATGGCTTTCATTTCATATGCGGTCTTTTATCATTGGCATTTGTTCTATTCCCTTTTCATTCATTACCTCATACGATTCAGTGTTACTATATACCTTTACTTGGATTGCAAGTTCTTTGAAAAGTGATACCAATTTCCATAATGCGGTAAATACTACAATACTAATAATTGGATTTTTTCACTTTTAATACGTTATTGATTTTCTTTACTGTTTTGATATATTGAATATATATTGCTTAAAAATTTAAAAAAAGACAGGAGTTATCTACAATGATAAAAGGTTTCGGGGGAATATTTTGGAGAACTAAAAATCTTGATGTTATAAAAAAATGGTACAGTGAGGTGTTGAAAATTGAAATAGAAGATTGGAATGGGACTGTGATTAAACCCCAATTAGGAAATGAGACTATTTTTTCTTTCTTTACCGAAAATGATAATTATTTTCCAATAGAACAGCAAGTGATGTTAAATTTTGAAGTACATAATTTAAATGAGACTATTCAGCATCTTGAACATATTGGTGTACCTCTTGAAAAGAAAGAAGAAATTAGTGAGTTCGGAAAGTTTATTTGGATTAAAGATCCTGAAGGTCGTCTAATTGAGCTTTGGGAGAAATAGACGGTTATAATCCTTTGCTATTAAGCTAACGGTTGCTTTCATTCAACAAAATAAATAAAAAAGTCGATTCCTTAACTCCACAGGAAATCGACTTCTTCTATCCCATCGCAATAAAATGGAACTACTTCCCTTGATTAGATTGTTTTCGAACAAAAGATACGAAAAATAGTTTTTTCTGGCTGCTTATTTATCCCTTCTAATTCGCTTTAAAATTATATAATGGCTTAATAATGTGCTTTATATCTATTGTTTCTTTTGTATTTTCTATAATTTCATCCATTGGCTTGTATACCATTGGTGCCTCATCAATTGTGCTCTCTACTACCGATGTAGTCCAAACCTCTTTCATCGTATTTTGGAAGTCCTCTAGACTCAATAATTCTTTAGCCTTCTTACGACTCATGATACGTCCTGCCCCATGCGGACCAGAAAAGTTCCAGTCTGGATTACCTTTACCAAATGCAATAATTGAACCATCTCTCATGTTAATTGGAATAATTACTCGTTCATCTTTCTGAGCTGAAATAGCACCTTTTCGTAGAATCATATTTTCCATGTCAATATAGTTATGTATTGTAGTAAATTGATCAGTTACTTTCCAATCCATTTTAGTGACAATTTCATCAATCATTGCTTTACGATTGAACTCAGCATACTTTTGGGCAATATTCATGTCATTCATATAATCTTTGAATCCTTCTCCTTCTAAATAAGCTAGTTCTTTACGAATCTGTGGCTTCTTAATTCCACGTAAAGTTTCTTGTATTTCTTTTTCTCTCCCCTCTTTAGTTAATCTCTTAATAATCTCATCCTTCATTGATGTAACATGAATTAGTTGTTCATACGCGAAGTTCTGGTAATACTCTGCTATTTGTTTACCTAAATTACGAGAACCACTATGAATGACAATATATACATTTCCCTTATCATCTTCATTTAATTCAATGAAATGATTTCCTCCTCCAAGAGTACCTATACTTTTTTGAGCTCGTTGTAATGTATATGGGGCCTTCACACCATCAAAATCAATCATTTTTGAGAATCGATGTTCTTTATCTCGGATACGAAAACCACTTGGAACAAATTTACGAATCGTTTCGTCTAAGTAATCGAAATTAATTTCTACTTTTTTCTTATCAATCACAACAACTTCCATACCACAACCAATGTCTACCCCTACAAGATTAGGAACAATTTTATCTTGTATTGTCATTGTTGTCCCAATCGTGCAACCTGCTCCTGCATGTGTATCTGGCATAATACGAATTTGACTATCCTTTACGAATTCTTGGTTACAAAGATCAATAATCTGCCCAGTTGCAGTCTCATCAACGTTATTCGTAAATACTTTTGCTTCATTGTATTTTCCTTGTAATTTCAACATCTTTCATGTCCCCTTCCTTTTGAAAGAATTATTTTATTACGTTGTATGTGTTCTTATAATTACTATCATCCACCTTCTGCTTTCCAATATATATGTACTATATCTTTCACTATAAAAAAAATTATAATGATTCATTTTGTTTACATAATATAATTACTGTCTCTTTATATTTATACCTACACATAAGTATTCCTCCTCCTAAATATCGATCATATAATAATTAAATAAAAACTCCCCTTAAATCGAAAATGATTAAGGAGAGTTTTTTATTTACGATGAAATTATAGTTCAGATTTCACTCGAACAGAAACATTGTTTTTAATTATTTTTTTGAATTCTTTAAAGGTAACAAAATTGTTACTTTTCTCATCCCAAAGACGAAAACGGAGTGATCGTAAGCTTGTAGCAAGTGTAATCGTTGGTACATTTTTTAACGGAAGCGTATTATTGTGTGCCTCTTCTAGTTTATAGTTAGGTACTCTTGGACTTAAATGGTGAACATGATGGAATCCAATATTACCAGTTAGAAATTGCAAGATTTTTGGAAGTTTATAAAATGAACTTCCTTCCACTGCCGCTTTCACATATTCCCAATCTTTATCCTCTTCAAAATAAGAATCTTCGAATGTGTGCTGTACGTAAAACAGCCAAATTCCTACTGAACCCGCTATTAAGAATATCGTACCATGCACTAACAGAAACGATTGCCACCCAATTGCCCAGCAAAGTATAGCTATTAAAGCAACGATTATAATATTCGTCAAATACGTATTCATACGTTCTTTCTGTCTAGCACCTTTTCGGTTAAATCTATTTTTAAATAAGAAAACATAAATCGGACCTAATCCAAACATAACGAATGGATTGCGATATAAGCGATATGCTAAACGAAGTCTAAATGGCGCAGCTAAATATTCATCCACTGTAAGCGTCCAAATATCTCCTGTACCTCTCTTATCCAAATTACCACTTGTAGCGTGATGAATAGAATGCTCATGTCCCCATTGATCAAACGGGAATAAAGTTAACACACCCATACATGTCCCTACGATTCTATTTGCAGGTCGACTTTTAAAGAATGAATAATGGGTACAATCATGAAAAATAATGAAAATCCGTGTCATAAAACCCGCGGCTAACAGAGATGGAACTACCGATAACCAATAAGAAACGGACAAACTTTTATAAGCAAGGTACCATAAAATAATGAATGGCACGATTGTGTTAATAAGTTGCCACACACTTTTTTTAATCGTTGATTTTTCATAAGGAGCAACTTGTTTTTTTAAATTTTTAGTATTTTCTAATGTCATTGGTCTAATTCCTTTCCTTTATGTTGCTAATTCACATTATAGCATACTATTAGTATCAGGTGTTAAAAGTAGCTGTAATAAATATTATATAATATAAAAATTTCTTTTTTCTTACTCATTACTTACAAATTACTTACGGTCAAAAAAGCTTATATAATCGGACAGATGGAGCATTTTATTTGTTAAAGAAACTTCTATTCCCTCCCCAATAAATATATATAAACAGAAAGCTTTTTCACTTCTATGTATCTTTTTTCTTCTTATAAATAGCAAAGAGATTTTTTCATTTGTATTTATATAATAATCTCTTTTTCACAAGAAGAAAAGAGCTGCCATAAGTCAGGTTTCACCGACTTATGGCAGCTCCTTTTCATTTTATTTTAGCGATGGATCCAAACTGCACCTGCAGACTTGTCTTCAGCTTGACCTACTACTTCAAACTTCAATCCAAGTTTCGGCAACTTACGTCCGGCATCTGGAATAACACTGTTGATGTATTGCTTAGAATCATCAAATTTCGCAACGCCTGGCAATCCTTTATAATCAAAGATACCGCGAGTTGGCGAATTTACTTTCCATGCTGGCGTTTGATCAAATGAGAATGCCGCATCGGCAATTTGATAACGCGTACTGCTCTTCACAGTTGGTTGTCCATTTAATGTTCCTACGATTGCCTCTGGATGAGAATCTACTACCCCAAGGAATCCTTCGCCTGGATGAACGCCTACCCAGTTATCTGTAAAGCTTTGATCCGCATACCATACAACCATTCCTGTATTAAATACTGGACCACGTGCATGTTGTAGCGCCGTGTCAGACCCAGCGTAATTTCGCCACTCGATATAGTAGTTATGTTTTTTCTGTTCAAATCCGTTAGACACAGTAAATCCTTTTAGCGTCATTGCTGGCTGTCCTTCTGCATCATCAGAGAAAACAACTTTTCCATCTACAGTTAATGCTGCATTGTCTAACGCAAATCCTTTATAAGCTACTGCAATATCTGTTACATACTCAAATTGCAGTTTTACTTTCTTTCCTTTAAATTGGCTTAAATCGTATGATTTATCAACCCACTTACCATCTGTTGTATCTACGCCGCCTTTTACATCTTTTTCGCCCATTCTATCAATACGTGTCTTCGTTCCATCTTCTGCAATCGCATTTACGTCAAGGAAATCATACTTCGCTTCCAATTCATAAAATGCCTTATAATCAAACTTAGCATCCGTTGCAGTCGTTAAGTCAAATACTGGTGTCTCAAGTGTTGTATGAATGTCATTTCCTTTTGTGCTGTAATAAAACTTCTTACCAAATGTTGATTCGATATTTTTTATATCTTTGTCTGGCAAGTTAACACGAACGATTCCTGGTCGTTTTGATTTTGTAACACTTTGATCTAAAAATGTTGCAGTACCGATTCCTGTGCGCAGTTTATCATAATCTACCTCAACGATATTCGCCCAGTTACCCTTCATATTCTTTTGGAAAAACTCTTTATTTTGTGGCGAGAAACTTGTTGGCTCTGTTCCCGCAATTTTTCCAGCCCAGCTACCGCCGCTCATAAGGGACCATGATTCAACAGGTTCACCTTGCCCTGAATACTTTGTATCATATTCATCAGGTAAGCCTAAATCATGACCGTACTCATGTGCAAACACACCAACTGCTCCGTCTTCAGGCTCAATTGTATAATCATATGCAGCCATCTTTCCGCCCCAATTTGAAACTGAAGATTTTGTACCATCAATTGCATATGGCTTTGAGCCTAGTTTTGAACGATGAGACCAAATCGCATCATCTTTCAATTTGCCGCCGCCAGCTTCTTGACCTACGCCCGCATGTACAACCATTAAATGATCAATAATTCCATCTGGCTCGTTTTTATTTCCATCACCATCTTGATCGTATTGATCAAATTGATCATAATCAGCTAAATTAATGCCTTTTGCTACCGCTGCTTTTAATGCTTCTTTCACAAAATCTTTTGGTCCTAAAGGCCCCTTGTTATCATGACCAGTACCCGCATCCGCACCATAATCTGACGCTTTCCCTGGAACAGTAAGCCATTCTGTTACAGTTCCATCAACTGTGTAGCTTCCGCCAGATTGTTCTTCATAATATTGTTTAAATGTATTAATCTTCGATCCATCAAATAACGTAAATGGCTCATCACCAAATAACATTTTTTGATAATGTTCACGATTAAAGTCCTTAGAATACATATAACCCGGTTCTTGATCAATATTATTATGCTTAAAATCGCTAAATTCTACGAGTAAAACAAGTACTTTATCTTTTCGAACAGCTCCATTGTACTCAGCTTGCTTCGCTGGTGTAGTAGGTACTTTTCCATTTAATTTTCTAGAATTCAATCCTGCATCTTGTCCAGCAACTGGTCCTACTTCTGGTTGCTGCGCCTGTTCATTCTCCTTCATTTTTGCATCTTTTACTTTTTTCATAAAATCTGAAGCTTCTTGCGTAAGGTTATCTCCTGTCAAGATTTCTTTTCCAGGGTTTTCCCCTTTCTTTTTCTCAACATATTTTTCGACAGCCTTTGATGTCTCGACTTGTGATGCAGATTGATCAATTACTCCCCGTTGTTTCAGCGCTTCTGCCAAACGTTCCTCTGGTATTAAGTGCTCATCTATTGGTAGAGATGATGTCGGTGTCTCAGCATACGCTGCATGACCTCCAAAAGCAAACGTACCACTTAGTACTGCTGCTGTTGTTAATACCGCTAATGGTTTTAATTTCTTTTTCAATGTATTTCCTCCCCAGTGTCTGCAAATTATCGTTTTTTGCCGATAACAACATAATATTCGTTATAATACGAATATTCAATCTTTTTCAACAAAGAGAATGTTGAGAAATATTTTTTTAGGCAGGGCGAAAAATATATGATAGCAATAGGTCTAATATTGCAAAATCCTCATTCACAATAACTTATAAACGTAGAGAATATTTTTGTAGAAACAGCGATTCTCTTTACTCTTGTTTTCGAATGAATTTTCATCTACACAAAAAATGCCAATTCCTAAGTACTTGCTAAGGAATTGGCATTTTTTTAACGAGAATGCTTTATGAATAAGCGGATTGCTTCTTCTGGTATATAGAACTTGCCATTGCTTTCTACAACGACACTACCTAATTCATATTCTTTATTCTTAATACGAATTATATTTTTATTTACAAATAATTGAGCTTTTACATTATTACGTTTTACTATGAGCACCGGGTTTTCTGCATCAGTATTATCTATTGCTACTGTTGCACCTTTTCGTTTAAAGGCTAATTCACTCTCTACAAATAATTTGTTTGTTACTTCTTCTAAGTTAAAGTCCATTGCTTTCGCCATCGTCTTCGCAATGTCTGTGTTTTGGATCAAACCTTTTGGCTTTTGAGGACCGTAAGAATATAAAAACACATCCTCACCTGTATGGCCTCCTGTTGTGAAGCCTATGTTCGCATGATTGGCCAATAATGTAGTAAGTATTGGACCTACATCCGATTTCTTTTTTGCTGCTTTTACTCTTTCTTTTTCATCATAAGTTAAATTGTCCAAACCGTATAATTTAGCTACATCTTCTACATTTGATAAATCAGATTTTAGTTTATTTGTAGCACCTTCAAGTGTCATTTTCGATTTTTTTAATGGACCAATGTATGCAGAGACCGGCGTAATATTATAGCCTTTTGTCGTATTCGCATTCCCAATAGAAATACCGCTGTTACCATGATCAGTTACAGCTATTAACATCGTATTACCATCTTTTTTTGCAAATTCCAATGCTTCTGCAACTGCGTTATCAAATGCTAATACATCACTAATCATCCCTATTGGATCGTTCACATGAGCTGCCCAGTCTGGCTTACTTCCCTCTACAAATAAAAAGAAACCATCTTTATCTTTTGATAGTGTTTGAATTGCTTTTTCCGTCATTTGAGAAAGTGTTGGTTGCTCCGGATTTGTTGCTTCGCGATCCATATCAAACGCAAGAGCATTATGTGAGAAAGAGCCCCAAATTTTCTTAGATTTAGAGTTCAATAATGCATCTTTCGTTTCAACAAAGTCGTATCCTTTGTTTTGAATCACCTTTACTAAATCTTCACCATCTTTTCTTTTTATAGGTAGCAGTGCCTCTTTTCCCCCACCTAATACGACATCTATATTTTGATACACTTGCTGCTCCGCAATTACGTCAAAACGCTTACGGTTAATATGGTGAGCAGAAAATCCAGCGGGAGTAGCATGCTGAATTTCAGCTGTAGCAACTATTCCAGTTGCGCGACCAGTGCGTTTGGCACCTTCTAAAACATTGGCAACTGGACGTAACTTGTCCTCTTCTTTGATTGATTTTAAGCCAGGTGAACTTACAATAGAAGGTAATATACCTACATATCCTGAATTCGATTTATTCCCCGTCGCTAAAGCTGTAGCTGCTGGAGCTGAGTCTGTTATAGCTGATTCCGCCGAATAGGTACGAACTCCTCCTGTTACAATTTCATCTAGTGCAAGTGGTTTCCCTTTATACAAGCGAGCTAATGTCGTTGCTGAAGAACTCGTTCCGTCCATAACCATTATGATTACATTTTTCGGTTGCCGTTCTACTTGTTTCACCTTAGCTTCCACCGTATGATAATTCATCATGCTTTCCGTACATAACATACTTAGTGTGATTGTTCCTACTAACAGTAACCTTTTCATCAATAAACCCAAATTCGACATTGTTGTTCCTCCGTATGTTTCACATTCATTTATATACAAAAAGATTTCCACAACCTATATATGTTTTATTAGTCCCCAATTTTCATGAAGCTAACAATCATTACCTTCATTTTCTTTTATTAGTAAAGCAACGAACGATACATATCATAGCTTTTTATGTTCAAATAAATAGAGACCACACTTTTTTATAAAAACGTCTTATCATTCTCTTCACTAAAATTTGTTTCTCAATAAAAATCCGATTGAAATAAATAAGAATTTATTGTTAAACGATAAAATTTATGTTAAATTAAAATGATAATTTAAAAATGAGGTGCTTTATATGAACCAAGGATCAACACTCTTTTTAAAGACAGCAATTATCCTTATCGGTATTCCTGTTTTTGCTTTGTGTATATTTTTAATTCCTAATATTGGGAATTACACAGCGGACTTATACCCGGATATTGCATATATAAAATATCTTGTTTTAATCAATCTATATGCAACGGTGATACCTTTTTATTTTGCTCTATATCAAGCCTTTAAACTTGTAAGCTACATTGATAAGGGGAACGCCTTCTCGAAATTATCTGTTAGAGCTTTAAAAAAGATAAAACAATGTGCTATTACAATTAGTGTATTATATGTAGTAGGTATGCCGCTTTTCTATCTTGTAGCAGAGAGAGATGATGCACCAGGTATTATAATAATTGGCATGATCCTTATCTTTTCTTCAATGGTTATCGCAGTCTTTGCTGCCGTTCTCCAAAGACTTTTAAAAGATGCGATAGATATAAAATCAGAAAATGATTTAACGGTCTGAGGTGAATAACATGGCAATAATAATTAATATTGATGTAATGTTAGCAAAAAGAAAAATGAGTGTAACTGAACTTTCAGAGAAGGTTGGAATTACAATGGCTAACCTTTCTATATTAAAAAATGGAAAAGCAAAAGCAATTAGAATTACAACTTTAGATGCTATTTGTAAAGCGTTAGAATGCCAACCAGGGGATATTTTAGAATATCAACCGGAAGATACCGAATAAAAAGAGTCCTTCATACTAGAAGGACTCTTTTTATTACATATTACGGCGCAAAACTAATTTGACCAGTAAACAATAAAATAATTGCGATGATCCAAAATATAAATAATGATAAGGACAGTATTATTGAAATAATAGCAATCCCCTTCTTCTCTGTTTGTTTCGTTATCGTAATGCTAGAAAGTATAATACCTGCAACTGTGAGGGCAACTGTAATATAATCTCCCACTACATTACCCACATTGGCTATCCTTGTCGGTGTAATAAAAACGAACAGAAAACATAAAACACCGATGAGTAAAGATATGTAGCTTATTATACTGTACTTCTTTTTAGGAACTATTTCAGTTTTCATACTAACCCACCCTTTCTCTATAGCTATGTGTTTATATTAGCATGAATACCCATAATTTGGTTAAAACAAAAAAACAGATAAAGTGGACACAACCACTTTATCTGCCATTACATTTCTACCTAATTACTAACCCAGCTATTTCTTCTTTATCGTTATAAGTTACGATAAAGGTACGTTGTTCTTTACTATACTTTGCTACAAGAATAACAGTATATAAACCATCTTTTTCTTCAATCGATTTTTTCTCAATTTTTTCGAATGTACCAGCTTTTTCAATTATAGGCGTAAGTTCTTTCATTTGCTCTTCTGATAAGGCTGATTTCATTTTACTATCAAATTTTTCGTGTACGTCTTTATACTTCGCCTCATTTAGTAATGATACAATTTCTTCCGCCTTTGGAATAAACTTTTTTGACGTACTTTCATCTACTTTATTACCGGTACATGCTGCAAGCGCGAACGCCGCGATAGCACTTATAATAATAAGTAACATTCTTCTCATTTTCATACACCCTTTCTTTTTAAAGTGAAACTATAACTAAAAACGAGTAAAGCACAAATTGCTATTGAAACTTCTGACATAATGATCCCGCTTTTCCCTGGTACATATAGCGATATAATGCCAGCTAATGCATTTGCAGTTCCATGGATGAGAATTGCATAGAAAACATAACGAAATTTCTTTTGGGCGACAGCTTGTAATATAATGAAAGAAAGTCCAATATGCAATACCATCGCGAAGATGCGCTCAATACCGCCCAAATAATAACTGTCACCATTTTGAATGACTGTTTGTGACAATAATAGGGATATTACCGGGATACCAACTATCAACACCGCTTCAATACCACCATGCCCTGCTCCAAATAAAAAACCAGACTGCCAATCTCGTTGCTTCATAAAATAACGCATTGCGATAAAACGAGCTATCTCTTCAAAAATTCCAGCTGATAAACTAAGCAAAAGTACAAATAATACAGGCTGCATTATTGAAAACATTTGAAAATCTGTGCTAGTTCCATTTACATAATTCAGTATTGGTATGCGGATCAATATTTGCGATACAACAAAAGCCAATACACCTAACATATATGGAATATAGCGTTTCTTCCAAACAGCATATAAAAGTGCTACAAGCGGTAAACCAAAGCAAATCATTGTTGTAAAAATAAGTCCATTCATCTCGCTTCACCTCTTACTTGAAGTGTATAAAAACGAGTGAAGAAAGTATGTAGTTCTTTCCTATTCGGTTTCATTTTCATCATAGATGGTCATTTTATCTCTTTTAATATGAATGTTTGCGTGAAATAAGGACTTACATAAGTTGTTTCTAACGTTGCATTATTTGTTTTATTCATGATACGTTTTAATGAGAATAACCCGTATCCTCTAGCCCCCTCTTTACTTGAATGGTTTTTCTCATAAATTTTTTGCAAATCAATCGCTTCACTCTTTGAACTATTACGCACGATAAAATATTGTCGTGAATCCGTTTCAAAGAATGCGATTTGCAATATCTTTTCCTCACTATGTACTGCTTCTTCAATTGCATTGTCTACTAAAACTGAAATGATGCGAATAAATGAAATAACCGTCATCGAAACACTTTCAATATTCTCTGGTATATCGAGCATTATTTTTATTTGTTGGTGCTGGGCAGTGCTAACTTTCGCCCTTAATACACTTCTCACTTCAGGGATATGTACGCGAGATAATTTCGCAATATCAAGTTCATGATCATTTATTGTTTTTAACGTAGGAGCTATAACGTCATAGTACACTTGCTCAATTTCTTTCACATTTTTCGTACGTATTCCCTCTTCTAACGATAGTAATACATTCATATAATCGTGACGGAAACTAGCAAGCTCATCATGCATATCCTCTAATTTCTCCACATAATCTAATAACTCTTTATCCAAACGTTTTTCATGCTCTTCTTGTAACTTTGCTCTCGATAAATGTGAACTTATAAGTACTATGATGACTAATAATAAAAATACAATAATCGCTGAAATATAACTTACATCACTGTATTGTTGATTTAATTGTGCTAATAACGCAGAAGATGGCTGAGTTAAGATTAGTTCAATAATAAATCCGGCAATTAATAATATATAAGTTACATAGTATAGCGGACTACCTACTATATATTGAGCAATTTTTTGGATTCTTTTACGGGCTACAAAAATACCGATAAAAGTAAATGTCGATACGGTAAGGTGAATCATGCTTCCTGTCCATAAATATAAATTGAATGGCGTTAACATAAAGATTTTCATTCCTAAATCGAAAAGCAACATTTTTACTAACGTTATAATCACCATGCTCACTAGTGCAAAATATACATTATGCTTAAGTTTTAATTCATTTTGCATTAATCCTAAACTTATTAGAAATAACACAATGGTACTATTCAATTCTGGATATCTCGTTACTGTTACGACAATAGCAAGTAAAATAATGAATACTGCACTTAAAGCTATTAACATTCTAATTGATAATCTATTGTACCGGATTAATTGAATATATAAAAACATATGGCTCATACTAGTAAGCAGTATTGCAAATAAATCATAAATATACATTACATCTCACCCTTTAATATGTTACGTACTTTACTCACTAAGCGCCGTGATACTGGAATGCGTTTCCCGCTTTTTAAAACTATCATTTTTTGCTTCGCATCGTAAGAAGACAGTTGCTTCGTATTCACGATATATGATTGATGACAACGAAATAAACGTTCATCTACTAATTCAATTTCTTTTAAAGTCCCATAAAAATAAACAATTCGATCTAACGTCACTAATGCTAAACGGTGCGGTTCATCGGTCATAACATATTCAACTTCATGAAACGGAACCCGCACAGTTGCATTACTATTTTCAACGATAAAGTCATCGGACGGAATAATATGCTTATTACGCGCTTCATATTTGAGTAAACATTGTTCAAAAACGTTACGCCTCTCCTCGTATGGCAACCCTTTATCAATAAAAGTTAAAGCTGATACCATGTATTGATATGAAATAGGTGCAAATTCAGAATGCGTCGTTACAAACACAATAATTCCTTGCGTATCATACTTTCGTATCTCTTGTGCCACTTGTAACCCTTTACGTTCTTCTCTTTTTATCTCTATATCTAAAAAATAGATTGGGATATACTTCGCCTTAGGAATGTTAGTAATGATGTTTTCACTTTTACTACTCACCTCGATAAAATCAAAAGGCAACATATATTTCTCACAAATCTCTTCAACTAGCCGTTTCATTTGCTGCGCTTGTATGACATCATCTTCTAAAATAAAAATACTCATGGGATCACTCGCTTTATTGAAATCTTTTTATCTATATATTTATCTATAACTATATAATTCAAATTGTTATACTAATCTCCTTCTATGTACTAGATAGTATTAATTTTTATAAAGCATAGAAAATAACCTCTACTTTCAAGCAAAAAGTAGAGGTTTTATTTAAATTATTTATAAAATAACCTCTCTATCAATCACTAACTTATAAAATTCCGAGTAATGTGCTAAAGAATAATCCGCTACATCACAGTTCCCTTGAAACATACATGTTGAAATACTTAATTCTTTTGCAGGTAATAAATCTAATTCTCTATCACCAATAGCTAAATCAATATTGTGCTTTTTATGCAAATGATCATAAGATAAAGCGTTCGGTTTTCGGGGGAAACCATCGTCAATTGTAACCATGTCTACGAAGTATTTTTCCCAGCCGTAATGATTCAATATAGATAATACCCCCGCTCTATCTTTGTGAGTCATAATTACATTTTTATCGGCAAACTTTAAAACCTCTTCCACTTTTTCAAATGGTTTTATATCTTCTATCATAATGCGACTCTCTAATACATCAATTTCACTTAATTGTTTTTTTGATATTTCATAATAGTCAATTGCGTGTGAAAATGAAACCTTTAAATTTTTATAGATTTCTTCTTCCCTTATTTCCTCCCCTAATACTTGAGAAAGAATTTTTGTATAAACTGGATACGTATCAAATAACGTCCCATCAAAATCCCATAAAATATTCATTCTGTTCACCTTTCTATTTTCTAATCATTATATAACTAAGTTCGCTCCCTTCTGTGGTGTTTCACTTTCTAAATAATAATCCTCTGCTTTCCAATACCTATTTTCAAACTTTGAAAGGTTTTTCTGCGTTTCTTCACTCTCACGTAGAAACCGTGTCTCTCTTGGACAATCTAAATACACCATATAATGAAAGAAATCTCTCCATTCTTTTCTCTGTAGAAAAACACCTTCTATTACAATTACGCCTACTATGGGGATCTGTACTTTTTTCATCTCACTTGAGTCTGTCTCATTATTATAGAACGGTAATTTCAGTTTTGTGTCATTTTGTAACTTCTGAAAAAACTTCTGCCGAAGCCATTCAATATCCCATTGTAAATAATAATACTCATACCATTCTTCATAGCCAGTATGATACCGTTTATTACGTTCTACTATATGATCATCAATATGAAAAATATGGAACGGAATACTTTCTTGTTTCATATTTTCTTTTAAGTTTGTTACAAATGTTGTTTTACCCGATCGACTTAGTCCATCAATACCTAAAATGAACCTATTTTCTTTATGCTTCTTCATAACATTTATAAGCTCATTTGTACGCATTACTTCTTCCACTCTTCTTTTAATAACGAGTATAAAATTGTATCATGAGCAACTCCATTTTGAATCATATGTTTTCGAAGTAATCCTTCTTCTTGAAACCCTGCTTTACTTAATAATTTTTGAGAAGCTTTATTTTCTACATATACAACAGCTGCAATTCTTATAAGTTGTAACGTTTCAAACCCGTAAGTTAAAATCGCCTGTAACGCTTCCGTTGCATACCCTTGTCCCCAATATGTATCATCTAGTTCATAACCAATTTCAGCTCGCTTATGATGCTTGTTTATTAAATGAAATCCGCACGTTCCGATTAATTGGCCCGTACCCTTTTTCTCAATTCCCCAGCGAAATACAGTTCCTTCTTCATAACGA
Organism: Bacillus sp. MMSF_3353; assembly: GCF_030733445.1. NCBI lineage: Bacteria > Bacillati > Bacillota > Bacilli > Caryophanales > Bacillaceae > Bacillus > Bacillus sp. MMSF_3353. Next base: position 84,266 of record NZ_JASHJA010000007.1, read on the forward strand.
TTTTTAAACGTTTGAATAGTCGTTTTCGCTTGCTCAATATTTTCGAAAGAATCCATTCCAAAATAACGTATAACAGATTCTTTTGAAAAATAACGGAACATCATTTCTGCATCTAACAGTGTTAGTTCTCTTAATTGTAAACGTTCTGTTTCTAGTTTCGGAAACCCCATCTCTTTTTCTCCTTCTATTCTAATGAACTGCAAATTTCAATATAATTCCCATCTGGATCGGCAATGTATGCAATTGTTTGTCCCCACGGTTTCACAATTGGTTCAACTAAGATTTTAATACCTTGCTCTCTAAATTGTTCGATTGTTTCTTGTACATGATCAACAACGAATCCCAATTCAAAATGAGAAGATTGTAACTCACCTTCTGTAAGTGGTAGTCCTGTTAATTCTTTCACATCTTGCCTTGTGTTCATCGCTAAAATTGTAGAACCAGTATTAAATTCAATATATGTACCATGCTCTGCTTTTATAGGTAACTGTAAAATATCTTTATAAAATCTTAAACATTCTTCAAACTTTTCTACATATAAAATGATGTACTTCATTTTTAAATTCATTTTACATCCTCCTTTATATCCATCCCTAAAATTTCGACAAATGTCTCATAAAAACCTTGTTCCTTATAGCAACGAGCACAAAAAAATGAGGCCGATTTCTCGGCCCCCCAGCTTATTGGCATAAAACAGGAGATTTGGTTTGGACATAACCAGTTCGTACTCTTATTATATTTTATTTTTTCTGAATTTTGAATACTTTTAACACCCATTTATATTGAGAAAGTTTTTTTGCTTGCATAAAATTAATGAGTTTAAGAAATGCTACAAATGGAGGTGTATACATATGGAACCAATGCTATGTCCAAGCTGTAAAACGAACCGTACTCGCTTTAATATTCTTGAGCAACAAGTAAAACCAGTCAAGTTAAATCCACAAACTGGTCAAGTAGAAGAGGAATACACAAATGAAAATATGAATGCTTTTCATATGGCCTATCAAGGACCTACTTACCGCGTCCAATGTGCTGTATGTGGGCTTGTTGAAAATCCAGAACAATTTATTAAACCTGCACAAAATCAGTCTTTCTAATAAAAAAGTTGCTTGTGTTTCAAGCAACTTTTTTATTCTCATTCTACATTTACTTTAGACTCTCTGTAATATTACTTTTCCTTTCAATATAAATAAGCGGATTAGTACAAGTAAATCTATTAACATATGTATAATTATAGATGGATAAATTGATCCAGTTGCAACATATACTCTTCCTAACATAAAACCTAAAATCGTTGTCCCTACTATACCTTTCCACCCTTGATAAAAATGCGCTAAACCAAAAATGATTGACGAGATAACTAGTACCCCTATTATCGATAGCGCTGGGAAAAGCTGTGATAAGTAATTCATCATGAAAGAACGAAATAATAGCTCTTCTGTTACACCTGCTGTAATGCAAATAAGAATCCATAGTATTGTTTCTCGGTAATTATTAGGGAGCATTTCTGAAACATCACTCATTTGTTTCTCTGTATACTTTTGAAAAATTTCACTTTTCTTTAACATAATCAACGGCACTATAAACCCAATGCATACACCTATCCACAATGATATATTCATATTTTTAAAATACTTACTTACCATATGATTAGCAGATGGTAGTTTAAGTCCATACTCCTCAAATGGGATATTGATTGAGTATGATGTTATTAACATAATGATGGCTAACGCCCACAGTAAACTCATTGTTCTTATATAAAAGGAAACTCTTGCATTTTTATTTGTTTGTATATCTTCTTTCAACTTATTGTACAGCCGCTTGCCAAGAACCCCTTCACCTAAGGTCAAATATATAAATAACATAGTCAAAATAATCATGTTAATCCCCCTTTCTATATTTTTAAAGGATTTCTTTTTTTAATTTTTTTATCTTCCAAAATAACCTTACAAATATATACACATACATACAACCTAAAAATCCAATTACACCTTTTATCAAAAGTGGAATCCTAACTTCCGAAGAACTTAGGAAACTAGGAGTCATGCATAGCATTGCAAATGAAAAAACAAATACAAGAAATGTAAATAAGTCTTTAAACTTTGCAATTTTCGTCTCTTTTTCCGAATATATATCTGGCAACTCGTTATCATCACCTACTTCTTTGCAAAAGTAGTGCCATTTGGTGAAACTAGTTACATGTTTCCAACCACACATTTCATATAATTCAATATATTCTTTTTGTTTTTCCTTTGAATCTCTATAATCCATTCTAAAATCGGCTTTATAGATTATATCTTTCGGCTCAGTTTTCTTAAACGTATACATCATATTATAATTTTGTAGCGCCCATCCTTTTTGATGCATTTTCCGTAAAAAAGCTTCTTCTTTTTCTAAACTCCATGCCGCGAAAAATTTCAATACCTTCTTTGTCTTCATCTTCTATTCACTCCCCTAATATACTATTTCCATTCCTTACAGATCTCTGCAACCTGTTGTACTCTAGTTCCAACACTTCTCTCCCAAAGGACGTCAACTCATAACACTTCTTTCTATCTGTAGAGGCAACTTCAACTATTAACTTCTCTTTTAGTAACTTCGTCGTATTCCCGTATAAAGTACCAGGACCGAGTTTTACTTCTCCATTTGTCATCTCTTCTACCATTTGCATAATTCCATATCCATGCATTGGTTTCACTAGTGATAACAATATGTAATATGTCGCCTCTGTTAACGGAATATATTTTTTCGCTTTCGCATTCATTATAACTACCTCCGATACATCGTTATCTGATATATCGACTAACGATACATCGTATATCGATATTGTATAATCATATTCCAAAATATGCAAGGTAATTTAATAACTTAATATCTATTTCTTTAAATTAAAAAATCATATCAATTTTCTGAATAATTTGTTAAAATATAGAAATATCCGTTTATATTTTGAAAGGAATGATACATATGATAAATAAATTGAAAGAAAATATAGGATCAGTTTTTGTCGGTAAAGAAAATGTTATTGATTTATTACTTGTTTCTTTGCTTGCTGACGGACATGTACTGCTTGAGGATGTGCCTGGTACGGGGAAAACGTTACTTGCGAAAACACTTTCTAAAAGTATTGGTGGTAATTTTTCTCGTGTCCAATTTACACCTGATGTACTTCCGAGTGATGTAACAGGTATTGAATATTTCAATCCGAAAACGAGTGAATTCGAATTAAGACTTGGACCAGTTATGACCAATATTTTGCTTGCGGATGAAATTAACCGCGCTATGCCTAGAACACAGTCTAGTTTATTAGAATCGATGGAAGAACGACAAGTAACGCTTGAAAAACAATCTACTCCTCTTCCGAAACCGTTCTTTGTTATTGCGACGCAAAATCCAATTGAATCACAAGGAACGTTTCCTCTACCAGATGCACAGCTTGATCGTTTTTTAATGACAATTTCAATTGGTTATCCATCTCCAGAAGATGAACTACAAATGATGCGACGTTTTCGTAACGATGTACCACTAGAAAGTGTCACATCTGTTATTTCTTTAGATGATATTTTAGAAGCACAGAAACGAGTAAAAGAAATTTTCGTATCAGAACCGTTAGAACATTACATTATTAAACTTGCTCACGCTACAAGAAATCATGATTACATCGCTAATGGTGTAAGCCCGCGTGCCACATTAGCTTTAGTACGCGCAGTTCAAGCACTAGCCTTTTTACGCGACAGAGAATATTGCACTCCTGAAGATATACAATTTTTAGTTCCTTCTGTTTGGAATCATCGTATCGTCTTATCAATGGAAGGGGCATTACGCACGACAAAAAATGAAATTATACAAAGGATTCTAAAAGAAGTTGACGTACCAGTGGAGATTGAACAAACATGAATGGACAGCGTGTTGTAACTGTACCTTTATTTTTCCAACTCCATATTATTCAACTAACTGTCCCAGGCGCTATACTATTTACATTTTTCATGCCACAACGAATCATTATGTTTCTCTTTTTCTTCTATTATTTATTTGCGATTTTCATTTATAAATATGTCGCTTACATAGAGAAAACATTTGAAGTCGTAAATGAGAAACAAACTAATCAGCTTTTTCCTAATGAATCTGGGCAGTTTTTTATTCATTTAAAAAATGGAGCAAATATACCGCTCGTTAACGGTGTTTGTTATTTTCATTTAAATCCGTCACTACTACCACAAAAAGATCAAGGAATTGAACAAATATCAAAAACACTATTCTCTTTCCCGTTTTCACAACCTGCTCATTCGGCGCAAAAGTGGGATTTAACATTAACCGCAACGAAACGTGGTGTGTTTCAAATTGAACAGTTCGAATGTGTCTTGAAAGATCCTTTTCATCTTTTAACTGTACATTTGCCCATTTCTGATAAATTGAGGACTGAAATTATTGTGTACCCTTCTCCTAAAGAAGTAGCAGGCTTACAAGAACTACAGCAACTTTTAACCGGATCTTATCGAACGAATTTTTCTTTTTACAATGATGAAACATCTATTATCGGTGTTAAACGATATGAACGTGAGTCTTTCCGTTCTATTCATTGGAAAGCATCTGCTAAAATGCAAGAATTACAGGCGAAGCAATATGAACCTGTAAAAAATTATAGTTGGACGATTTGTCTTTCATTAGCTGCTGATCGCGGGTTTGGTTGGAAAGATAATATAGAAGACCTTATTTCATTTGCAACATACATTTGTCAATACGCAACGAAGCATCAAATACCGTTTGAACTATTTATTAGTGTATTAGCTGAAGGTGGTCCTCTGCACTTACCATTAAACGAAGGGCAAACACATTACGGAATATCTTTAGAGGAATTAGCGCGTATTTCAGATGATAGTACGTTACTTCCGAAACAAGGATTTCTTCATTATGTAACGAGAAAAAGAGAACGATCGTCTACAATGATATACATTGGTTTACAGAGAAATGAACTCCCTCTTCTCTCTCAGCCTACGTTTCTCATTAATAACGAAGGGATGGTGGAAAAGCTTGAAAACTTGGCTTTATCACGTTAATGACTTTATTCTGCTGCTCCTCCTTTCGTTATTAACGGAAAGAGATGAACTCATCGGCATTGTTATATTTTTAGCAACAGGCTATATTGGAGTATTTCTTATCCATAAACTAATGAAGAAAAAAACAACAGGTTTTGTCATACTGTTAATGACTCAAATAATTGGTTGTTCTATCTTTCTCCCTTTCTCTCTGTTTGGCACAATTATGTTACCGCTTTTCTTCTTTATCGTACATGTAGTTGGACCCGGATATCCAGTTCAAAAGTCATTAGGTGGTATTGTATGGTTTAGTATTTCAGCCATATTTTATGCGCCCTTTCCACCTTTGTGGAAACTATTACTTTTAGTTTTACACATTATGATTACATTTTGGTTAACCGGGATAAACCGTAATCAACAGTTATTACGTTTCGCTTCTCTTATTACGATTGGAATAATTAGTGCTTTCCTTATTCCTATTTTCCCATACATTCGGCTTCTTTTTTCTTATGTCGTACAAGTAGTTGCTTTAGGATTTGGATACGCCATTAATCCGTTATTTTCGGCAGCTGAATCAAAAGAAACTGACGATTTTTGGTCGAATAAAGGGAATTTAAAAGATCCTCAAATTAAAGATGAATTTGGACATCGTGCTTTTGATCCAACACTTATAAATAGCATTACAATAATAGTCTGTACAACCATTGCTATTTACGTCGTTTGGAAAATAATAAAAAAACGAAAACAATTCAGTTTACCAAATATGCCTGCCTTCGAATCTACTATCATTACTGATAAAGAAGGAATGAGTTTAAAACATTTTAAACGAAACAAACCGCCACATAATGAAATTCGAAAAGAAATTTTTAAACTGGAGAGTAAATTAACTCCTCCTTTAAATAGAAAACGAGGAGAAACTGTTGAAGCATGGTTAGAAAGAATAAATAGTGAAGAAGATGTAAGTATTCAGAGTCATATTATTGTAAATGCTTATAATACAGTACGTTATTCAAATAGTGAGGATATGATGCTACTTCAGGAATTTAAGGAAGAGATTCATAAGCTTTATTTGTATCAGAAGAATTTGAAGAAAAGAAAGAAATAACATAACAAAAAAAGACTCCTATTTTCATAGGAGTCTTTTTATACTTCTACGTTACTTGTTAAATTGAAGCATTCTTCCCTGCTTCAATTTCTAACGACTCTTCATGCCACCAAAGTGTTTCTTCAGGGTCTTCTTTAGCGATTTGGTGTGCTTCTTTTTTCGTTTCTACTGTAGGATATGAGCCTTTTAGCGCACGTCCTGAAGTTGTAACGAATAATACACTAAATGCGACTAATCCAATAATACTTACACCTGCTAAATAAAATGCTGGTGCAAGCGGGTTACCAGTAGCATGAACTAAGTATGAACATACGAGCGGTGTTGTTCCACCGAATATTGATACAGAAATATTAAATGAGATCGAAAGTGCTCGATAACGTACATCAGTGAAAAATAGTGATGGTAATAATGAAGGTAGCGTTCCTTCATATACACTTAGGAAGAATCCTAAAATGAAAATACCTGCAAATATAGCAGCAATATGTCCGTTACCTATTAATATAAATGCTGGAATTGCAAATACAGTTAAACCAAGTAAACCAATTTGCACGACGCGTTTATTACCAATTTTATCACTTAATTTACCGAAATATAATGCCAGTGGAATCATAAGTGCCATCGTAATTGAAATAATTAATAAGCCAGTTGTTTCTTTGACTTTAAGTACTTGAGTTAGATAAGAAGGAATATACGAAAGAATCATATAATTCGTAATATTAAAGAAGGCGACAATTACTGTGCTTAATAAGAAGTCTTTTTTGTGATATTTTAATATATCCATAAATGAAAATTGTTCGTTGTCTTCAGATTCCTCTTGTGCTTTTTCCATCTCTTCAAAGATGGGAGATTCATCTAAATGACGGCGTAAATATAAACCGACCAAACCAATTGGTGCAGCTATTAAGAAAGGAATACGCCAGCCCCAGCTGAGCATTTGCTCATCTGTTAACAATAACGTCAAAATGGTAACAATTACCGATGCAGCAATGTAACCTGAGAGTGTTCCAATTTCAAGACCACTACCGAGTATACCACGCTTTTTATCTGGAGAAGATTCTGCGATATAAACCATTGCTCCTGAATATTCGCCGCCTGTAGAGAAGCCTTGAATCATTCGCGCAACTAAAAGTAGTATTGGTGCCCATACACCAATTTGTTCATAGGTTGGTAGTAATGCGATGAATAATGTAGAAAGTGCCATTAAAATAATAGTAGTACTTAACACGATTTTTCGGCCGTACTTATCTCCTATTCTACCAAAGAATACACCTCCGATTGGTCGAACGAGAAAGGCTGCTGCAAATGTACCGAATGTAAGTACAAGTTGCAATCCACTATTATCAACACCTGAGAAGAATAATTTACTTAAGATAACCGCTAAATACGCGTATAATCCGAAGTCAAACCACTCCATTGCATTCCCTATACCAGTAGCAACTACTGCTTTCCTGGCTTGTTTAGGATTGACAATATTAACGTCTTGAGGTTCAAAATTTAAATCATTATTTTGTTGCATATAATAAATCAGCTCCTTTTTTAATTTAACTTCTTTAAGCACACCTTCTCTTATTGAATAAAATTAATTCGAAGCACTAAAGGAAAATCAACGTCTCCTTGTCTGTTATTATTATTTCACATAATTAATTATTTGTCCAATTAAATGCTCTTTTTGTATAAATTTACACCCTATTTAACTTTTTATAAAATGAAGTTTAGGCTATATAATATATACCTTTACACTACAAATGAACCTTTCATTTATTTATATTTATAACGTTTCTATAATTGCTTCCTATAACTTAGAAACCAGTAACTTTTACTAAAGATTTGCATATATTTAAAAAGTGAACTCATTAGCTCGAATTCTGTTTTATTACATTCAACTATAATATTATTATAGTTTTAAAGGAGGCTATTTTATGTTGGAAATAATACTTTCACTTACTACTGTTTCTTTTCTCTTAATTATTTCTGGATTTTTCATTACCTTAAAACAATATAAAGAAATTAAAAATATAAAGACTATATTAACTACAAAAAAAGAAAATGAGAAAACTCCATCCGAAAACTCCATCCCTCTGCAATTAGACCTTAGCGTTCTCAATAATTTACTCGCTTCTGGAATAAATAAAGGTTCTAATACAAGTAAAGAAAATTGTGAGTCTGATAAAACTAAATGATTGTTATGCTTATAACAAGAAGAAAATATATCTCCTCTTTTATCTAATCTTATTAACAACTACCTCTGATTAAAAAGGAGACTGCTTATGTGTAAAAATTCAATTTCTATTATTATCCCCATACAACATAAAATAAAAAATTTACCTAAAATTTTGAAAGCATGTGAACAACTACAACCTTTTGAAATTATCCTTACTATTATCAGTAGTGTCGATGATTCTATTAATATTGCGCGATCTTACAATTGTGAAATTATTACACTAAAAGAGCCGATAGAATCTACTAATTGTTATGTAATTGGTGCAAAAAAAGCAAAGGGAGAGTACCTCTTATTTTTAGATGAAAATTACATTATTCACTCCTCCTCACTTATACAATTTCTTCAACCATTACTAAAAAAATCGGCTGACGTCATATTAAATAATTTAGATAATTTTTTCTATCAAAAACAACAGCCAAATATAGCAATGATTTGGCAGCAAGTTACGAATCATTTTTTTCATCGCCCAGATTTAAATGTTAACTCCTTATTATTTCCTCCCTATGCAATGACAAAAGAAGTACTTGAGGTAATTACTTCAGATAGTTTATCAAATCCAATATTGGCACAAATGAAAATTATTGAACATAAATTTCGGATTTGCGATCAATTAAACATTTCTATCCCTCAAGTTCCCTTTTTTCCTTCAACTCAACTCATTCATTATCATCTTGCAGCCATTGCAAATTGGATCAATCTAGTGCGAGATCAAAGAGGAAACTATACCGATAATAATCGAAAGCGGGATATTATTTTAGGGCTTCACAACGGGGAACAAAAATCCACTCCAAAAATAATTACAGGTAAAGAGTTTTATTCGAATACTTATGGAGATAAACAATTATCAGTTATCATCCCTGTTCAAAATGAAGAAAAAACGATAGAATCTGTCATTTTTGAGGTGCAGAAATTAAAACCTTTTGAAATTATCGTTATTGTTAATGGATCAACAGATAAAACAGAGGAATTGGCGAAGGATTGCGATGCAACAGTTATTAGTTACGAAGAAGCACTTGGAAATGATACGGGACGTGCTGTTGGTGCCTATTTTGCCAAAGGTGACATATTATTATTTATAGATGGAGATTTCTTAATTTCTAGTTGTGATTTATTACCATTTGTACAATCTATTCAAAATGGCACGGACTTAGCTTTAAATAAACTAGATTACTACTATATGTATCGTCTCCCCTATTCTATCGTCACCGCATGTAAATATGCTATTAACTTAGCATGTAATCGGAAAGATTTAGGTATGGGATCCACAATTGCTGTCCCTCATGCTTTTAGTCGAAAAAGCATTCATACAATTGGGTTTGATTCACTTCTTTCACCAACCTTAAGTCAAGTTAAAACAATTTTAGCAGGCTTTCATGTGCAAAATGTCCATTCTGTCGACGTCGATAAAATGAATCGTGTTCGACCTGAAAAACACTTCTCTGAGCAAGGTTGCCTTTCATTAGCAACACAACAAATCATTGGTGATCATATAGAAGCAATTTCTTACCTGATCGAACAAAAAATGAGGTAAAGAGTGCTTTTAATTATACATCCTGCCTACTAAATAATATATTATCTCATTTTTAATATATGACAGAATAAAAAAGATGGTTTGTAACCATCTTTTTTATTTTTACATCAGCTCAAAAGAAAAGTAGAAGGCAGGCTTTTCATTTCTTATTTTCTTAAGAAGTTTGAAAAGAGAGGCTTGTTAATGAAGATTCAACACTTAAATCATCTTTTAGTGCAATTGAGAAACATGCAACTAATGGTAAAGTAATAACAATTGATCCACTAGGACTAATTACAATTGTAGGACTTGTCCCACATGTGCCCCCACAATCCACTTCTGCATCAATTCCACTACCAGGGGTAATTGTAATTTTAAGACACACATCTAAACAAACATTATTCGTAGTACATGCCATAACTCTCCCTCCTTTCTTTTAACAATATATGCAGTTTATCGAATTTAGACACGACTCTCCTACTAATTTTTATAAATTAGCTGCTATTTTCTTATCAGTTTTATATATATTTAATTTATTATTAAACTAGATAAATTAATTAATAAATTCAGATCATCTTTTACTGAAATAGAAATACATGCGGTAAATGATATTACATTAAAATCAGATGAAAATTCATAATTACACCTTAGAGATATTTCTGCCCCAACATTTGGATAAACCTTAATTTCTAAATACATATTAAAACACCTTTTATTGATGTAAGAAAAGGTATTCCCTCCTTACTTGCATCTGATATTAAGTTATATAGAACTTATCGTTACTTCTTTATTTATTTTTTACTTGATATACTTAAAATAAGTTAAAATAAAAAAGTAAAAACCTCTTCATGTATTTTAAGAAGTTTTTACTTTTCACTTACACCTGAACCAAAATGGTAACTTCTTTAAATTTTGTTTTCATTCCAATACTCAACTTATACTCTATCCGTTGCTATTCTACGCTTATTAGTAAAGTAGCTTCCAAATTAAAATAAATCTTTAAAATCCCTATTCTTTATTAAATAAGAAAGCCCTTCTACATGATCTCCAGTAATTCTCAATACAGCCGGTGGATGTCCTACTGTTGCAAAGTGCTCATTTGGACGAATACGATTTGGTTTCATTACATCTACAAAATGGACACATTCAACTTTATATCCTTCTAATATTGCCTTTACTTGCGCAACACACGCTGTATGAAGAGTATCCCAGCCAATTCCCTCTAAACATTTTCGACTAATAGCGTGGGGAACAGCAATTGTGGATCCCACACCTAAATCTTTACGATTACAAGCAATATTCAACATATATTTATATAAATTTACAATATATAGAGGAAATCTAAGATTTAAATTTAAATCATTTAAAACCATATCAACACCATCCGCAACAGCCTGCGTTAACGGATGAAGGTCTTTTGCTGGAATGGCAAAATCAGCATCAATAAAGAGAAGTATATCCCCTGTGGCTTTTTGTGCACCAATTGCCCGTCCTACATCATGTCCTAATGCTTCTTGATAAACAATTACTGTTGCTCCTAATTGTTTTGCGATTACTTCTGTCTGATCTGTTGATCCATTAATGACAACAATTATTTCTTTCGGTTCAACTTTTCTTGCCTCAAGAATAACTTCTTTAATTGTCGCTTCTTCATTTTGTGCCGGTATAATAATTGATAACTGTTTTCCATTATAAATTGATGAATTCATACCCCACCCTTTATGGAAACGCGAATAATTCTTTTGTTTTTTTAGTTGCTCTATAATTTCTCTTTTTCTTCCTCCATCTGTATAGTTACCTCTATCATCTTTTCGTTGTAACCAACTTTCCAAAGCTTTTACATTCTCTTTAATCTCACATACTTCTAATTTAGTTAATTCATTTTTATAGAAAGAGGTTTTGTTTGCGGGTATATTATTCAAGGAGGTGTTAGTGATAGCTGACGAGGATTGTAGTCGCCACCCTTTCTCAATAAGAGTTACTTGGGACAGAATAGGGTTCTGCAAGATATCATATCCAATGTCTTCAATTGCTTTTTTAGTAATAACATATGGCATAGATAACATCGAATCATATTTTAAATCCATACGCCCCAATACATCGTTTACTATTTTTCTATACACCATAGCAATGCTTGGCCATTCTACTCTCATCTTTTCAAAACATACAGAGTCTATGTTATTCAAGATTACATCCTGTTCCTTTTTTAGTAGTGGTTCTATAAATCGTTCTAATTCTACCGAAAAAATAACATCTTCTCCATTTAAAAATAAAATTACATCTCCATTAGCGATTTTCGCCCCATAAACTGGTGCTTTCCATTTATTTTTCTCTTCAATAACAACAACGTTACTCTCAACAAATGTAGGTATGGATTGTATCGCACTCATTCTATCATCAGCTACAATGATAATTTCTAATGGTTTTATATGGTGCACTTTGTTTAAAATTTGATTCAATTTCGATTTTTCTTCTCCTAAAACTATAACGACTGACAGTGCCACTTCTTTTTGTTCTTTTTTTACAGTCTGATTAGGCTTTACTTTTTTTATATATTCAATTGTTTCACTCTTACCTACCGCTGCATGCCCTGCTTTTTTATCGAAATATAAGTCTATTACAATTTGATTTACTTCTGTATCTTTATCCAGTTGTTCTAATTCAGAAATGAATGGTATTAAATGATTTTGCACATCAAATTCACACGCGAAATTTTGCAAAAAATAAATATTCGGTACATATTTAATGTGATTAAAAAATTTCACAACATTAATTCTTTCGCCAAATTTCTCCTCAACTTCTTCTCTTGATAAACCTGGATAAGACAAATCAAAAACTAGATTTATTGGTACAGGTATCCATTTTAATAAATTTGTTTGAGGATTATTAATTAAAACTGTGGAGCCCTTAACGAATCCAGCTAAAATTAAAGACATAAACCCTCCCCCGGAACTGCCATAAAACAACACATTTTTCGAATCAATTTTTAACTTTGTAAATAATATTTCTAAAATATTTGCTATATCTTGTAAGTAAAATCTATCTAACTCCCCTTGTCCCCAACCTAAAGATAATTTTCCAAGATATAATGTAGGATCATTATAATATATAACAGTATCTTCAAACTCTTCCATCCAAGAATGTCTATGAAAAATAGGTGGACCGATTGGCTGTTCTTGAAATCCACCTGCTCCGGATCCAAAAACAATAGTGTTAGAAGCACCCGGCTTAATACGAATTAAAAATTCATACGTTACTTTACCCCAATCAACCTTGAGTATAAATGGTTCTGTAGTTTGAAAATCCATTTGCCATAATTCTTCATATGAAATGTTAATTTTTTTGTACTGGTCTAACAGTTTAATCACCCTTTCCATCTATTTCAAGGTGTTCTATTAAGTAAGAGAGAGCTTCAACGTGATCACCAATTATTCTTAATACCGCTGGAGGATGTCCATTATGACTTACATTCTCCATTAAACGAATTCTATTCGGTTTTACAACATCAACGTAATGTACACATTCTACTCTATACCCTTGTAATATAGCTTTTACTTGTGCAAGACTAGGGCATAGTAAACTTTCCCAGCCTATTGCATCTAAACATGATCTACTCATAGCATGTGGAATTGCTACTAATGAGCCATTACTTAATTCTGGACGATTATATGCTAAATTAAGCATATACTTTACGACGTCTACAACATAAAACGGAGGATGTAACATCGGATTCAAATCATTTAATGCTATGTCTACACCAGCTGAAACTGCTTTTGTAAAGTGATGCAAATTACTTCCTGAAACACTAAAATCACCATCAATAAATAAAAGGATATCTCCTGTAGCTTCAAGCGCTCCAATAGCACGTCCAACATTATGACCAAGTCGTTCGTTATATTCAATAATAGTAGCACCAAGTCTTTTAGCAATATTGGCCGTTTGATCTGTCGAACCATTTACAACGACAATTATTTCTAGCGGTTCTATTTTTCTTGCCTCAAGTATTACTTGTTCTATAGTCTCTTCTTCATTTTGCACTGGTATAATGACAGATAGTTGTTTCCCGTCATAAATTGAAGAATGCATTCCCCAACCTCGATGATACGAAGGATACTGCTTGCTTTCACCTAATCTTTGAATAATATCTCTTCTTTTTCCTGCATCAGTAAACCCTACTCTTTTTCCCTTTTTCTCTATCCATTTAGAAATACCGATTAAATATTTTCCCACTTTCTCCCTTTCATTTTCTGACAATTCTTTTTTAACTAAATAACCTTCCTCTTCTAACGTTTCATCTCTAGATAACGTTTTTATTGCATATTGATCGTTAATCCGCCAGCCTTGATTAACTATGTTCATATGAGCTAGAACGATATCTTTTATATAATCAAAGCCGATATTTACCACTACTTCTTTCGTAAGTGCATATGGTAATGAAAGTATTGAATTGCTTTTTAAATCTGGTCGACTTAAAATTTCATTTAACATTTTTCTCCAAACAATATCCGTATTTGGACATTTACCAACTTCTATAAATTTATCTATTTTGTTTAATACTACATCAGCCTGATTTGTAACAACTGGCTCAATAAAATTCTTCATTTCATTTGAAGATAATAAAAAATTACTATCTACAAATAACAATACATCTCCTTTAGCTGCCTTTACAGAAGCTTCATACCCATCATAATACGTACTATATTTATCCCTCAAAACAATATGGCATTTATGTTTCTTTGCTATTTCATACAAATTACTTCTATCGTTAGGAACGAAAATTATAATTTCAAGAGGATTTAGCTTCCATATAGATTGAATTGATTCTTCTAATATTTGTGCTCTTTCACTATACAAAATAATAACCGTTAACGATTTCATTACACGCCCCCTTTGCACATCATGTGACATAAAGTGAAACTTTAATCAGTGGGGGTTTTCTTCATCCCCCACTGATTATTAGTTGAACCAATCGGACTTTTATGGGCAGCCCGACCCCCATCTAACTTCTTTGCTTTCGCTAAATTTTGAGGTGGGGGTCTTACTGCCTATTAAAGTGGGATAAAATATTAAGTATTACCATTTCCTATGAATTTGCTACTTTATTAACATATTCAAAAGTGAATTATACTGTGTAAAAACAACCGTCTATTTTTGAAAATATAAGTTCTGCACTTACCTCCTTCCTCTTATCATTGTTTGTTACAACTCTCACCATTTAAAAACAAAAAAAGTCCTAATTTCTTTAGGACTCTATTAAACAAATTTATCAATATTATTAATTTTATATACTACCTTTTTCCATGTTATACCGCGATCTGTTGTAGTAAATATTTCTTTTTTATTACACGCCCAACCTTTACGCCGATTAAAAAAATGCAAACAAAATACATTTTTTAACAATGGATTACTTGATACTTTTATCCATTTTGATCCTTTTTTTATTATTTGATATACACTTCCATTTTCACTATTTATAACCCAGCCATAATAGGAACTAAAAAAAGAAACAGCCACTTTACTAGTATTTATTGTTTTATTTGAAATATGCCACGAATTCCCCTTATCAAATGAGTAATTCATTAAAAATTTATCATCATTCATTTTAGTTGGTATTACTAATAGGTTATTTTTGTAGATTGCTTTATAAGCCATAGCAGTCCCAGTATTAATCCCTTCAAGACTTGGAATATCTTTTATAGCTTGCCAACTTTCCCCACCATTTATTGTTTTAAATACCGTTGATGTTTCATAATGTTTTTGTAATGAAATAAATCCGACTAAATCGTTTATAAATGTTATCCCTGAAATACTATCACTAATACTTATATTTTTTATTACTTTCCAAGCTTTCCCTTTCGTTTTCAAATAGTATAAATTATGTTCAAATTTATTTGATGCAAGCTTTCTAGATAATACAATCCATATACTATCCATATTCGTAGCATGCAATTGCACTTGAACATCAGTCGATTTCTCCCAATCTTCTTCAACCGGTAAAATAAACTCACTCCATCTTTCCCCTCTATTAACTGTATAAAATATAGCTGGCAATAGATCGTCATTCGTTTTTGTTAAACCATATGCCCAAGAGCTTCGAGCGTTTATTGGATATGCAAATAATACAATTGAATTTAGAGGATTAACAACATCCCATTCTACTCCTCCGTTTCGAGTATATAAGATGGCTTGCTTTTTATTTGCATATTGAATACCAGCCCAACCATATTTATCCGTTCTCATTTGTAAAGAAGTAAATTGAATATCATTATTTTCCAATATACCACCTCATTCTTATTATTTATATATTCGTATGCTATTATTTTCAAAACGTTCTATCACTCGTTGTTAGTACCACTCGTTTTATCTACTATCTTTATATTTACTTTCTCTTTTCTTCAACAGTAAAATATCATTCAATCATGTATCAAATATAATGAAATCCCTTCTATTTTTTTCGTTATCATTTACCAACAACTGTATTTTACAAAATTCAACTATAAAAAATGCACCCCAATTGTAAAACTATTTTTAACAATTAGAGTGCACTTTATATAAAATTTAGCTTTTAACTTTTAAGCACTTACTACAGCAGCAACTTTATCCATACAAGAAATAAATTGAGTAATAAATGCATCAATTTCTTCTTTTTTAATTATATATGGAGGAAGTAAACGGATGATATTCCCTTGTGTAACATCAACTAACATCCCTTTCTCCATTAGCTCTACCTGTAATTTCTTTACATTTTCGTTCGTATCATTCAAACTAATTCCAAACATCATACCAGCATGGCGTACTTCCTGAATATAATAAGAATTTTCTTTCTGAATTTCTTGCAATTTATCATTTAGATAGTGTGACGTTTCATACGCTTCTTGCATTAAACCATCGTCAATCAATGTGTTTAATACCGTTAACCCTAAAGCGGTTCCCATTGAAGAATGAGCAAACGTTGTGCCGTGATCTCCTGGTGCAAATACATCACATAACTTTTCACCTACAATAATTCCGCCAAGCGGTATCCCGCCTCCTGCTCCCTTACCAATTTGAATAATATCCGGAGTAATATTGAAATTTTGATAAGCAAATAGTTTACCAGTTCTCCCCATACCACTTTGAACTTCATCAACGATAAGAATAACATTATATTTATCACATAAGTTTTGAACACCATGTAAATATTCACTTGATAAAGGGTATATCCCCCCGCTTCCTAATACAGGCTCTAGCATAATCGCAATTGGATTTTCTTTAACGATTGTTTCTTCTAATTGCTCTATATTCTCACGCTCTACTTCATATACCGGAATCGATGTTTTAGGAAAATTTTGATATACACTTTCTTGTCTCGTAAAATGAAGTGCTCCTAACGTACGCCCATGGAAACTATTCTTCAGCACTACGATTCCTTCACGTTCCTCTCCCGTATTAGCTCTATATTTATCAATTAATTTTAATGTCGTTTCTGTCGCTTCCGTACCAGAGTTTGTAAAAAAGACCTTTCCGTTTTTTAAAGAGCAGTCAACTAATTTCTTTGCATACTCAATCGCAACTGGATTTAAAAAATGAAATGGAAGATGCAACGATTTCGTAACTTGTTCCATTGTCATTTGCACGATTTTCGGGTGATTGTATCCTAATACATTCACTCCGACACCAGAAAATAAATCTACATATTCTTTACCATCCACATCATATAGTTTGCAACCTTCTCCTCTTTCTATCGCAACCTTCGTACGACAATACGTAGACATCATATATTCTTTATCTAATTGAAACCAATCCGACATTTTAAATTCCTCCTAGTTATTTTCCCTGTTTATTTATGTTCATTCTCTATAAAGTCATGTATAAATTCATTTTTCAGATTAAAATTTTAATAGTAATTTTCTTCACGATATTCATTTTTCCATAATTTCTTCTATTTCAACAGGTCCACTACATGTGCATTTTTTTCATCTAGCGGTCTGTTACCATTTTGGACTTTGCGTGTCATACATAATCAAGGCTATGAAATCATATTTAGTAACAATGGACAAAAAAGATTTGGAGGCTATATAGATGGATGAAAACTATGATAAACAGGGGCAATCTTTACTAGGGAATGACTTTAATGAAAATAGAGAACGTAATGAACAAGCTATACTTCACTCACAAACAGTTGGTTCACGTGGACCTATTCTAAAGCAAGATAGTGTACTTCACGAGACGCTACAAGAATTTATTCACGAAAAAATTTTAGAAAGACCTGTTCATGTAAAAGGATTTGGTGCGTTCGGTTATTTTCAAACGATCTATCCAATGTCTGAACATACTAAACTACGTTTTTTACAAAATTCTAATGCGAGAGTTCCTGTTATGGTGCGATTTTCATTAGCCGTTAGTACGAAAGGAACACCTGACACTTCTAGAAATGTACGCGGTTTTTCTACAAAGTTTTATACAGAAGAAGGCATTTTCGATCTTTTATGTAATCACATCCCTGTCTTTTCCGTTCGTGATCCGATGCGTTTCCCTGAAACGATTCAAGCGTTGTTACCTTCACCTATAAATAACTTAATAGACCCTAATAGATTTTGGAGCTTTGTCGCTAGAGCGCCTGAATCCATTCATTTCGTTGTTCATTTATATTCTGATGCTGGTACGGCCAAAAGTCTTCGCCACATCCCAGGACATAGTGTTAATACATATGTATGGAGAAATGCAGAAGGTAATCGAAAGTATGTAAAGTATCATTGGTACCCCTTTGAAGGTGTACAATACATTACTAGTGAGGAAGCGAATAAACTGGCTGCTGAAAACCCTGATTATAGCGGAAAAGATTTATATGATGCAATTGCAAATGGTAAACCAGTAGAATACGGTTTATATGTCCAGCTCATGGATCCGAAAGATGAAGCACATCTTTCTTATGACCCTTTAGATGATACAAAAGTATGGGATGAAAAGAAGTATCCTCTTATACCAGTAGGCAAAATGGTATTAAATAAAAATCCTGAAAATTATATGGAGCAAGTAGAAAAAGTCGCCTTCTCCCCTTCTAATTTACTAGACGGTGCAGAACTATCAGATGATAAAATGCTGCAAGGGCGTGCTAACATTTACAGTGATTCTCAAAGAAGAAGAATTGGTTCCGAATTTCGCAAATTGGCGATTAACAAACAGCAAAATTGGACGCCTGCTAATCAAATAACGAGCGGTGACGGAAGATACGTTGAAGGTAAACTTGAAAGAACTTCTATTACGAAACAGGATGACTTTACGCAGCCTAGTGAATTTTATGCGAAGTTAAAACCGATAGAAAAAGAACATCTTGCTAAAAACTTAGCTAGTGATTTCAAAGTTATATCCCATGATATTAGGAAGATAGTTTTGGGGTATTTCAATCAAGTATCAACTGATTTGAAAACAAGCATTGAGACAAAAATGAAAGAGCATTAAGAAGATTAAAACATGCTTTACGAATGAGAATTCAAATCTATATTAATTATTTTCTTGTCAAAATCCAATGAAGTTATTTAATTTAAAAATATAAAGCCAATATATCCCTGTTCTATAATTAGAACAGGGATATATTGAAGTAGTTTAATGTTTAACATTAAATACTTTATTTAGCTAAAAAATGCAATAAGTAGCCTTTCAAAACAAACTATTTTACTTGTACCGTATAATTCCCTGTTCCACCACCATACTTATATACACTTAAGTAATATTTCCCTGGCTTTGCATTATAATTTCCAAGCAATTTGTTTCCATCACGTTTTGTTGCATAAGCTACATAATTATTTAGATCTGATTCAGAATATAATACCCAGTTCAGTCCAAGATTTTGTTCGTTCGTAACAGAAATCTGTAAATCTTTTTGATCCTTTACATCAATAACAAATTTATCCCCCTGATCTTGATCGCTCAAGGTTCCTTTTAACAAAATATTCAAGGATAGTGGATTTGCTGTTTCAAATGAATTATTTGGTTCTTTTTCTACAGCCGTACCTTCTTCTGTATTCACTCCGCTAAACACAACATCATATTCATATTGTCCAGCATTATTTACACGGTAATTTACAAAATAAGCAGTCAATGTTTTATATCCAGTCCACTCTTTTCCTGAAAGGCGTTTCAACATATCATTTGTTGCTTCATTCATCACTTTCCAGTCCTCAACTTCTCCTTTAGCCGCACTTCCTGTATATGTCCCCTGTAGTGTAAATGTATTAAAGAATTGTGATTTATTCTTTGTTACTTTCACATCTTTTAATTTCGCTTCATTCGTAATATCTGAAGTAACGTCCGAAAGCGATTTTGGATCATGCTGAGTTAAATACTCATCTGATACTTGTGGAATTGTATACTTATCGCGATTATCAATAAGCATTTGCATATAAGATTGATATTCTTCATTTAACTTATTATCTTTGCTTAATGTAACACGGTATGCATCGTAACTTGAAACATCATTTGCGCGAATTAAATCATGTACTTTATCGAACATTTCTGGGCGTTTATTATACATATATGATTGCAGTGCAAACGAATAATTATAAAAATCCCACGTTCCATATTTCGCATTTAATGTTTGTGATGCTGTATAACGTTTTGCAGGATCATTAGATAACCCACCAATTATACTTTTTCGCGGTACTACACTATCTAATCGCGTTGCACCTGCAAAGAACTCTGCATTCCCTTCTTCAAACCATGTTAAACGTTCATTTTGATACATTTCTCCTTGTCCCCATAATCCCTGAACTTCGTACCTTCCTTGTAAGTAGTGCGTAAATTCATGGCGGAACAATTCTTCCAAACTATAAATACTTTGCTCTGGTGTACGTTCATATGTAAAGAAAGTCCCTGTCCCTTCAATATAAATCCCACCATTATTCGTTTCATATCCGTACAGTTGACGATTAAATTGATACTCATCTGGGCTATTATAAATAACCATCGTTAACACATCATCAGCATGTTCACTTTCAAGTGGTTTATCGCTACCAACTGTACGATAAAATTGAGAACGCACTTCTTTTGCCGCCCAGTATAGACGTTTAATTTTCTCTTCGCTAACTTTATCCCCAGCTTTAAAGACAATTGCTCCATCATCAAACGTATACGTTTTCGGTAAATATTTCTCTTTACCCTCTTCTCGAATTTGATCTAAATTTACAGTTTTTCCGTTCGCATCTATTCCTCCATAATTTGTAGTAATTTGTTCTGCCGCAACAAAGTATTGCTCTCCTAAATATGGATAAATTCGCATTGTATCTGTAACAACTTGTTGTCCTTTTGTCGGCGTGCTATGAAGCTTGCCCAATCGGCCAGCATAGTAAATTCCGTTATTTATTAACCATCCATTTTTATCTGATACAGTACCAATAAGTGCGAAACGACTTACTTCATTAATAAAGTTATCGATATTTCGATACCACATCGTATCTTTCGGCTCTTTTCCAGTCGTGTACATATCCGTCTGAATATCAAAGTCAATTCCCTTCATCAACTCATATATAGCGTCTCCTTTTGTTCGGTCTTCAATGAAAGTTGCAAGATTATCGTTATATTGTTTAAAAATTTCACCTGCATATAAAACCGTTTCAACATCTGCTGATGCATTTCCGATTAATTTTCCATATGATGCAATTACTTTATTTTGTTCTGATGTACCAAGTTTGAAATTTGGATTTTTTGCAATTGTTTTTAAAGCTGGTAAACATTTATCATGGTAGCTACGCTCATTTAGTTTGCTTAATTCATCATGGTAAAAACCTAAATAAAATGCTGCACGTAGAGCTTCTACTAATGTTTCAATCCCTTTTGAATCATCTTTCGTATAAGCTTGTCCTTGTTCTGCTAGTTTATTAATAATCGCTTGCATTCGGTTATCATCTTGATAGAATTTAAGACTATCACTATTAAACTGAAATAATTCCGGAATTTGATACCATTTAATTGTCACAAGAAGATCAGTTAATTGTTTGTTATTTAATTGATTTAACTCAGCCATCGAATACTTTTTTTCTTCAGCTAACGGTTTAATATTATCGGTTGGTGCTAGTGGACGCTGCGATAAATCCGCTAATTTTAACCGTTTTGTAAAAGATGCATTTTCTTGTACTTTTGAAGGGTGCGCCAATTCATCAACAGATTTCTGTATTCCTACCGGCTCCATTTGTAATACATTCTTCACATTTTTCTCTTTTGTCTCTGCTTGAATTTGCAAACCATTACATGTTATTGTCACTAGTCCAACACCAAGAATCCACTTAGAAATTTTCGAATATTTAACCATACCATTGCCCCCTAGTGTTTTAAAAGAAAATTCTGAATTCCAAAACCAAAAAACACTTATTTGTATGTATTTACAGTTCCGCTATAAATACAACTATGATCAATAATGCAATAGTAGCTTGTTTTATACTATTACGAGTACAGATTCCTTACATACAATCTCCCTTCCTTACATTTAGTACAAGCAAAAACTGTGCCAATCATATTAATCATATTTCTTATGAATAGCCAACATTCTTTTATAAATACTGTAGAATAAAATATACATAGGTGGTTCGGCAATGTATAAATCATTTGACACAAAATCTAATGTTTATGAAGAACAAATTCATTGAATGTTATAAGTTCATTAGCCAGTAAATAATTTTCAACTAACAACATCCCCAATTTTTAAATCTCTCAAAAAAGGTAAACAAACATATTCCATAAAGCTAATATGTTCGTTTACCTTTTTCTATTTCAAATCAACAGCAAAATATCGTTGAATAAAAATAGTATTAATAAGTATTTTGTTATTCATTTCTCTTTTTTAGATAATCTTTTTCACATTGTAACGGTTTGAATTTCACTTTTTTCCCTTTCTTCTTTTTCGTTTTTATAACGAGCCATTCCCCTTTTTCAACGTCTAGTTTAAGGCGTTTCATTACATTAATATTATCTTTTTCTTTATAAAGTAAAAATGCTTCTTGCGCCCTCACAAATAAGCTGGGCTGCTCGCTAAATCCACCACTATCATAAATTTTAGTTAGCGAATTATAATAAGAATCATTTTCCTTTCCACCATACATCAAATGGGCAGCCTCCAGATCTCTTTTACTTACTTCCCAAAAACTGTGTGCATCAATATTTAAATCAAACGTAGATTTAATGTCCCTCATAATGTTTTTCACATACTTCTCATCTCGAATTTTCCTTTTTTCAAGACAATCAGAAGATAACCTTGGTGCATCTGATTGGGAATGTACAACGTGTTGTATCGATACACACAAAATAAATACGCTTAAAATGTAAAATATTTTTTTCATATTTACATATCACCTCAAATGATTTATATACTATATCATTTGAGTCTTACAATATTCTTATGCTAACAATGTGAAAGGCCCTATAAATTGGACTTTTATAGAGCCTTTCATATTAACATTGCTTTATTAAATTTACCGGTGAAGCCATTACCTTACTATTTTTCACATCATATAGTCCTATAGGCGTTACCCGTATAAAAGGCAAGTGCGTCGCAGAAAAGAATAAAATGGTAAATGCCGGATCGTCATACCTGTAGCCACGCTCTTGCAATAATTTCACCAACTGTTTCTCTTCCTGTATTAATTCACTCATTTTTAAATTAGACATAATCCCGAGCAATGGTAATGCGATTTCGTGTAATACTTCATTCTTTTCAGCTATTACCATTCCCCCGCCAAGCTCTTTTACTCTATGAAAAGCTGTAAGCATATCTTCTTTATTCTTCCCAATAAGAATGATGTCGCCGGTACCAGAATAAGAGCTAGCAAGACCACCTAGTTCTTTCGCAAACCCCTTTACAACTGTATTCACTCGCCACGTACCGTCACGAGCAATCATCATAAGAAAACACTCATCATGATCTAGAGAAAGTTCATCACAGTTTAAATCAATTTCACTCGTGTATGGTTTAGTTATAACGTTATTCAATAAATGTATACCCATGTTATGAGAAAAAATCATATCCTCTTTTTCTATGGACCAGTTTAATAATAATGGAGTTACTTTGAATTTACTCCAGTCTATTTGTAATGATTCATTTTTGTTTATTCCGTCACGCTTCACCCATTTCCCTTTTGCAATTACGCTTATTGGAACCGGTTTTTCTTTACTTTCTAAAATATTAATATTAGCAATTCTACCTGTCGCAATTGAACCATGTAGATGTTCCATATTATAATAACGAGCGATATTATAACTTGCCATATGATAAGCATCTATTATTGGCACTCCTTGTTTTATCGCGGTAGCTATCATTACGTTTGTCATTCCATTTTCATAAAACGAAGGATGTGAGCCGTCTGTAGTAAGAATAAATCTATCAAACTGCTTTACTCCTAGTTCCAACAATTCTTTTAGTAACACTTCTAAATCTGGGCGGATTGAAGAATTTCTTAGGGAAACCGTGTAACCTTGCATAAGACGAGTGAAAACTTCCTGCCCTGTCATCGCTTCATGATCACAATCTGTACCTAACAGTTTTAACTTCGCTAAAGTCGTTTCAGATGCTCCTGGAAAATGCCCTTCTACTTTTTTATGTAATCGTTTCGTTTCCTGCACCCAATGTAACATTTCATCATCGCCATGTAATAACTTTGGCCACGCTGTTAGCTCGCCACCTTGAAGAACTGCTTTATGCTTAAGCCACTCTATTATTTCTTCACGATTAAATAAAGATTCCCCGTTTTGCAATTCAGTTTGTCCATCAAAACGACACCACCAATACATACTTGCTGGAATCTTTTCAAATCCATCTAATAAACGAAATGCTTCTTCACGTTGTAATGTGAAAAATAAAGTTAAATTATCATTAATAAAAGTCGTCGTCCCAAACTGCATCGCATAATTTGCTAACGTTTCTGGATTATATAATTGATATGGATGTGCATGCGGTTCTATGTAACTTGGAACTATATACTTTCCATCACAATCAATGACTTCACATTTATGTAGTTGCGCTGGCAGTTTTTCTCCTACATAAATAATGCGATCATCATAGATCCAAATATTTGCTTGCATCCACTCGCGCATATAGGAATTTAAATAAGTTGCATTCTTAAATAAAATGTGCGGACTTCTTTTGCCATCTATTATTTCAACATGTTCTCTTAATTGCTTGTTACTCCACCTGAAATCCTTTTGTTCCACTGTATTCAACTCCAATGCTATATTATTTAAGATGAAAAATAATTAATTAAATAAACTATTTTTCATACAAGCCCACTAAATACGTACCCCTATTATATTTAATAATCATAAAAATAACAATTTTCAGAATCAACATCGTTTTTATTGTTCACTACTTCTCCTTTTGAACATAAACATTTCTGTGCAGTTGTTTTACTGAAATCTTCGAAAGAATAACGACTATTTCGTAAAGTAAAAAACGTGTCACCTTAATACGATGGCACGTTTTTTACTTTGCATTTCAAATTATGATTAGTTCATACTATTTCGGAGCTGATTTATAAAGGCATGGGCTGCATTTGAAAAAACTTGATTCTTTTTCCAAATAATATTTAAGTTCGCTTCTAATTTAGGTTGTAATGGTTTAAAGCAAAGTTTACTATTTCCTGACGTGTTAATTATCTTATCTATACATAATGCATATCCAATACCTTCTTCAACCATAAGTGCTGCATTATAAAGCAAATTATAGGTTGCGACGATGTTTAAATTATCTATACTTTGTCCAAACCATCCTGTTAATTCATTACTAACAGTAGATTGTCGTGAAATGAATAATGGTTTATCTATTAGATCCACTGGGCTAATAACTTGTTTATCCGATAAAGGACTATCTTTACACATTAATACACCCCAAGTGTCTTTAGCTGGCAATTGTGCATATTCATATTTTTGTTTATCAGTTGGCTCTATAACGACACCAAAATCTAATAATCCACTATCTAATTTACTCTTAATGTCATCAGCATTTCCGCTGTACAAATGAAATCGAATATTTGGATAGTCTTTTATTAATACTTTTAATGTTTTCGCAATAAGATGCATCGCTTCAGTTTCACCGGCACCAATGTAAACTTCCCCGCTTATCATTTCTTTTGAATCTTTTAAGTTCGCTTCCGTTTTATCTGCTAAATCAACAATCTCCTTCGCCTTTTTAAATAAGTATTTCCCCTCTTCTGTTAATGAGATTTTCCTATTTCCTCTTATAAATAAATTTGTTCCTAATTCCATTTCTAAATCTTTCAGTTGCCTTGATAATGTTGGCTGTGACAAATGTAATTGTTTTGCAGCTGCTGAAATACTTTCTTCATTTGCTACAGCAATAAAATAGCGTAACACTCGAATTTCCACGATAGTCTCCTTTTACATATAGCTAATAAGCATATGAATGTATTTAATATAGGTATTTGATATTGGAATCGTATCATTTTATGATTGTATTGAAAAGATTAGCGTTTTAGAGGGGAGTATAACAATGGATATGAAAGATTTTATAAATTTTTGTAAGGCCGGCAAGCCTATTTCAGGCGAGGATAAAGAATTACATGATCTACTAGTTCAATGTAGCTATGAAGCCCAGAAGATAACAATGAAATTAAATACATCTTATCATTCTAAAGAAGAGATTGTAGCGATATTTAGTGAATTAACAGGTAACAACATTGATCCATCTTTTATGTGTTTTCCACCGTTTCATACAGACTTCGGTAAAAATATTACAATTGGAAAAAACGTATTTTTTAACACTGGATGTTCTTTTCAAGATAGAGGCGGAATTCATATAGGAGACAATTGTATGATCGGTATGAATGTTACAATTGCCACACTTAATCACGGGCTAACTTTAGAAACAAGAAATACAACATACGCTTCCCCTGTTACAATTGGTGAAAATGTATGGATTGGTTCTAGCGCAACAATACTTCCTGGTGTTTCAATTGGGAACAATTCAATTGTTGCTGCAGGTTCAGTTGTTACAAAAGATGTACCTGCAAACACCGTCGTTGCAGGGGTGCCGGCAAAAGGTGTGAAAGTCATTCATAGCAATTAAAAATATTCTAGATTTTTGAAATGCAAACAAGCTACTTTGATTGAAATTTGCTTTACTGCTTATATATTTATTTTATCGCTCTTGTTAAGAATTTTATTTCTCCTTGTGAGAAGAGAATGTACCTATATATTTTTCTATACCGCAATAAAAAGACTTATAGAATGATTCTATAAGTCTTTTACTATAAGGAATTAACCTATACCCATCGATTAACAAATTCAAAAACCAAAAGGTTCGCGATGAATAAATTTCTAATAAATCACTATTCTCTCTAATCGTCAAAAAATTAACAATAGTTGAGTAATTCCTTTTACTGCCTCGTAGCCAAAATATATTCCAAACAGAATTAAAACAATGCCTGCTACTATAGAAATCCATTTCATTACTATATGATTAATAAATCTTCTACCAAAATGAATAGATGTAGCCATAAATATATCCCAAAGCATAATCCCAGCAAAAATGGCTGCACTATACCATAAAGCTTGTTCTTTTCCAATAGTATTCATGGCACTAGTTAGAACTGATCCATATATCCCTATCCAAAAAATAATATTTAATGGATTAGAAATTGCGATAGCAAACCCCGATAGAAAAGATTTTAAAGGATGTTCTTTTTCACCTGATGAAATATATTGAACTTGTTTAGTAGCTTCTTTCATACTTTCATAACCCAAATAAATCATCGTTACAAAACCAAAAATCCAAATGCAAAGTTGAGCAACTGGGGTTGTTAAATAAGTCGAAATACCAAAGTAAATTAAAAACATCATTACAACATCTGCTGACATTGCCCCGACTCCCACTAACCATGCACTCAAAAAACCATTTTTTATTCCTTTATTTATTTGAGCAACATTAATCGGACCGACTGGTGCAGACAATGAAATCCCTAATAATATATAACTGAATATCATGCTAATCATTTTTCTTCAACCCCGTAATAGGACATCTCATTACACTTTCTTCATTTGTTTCTGGTAACATATATTGTTTCCATTCAAAGGTTTCTTTTATTCCGTAATCCCCTATATCTGGATGCATTGGAATATCATCATATGCTAACAAACGTTTTCTAATCACTTTCCGCACTTGTTTCCCTTGTTTTGTATCACCTGTAATATCATCCAAAGTACCTCGAGGTTGTAACGTAATTTCAAGGCCGGTTCCTGTATATCTACTTTTTCTCTCAGAATATATTGGAGCCCTACAAACGACAAATATAGGTTCACCACCAAAACAAAATTCCCATTTAGCGTTATAAGGATCTATTGGTATTTCTGCATTCCATGGCTCCGGATCATTTCTCATTAAAAATTGTAATACATTCCAAAATTGTTTTTTGTATTCTTCAGCCAGTAATTGTTTATTAGATGGTTTAAAAAATATTACTAAAGTAGTTCTCTTTGCAATTTGTTGATATGTTTTAATATATTCATAAATCCCATCTCTTAGTTTGAACAATTCATTTTCATCATAAGCCGATTCGGAAAATATATATCTAGACCAACCATGTTTCTCAGAATCCACTGCAAAATAACACGGAAATGGTTTAGATTGATCTAAAATGCTATCGTGAAAATTATTGAAAGATACAGTTTTCCACTCATCTAAAATCCCTTTATTTTGTTCTTCAATTATTCTCTTTTGATCGTATAAATACATTTTTGTAGTTGGCATTACTAAAAGCCCCCCTAATATATTTATGATTTTTTCTCATATAGTAAAATATTATTCTCAACAATATTTAAAATTTCATTTATACTTTTTGTAGGTATTTCAATTGTTATCTCAGGTATACCGGGAGATAATAAAAATTTATTATAGTTATAAATTTTTCGATCTATAATAAGTGTGATTTCATCTGAATAGCCAAATGGAGATACGCATCCTGGAACACAAGAAGTTTTTTCTATTAACTCCTCGGCTGAACAAATAGAAATCCTTTTTCCAACCAACTCTTTCATAAGTTTTGAATCTAATTTTTCTCCTTCAACAGTTACAAATATGTAATAGTTATTTGATTTATCTTTTAAAAATAAACTTTTACTGGGTACACCTTCTAATTTAAACCTTTCTCTAATTTTTCTATCTGTTTCATAATCTAATATTGGTTCATGTGTATATTGTTTATACGATATAGCCGCTTCTTCTAACAGTTCTACTACTTGTTTATACATATTTATCCTCCCTTTGATTTCATTACACAATTTGAAAATATAGCCTTTTCTATTGCTGTTCCCGCTCCCTATTCTTTTTCACAATATATTCAATTATAGTTTAAAACACAATTTAAATTGCAATAAAATACATTTTTGTAATAAAAATGGAATTAAAATATAAAACCTATATTAATCATTAATTTCATAATAGTCAATCATTTAGACACAAATCATAATTATCTATTTTTGTATACTTAATTCTATTTGTTATTAATTCATACATATTGTTTCTTTTGAAAAAGGACTTGTATATGTGTTCTATTTTTCATCTTCCAAAAATGTTTTGTTTTATCCTTCGGAAATGCGTCAACATTAATACGCTTTAAGATATTAATTCATACGATAAAAGTACATTATTATGTAAATTAAGGGAATACATTCGAATATTTTTCAACAAAAATCAGAATTTACTTATTATTAACTCCAAAATCTAGAACTACTTACCTTTGTGTGTTCCAATATTTTAAAAATGTAAAAGTCACTATAAATAAGAAATATCAAATAAATATAATAGATTTATAGTAAAATAAAAAAATTTAAATACATCATTACTTTTCTTGTAACAGCACGTAAAAACCCCGAATCATGGGAAGTAAATTGCTCATGATTCGGGGTTTTTTAAGACTATATTTTAATAATAATTAAATCGCATACAAGTCCTTATATACCTCTATAGTAGAACTCTTTTCATCTATTATTTCTTAAATTCAATTTGCATCATTTTATTAAACTGTGTAAGAATATCAACCGGACCTAAAGAGTTAACATTGACAGCAAATGTATGCTTGCCTCCAATTACTCCACCAGCAAAAGTCATATACCCAGGAATTGCTCCTCCGTGACCCCAAACTGAAACACCGTTTGGAAGTTTCGTCTCATATATCCCAAGGCCATATCCATCACCAAGATCTTTTCCTTCTATTGGAACTGTAGTAAGCATTTCTTTTAGCTCGCGTTCTTTCAATAACTTACCACCGAGCAAAGATGAAAAGAACTTATTTAAATCGTCTGCATCTGAAATCATATCTCCCGCTGAATTAGCTAAACTCGGATTATAATACGTCATGTCTTTCAATTCACTTGTTTCGTCAATTTTCATATACCCTCGAGCATGATTCTTTCCTGGGATGACTGGTGAATTACCTGGTAAAAACGTATTTGCCAAATCCAAAGGTTCAATAATTCGTTTTTCAATTTCTTCCGCATAACTATTACCAGTTATTTTTTCAATAAGCATTCCTAGTATTACGTATCCTGTGTTTGAATACGACCAACCTTTACCTGGCGAAAAATCTGGGGGTAGAGCAAGTCCTATCTTTACTATTTCTTCTGCTGTATACGTTTTTTTCGAATTCATAATGTCAGCGTCTTTTGACTTTAAATAATCAGCTATACCACTCGTATGATTCAAAAGTTGACGTATCGTAATTTGATTGCCATCATAACCATTTCCTTGAATGAGGCCGGGCAGCCACTTTTCAATCGAATCGTCAAGCTGCACACGATTTTCTCCTACTAATTGAAGAACAGTCGTAGCAGTAAAAGTTTTCGTCACACTACCAATCCGAAAGCGATAGTCCGATTTCATCGATTTCTTTGTACTTAAATCCGCGACGCCAGCATTATAACTACTAATTTTTCCGTTATTATACGTCTTAGCTAGTACCCCGGGTGCTCCAATTTGGATGGTTTCCTGCATGACTCGTTTCCACCCATTCCGATTCTTTTGATCATGTGCTTGTGACGAATTAGAAATATTTTGAGTAGATTCTGCTTCCACAGTAAAACCTGGTGTGAATAAAGTAGTACCCGCTAATAAAACTGCCAAACTTGCTAACTTAATGGAATAACATTTTTTCATAAGGCTTTCTCTCCTCTATGCATATCGTATTGATTCAAGCTATACTTTCATCCTATATGATAAACCTCTCTTTTTTCTTATCCATTCCTTACGAAATACTTACGTTCAAAATTTAATGACCCAATGGAAAAAGCAATGTATGAAAATAAAAAAGAACGTGTTTTCAATTTATGAAAACACGTTCTCTTACATACTTAAAACCCTATATCAACTTTTTAGTTCATTCACTTTTACCATCCTGCACTAGCGTTCATGCCATTTCCGATAATAGTAAATAGTAATGGCCACAGCACTGGTGCTAACGTAAGAAATAGATTAAGCAGTATAAGTATTCTATATCTTCCAAGGATATTATGATTTTTACGATTAACAAATACTACAAAAACTAATAATATTATGGTCGTTACAAGTCAACTACACCCACTGAGATGAAACGTTTCAGTGGGGGCTTGAGTTAGAACGCTAGGTCTTTTCGTCTATCGCTAGACAGTTGACGCTCTAGCATTCATGCCACCTTATGGTAACACCCCAAGTATGTTTTTGGTTGGTACTGGCAACGAACGATTGTTTTCCCACTTGCACCACCCTTTCGAAAAAGAGCAGTTCTTCCTTATGGAAGAAGCCACCACTCAGATCAATCTGGCGTGTACTACAAGCCCCGACAAGTCGAGTACACATGGATGGTTGACGCACCCACTAAGCTATGCGCGAAGCAACAGCCTTACGTTTTTGTACTTCTAATAGAATCGACGTTTTCACTTTGAGGTTGTCATCCAATTCTACAACTTTTGATTTTTTCAATGTATTCAATGCACCATTAATATCAGCGTGAATATATTTCCCTAATTTACTTTGGTACAGACCGCGCGTGATTCGTTTACCACTAAAGCGATAATGCGTCCTATCATCTTTAGACCAAGCTGGAACCGGATCTTTATCAAGAAAACTAGCTTTTGAAGTATAGCTCTCTTCTTGTTTTAAAAATCGTATACCTTCTTTTATACATTTATTCTCAATTGCCGCAATCAGTTTATGAAATGGGATTTGAACAAACTTTTGATTATTCTTTTTCCCCATATCAGATTTTTGTTTCCAACCAGCGTTATACCCTACGACAACCGTATCTATGCCAAATGCTTTCACTTTTTTGAACAACAAGCCTACCGTTTGTGAAATGTAACCATTTATTTGTCGTTCCCGTTTATGCCAAAGTGCAGCCATTTTGTTCGTTACAACTCGTTTAGAAAGTCCATTTTCTACATTTTTCAGTTGTAGATTACGTATTATTTTGTTGAAGTACTGGTTAATGGATTTTAGTTTCTTTCCATCAATTAAAAATGTA
Source organism: Bacillus sp. MMSF_3353 (assembly GCF_030733445.1). Lineage (NCBI taxonomy): Bacteria > Bacillati > Bacillota > Bacilli > Caryophanales > Bacillaceae > Bacillus > Bacillus sp. MMSF_3353. Next base: position 116,610 of record NZ_JASHJA010000007.1, read on the forward strand.
TCACCTGTATTTGTTACGCAACTTACTAATCTATCTACACCTAAATCGCAACTCAAAGCGTTACTAGTAGTCGTGGATGGTTTCTTCATTTGAGAAACGTGCATTTCATATGTGTAATGCACCTCAAAGAACCGACCTTTTTGCTTCGGTACAATCTCAATATAGGAGATTTTTTTATTTCTTAAGTTTTTAGGCATACGTATTTGAATGGAACCGAATTTTTTTCTGAATGCAACATTCATCGGAATCATCCAATACCCATTATCATCCACTTTTGGAACTTGATAGATTTCAATAATTCGTTTGTCAGTTGAACCAGAATAATTCGGAAACTTAGGACGACCTGTGAAGGTTTCTGGTTTTTTCTTCCACTGTTCCCATGCTTTAAAAAAGCTTTTCACTTCTGTAAATAAGGCTCTACGAATCGCTTGAACAGAGTTTGATTGAATGCCCGAGTAATTCAAATCGGCTTGCATGGTAGTATCCACTTCTTTTACAGTAGCTATTTTATTATGGTTCAAGTAACTTTGTTTTATGGTGTACAATCCAACATTTCGCAATGCTTTTGAACTATGTGACATGCGCTGAAGTAAACGAAATTCTTTTGCCGTGAGGCACGCTCGTCCGATATTCTGTTTTTGAGTGAATCGTTGTATATTTTCTCTTTTCTTTTGTTTACGTAATACTTTCACTGCTTTCTTTCTAGCCATTGTTTTCACCACCTTTCTTAGAGAGTTCATTAAAATTATTTTTTTGACAAATTACTATTTGGAACGAAACGGAACAAAATGTGAATATGGTCTTCATCGCAATTCCTATTGGCTCAAGTAACAAAATGATTATTATTATCCAATTTCGTTGCCTTACGATCTATTCCCTCCTTATCTAAGGACAGATTGTACCGTAAGACAAAAAGAAACAAATACTCGCCTGCAAAAAATTATTATGAAAGAAACAAAAGAGTTCAGCCTACCTTCTGACAACAATTCATCTCCACCTGAATTGTTGGGCTTCACCCGTAACACAAATCAGATGGAGTCTTCTTGCCGAAAAAGATAAAAAAAGATACCCATAGCAATCGCTTAGGGTATCTTTTTCACCAAATTATTTTACTAAATCTCCATTATAAGCTTTTATATTAAGTGGAGCAGTTAAAAACTGTGCTGCTTTACTAACGAAAGATGTAAAGTGTTCACTCGTATTATGACTCGCAACTGCCTTTTCATCTTTCCATACTTCTACCATCGTATATACATTTTCATTTTCTGTATCTTTATATAAGTCATAAGATACATTTCCACTTTCTTCTCTTGAACTATGAATCAGCGGACGAATTTCTTCTAAAAATGATTGTTGTTTTGCTGGATCTACTTGAAATATTGCGTGAATAATAATCATGGTGTTTCCCCTCTCATATCTCACTTATTTCTGTATTTATAAAATTACTTCCACTCAGCAACTTTTTCAACTGGAAGACGTACTGATTGGTAACCACTGTCAGCAGCTTTTCCGATTGAAATTAACATAACTGGTACGTAACGTTCTTTATCTAATCCGAATACTTCTGCGATTTGGTCTTTTTCAAATCCGCCAATTGGACAAGTGTCATAACCGTGCGCACGAGCTGCTAGCATAAATTGCATTGCTACAAGTCCACCGTCAATTAAAACAGTATCTTTCATTACTTCTGGTGTAACCATTGAGAAGTAACCTGAAAGTTTTTTCATTTGATCTTCTTTTACTTCAGCTGGCATTAAACCACGCTCTACTGCTGTACCGTAAATTTCTTCTGCGTTATCAAAGTTGTTTAAATCACCAAATAAAGCGATCATTGCTGAAGATGTTTCTACTTGAGATTGATTGAATTTCGCAAGTGGTGCAAGTGTCGCTTTCGCTTCGTCACTTTCAATCACTAAAAATCTCCATGGTTGCATGTTTACAGAAGATGGTGCAAGTGTTGCTTCTGTAAGAATTTCTGTCATTTCTTCTTTGCTAATTTTCACTGAAGGATCGTACTTACGAATTGAACGGCGTCCTGTTAAAATTTCGTTAAAATTATTTGTTTTTACTGAGTTAGTCATAGTTGAATTCTCCCTTTTTTATAGTTCTTTTATATTTTCTTGAATGTGATTTAACATAGTTAAAAGATTATCGCGCTGTTCTTCACTTAACCCTTTAAATGCTGAAGCTGCAAAACGTTCTTTTTCCTCTTGAAACGCCTGAATTTTATTTCGTCCCTCCTCAGTTAGAGAAACCAATGTAATTCTATTATCATCTGGATTTTTACGTCTTGTAATCATTTCATTTGCCTCAAGCTGCTTTAAATGCCTCGTTATCGCAGCATTATCAATATTCACTTCTTGTTGAAGTGCTTTTTGGCTAATTTCACCTACTTCATATAATTGAAGTATAAGCTCTAATCGAGACTGGCTCATACCCGTACACCCTTCAAACTTCGAACTTACTTCTTTATTTAGAAAGTGTAATTTATATAAAATAATCGCTTCTTTTGAGCATGAACTTGTCAAACTATCCCTCCTTTACATGCAAAACAAAAAACGTTTGATGCATCAATAGTTGATATGTCAATTAATATAATCTATATTGATTTAGAATGCAAGCATTTTGTTTTCATTTATATTTTTCCAAATTAAGGCGCTTTGTCGCGTTACAAATAATGTTAATTGCACTATAATAGTACTAATTTAAATGACTGGAGAGTGATTGTAATGCGGCAATACACAAATAGAAATGAGGAATTAAAACTGGAAAATGAAATGAGGATATTCACATATGACAACAATAAATATAGGGATTGTCGCGCACGTAGACGCTGGCAAGACGAGTTTGACTGAGCGTATTCTTTATGAAACGAATGTGATTAAAGAAATTGGCCGAGTAGATAGTGGTAATACGCAAACTGACTCAATGGAATTAGAAAGACAACGTGGAATTACGATTAAAGCATCTGTCGTCTCTTTCTGTATCAATGACTTAAAAGTAAATGTCATTGATACACCTGGACACGCTGATTTTATAGCTGAAGTGGAGCGATCATTCCGTGTTCTAGACGGTGCAATTTTAGTTATTTCTGCCGTTGAAGGTGTGCAAGCGCAAACAAAAATTTTAATGCGAACATTACAGAAACTAAACATACCGACTATTTTATTCGTTAATAAAATTGATCGTAGTGGCGCAAATACTGAAAAAGTTATGAAACAAATAAAAGAGGTTCTTTCAAATGAAGCATTCCCTTTCTACTCTGTAGAAAACGAAGGAACGAAAGAAGCCCGAATCATTGAATACAAATCATATGACAATTGTATAGAACTGTTAGCACTATATAATGAATCATTACTTGAGTCATATGTAAATAATGAAATCGTACCGGGCACACTATTAAGAGAGGAACTCATTACACAGATAGCGCAAGCAAATGTGTTCTCTATCTTTTTCGGTTCAGCCATGACAGGTACAGGTGTAACTGAACTGCTCGAAAATATTTCAGACTTAATTCCCGCTAATAAGTCGGCAGAAAATGAAGTATTATCCGGTGTTGTTTTTAAAATTGAACGTGAACCTTCCGGGGAAAAGATTGCATATGTAAGAGTTTTTTCTGGTCGTTTACACGTTAGAAAATATGTTCATATACTGCGTGATGACGCTCTAGCACATAAAGAAAAGATTAAGAAAATATGTATGTTTCATAACGGAAATGCAGTTCAAGCTTCAATCGTTCCTAGCGGAGAATTTGGCAAAGTGTGGGGACTTAGTGATATTAAAATTGGTGATATTATCGGTGAACGGACTGATTATATAAAAGATATTCACTTTGCCGAACCACAAATGGAAGCTGCTATTGAAGCATTACCAAAAGAACGTATTCATGATCTATACGCTGCACTTATGGAGCTATGTGAAGAAGATCCGCTCATTAAAGTGTGGAAAGATGATATTCATAATGAACTATATATTCGCCTTTTCGGTGAAGTTCAAAAAGAAGTAATTGAAACAACTCTTTATGAGAAATATAATTTGCAAGTTACTTTCTCAAATACGCGTGTCGTATGTATTGAGAAACCCATTGGCATAGGGAAAAGTGTTGAAGTAATGGGCGGAAAAGCGAATCCATTTTACGCAACAATTGGTTTTAAAATCGAACGTGGTGAACTTAATTCTGGCGTAACATATAAGTTAGGTGTTGAACTGGGATCACTTCCATTAGCATTTCATAAAGCAATTGAAGATACTGTATTTCAAACGTTAAAACAAGGTTTATACGGATGGGAAGTTACGGACATTATCGTCACGTTAACACATACAGGTTATGCTAGTCCTGTTACAACAGCAAGTGATTTTAGAAACTTAACACCACTCGTACTAATGGATGCTTTAAAGCAAGCTGAAACATGTGTATATGAACCAGTAAACGAGTTTGAATTGAATGTACCGGAGTACGCAATTAGTACCGCGATGTATAAATTAGTTGCTATTCCAGCAACTTTTAGCGAACCTATATTACACAATGATTCTTACCAGTTAACAGGCTCATTACCTGTTGCGAAAACAGAGCATTTTAAGCGAATACTCCATTCATTCACTGAAGGAGAAGGAATATTTACAATGAAGCCATCTGGTTACAAAGAACTGAAGGCTCCCTTCCCTACTCGAAAACGTGTTGATTATAATCCGCTGAATCGTAAGGATTATTTACTTCATGTGCTTAAGGCTTATTAAGTAAAAAAGAGGTGCAAATTGCACCTCTTTTTGCATGTATTGATAAGTTAGTTTGTCCTAACAACTTCTTTAAGCTTTTCTATTATTTTTGCTGTTGCTTCGATTGAATTCTCGGTTTCATATTCTCCAACATTTACAGAATGATTTGCATTTTTGACAACTTCAATTTGTAAATTCGTTTTATGTAACCGATCGATTTGATCTGCATTATATTGGTGATCTTTATCTCCAATTACTAATAGCCCTTCGTGACGACTATGTAAAATCGACTCAAAAATGGAATCAAAAGTTAGTAAAGGTGTAAGTAGTATCATTTTTGACTGTAAAAAATCTTCTCTCTTCATTAAATCATTTGCAATCGGAATGGTTCCGAGTGACTTCCCTAAAAATATCGTATGATTGTATTGCTCACCTTTTAATACTTCCTTCATTACAGGATTAATATCATCCATCACTATTTTTGTTACTTCTTCCATCAGTTTATTCATTACTTGTTCGTCATAAGAATAATGAATATGTACTACATCTATTTTATTTTCAAGCATAAGCATCGTTGCATAATAGAATAATGGTTTATCATAATTGTAACCGGAACCTGAAAACATAAAACAGATTGTATTAGAACCTTTTTCGATATGTGTGTAACGAATGACTTTGTCGTCTATATGTATTTCCTTTTTAGTTCCCTTCACCGTTTCCCCCTTCAAACACGTTTACTTTTGTAAAACGATATGTTCTGTATGAACTGATACATCCTTTACTTTATCTTTTATAAACGCTGGCTGTAAGTTATATGTATCTAATTCTTCTATCGGTACCCACTTAAACATATATGTTCTACCCTCTTCATTCAGAATATATTGATCCGCCCCATTTGCAGGTAATTGTTTCAGCTCTACTTCATAGTAAAAACTAATTTCATGAAACTTTCGCTCAGAAAGGGTGAAGAAATTTTCTACTGACCATATTAATCTCTTCACTTTAATAGGAACACCCACTTCTTCTGCAAGCTCTCGTTTTAATGCATCTTCACTATTTTCTAGCATTTTCACTCGTCCGCCCGGTACATACCAAAAATCTTCACCGTCACCTTGCAAAATGAGTATTTTATTATCCTGTTTGCAAATTGCTCCGACTCGGTAATTAAAACATGTTTCCTCTACTTTAAACGTAAGATCCACAATAACCCCCTCCAATGTATCATTACAAAACTATTATTTATGCGCAGTACAAATAAGATTACTAAATTTTTCTATTCCATTCAATAATTTTTTAACTTTTCAAAAACAATACGCATCATTTGTCATCACAAGTATAAATACATATGTCACAATCACTGCACACACTAGAGAAGCATTATAGGGGACGAATGGAAACATTGTCAATATACAAAACTGAAAAATCAAATAATTTCTAAGGCATCATTATAAAAGATAAAGTAAAACTTCAATAAATGGAGTTTTTATCTTTCCCCTGTTGTTTTTAAATATTGTTAAGACATTATTAAAAAAGACGTAAGGTCAACTTGTGTGCTAATTAATTCTTTTTCTAGAAAAAGCGTCTTTTATTGCACTTGTTAATACATTTAGGGATAATAAAATAGCCATAACTACCGTTAATACGTTAAATTGCTTTGTTTTATAAGGAGCGAACCATTCCGTAAAGAACTCTGAATTAACGAGACGCTCCCCAACTCCTCCTTCCTTGAAGTTCGGTATTCACAAATTCATATCAAGGATGATAAAAATTAGTTGCATAACGAAAAATGCTCCAAGAGTTTTCAGCCAATTTCGTATTCGAATAGGACGCCCTTTTTTTGATGTCATTTAAATGACCCTCCTTTTAGAACTTGCTATTAAAGAGCCTTGTTCTGATAGATACGAATAGATAATATCCATGAAACCCCATAGCACCCCACTGCTATGACAGCAAATATAAGAAATAATTTCAAATCTGAAATCTCTTTTAAAAAGGTCAGTACGCCATTAGCATATTTATTTAATAAATATGGAGTATTTCGCATTAAATATATAACTCCAATAGATAAAAATATAAAAACTGGTACAAGTGTTTTCACTTTAAATGCAACAAAAAATGGGATGTAAAATGCAGTAATCAGCATGACTGCCAAGAAGCCTAGGATGTAACTTTCTAAGGAAAGTTGAAATTCCATGCTGTCTAAAATGAAATATTTTCCAACCAAACAAAAGGGGATGATTACTATTGTAAAAAATAAGGTTCCAACGTATTTTGAACTTATAATTTCCTTCCTAGTATACGGTAATGAGTTTACTAAAATATTAGCATTATCTTTATCATCAGATTGATAAGTGTTAATTACAAAAACGGCACTACAAATGATTATGACATATGCTACATCCATGCCGGCCCACAAATAGGTAACTAGAAATAAGAGATAAGCAGGTAAAAAAGTTTTTTGTAAAATCAAATCCTTTTTAATTAAATTAAGCATCTTGACTCCCCCTTTTTCATGAAATACATAATATCCTCTAAACTTGGTTTTTCAATCACCACTTCTTTATTAAATAAAGTTTCGATTGAATTTACATTTTCAATCAATCCCTCGAAACCTGTATTTGCTTTACATACAGATATAAATTCACGCTCAGTATCAAAATCTAACATATCTAGTGGTCCTTTGACCAAAATATAATCTTCTGCAATGGCATAAATATCTTTTGTAAAAATATGCTTCCCATTTTGAATAAATGTAATATAATCAGCAATGCGGTCTAAATCCGTTGTAATATGAGATGAGAAAAAGATAGTTTTCTCACCATCCTGCATAATATTTTGTAAAACATCCAATAATTCTCTTCTAAATACCGGGTCGAGTCCGGAAGTAGGCTCATCCATAATAATTAGTTCAGCATGATGTGAAAGGGCAATTGCAAGAGAGGCTTTCATTTTCATTCCTTTGGAGAATGTTTTCATTTTTTTATTTAATGGTAATTCGAACAGATCTTTATAATATGTAAATTGGTTAAAATCCCATTTTTTATAAGCAGGCGCAATAATTTTAGTAATTTCCTTTAATGTGAGTTCATCATAAAACACATTATCGTCATAAACGAAACCAATTCTTTCTTTAATTCGCTTCGCATCAGTCGAATAGTTCATGCCAAATAAGGAGACATTTCCACTATCCGGGTTCATTAGATTCATAATCATTTTAATCGTTGTAGATTTACCTGATCCATTTCCCCCAATAAAACCCGTAACAAATCCTTTTTTTACTTCCATCGAAAAATTTTTAATTTGAAATCCTTTAAAAGATTTACTGACATTTTGAAGTTCTATTACGTTTTCCAAGAGTTTTCCTCCTCGTATAAAATTGTAAGCATTTCTTTTAGATCATTTAAAGAAACATCCATTTGTTTAGCATTTTGAATCGCTTCACACAACTTTTCTTCAACTGTCTTTAATTTTTTTTCTTTCATAGTTTCAATGTTTTGTTCTGCTACAAAGGACCCCCTTCCGACAATCGAATAAATAAAACCATCTTTTTCCAGTTCTTCATATGCTCTTTTCGTTGTAATAATACTTACTCTTAAATCTTTTGCTAACTGACGCATTGAAGGAAGAGCATCTCCTTGCTTTAAATCACCTAGTAAAATAAGTTTTTTTATTTGGACACCAATTTGTTCATAAATAGGTTCCTTTGAAGTGTTCGTAATAACGATTTGCATGCAAATACCTCTTTTTAAAAATATTGTATATATACTTTATATACAATATATACTATCGTACATTGTAAATCAACAGAAAATTTCCAAAATATAGTCACAAACACAATCTAATAATACATGTAATTCATACAACTTATTTATACGGGGCTTCCTCGTATTTGCTCGATTTTGAGGTGGAGGTCTTACTGCTATCTAATGCGGTATAAAGACTACGTTGTGTTTTACGGAGAAATTGGCACAGCTGGTAGTGTGAAAGCAAAAGAGTTTGAAACAGAAGAACAATCTGAGGAAGTTGATATCAAGTTAGACTGGGATGAAGATGACAAAGAAGGATTAAAAAAGATGTTTCCTAAGTTATGGGACATGTACGGGGAAGAACCGATAGACTGGTAGATTAGTTGATTGTCAAAAACGCCTTGTTTCTTTCGTAACAAGGCGTTTTTCATGATACTATATTTAAATTTTTATCTTCCCACTTTCCCACCACTTCATAAACGTTTCTAACGAAGGAGCAACCCAAGTTCTACTATCATTTTCATGATTCCATACATATATATCATCTCTTTGCACGATTCCATTCAAAATGGAATAACCAAACAAATCACCATTTCCGCCATCAGCAATAAATGATAAACAGTCAAAAGGCATATATAAACCCTTGAAATCAACTATATTTCTCATATTCATATTTTCAGTTTTAATTTTTGAAGTAGACCATATAAAATCCCCGTATTCACCTTCTACACCGTTTGTTTCCTGTAATAATTGATATAAATCATTCGGTAATTCCACCTGCAAATTTTTGTGAACTTCAGCGAGTTCATCCTTTTTAGCTGGATTATTGAAACTTAAGTTTTGTGAGATACTGTGAATTGTGTTTTTCCACATAGCTTTTTATCCTTCCATCGCTTATGTTCAATCAATTACATACAAAAAGGATTCCCTAAATTGATTGATACCACTTTTCTAGCAACTCTTTCTCCCTCTCTCCTGAAATACCTGCTTTTAATTCCCATTCATCCACACTCTTTATCCACTCATACACATCTGTAACTGTATGTTCTAACCTTCTAAAAGTAAGTCCTTCTTTAACAGCACTTTCAATACTAATAGAAAAACCACCTTTCCACGGCTTCGTCTCACCTTCTAATGAAAATGTTTCAGGAAGCCATAGTGGCATCTCTGTCCAAGGCTGCACCTTATATTCATTCAAAAACGATTCATCTACCCAAACGAATGCAGCATCACTATTCGTAACCTTTTTACAAGTATTTAATAGCTCTTCCATCGTCAATTCATAACTTGGACCTGTTACATTGAATGTACCTGCTTTATTGTTTTCTGCCATGTTTATTCCCCAGTTTGCCACGTCTTTTATATCAACTATCTGCACTGGACGGTCTTTTCTTCCTGGAACTAACACTTCTCCTCCCTTTGCTACACGCCCAATCCAGTATGGAAGCCGATCTGTATAATCAAACATCCCTGAAAGAAGTCCTGCTCTTACGTGTAAAACACGCCCTGGCCAATACTTCTCTGCTTCTTTTTCACACAATACTTTCAGCGCACCGTAATACTCATAAGGAGAAACTTCACCATTCTCCACAGTCTTTATTTGATCACCCGTTGGTTCGGGTTGTAATATATAATCTTCTTTTATATGAGGCGGAATCCAATCTTTATATACGGAAAGACTTGAAATAAATATATAATGCTTTATATTATCCCGTAAGGCTTCTCCAACATTTCTAATATGATGCGGAGAAAATCCACACGTATCTACGACAACGTCCCATTTTCGATTTTCTAAACTTGAAACATCATCATTTCTGTCACCAATTAACTGCTCTACTTCAGGAAAAATTTCTTTATTCGTTCCGCGATTAAACAATGTAACTTCATGCCCTCTTTTTAAAGCCTCTTCTACAAAAGCTCTTCCTAAAAATCGTGTACCACCTAGAATTAGAATCTTCATTGTTCTCCCCCATTCGTGATTGAAAATCCTTTCTTTTGTTAAACGATTTTTTGCTCATAAAAGTTACGGGGTTAGTCTAACTTTTTCTACAAGTTCAACATATGTAATTTCCATTTCATATATAATTAAAATATCGGATATTTGATTAATCACTTATACATGTAAGTAGGTGAAAAATATAAATAGAAACATAGTTTATCATTCAACATTATGTATGTATTGCCTTACATCGCTTGTATATATAATCTTACTGAACATAGAAAATGGTCGTAATTACTTAGGGTTTACGATGGTTATTCCGCTTTTAGCTGCTATTTTATATCAGAAATTATATAAGAAACAAAAAATAGTTCATACATTTGGAATTTCACGTCCAAAAATAAGAACTTTGATTTTCTCCATTTTATTCCCAATACTTCTAGGGCTATGTCTGCATTTCTATTTTTATATTTATAATATAAAATTCTTATTTAATTATTGTAATGAATTAGGATTTCTCCTACTCATTGGTCTTACAATTGCTGCTTTGTCTGCATTTTTAGAAGAAATCATATGGCGTGGAAATTTCCATTACCATTTACGAAAAAAATATTCATTAAAACAAACAGCAATCATTACTGCATCGCTTTGGTCTTTATGGCATTTGCCAGTATCAATCTTTTATAAAAACTATGAATTATGGTTTGTAGGAATATTAAGCTATCTCTCGTTTTTATTTATATTATCTATAATTTTGACGTATACAAGAGAGTATAGCCATTCTGTGATAACACCTGCAATTTTACATGGCATGTTCAATGTATTTTATTTAACAGATGGAGTAGAAACAAAATGGGATATTAGCCTAATGGAATTAATTAAATTTATCTTGCTGGTAATTGTGTTTGGCATGATATACCTAATACATCGAAAAATTAAAAGTACCTAAACAAATTATAAAGTACTTCAACACCTATTCAATAATCGTATAGGTGTTGAAGTTTTCTAATCTTAGTTGCTCAACTTAGTTAATACAACACTTTTTTCTATTATGAAGAACAAAACAAGTTTAACTAAACCTTTCATTCTTGTTTTTATAAAAATAACCATATTAATCTTTGAAATAAGGAAATATGGACTCTTTAATTAACTTCCATCTATCCCCTGCATTCGGTATGACTTCAGAAGCGATCGCCACCACGAGCTCCTTCTCTGGTACGCAGCAAATCACATTCCCACCATCGCCCATTGCACAGTATGAAAAGATTCCATCCTCTTCTCGTAACCACCATAAGTAACCGTATTGATTTTGGTTCATTGTTGTCGATTCTTTTATCCATGATTTTGATAGTATTTGTTTTCCATTATGAATACCTTCATTCAAATACAGCTGTCCAAACTTAGCCATATCTTTAACCGTTAACGTTAGTCCCCAGCCGCCTGTCGAAATACCATTTGGATCATGAACCCATCCCTTTACATCTTTTCCGAATAAGTCATCAAATCCAAATGCTTTCATATTGTAGTTTGGAATTTCTCTCATGCCGAGTGGCTGAAATAAGTATTCATTCGCAAATTCACGGGCACCTTTTCCTGTTGCGCTCGTAATAATTGCTGATAGTACATGAGCTCCTGCAGATGAGTATTTAAAAGATCCGATTTCTCCGCCATTCCCCATTCTATTAAGTGTATACTGTACCCAATCCTCTTGCGTACATAATTCTTCTAGCGGTTCCTGCCAATCTGCATAAGGGTATGGAGCTGTCATAGTAAGTAGATGCCGCACTGTTATTTCAGATGAATTACAATTATAGTCTGGGAAAAATTCTATTATTTTTTGATCAACGTTTTTTATATAGCCCTTATCTATACATATCCCAATTAAAGCAGAGATTATCGTTTTTGTAACTGACGCTATATGAAATGCATCATTTGGACCGTGACCGTTATAATAGTTTTCAAAAATAACATTACCTTTCTGTACTACTAACATACCATTAATATTTTTGTATTCTTCTTTTATAATACACTCTAGCTTTTCAGCAGTTTGCATTGTTCTTCCCCCTTAATCAATGATTAAAAAGGTTCGATAGGTACATATATATCAACTATATGTTTATTTTCTGGGTGCTGCCTTGGGTCATTTTTATACATTTCAAAAGGATATGAATCTCTCGGTTTATATCCGCTATTTGGAAGCCACTCACCGTATAAGAAATCCCATGCTCCTTTATATTCATCTTGGAATATTTCAAAATGACCTATCGCATACTTTCCAGAAGGTATTACCATTATTCCAATGTCGCTCGTTTCTACTGCGGATTCATCCGGAATTGTTATACATAAACTAGTTCTTAAATGGTTGTCCTCAGTAAATTCATGATGGTCGTGGTAAATGGTTAATACTTTCGTATTCTCAAATACATAATAGTTTTCCTCCGCTGCGTAATGAAATAATTTCTCTATCATTTTTGGAAAAGCTATCGTTAACTCTTCATATGTACCGATATGTCTTATGTATGCGACGTTTATATCGTCCACTGTTACAATTTCAACATTTCCTCGAACCTTCTTACACTCATTGTATTGAGAAGCTCTCCTTACGTCTTTGCAATTCTTGCTATTATCGTTTCGATATTGCGACGGACTTACTCCGTAATAATTTTTAAATGTACGGGAGAAAACTGCGGAATCTGTGAATCCGAAGTGATACGCAATATGTGTAATTGTCATATCTGTGCGATATGTAAGTAGATTTGTTGCCCTTTCTAACTTCAATCGGTTTACATACCGTGATAATGGCTCGTCTACTATCCCCTTAAAAATCCGATGAAAATGAAACTTTGAAAATCCTGCTACATCCGCTAACTCTTCAATTGAAAGTGGATCATCTATGTGTGATTCTATATAATCTTGTACTTTATGAATGCGTCGTAAGTACTCATTTCTACTTTGTTTACTCTCCATATTTTTATCTCCTCACAACAAAAAGGCTAACGTTAAGCTAGCCTACTTTTATACATTTTTTAAAAATAATACTCTACTACCGCCGTTCCCATCATAATTTGTATGTACCGATACACCCTCTACCTCATCATCCCCAGCCTCAATCCGAAAACCGATTTCTTGATGAAACTGTATCGACTTTTTGTTAATTGGTGACGTAATTGCTTTTACAACTTTACGGTTATTTGCACGAGCGGCATCAAAGAAATAAGAATACAATGTCGATGCGATTCCTCTTCTTCTATACTTCGGATTTACACCGATAAAATGAACGTATGCTTCATCTTTATATGTTTGTGAAAAAAATCCACATAAGAAACCTAACGTTTCACCATCTTCTTCAATGATAAAACTCGTTTCTTGAAAGTGAACAAAAAACAGTTTTGGCAACATAGCAGACATATCTCTCCCGCCCCACCAATCATTTAAAACAGAATGAATCTTTACATAATCTTCCCCTTGGATGTTTCTTACTTGCATATGTTTCTCCCTCTCACTCACTTCATTTTTTCATAAATTTTAATGACTGTTTCTACTAAAAGGATGAATACCCATATTCCACAAAATACAAGAACAGACTGAAATATCGATCCAATTATCATAACACCAACTGCACCTGTTATTGAAAAGAATATTCCACCAAGCCCTGGATCCTGTATAAATGCTCCAGCAGAAAAAGCGGTTATAATAGATACTATTAAATAAATAACACTCATTATTTTTAATATTTTTATAGAAAGATACGAAGTTTGTTCTTTCTCCACTTGTGATAATTCGATTTCCCCGTTCGCAATTCCTTTTTGCAAACAGTCCTCACATAAAAATTCTTCCTTAAATTTTTTACCACCGTGCAGCGTACCTGTTATCTCTTTACACCTTGAACATTTTCGATTTATCATGTTGTTACCACTCCAATCTATTAAGATTATACTTACCTTAATATTCCTTTTATGTATTTTATAGAGAAAGGTCGTATTTTATGATTTCAAAACTTACGTTTGGCTTGAAAAAATCTACCACTCATTATGTATTAAGACCTAGTTGTTATGCGATTATTTTCCATTCATCTTCTTCAATGATTGCTGTTATCCAAAAAGGAGACCGTTACTTTTTACCTGGTGGTGGTATGGAAGGTAATGAAACAAAAGAAGAGTGTTTGCACCGTGAACTACTAGAGGAATTAGGATGGGCAATTGAAATTGATCAATATATCGGTAATGCAGCTCGATATTTTTATGCAGAAAATGAAGATATATATTATTTAAATGACGGGTTCTTTTATATTGCGAACATGGTGCAGAAACAAACTGAAAACTGTGAGGATGATCATGTTCTAAGGTGGATGTCTCCTTTACTTGCTGTCGAACTTCTCCTTCACGATCATCAAAAATGGGCCGTTAAACAAACCCTTTTATTACGAAAACAAAAAGGATCTCCTTCTATATGAAAGAGATCCTTTTTACTGTTAACTTACTTTTTTTAAATTGAGAGCTGGCTTTTTCATTCCGCCTTTTTTTACAACATATAGACCCACAAAGATAATAAGTCCGCCAACGAGTTGCATCATATTAATTTGCTCCCCAATTGTTACTGCTGCAAAGATAACTGCGAATAATGGTACGAGATACATATAAACCATTACTTTTGTTGAACCTATTTGACTAATACCGACATACCACATTGCTAGTCCGAAGATGGTTGCAAAGATGATTGAATATGCTAGTGATCCCCAGCTTGGCGTATCTACTGGCCACGTTAAAGAATTTACGTTGAATAAACAGTATATAACAAGTGGTACTATCCCAATTAAAGTAGACCATGATGTGACTCTCATTGCGGAGTATTTTGTAATAAGAGGTTGCGCTAATATTGGATACCATCCCCACGCAATTGCTGCGACTAATCCAATTACATTTCCGAGCCACGCATATTCATAAGTAGCTCCTCCTGTATGTCCTGTTAATAAAACGAATGCTGCACCAATAAACGCTATTATTGAACCAATTTGTACTTTCATCGAAAAACGTTCTTGTTTGTGTAATACTGCTAATATCCCTGTAAATATAGGTGACATCGCAATTAATAATGAGGCGTTCGTTGCTGAAGTATATTTCACAGATAGCATAAACATCGTTTGATACATCGCCGTACCAACAATACCGACTGCTACTAATCGTAACCAATCTTTTCTTTCAATACGTAATGAACGTTCCATCATAAATGTAATAAGTAATAATACCGGAGATGCTACTAAAAATCGTAAACTATTAAATTGAATGGATGACATATATGCCACGCCATATTTTCCAATTGTATAATTTGCTCCCCATACTAATGCTACTGATACTAGGAGCCATTCCATTTGCCATCGTTTCATCCGAATCTCCCCTTCCATATTTAGCATAGTAAAATTGGCTGGATATAACACCGTCCAATTGGCTGTTTTTTTACCCAGCCAATTTGTTATACTTGATATAGTTAAGAGATACGGAGGCGTTTGTATGGAATGGAAGCTAGATAACGACAGTAAAATCCCTATTTATCAGCAAGTTGTTGACTTTATTGAAAAGCGTATTACATACGGAGAACTTCCACCTGGTAGCTTCCTCCCTTCTGAACGGAAATTAGCTATGCAGTTAAATGTAAACCGAAGTACGGTAACGACTGCTTATAATGAACTACGTGCTATGGGGATTGTGGAAAGTACGACTGGTAAAGGGACACGTGTAAGTACACATATGTGGGGCGTTTCTCCAACATTAACGCCGAATTGGAGAAATTTCGTAGAAGGTGGCACTTTTTTACCAAACTTGCCGTTACTTCGCCATATTCGGGCGGAAGTACAACAAAATGAAAACATTATAGATTTTGCAAATGGAGAGCTCGGTTGTAACCTCTATCCTCACGATCAACTACAAACGATTTTACGAGAACAACCGTTAACGCATTCATTAAGTTACGATCATCCGCAAGGCTATCTTCTGCTAAGACAAGCGGTCGTAAAATATATGAAGGAATATTTAAAAGTTGAAGCGACTGAACAATCCATTATGATTACATCTGGCGCACAGCAAGCACTTCACCTTATCGTTCAATGTTTATTAAATCCCGGTGATGCAGTTGCTTTCGAAAGTCCTTCACACTGTTATTCCTTACCGTTATTCCAATCAGCAGGTATTCGTATTTTCCCGTTACCTGTCGATGAACACGGTATTAATCCAGATGATGTGCAAGAGTTATATAGAAAACATCGTATTAAAATGATCTTTTTAAATCCAAATTTCCAAAATCCTACAGGAACAATGCTGCATCCAAACCGTAGAAAAAAACTGTTATCACTTTGCGCAGACTTACGAATTGCAATTGTTGAAGATGATCCGTCCAGTTTACTTGCGCTAGAAAAAAAACAACCTTGCCCTACTTTGAAATCTATTGATGAAAACGGAACTGTCATTTATGTACATTCCTTATCTAAAATGATTGCACCAGGTTTACGAGTCGGCTGGCTTGTCGCCCCGCAGTCTGTAGTAGAAAGGTTATCCGACGCAAGACACCAAATGGAATTAGGTATGAGTATTTTCCCACAGTGGCTTATGCAACAATTTTTCGAAACAGTACCATTTCAATCTCATATCGTACCGTTACGAAAACAATTAGCAGAAAAAAGAGACGTTATCGTTCGCGCCTTAAATGAGCAACTTCACGATAAAATCTCTTTTTCAAACCCGACCGGCGGTATATACATATGGGGAAAATTAAAAGAACCGATAAACGAAAAACAACTTATTATGCAAAGTTTAAAACAAGAAATTGCATTTATGCCTGGTAGTATTTTCGGCGCGAAAGATGGTTATATTCGTTTATCTTATGGAAAAGTGGATATTGATCAAATTGAGGAAGGTATTTCTCGTTTGCGAGAAGCTATTTTAATTTGTGGAAAATGACTTTACATAAAGCTTTATCGTTTGACAAAAGAAAAATCTACCATTATTATCAACACGAACCTAGTTATAGGAGTGATAAAAATGAACATTTACGTTGATGCAGATGCTTGTCCTGTAAAAGATGTAATTATTTTTGAAGCTACGAATGCAGAAATCCCTGTAACCCTCGTTACTAGCTTTTCTCATTATTCTAATGCTCAGCAGCCTAAAGGTGTGGAAACAATTTATGTTGATTCCGGAGCAGATGCTGCAGATTACCGAATTATGCAATTAGCTCAAAAAGAAGATTTAATAGTAACACAAGATTACGGTCTTGCTTCGCTCGCTTTAGCAAAAGGCTGTATCGTGCTACACCATAAAGGCTATAAGTATACGAATGATAACATTGAACAATTGTTACAAACACGGTATTTAAGTGCAATGGTTCGAAAAAGCGGTAAGCGTACAAAGGGACCAAAACCATTTACAGCAGAAGATAAAGAGAAATTTAGAGCGCTCTTTAAAAGTATGATTGCACTTTAAAAATGAACCGTCTATTTGCAAGGAAAACTTCGCAAAACAAAGAAGAGAATATCGAAATGAACATTCTCTTCTTGAGGTTTACCCTTTTAAAATGAAGGTAAATTATCTAAGTTATTTTCCTTTATTCCATCAGGTTCACTACGTATAATATCTCTACCATACTTATGAAATACGTCCACATGAGCTAACTTCCCTGATTTCGCTTCACTAAGTGCAGCCATATAATCTAACTCTCTTCCGCTACTTGTTTTAAACGCTATTAAATCCCCATCATCATTTTTACGAACGGCAACAATTTGTTCTGCTCCTGAATTGACTTCATGGTCTACTTCAAATTGAGCTTGCTCTTCTCCTTGATGTAAGTATTCATTATAAACTTTTTCAAAGTCTTTTTCGTCCATAACATTCACCTCCAACACATTTTATTAGTATGGTTGGGAGATGGTGGTTTTATGTAATTTGCTCTAAACTTTAGTATTTTCAAATGAAAACATAGTACCCCCACTATTTGATTGTAAAGTGTATTTTACATCGAACATCTTTGATATATCTTCAATATTTTTCAAACCAAGTCCCGTACCTTTACTGTTTATATCAAACCCAATCCCATTATCTCTAAAGGAAACAATATCTTCATCTATAATAATTTTGAGTTTTTTAGCTTTAGAATGTTTAAGGACATTTTGAAAAATATTATCAAATAACCTTTGCATCCATAACTCATTACTATTCCATATCAACTCTTTATCTTGTAGATTATATGCTAATTCAATTTTATGAATGCTATACAAATAGCTCCATTTTTTAATCATATTTTCTATTAAATTATGTATATTAACTTCATCATTCACAATATAAGTATTCTCTAAGGTCTCTGTAGATTGAATATTAAATTCGTTAGTTAAATCACTTATATATTGTATCTGCTCATACATTGATTCAAGTACTGGTGCTTGTTCCTTGTACTCACCTTCTAAATAATATAATTGTAATCTGACTGCTGTTAAGGGTGTATTAATATCATGCCGTAATTTATTTAATAGTTCTTTTTTTATTTGTTCCTGTTGTTTTAGTTCTAATTCTCGATAAGTTGTTCTTTCTATAAGCAAATTTACTGATTTAATCAGCTCTCCCATTTCATCATCACTTTTAACATTTATTATATTAGGGATTTTTTTATCACTTGCTAAATCTCGAATCGTTTGATTTAATACATTAATTTTATTTAATACTGTGTTAATCGATTTTGAAAATACAAAAGCTAATATTAATAGTGATAATAAAAATATGATTAACATCGTAGGATATGCATAGGATTCGTGAAAAGGAATGTTCTTATTTTTAGTTTTAAAGACAACATTATAAATAACTGATACAAAGATACTAATTGACAATAATAACAGTGGTACGCTAATAATAGTGGAGAGTAATAGTAACTGATATTTTTTCTTTAAGTTCATTTCTTCATATAGGTATTTAGTCTATACCCTTCTCCATATATGTTCTGAATAATATCACCCGTTTTATCATCAATTTTGGTCCTGATTTTCTTTATATGTACGTTCATGATATTTTGATTTCTATCTTCAAGTTGCCATAGGTAATCATAGAAGTGTTCTTTCGATAAAATTCTATCTCTATTTTCATATAAATAGAAGAATATTTTACGTTCGATTGCTGTAAAAGCAACTTCATTACGCAAATCATTAATGAAAACTCTTTTATATTCTGCATCTATAAATAAATGGTTAATTTGCGTGAATGTACCATATTGATTATCTAACATTTTCTGAATCCTTAATAACAACTCTCTAGGATCAAAAGGTTTTATCATGTATTCTTCTCCAATAGTCAAACCTTTTAGTTTACTATCCATATCATTCCTAGCTGATAGAAATATAATTGGAATATTTAATCCTAGATTTTTTATTTTCTTTGTAATTTGATAACCATCTTCGCCTGGTAACATAACATCATAACATCCATTATGACTAAATCTATTTCATGAATTACATCAAGAACTTTCCTTCCCTCTTTTTCCCAACACACATTATACTTCTCGCGCTGTAAAATTTTTTGTAATAATTCTCCTATAATCAAATCGTCTTCAACAATTAATATGTTATATACTTTCATTATGTAGACCTTTCATCACTAAAATAACAATAGCTTAGTTCTTCATTACTTTATTCTTAATAAAGTCCATAGTAAATTTGTATATTTCATCAGGAGCGTATAAATAAATGCTATGTGTACCTTCAATTATTTTTACATCAGCTATTAATAACTTGCTAGCAAACTCCTTATAATCTTCGTTTTTTTGCTTTGTATAATTCGAATCTTTATATTGCCTAGCAATCGCATCTATAAATAACATTGGTGTTTCTTTTGGGATCGATAAGGAATTTGATTTTTTACTGTTATTGTAGCTTTGTAAAAGTTCTTGCTTCATATCATCATTAAAAGCCCTCTTATACGTAAGCGCTTTATAAATATCTTTTTCCTGTTCGTTTAAAAAGGATTGACGAATGACTTCGGGATTATAAGTAATAGAGGGAGCTAATCTCTGAAAACCAAATTTCGTTAAAATATTCATCCCTTTTATTTTTAATGAATCAAGCATACCTATTTTATTAGTTACGTACTGTTTAGGTAAACCAATATCTAACGCAATAATCCCTTTTACTTCACTTGGATATTTTTGTGCCCAATAAATAGCCTCTATTCCCGATAGAGAGTGTGGTACTAAAATGTAAGGTGGTTTATTTCCACTTCGAATAAGCGCTTCTCTCGTTTGTTCTAATATCGTATCAATATCTCTATCATCTTGAAAAACGTCACTGTATCCATAACCCGCTCTCTCAATTACAGAAATCTTGTTTTCTTTTGAAAATTCACTATATAAGCCTTTCAATTCATAAACAGGAGCGGCAATTCCAGATCCGGCCATAAATACAAATGTATCCTCCCCGCTCCCCTCATTATAAATATTCACTTTTTTATTATCGAAATTAACAAGTTCACCTTCATTCTTCATTAATTTCGATTCGATTTTTAATTGATAGTTATGATATATAAATACAGCGCCTGTTCCAAAGAAAATCATACTAATACACATTAAAAATATTATTTTCACTGACTTCAATAATTTTTTCATTTGACACCCCTTTCAACCTATATTGAAAGGGTACAATATAAAAATAAATTTCTAATAAATTTTTCAAAATTAATATCTATTCATTGTTTCTAAGGATGAATCACTTTTAATACCTACGTAAACCCTTCAAAGTCTCCAATATATCATCTGTAAAGGCTGTACTACCTTCTGTCTCTAAAACTCTGAAATAAAAACTTCTTAGGAAAGTTCTAATATTTTGTACTAAAATAGCATGCTGCGGATGTCGAATGTCTTCAACAGTTGCTATACTATGTAGCCAATTGCTCCACTCTTCTTCAGTTAAAATATTTTGGTGACGTAACGACATAATTGGCGCTACTAATCTCTCATCCTCAAAGTGTATATATACGTAATCTTGTAAGCGAACCTTCTGACGAACAGCAGCTAGTATTGCATATGAAAACTCACGATTTTGTATTGTACGTGCTAACGCATCTAGTGCATCAGCCGCATGCGCCGTAGAGTGTGCCCAACCTTTTCCTTCTACGTAACCTCTTACATCTTCTTCTAAATATACATATTCCAGTACTTGTTCTGCCACACTGTACAGTTGTTCTTCAGATAACAATGGTTCTCTTTCATGAACAGATAAAATAAGTGGTGGAATTAGTACGGAGAATGCACGTTTAAATACAGAGTCTGTGCCCTTTTCACCAATTTTATAAAATAAATAATCAGGACTAATTGCTTGTAACATTAATCCTCGTAACTCTTTTTGTCTAAATACATCATTTGTAATCCATGTGTGAAGCGTACTATAAATTAAATCATCACGTAATTCAGCATCAGGTGAACCGATATAATCTAACATCCACTGCGCATATGGATATGCATCTACGTCTTCTGGTACAGCATAATTATTATTTTTAATTTGTAGTAGTTCTTCTTTTAGTTCTAGTACTTCTGTCATTTTTTTATCCCCTTTTTTACAGTTTTTTAATTGCCCTATCCCCCGTTTTTTACTTCTTAAAATTAATTTAATTATACGAGAATTATAACTTTAAATAAAAGTCTATACATATACTTTTGATTGTGTATTACTTTCGCTCATGAAATATAACTTCTGGATTTGCTAAATCACTATTCCGAAATACAGCATCCGCACACTCTTTCGGATTATGCTCTTCTATATACATCTTACAAGCCGCATGATACCTATTCAAAAATATCTTCTCTGCTTTTTCATAACTTCCAAAAGCCTCAGTCTCGCGCTTTGCACCACGTTTTCTTGCAATCTCAAAATCTGTATCTACGAAAATTTTATAATCAAATAAATGCGCAACGTCTTTTTTCAATAGAAATGTTCCATCTACTATGAGTACCATATTGGGCTGGGCCCTTAACAGCTCATTATGTACAGGGATATCCGTTATTAAATTATGAGAAATCGTTTCATATTGTAAATTCCCGTTAGGTCCTAAAGGATTTAATAACCTTTCTTTAAAAGCCGTATAATCGTGTGCATCTTCGTAATACCCTCTTGCTGATTCTTTACCTTGTGCATAGCGAATCGCTCTCTGATGATGAAAATCATCAATGCTGGCGCGTGTTACTGGTAATCCTCGTTTTTTTATTTCTTCCGCTAGTTCGTTTGCAAATGTTGTTTTTCCTGACGCTGTTATACCGCTTACACCAACTCTTGTTGGATGGGTTAAGTTTAGCTTCAATATGTGATCTACAATTTCTTTGATTCGTTGTTTTCGGTTCATGATATTCCTCCCACAAACAGTTTACATAACATTATTATGAGTGGTATTTTATAATTGACTTACTTTCCCTTAAACCCTCGATATAAAGCAGTCCGTAATTCTTGTTTGTATTCTTCAATTTCTGGCATATCGAGTTCTTCTGCTAGCCTGATGGCTAGTTCAATATCATATGGTACACGTACGAGTTGAATAGAAAAGCTCGCTGCTTCTTTTTCATTATAAGTTCCTTCAAATATTAAATAGGAAGCTTGTGTAATTTCAAGAGGATTACCTACACTACCAGCATTACATAACGTTTTCCCTCTGAAGTTTTGAACGAATGCTTGGTGAACGTCACCGTAGCAAACGACATCGGGTTTTCTTTCCCCTTCTATATTCTCTGTGAGCTCACTATTTTCGAACATACTAATACGCTCTTCTCTTGAGGCATGTGGTTGAATTCTTTCATATAAACTTCTCGGTGAAGCGTGGAACATACGAATCAGTTTGCCGCTCATAAAAAATTCGATTGAAAACGGTAAGCTTCTTAAATAGTCATTTTGTTCTTCCGATAGTTGTTTTTGATGCCATTTTAATGCCTCAAATTCAGTCGGTTTTGTAATGAAATCATCCCAATTTCCCATTACAACTCCATCACATTCTTTACGAATGATTTCAATCACTTCGCTAGAATGAGGGCCTTTTCCGACTAAATCTCCAAGACAAATGATGCGCTCAATTCCTCTTAATTTAATATCTTGCAGCACAGATTCTAAAGCTGGAATATTACCGTGAATATCTGAAATTACCGCTATTTTATCCATATAAATCCCTCCATTACTTATTGTTTATTATATCCTCATGTTGTGATTGATACCATTTTGGAATATAGGATGAAAAATTGTTATGATCTTCTAAAATTCCGTTCAATCTTTCCTTCATATCATCTACTAAATGTGGCGTGCTTCGGTTTGTCCATACGATATCAGCTGGGAATGTCATTGCTGCATATAATGAGTACAGCTGCCAAAAGTGAAGTGACGGTTCTCCCCCGCAATAACCGTGAACTTGTCCAACCGCAAATGGTTTACTTATTCTTGTAGTAAAGATCGCTACGTTATAAAAATCATGTATTGGATCGCCAAAATCATATCCACCAAAATCGATAACGATAAACTCTTTATTATGAATCATACTATTTGCTGGATGGAAGTCATCGTGTAAAAATGTGATTGGGCGATTTTTCAATAATTGTTTATGCTCCCCTACAAAACTTAATACTGGCTTCAAATCAAGGAAGTCTATTTCATAGTTTGCTAACGCTTCTACGTATCTTTCGTATTTATTCCATCGAACCGTTTCCCATTTATTACTTGCACTTTCTCTTTCAATTGAGTGGATTCTCTTTAATACTTCTCCTGCTTTTCTTCCTGCATAATACTGTTCTTCCACCGATAGTTTCCCTAAACCTTCTTCACCATTTACACCTTGGATCCATTCAAATACTTGAATACATTTTTTTAAATCCTCCAGCTTTATAAAATGAATTAACTTAGGCGTAGGAATATGTAATAACTCTAATTGTTTCATATACGTATATTCTTCTTGTTTACGTTCAAAATGAACAGCATCACATATTTTTACAAAATATGTCACTCTATTTTCTAATTCTATTTTATATTTCTCTTCATGTGAAAAACCTTTTGAAATAGCTGTACACTTTGTAATACGAGGCCATTCTAGTTTTCTCTCTATCTCTCTAAGTATTTCTTCCACTATGTTCACCTCTATCAATATATGTACAAACTACCTAACACTTCATGCTCTCGTTTATTTTCCCCATTACACTCCACTGCAAATGGATATTCGCCATGATGATTCAAACGTTCTAGTACTAACCCTTCTCCTTTTGGTTCACAAAACTGCACATGAACGTCTCCAAATGATACGCTTTGGCACTCTGCATTCCATTCTTCATTCTTAACGACCTGGCTTGCAGTTAGCCCCATTACTTCTTTCCATTTCCGTACTGTTTCTCGAACATTTTTCACTGCGTAATGAATCGTTTCAATTTGTTGTACTTTGTTTTTATGTTCAGTGATCGTCCCTATGTTACGTAAATCGTTTCTTCTTTCTTCATCCGTTTCATTCCATTGTATAAAGAATGGTAATTTCGGTCCGTTTTCCTCTTGCTTTACAAATAACATTTTCCATTCTAAAAGGCGGCCATCTTTTCTCATACGTTTCCCTTCAAATGGTCCTATCGTATGTAAACCTTGCTTACTAAACTTAACTGCTAGGTCTTCAATGGCATCTGCTCGAATTGCGATTTGTAGCATTCCTTCTCCGTCTTGTAATTTCACTACTGTTTCTTGTACTAATGGATTGTCTGCTTTCTTCGCTTTTTCTTCATGCTGAATTGCTAAAAATTCTATATAGGATAAATCAAAATAACATAAACTATTCCAAGTACCCCAGGTCGTATGCTCTCCGCCTAGTGCAGTATGAAATCCACGCTCCTGCATTTGTTTCGCCGCTTCCTCCGGTGTACCGTGTACTGCGTGTACGAGATGATCAAATCGTAACATGTCTTTCTCCCCTTTCTCTCCATCCTTTTATTGTATATTTTATTTTTCTTTCATTCAATTCAAAAAACTTTAAAACCTAGTTGATTTATACGATTAATATGTATTATAATGAAACAAATTTAATTATTGCTGATTGGAAAAACCAAAGGCACTTTTCTCATACGGGAAAAGTGTCTTTTTCATTTATTATTACAGGGGGATTATTTATGCAGAAATTAATTGTCTTTGCTATTATTGGATTTTTCGCTCAATTGATTGATGGGGCGCTTGGAATGGCGTACGGGGTAACATCTACCTCACTATTATTAATGTTTGGTATCGCACCGGCTGTAGCTTCCGCATCTGTTCATTTAGCTGAGGTCGTTACAACCGCCGCTTCTGGTGCATCTCACCTCAAATTTGGAAACGTTGATAAATATACCGTTTCCAGGCTTACATTGCCAGGAGCAATTGGCGCATTTATTGGAGCATGTTTTTTAAGTAATTTACCTGGCGATGTAATTAAACCGTACATTTCCGTATTTTTATTTACTTTAGGGGTTTATATTTTATTACGATTCCTCATTCAAAAACAAATTGTTACTTCAAATAAGCGTATGTCTGCTAAACAGCTTGTTCCGCTTGGCTTATTTGCTGGATTCGTTGATTCAACTGGTGGTGGTGGCTGGGGGCCAATTACGACACCTGTACTTTTGGCAAGAGGAAATGAAGCTAGAAAAGTTATCGGATCTGTAGACACGAGTGAGTTTCCTGTCTCACTCGCTGCAACAATCGGCTTTTTCATTTCTCTTGGCTGGGAACAAGTAAGCTGGGTTTGGGTATTTTCTCTTATGCTCGGTGGTATCGTTGCGGCACCGATCGCTGCATGGTTAGTGCGCATCGTTCCTTCTCATTTACTTGGCGTATTAGTTGGCGGCCTTATTATCTTTACAAACATTCGTACACTGCTTACTACATTTAAAGTTGATCCAACTATTATTTCACTTTCTTACGTGGCAGTTGGTCTTGTCGTTATTATTTCTATTTTCATTGCTGTTCGCAATCATTCCAAGCGTTCTAACGCATCGACAGCTGGATATCCGAATAATCAAAAACAAATGCTACCATAACAATAAAAAATACCGCCCGATATACTTCGAGCGGTATTTTTTATTGTTCTATTTTCCAATTAATCATCGTTTCTGTAGTGCCAATTCTCTTCATATGTAGTTTCTCTAATACACGAATCGAGCTAATATTTTCAAGAAGTGTCTCTGCAATAATCGTTTCTACCTCTTCTGTTTGAAAAGCCCAATTTATTAGCTCTCTTACAGCTTCTGTCGCATACCCTTTATTCCAATATTTCTCAATAAATCCGTAACCAATTTCTACTATATGTTCCTCATTTGGTTTCCCTTTAAACCCTATATCACCTAGAACGATGTCATCTTCTTTTCGAATGACATACCACGCGCCCCAAGGTAATATTTCCTTATCTTTTTTTACAGTTTCTACATGTCCTACAATATGTGGACCACTATCATATCCTTGCTTGCTCGCAACGTGCATCCCCTCTTCTGTACACGGTACTATATAAAGCCTTTCTGTTTCTAATTTCATGTTGATTTCCCCTTTTCAATTAAACAATACTTCAATTTTACCAGGAATAAAAAGAATATTCATTCTATTTATCAGATTTATACTTATTCTTTGAAACGAATTTAAGGAATAATCCTCTTTTGATACTTATGTCGAATTATATTTTCTGAATTTTCTTTTAATTTTAGAGGGTTTTTCAATATTTTTTGCGAAACATTTGTATAACAATTTTTTCTTTGCTTATTGTTACATAATAGTAGGTTCGGGTGGAGTTTTGCAAGCGTTTCCTATACAATAACCGATATTTTTTGACTTTTCCTAACAAAATATCTTGCAATATATTCAGAAAGTCATTACAATTGCCATATATTAAAAATCTTAGCAATATATCAAATCCTCATCAATCCGATGAGGTAGAGGTTGCGACTTTTATGAGTAAAACGGACGAGACACAGAGAATGTCACCGACTCCGTTTGAAAGGAAAAGTTGCCGAAGTTTATATTTCTTCTCTGGAATTATGAGCTGGGGCTGTCTCCGAAAGGAACAGAACTGTCACGTTTACAAAATTACCGTGTAAACGTGGGGTGCTATCTTAACGGAAGGGTATGATGGGGTGGTTATTTGTGAAACGTTCCGCCAAATTCCTTTGGCGTTTTTTTGTATTTTTCTCCCCCGTTCCTTCCTATCTTACAAGAAAAGGAGTGTTGAACATGAATAGCGCAACGAATCAAGCTACCTCTAAAACGCAAACTACACAAGGACAAGGTGAATTAAAACGCGGATTAAAATCTCGTCACCTTACGATGATTTCTCTCGGTGGTACAATCGGTACCGGACTATTTCTTGCCAGCGGTGGTGTCATCCATTCAGCTGGACCTGGTGGTGCATTAGTTGCATACGCCGCAATTGGAATTATGGTTTACTTTTTAATGACAAGCTTAGCTGAACTCGCAGCTTACATGCCTGTTACTGGATCTTTTAGTACTTATGCAACAAAATTTGTTGATCCGTCCCTTGGCTTTGCACTTGGATGGAACTATTGGTATAACTGGGCCATTACAATTGCTGCTGAACTCGCTGCTGTAACATTAATTATGAAATTTTGGTTCCCAGATACCCCTTCTCTTATTTGGAGTGGATTATGTTTAGCTATTATTTTCCTTTTAAACTATTTATCTGTTAAAGGGTTTGGTGAATCTGAATATTGGTTCGCACTTATTAAAGTAGTTACTATTATTATCTTTTTAATTGTCGGCTTCATGATGATTTTTGGGATTATGGGCGGCGAATCTGTTGGCTTTAAAAACTTCACTGTTGCAGATGCACCATTTAATGGCGGCATTATGGCAATTATCGGTGTATTTATGGCTGCTGGGTTCTCCTTCCAAGGAACTGAATTATTAGGAGTTGCTGCTGGTGAAACTGCTGATCCAGAGCGTAACATTCCAAAAGCAATTCGTTCTATCTTTTGGCGTATTCTTTTATTCTATATCCTTGCGATTCTCGTTATCGGTTTATTAATTCCTTATACAACTGAAAGCCTTGCCGCAAGTGATGTTACAGTAAGTCCATTTACACTTATTTTTGAAAAAGCTGGCGTTGCTTTTGCTGCTTCTGTTATGAACGCTGTTATTTTAACGGCAGTACTGTCTGCTGGTAACTCTGGTATGTACGCATCAACTCGTATGCTTTGGGACTTAGCTCGCCAAGGAAAAGCACCGAAGTTTCTTGGTAAATTAGATAGCCGCGGTGTACCTGTTAACGCATTAATCGTAACGTCAATTGTTGGTAGTATCGCGTTCATTGCTTCCTTATTCGGTGACGGTGTTGTATACATTTGGTTATTAAATGCATCTGGAATGTCTGGCTTTATCGCATGGGTCGGAATTGCAATTAGTCATTACCGTTTCCGTAAAGCATATATTGCTCAAGGTAAAGATTTAAAAGACTTACCATATAGAGCAAAATGGTTCCCGTTCGGTCCAATCTTCGCATTTGCACTTTGTGTCATCGTAATTTTAGGACAAAACTACGGTGCATTCATGGGCGAAGCAATCGATTGGAACGGTGTACTCGTTTCTTACATCGGTTTACCACTCTTCTTAGTACTTTGGTTAGGATATAAATTTACGAAGAAAACGAAAGTGATTCCACTTGATAAATGTGAATTGAAATAAAGTGAAACGAGCAAACAAATATGTTTGCTCGTTTTTTATTCCCATGCTTCTCCCTTCCCTATTCCTCCTGTTTTTGCAATAATAAAGGAAATATACATAAAGGTTGGGATACCATGAACATTCGCATTACTGATGAAGCAAAAGCAGCTATACATAGATTAGAACGTGAAGACAAAAAAATCATTCGCATTAGAGGAACAATGACAAACTCTTGCAGTATTTTCGTTGATGTTGATTTAATTTGGGATACATATGATGCAGATGATGTTGTATATGAAGATGCTGAGTTTATCGTACAAATGGATTCATTTACGAAAGACTACACTGGTGATATGGTGACACTTGATTATAAAACGACAGGTTTTAGTATTACGACTCCGAGTGAGACTTTAGTTTATGGGTTGTCGATTAAAAAATAAAAATTATTTTCAGCTGATCAATGAGGTGAAAAAATGGGTAATTATGTTCCGTTAAAATTTTTATTTAATGAAGAATTAGTAGAAATAATGGCTGATTCTATTTGTAAACACGATCCTAATTTCTCTAAAAGAAACTTCGTATCTTCCGTAACATGTAAAGTTGAAAATTTAGAGTTAAAAGAGCGTATAGAAGTAATAGCAGATGAATTACACGATGCATTACAAAAAGATTTTAATGCAGCAATACATATTTTACTGAAAACATTGGGGCCAGAAAACACAACAGAAGTAGGCACATTTACAAACGGATATATGTACATGCCTTTTGCAAAATACGTTGAAAAATATGGGCTTAACGATTTTGAAACCTCATGTAACGCCATGTATGAAATAACAAAAAGGAATACTGCTGAATATGCCATTCGGCCTTTTCTCGAAACATACCATGAAGAGACACTACACATATTACAACAGTGGATTCATGACGAAAACAGCCACATTAGAAGATTAGTTTCCGAAGGTACAAGGCCCAGACTTCCTTGGGCTAAAAAAATAGGAGCTCTGAAAGGTGACTTTAAGAACAATTTACAGCTTCTTGAACCATTAATGAATGATCCTTCTAAATATGTCCAAAAATCAGTAGCCAATCATATTAACGATATTACGAAAGAAGATAAAGAACTCGTTTTTCAATGGTTGCAGCAGTTACGTGATAAACAGCATCCGGTTAATCCTTGGATTATAAAACATGGGTTAAGAACGGTGATAAAAAGTGGTAATTTGCCAAAAGATTTTTCTTTTTAAGTACTTTATACAAAACCGCTTATACTTCATTTTTGAAGTATAAGCGGTTTTCTCTTTCAAACATTACCCTTGTCTTAAAATATTTTGAAACATTTTTGGCTTATTTCGTTTAAACAACTACCTTCCCTACTAACTTCAAAGGATTTCCACTCAATTATCCCGAATATACAAATAACCACTCTAACAAGGAGCTAATTTATATGAATCTATTTGAACACGAAACGTAAAACCGTTCCCCTTTAATAAGAGGTCCTCCTTTTTTCTTTTCTCATCATATCATTTACTTACAAAATAGGAGGATACAATTATGAAACGTGATTTATTATTTTTAACTTTATTAGAAAGTGCTAATACAAATTTTAGCGGTTGGGATTTTTCTTTTATTTCAGAAACGGGTCGAATGAAGAGCGAGCCTTTATCGTGGTCATATGGCAGTACAGCTTTCCAACTTATGCAGCATGCAGAATCAATGGTAGATATGGGCACTGGCGGCGGAGAGTTTTTATCTATGTTACAACCGTTCCCATCAACTATTTTTGCGACTGAGGGCTATGCTCCAAACGTGCCGATTGCTCGGAAGAAATTAGAACCTTTAGGGGTTACAGTTATAGAGGTAACAGATGATACTGCTTTACCATTTCAAGATGGTCAGTTTAATTTAATCATAAATCAACATGAATCATATGCTGCTTCTGAAGTAAAAAGAATACTTTCTCCTAATGGAATATTTTTTACCCAACAAGTTGGTGGTCTCGATTGCGCGGAACTGAATGAGCAGTTTAACACACCGCTAAATAGCGAATTTGCAAGTTGGTCGCTTGAAGCGGCATGTTGTGAGTTAAAGGAAAATGGATTTACTATTTTAGAAGAAAAAGAAGAGTTCCCTTTTCAACGCTTTTACGACATTGGCGCTATCGTCTATTATTTAAAAGCGATTCCGTGGCAAATTCCTGATTTTACTGTCGAAGGTTACAATGAGGAATTATATCGTATACATGAAATCATCTTACAAAAAGGTTATTTTGATGTGAAGCAACATCGTTTTATGATTAAAGCGATTCGCGGTTAATCCTGGAGCATATGAAAAAGAGATGGATCTACCATCTCTTTTTTTATTTTCACTCAATATTTTCTATATTTAAACACTTCGTTTCACAGTAATAGCCTTTGCCACCAACATAAACTTTTTCTATTTTATTCTCGCTATCGGTTGCTAATTTAACTAATATTTCGGAAGGCGAGTGTAAAGAATAACCTTGTTCAAATACATAGACTTTTTTTTGTAAGTAGCGCTGTTCATAAAGGTAGCAAGCTAATGCACCGTTTGAAGTTCCAGTCGCTGCTTCTTCATTGATGTCGTATAGCGGAGCAAAGTTTCTGCATATAATTCGATTGTCATTAAAAGTATATAGATGCATCCCGACAACATTATAATACTTGCTGATTTCTTTAATTTTTTCAAAATTAGGTTGCATTGTATGTAATTGTGTTTCGCTTTTTATAGGAATTAAAATATCTTTTAAGCCCGTGGAGACAATTTGAATTGGGTATGTATTGTCTATATCTTTAATGTCAAAGCAGTCGATAAACTCATTTGGAGATATAACATCATAGAATATCGGTTCGTTTTGTTCCATGAATATGATGTCATCTTTTATGGTAATAGTAAGAACACCGCTTTTCGTTTCAATCGTATAGCGATTCTTGAAAAGTTTATTTACATGCATCAGTATCGCGAAAGAGCCAATTGTGGCATGACCACATAAATCAACTTCCTCTTTTGGTGTAAAATACTCAAATTTATAATCAGCAATTTCGGACTCTGATATAAATGCGGTTTCCGCATAGCCCAGTTGTTTGGCTATTGCCATTTTTTGAGTAGTGGTCAATGTATTCTCCATAAATACCACTCCTGCTTTATTTCCACCTTTATGATCCTTGCTAAATGCACTTGCAACATAAACAGATATTTTCATAAGACACCTTCCTTCCTCACTTATAGTAAATTGTAGCATAGAACGTACTACGTATATATATTGTTGGATAAATTCGTCATAAAGCTAGAGACAAACTATTTTTTAGCATCTGAACTCTCCAAAAATAGTTTGTGTACAGTCTGAAAGATGGATCTACCATCTCTTTTTCCCGTTTATTTAACAAAAGTTTGTGGTGCATTCTAGATCATTAAGTAAGTTCGCGTCTCGCAATCGCATCAGCTAATGTAATAAGTTGCTCGTGCGTTATCTTTCCTGTTACCTTCGCTTTAATAATTTTTTCCATTTCTTTTGTAATAATCATACCTTCTATTGCTAGATTCGCTTTAGCTGCCTCAAAAGCTTTATTCAGTTCTTTATCACTTTCAGAACAAGCTACAAAAAGGAACACCGTACATATGACGATGATGCCTAATGAATTATATTTCTGAAACATATCATCACCTCGCATATATAATGAAAGCAATCAACATAAAAATGCTGATTGCTCTATTAAAATATTATCTACTAATTTATAAGAGGGATTGTTTTCATACTGTTTCTATTGAGAAACAAGTTGCTTTTCCATACCGTTTGTTCGCATCATCTTCCATTAAACATGCAGTTGTGTAATGAATAATATTCCGGTTATCATAGGTGAATATATGATCCAACTTATTTTCTTCTTTTAATATTATCGGTAAGTATTTTTGTAAATTGCTAACTACACCTCTATTTTCATGATTCAACACCCAATCCATTTCTTTCCATTCTAATAATCCTTCCGCCGTACTTAATGGTGTATTCATATGTACTCCATCTGGTAAATCAGCAAGGAATACATACATTCCCTCACCATCCCAAGACTCGTCTTTATCTTTAAAAATAACATTCCCCTTATACGTTACACTTGGAAGCTCTATTCCCGTTTCCTCAAGCGTTTCTCTAATAATCCCTTCGTATGGCGTCTCATTCTCTTCTATTTTTCCACCAACACCATTCCACATTCCCATATTCGGCTTTTTATTTCTATTTAATAAGAGTATTTCATTTCCTTTTCTAATGAAGCAAATTGTGTACTTATACATACGTTCCTTTTCCCCTCATCTACATATTTAAATTGCATTTTGATTAGAACTTACTGAATTAAGTTTTTTATTATATAAACAATTGGTTTTTAATGAGGTATTTTGCTCATTTTTATTAAAAAACATTCTCCTTATAATTATATTTCACATATTATATTGTACAACTTTCGTTTCAGAAAGGAGTGTTCAAAATCGATAACATAAGTAGCGAGTTTTTAAAACAATATTACGATAGTCGAGTCTGGTTATATGATACACACTGGCTTGGTGTCCCCATTCTCAAACTTCCCTCTGATCTTTTTTTGTATCAAGAAATTATTTACGAATTAAAACCCGATTTAATTATTGAATGTGGCACTTGTTATGGTGGTAGCGCATTGTATTTAGCTTCTATATTAGATTTAATTGGAAAGGGTCACGTTGTTACTATTGATATATTCCCTCAACCAAATCGTCCATCCCATGACCGAATTACGTATGTAACAGCTTCTTCTGTTTCTGTACATGCCGTTCAAACTATATTAAATATGCGCAAACCTGATGATGTGATTTTAGTTATTTTAGATTCTGATCATAGTAAAGAGCATGTATCAAAAGAACTTTTACTTTATAAATCTATCGTTACTACTGGTAGTTATATTATTGTAGAGGATACATCTATTAATGGAAATCCTGTTTCTCCCGATTGGGGTCCTGGCCCAATGGAAGCTGTAGAAGAGTTTTTAGCTAAAAACAACAACTTCATAATTGATGAATCTAAACATAAGTTTTTCATATCATTTAATCCAAAAGGTTTTTTAAAGAAGATAAAGTGAAACTTTAATAAGTGGGGTTGTGTATAACCCCACTTATTCTATAATCTTCATTTTTGAAAAAGGATAATATACAAATTCCACTTTGCCTATTATATTATCTTCTTCAATATATCCTAAGCCATTTCGACTATCTCTACTAAGTTCACGGTTATCTCCCATTACAAATAATTTATTTGGCGGGATTTTTGTCTTTTGAAAGTTATAAAACACTTGCGTATTATTAAATAAATCTTTATTTGTATACGGTTCTTCTTGCTTTTTATCATTCACATATACTGATCCATTCGTTATGTTAATTACGTCACCAGGAAGTCCTATTACTCGTTTTACATAATATTTCGACTCATCCTCTTCCTTTATAATGACAATTTCTCCGTGCTCTAAATTTAAAAAATGTACTGCTGCTTTATTTACAAATACGTAGTCTTCTTCATATAAAGTCGGTTGCATCGATTTCCCTTCCACTTTACATAAAGTAAAAGAATGATAGGCTACTACCAAAACAAACACGAAGAGTATGTATTTCCCCCAGCCTCTTTTAATCTCCTGTTTCATATCCATTCCCACCTTATTTAAACGCTTAGTCACTCAAAAAATATATCACTGCACAATATATCTCCATGCAGTGATACTATTTTTACTGTGCCTTGTTCGGCTGTTCTACTGGGACTGGATTTCCACCCGCTCTTTTCGCTTTCAATTCAAAATATGAATCCAAAATCTCTTTACCAATCGCGGAATTAATTCCTGATTTGTCATCATTCACCCAAGGTACAACAACTGAAAAAGCAACTTCCGGATCAGCATCATATGGTGCATAACCGGCAAGAGTTAAATTATAACATTTTTTTCGGTTATTGTTTTCATCTCTTCCAATATCACTTTCTCCACCGTATACAGTTTCAGCTGTTCCTGTTTTTCCAGCTGGTTTATACGGTAATCCTTTAAACGTTGCAGTACCTGTTCCGTCAGTTTCTTGAAAAACTCTTCTAAATCCTTCTTTTACATGATTAATGTATGAAGTGTCCATATCCACTCGATTTAAAATAACTGGTTCAATAGACCGAACAACTTTTCCAACATCCTCTGGTCTATGTGGTTGCTCTCTCACTTCTTGTACAATTTGTGGTTTCATTCGGTAACCGCCGTTTGCAATTGTTGAAATATACTGAGCAAGTTGCAGCGGTGTATATGTATCGTACTGTCCAATCGCATAATCAAGTAAAAAACCAGGTATGTTATCCGTTCTACCCATTTGACCAATCGATTCATTCGGCAAGTCAATTCCAGTCGGTACACCTAATCCGAACTGTCTAAAATAGTAGCGCATTTTATTAAATGTCTCTAGTTTAATGTCTAACGGATTGTTTGGTACATAATTTATACCTGCCATTTTTAATGCTGTATTAAACATGTAAACATTCGATGAAACTTGTAAAGCTCTTAAATCATCAATATCACCAAAGTCTTTCCACGATTTCTTTGGTTTAGAACTTCCTTTAAAATACATTGGTGCATCAAAGAAGTGCGTATACGGCTTAATTGCTTCAGTTTGATATCCGGCTAATAACGTAGCCCCTTTCACAGTTGACCCTAACTCATAAGAACTTGTCATCGTTCCTAAAGCGAAGTCTTCTATTTGCATGCCACCATCTTTATTTACAATTTTCTTTCCACCCATTGATAAAATTTGCCC
This sequence comes from Bacillus sp. MMSF_3353, assembly GCF_030733445.1. Lineage (NCBI taxonomy): Bacteria > Bacillati > Bacillota > Bacilli > Caryophanales > Bacillaceae > Bacillus > Bacillus sp. MMSF_3353. The sequence goes on from NZ_JASHJA010000007.1 coordinate 152,488, forward strand.
GTTTTTCGGGTTCATCATTACGACGAATGCACGATCCATCATTGGCTCTGCAGAATGAAATGCTCGTAAATTCTTTTCAAGACTTTCCTCTACTTTTTTCTGTAACTCCATATCAACAGTTAACATTAAATTATTTCCGCTTTTTCCTTCAGTCACTTTTTCCGTCCGAATAATATTCCCCGCTTTATCCGTAATATTTTTAGACTGTTCTTTCGTTCCATGTAATGCATCTTCGTACTGTTTCTCGATATAGCTCTTACCAATGCGATCATTTCGGTTATAATCACGCACTAAATAATAATCTAACTGTTCTCTTGGCAAGCCCTCATTTTCAGTAGAAACGCTACCAAGTATGGAACGAAGTATTTTATCATTTGGGTATTCACGTTCCCAATCGACTGTCGTATCCACTCCTGGTAAACTTGCCAATCTTTCACTTACGATTGCATATTCATTTTGACTTACATCTTTTTTAACAATTTGCGGCGTCATTTTATATCCCGCATTCATCCTACTTTTAATTGCTAGTACTTCTAGATCCTCTTTTGATAGTTCGCTTAATTCTTCTGGCGTAATTCTTTCACGGCGCAACTCTTCAACTTTTTTATCTAATTCTTTCCCCTCAATCTCTTGCTTCCTAAATGCACTCTCATCTTCTTTCGTTACTTTTTCTGCTGCTCGTTTTTCATTTAGCTGCATCCAAAAATCTTTTTTATCGGTTTCTGTCAACTTATTGATATCTTCTGGCGACATTTCAATAAGTTGGGCTAAATTTCTTGCTACTTGTAAAACTTCTTTCGAATTTACCCCTTTCATTTTCGTATATGTAACGGTTCGTAGTGGTTTATTATTTACAATCACTTGACCTTGCCGATCAAACATTTTCCCTCTAGGAACAGGAGTGCTTACCGTTACATCTTCCTTTTTGTTCACTTCATTTCTATACGTTTCTCCATCAATAATTTGTACTTTACCTAATTGAATTATAATAGCTGAAAATAAAAGAAAGACGATAAAAAATAGTACATTTAATCGAAATGGAATATGAGTCTTTTTCTTTTTCGATTGTTTCTTCTGCTCCTTTTTCTGTCTCATTTCGCTCCCTCGCTTCATTCTATTAACATTTCTACATAGAACCATTATGTATCAAATTTATTTATATGATATATATAGAATTTTATATTAATTACAAAAGAAATAAAAGATTTAATTTTCAGTATTTTAATTTTATATCCTATTTATTACCATTCCCTTAATTCGGCATAACATGAATTTTCTTCTAACAGAAAGAGTGTATACAATTGTTTTTTTATACCATTCATTTACATTTCTCTGTATACTAACAATAAAAGGCATTACTAAGGAGAAAATGAAATGAAAGGTTCATTCACAATTCATACTAATACGTCATATTGTTTAAACTTTATGATTTATATTCAAAACATTTATCTTAACCAACATGAGAACAAAGAAAATTTGCGGTTTCCTTACACAGCAAGACAATTAAATTTCTCTACTGACCTTGAAGATCATTTCAAAGAATTATGGCATATACTTCGTAAACAAATTGCTAACGACCGATATGATTTACAAATTTTTCATGAGGAAAATAATATCTTTTACGAGAAGCTTTTTGACACTCAATTCTGTAATGAGGAATCCTTTAAAGAAATGCTGTATAGTTTTAAAGTATGGTGGACTAGCATAGTAGGTCAGCATTCATTAGAATGGTCTGTAAGTGAGTATAGTACGCAACTTTATAACGACTTAGTTTTATACTTAAAACAAAACGAAATTGAACCTTTACAACCGCTACACATTAGCTTACTTTATGACGATTGTGTATTCGCTAAAGATAATATTACTTCTTACTCTGCTGTTTTACCTACGAAACACTTTTTTATAAATTATAGAGATGTGGTTACTACATTATCGACCTGTTTTCATGTGGCTTAAAACAGTAATTATTCAAATAAAAAACTGAGGTGAATACCTCAGTTTTTTTGATAACTTATTTCATTGAAGATAACCCTTCAACAAACTCACCAATCTTATTTTGAAAAACAAAATCAAAGTTATATTCTTGCCCTGTTAACTCTTCATTTACTAAAATTGTCATTGCCCCTATTTCCCTCTTTGCGATTTGTGGGAATGAAGCGACGGGTTGTACTTTTAATGACGTTCCCATAACGATAAGCACATCTGTTTCATATAAACGTTTTATCGCATTTTGATATTGCGGCAATGTATCCCCGTATAAAACAACGTCTGGATTTAAAATGAAATTACACTTCTCGCAGCGAGGCACTTCATGATCAATCATATACTGCAAATCATAGCCCACTTTACACTTCGGACAATGTGCTGTTTGAAGTGTTCCATGTAAATCAATGACATGCTTACTACCGCCTAGTTGATGTAAACCGTCAATATTTTGCGTTAAAATCGTAATATCTTTCCCTTGTTCTTCTAATTCAGCTAAAAAGCGATGGCCACGATTTGGTTTATATTGATGAAACGTATTAATTTGAAATATTTCTTTATAATGCTTCCAAAATTCTTTCGGGCTTCTATTATAATATCCTCTTGATAAATACATCTCCACATTCGCATCAGCATACAATCCATTTGCTGAACGGAAATCGGGAATACCACTTTCCGTACTTGCTCCTGCACCTGTTAACACTGTAATTTTCTTCGCTTTTTCTAAAATTGAACGTACTTCTTCAAATTGTTGCACAAAAATCACCTCTATGTATTTTCCTATACTTATTATACCAGTTGTTTACAGGAGGTGTCGTACGATTCGATTTATTTAATGCGTCGTACCCCCAATTTCAACAATATCCACCTCAACTGTCGTCGTTACCTCAACTGCCAATTCTATCCCTTTACTAATCGTAGAAAGTGACATACTCGGTTGACCTGGATAGTTACTCGCTTGTTCTGGTAAGAACGGAATATGAATAAATCCGCCTTTTATTTTCTTATCGCGTTTCTCTAGTTCATGCATGAGACCGTAGAATAAATGATTACAAACGAATGTACCTGCTGTTTGTGAAACGGAAGCTGGTATGCCTTCTTCTTGCACCCTTTTTACAATTGCTTTCATCGGAAGTGTAGACCAATAGGCAGCTGGTCCTTCTTCTACAACCGGTACATCTACCGGCTGATTCCCTTCATTGTCAGCAATTCTTGCATCATCAACGTTAATTGCGACACGCTCTATCGTAATATCTGGTCTGCCTCCAGCTTGTCCAATACATATAATCATTTCAGGGTTTAGTTCTTCTATATACTCTTTTAATACGCTGATTGATTTTTGGAATACAGTTGGTACTTGTTTACTAATAATCTTATATTCTCCCACTGTTTTTTCATGCAAACTTTTTGCGACTTCCCAAGCTGGATTAATGCTTTCTCCGCCGAACGGGTCGAACCCTGTTAGTAATACTGTTTTCATAGTTTTCCCTCCTAATTAGAAACGATATACAAGACCGTACATAATAAACATATTTATAATAAAGATTGAAAGAGCAATTGGTACTTGCGCTTTAATAACTGCATTTTTATCTTTTAGCTCTAAAAGCATTGCTGGAACGATATTAAAGTTTGCTGCCATTGGAGTAAGTAGCGTTCCGCAATATCCAGCAAACATACCGAGCGCGGCCATAATTGCCGGGTTTCCTCCGTGCATTTGAACAATTAAAGGTAAGCCAATTCCGCCAGTAATAACGGCAAACGCTGCAAATGCATTTCCCATTACGACTGTAAAGAGCATCATTCCTAAACAATATGCCATAACAGCAACGAACGGATATTCTGTCGGTAATACTTGTCCGACTAAATCAGAAACGACTTGTCCAACGCCAGACTTTGCGAAAATACCGCCAAGTGCTGCTAACATTTGCGGTAAAATAACAGCCCAGCCGACAGCTTGTAATAGTCTGCTTCCTTCTTGAACAGGCGTTGTTATTTTCGATTTCGTAATACGCATCGCCGCAATGAATGCAAGTAGTGCCCCAAGTGCTAATGCAACTAATGTGACTTTATCCGGATCAACAAGGGATACATTCCCCCATTTAATCTTCCCTAACGTTAACGTACCGATAATTGTAAAAATAGGAATTAATAGTGCAGGCATAAAAATTTTATTTTTTAATTTCTCCGCATGTTTCACACGTTCTTGTACTGGAACTTCTTTCTCCTCTGATTTTGTTACTTTATTTAATGAAGCTAACACGACCATAGTGAGCACGATACAGCCAACATAAAACGAAGGGATTACATTTCCGAATAAAAAGGTAACTGCAAATAGCGCCCAAAATGAGCTAGAACCAAATCGATTTGGATGTTGACGATCAAATGCAATACGAACGGCGATAAAAGCAACGATTATTCCTAATACGTAATAAATTGTATCCATTGTGATGATGTTCATTTTATATTGCCTCCTTCTCTTCTTTTTCTTTTGATGCCATCGTTTTCGCTATATATTTATCAAATCTTCTAAATCTGATCCAGCTTACGATAAGTGCTGATATTGCAGTTGGAATGCCCCAAAGCGCCATATCCCATACACCGACATGCATACCTACTGAATCGAAGAATCCTTTCATTAATAAAATAGCACCAGTCGCGATAAATATATCCTCTCCGAAAAACCATGCTGTATTTTCCGCAGCTGCTGCATTCGCTTTAATTTTTTCTCTTAACTTTTCAGGGAGCTTACCATATTTCCCTTGCGCAGCCCCTTCTGCCATCGGTGCAACGAGCGGTCTTACCGTTTGTGCATGACCACCAATGTTCAGTCCAAGTGCTGCTGATGATTCTCTTATCGTAAAATATGACATTAATACTCTTCCAGTTGTTGCGCCTTTTGATTTCGTTATAAGTGCTTCTGCTCTTTCTTTTAAACCGTAACGCTCTAAAATTCCGATTACCGGTAAAGTTAATATAATCGGCATAGACATATATCTATTTTCTATGAAAAATTTACCAAACATGCTAATCACATCATAAAAGCTTAACCCTGAAACCATACCCGTAACAATACCTGCTACCATAACTACTAAAAGTGTATTTAATCTAAATAAAAAGCCCACCGCAACAAGTAGTATCCCGATTAATTTAATCATTTCTAGCACTTCCCCCTATTTTTTATTTCGGTGCACAAATAGAAATACCATTAAGTTCGAATGTTCTGTATATTTTTCCCACAAATTGGACTGCTTTCTCTCCATCACCATGTAAACAAATTGTTTGTGCGTGAACCGCTACTTTCTCTCCGCTCACCGCGTTTACATACCCTTCTTTCACCATTTGAAGCACTTGCTTTATCGCTTCGTCTTCATTTTTTATGAGCGCATTTTCTTCTGTCCGGCTCGTTAATGTCCCATCTTGTTTATACGTACGATCAGCAAAAGCTTCTTGTACGAGAGTTACATTATATTTTTCCGCAGCCTGTATAAACGCCTCGCTATTTGCTAATCCGTAAAGTAATAGATTGGGATTACTATGACAAATTGCCTTCGCAATTGCATCTGCAATTACCGGATTAGTCGCCGCCATATTATATAGAGCACCGTGCGGTTTCACATGATGCATTTTCCCGCCTGCTGCTTTCACAAAAGCATCTAATGCACCAATTTGATACAATACATAGTCGTATACTTCATTTGGTGAAACGTTCATATTTCTTCTTCCAAATCCAATTAAATCAGGAAAACCAGGATGTGCCCCTATTGCTACGTTATGCTGCAGTGCCTTTTCGACCGTTTTCCTCATTACAGTCGGATCACCCGCATGAAAACCACAAGCAACGTTTATAGAGGAAACGAACGGAAGAATTTCATCATCATTCCCCATTTTATAAGCTCCAAAACTTTCTCCTAAATCACAGTTTAAATCGATTGTCGTCACGATGTTTCCCTCCCAATGTCAGCTTCGTAAAGCGATGAATTTCTTTAATAGATTCATATTTACTTCTTGTTCTATGTACAATTGTTCCGCTTCTTCAAGCGTAATTTTCTCAAATGAAACATAATCCCCCGGTTTTAGCTGAGCAAGAAGAGGTAAATCTACTGAAATGATATTTCCCATTCTCGGATAGCCACCTGTCGTTTGCCTATCTACCATTAATATAATCGGCTGTCCACCGTTTGGCACTTGAATCGTTCCGAATGTAACGGGACTCGATAAAATCTCTTTTTCTTCCACTCTATTTAAAACTTCTCCTTCAACTCTATAACCCATACGGTCAGCGTAATTAGATACTTTATACTCTTTCGTAAAAAATGCCTGTATACTTTCTTCTGTAAATTGATCATATTCAAAGTTAGTTATGACACGCAGCTTAGGATACTTCTTATACTTTGGCAGTACGCTTTTGCTAATTGCCCATTTCGTTTTGTTTCGCTCATCGTTTTGTAAGTTTTGAATGCAATGACTCGCCATTTCTGTGTGCGTTCCAATTTGAAAATAATCTCCCTTTTTCAGCATTCTTCCTTCAATACCACCAATTGCAGCACGTATGTAAGTACTTTTGCTTCCCATTATGCGATCAATCTGTATACCACCTGCAAAAGTCACATACGCTCTGCAACCGCTTTTCACTTTCCCAAAACAAAGCATACTACCTTCTTCCGCTAAAATGGGACGCCATAATGGAATACGCTTCCCATTCAGTAACGGCTCCATATTTGCTCCGCCAATCGCAAGTAAAGTCGTTTTCTTTATTAACAATTTAGGCCCCATAATTGTCATTTCGAGTCCCGCTTCATTCTCTTCATTACCGACCAACATATTGATCATCCGAAGTGCACTTTGATCCATGGCCCCGCCAACTGGTACACCGTATTGTTGATAATGAGCTCGCCCTAAATCTTGGACTGTTGTAAACATTCCTGCATGTAAAACTTCTACATCCATTCTTTAGCCCCCTCAAGTGATACGTACTCTTCCTTCGTTATTGGGATAAATCGTAAATACATACCGCTTTGAATATATGTTGGTGTTTCTTCTTCTGGATTAAATAAGGAGATTGGTGTTCGACCGATAATATTCCATCCACCCGGTGTTTCAAGCGGATATATACCTGTTTGATTTCCGCCAATACCTACCGAACCAGGAGCAATTTGTAACCGTGGTGTTTCTTTTCTAGGTGTTTCTAGCTCTTTTGATAGCCCTCCTAAATACGGGAATCCTGGTGTAAAGCCTAACATATATACAAAATATGTTGTTTCACTATGTATGCGAATGACATCCTCCGCTCGTAATCCTCTATAATGTGCGACCTCTTCTAAATCAGGTCCATATTCCCCCCCGTAGCAAACAGGTATAGAAATATGTTCCATATCCTGATTTAATTCTTCTTGATACGAATTACAAAGCTCCTGTATATACCGGCAAACGTAATGATATGATCCTTCACTTCTCCCATTTCGCTTCCATACTTCGTATACATTGTAGTAGACCGCTAATGAAGTGAAAGATGGTACACACTCAACCATTCCTGTAAACGGGTGCCGTCTCAACGCTTGAAATAATCGCTGCACTTTTTCGTATGTCTCCATCCCAATTTCTTCACCAAATGTAACAATAATTGCTTGATCCCCTAACGCAGAAAATTTCATCCTACTCCCTCTTTCTATGCCAAAAAGCCGAGTTCTTTCGAAATTCGATGTGCTGTTTCTTTCACCTTCGCAATAAAATATGCAATGTTACTTTCGTTATACTCAATTGCTAATCCCGAAATACTAATACCTGCTACAACTGTTCCATCGCTTGCGAAAATGGGCGCTGCTATAGCCGCTGTATGATTTTCTAACTCAGAGTAGCTAATTGTATGTCCTTCCTTTTTCGCCACTTGTAACACTTCTAGCAATTGTTTCTTATCCACGATTGTTCCATCTGCAAACTGTTTTAAATCCGTTTCCTCTACGTATTTCCGTTGCTCTTCCTCAGAGAAATACGAAAGTAAAATTCTCGGACATGCACCAGCATAAAGTGGCGCTCTTCTTCCAACAGCTGTATACACGCGTACAGGCTGAGCACCTTCCATCTTTTCCACATAAATCGCATCATGACCATCTTGAATAATTAAATTAACTGCCTGTCCTAAACTATTTCTAAGCTCTTTCATATATGGAATCGCAATATTTCTTACGGATAATCTTTGTGAAACAAGTTGACCGAACCGTAAAAAAACGACTCCTATACGATACTTCCCCTTCTCATTTTTTTGTAAAAACTCCATTTCTTCTAACGAGCCAATTAAACGATAAACAGATGTTTTCGGCATACTCGTAAGCTGAACCATATCTGTTAAACTTAGCTCTTCATGCTCATAAAACAACTCTAAAATATCCATTGTCTTAACTGCCGTTTTATTTATACTCATTCTATCTCCCTCTTGTTCCGAATTTCGGAACTTAAATTCCGTTTTTCGAAACAAACATATAATTTAAAATTATAAAATATTCTTTCAATTCTATCAATATTTTTTTCAAGCCTATGAACCGATATATTTGTCAGTAGTTTAAAAAACGTAAATAATTAAATGCATTTGTAAATTTTCACATCAAACTATTACATATCCAACATATTTCAATTATCATGATATATGTAAAACAACATATAAGGAGTGTTTCTTTTGAAAAAGTTGCTAGTAATTCCTGCTATTATGTTATCTTTTTGTATAGGTTATAATGTAACATTGGCGACGAATGAAGATACTCATGCAACCGCTACAGTTGCCCAATATCATAAAATAGCGAACGAAGAAATTCACTTTTTCGGATCAAGTATTTCTGGCTTTAACTACTCTCACGGTGATGAATTAAGCCTTTTTGTAAAAAATATATATGATTCTCCTTTTAGTTACACTTTATATAACGCTAAAGGTTCTTGGATGATTGACGGAACTTTAAAAACTGGGGAACAAGCAATCAATGAATTTAATATAAATTGGAGTGATTGGCTTCCTGAAGGTGAATACAAAATAAAATTTAGAAATAATGATGGTTCTCTTTCAAAAGTTCAAGTTATAGCAAAACCTAACATTTAAATAAGTAGGACAAAAAAAGATGATTTCTGTATTCCCAGAAGTCATCTTTTTTAAATTCCATTTAATTTGTCAGTATACTTTTTCGCTTCTTTCATGACAAGATCTGTTACCTCTAGTTTACTTACAAATATTCTAGAATAAATCTAGGCTTGTACTGACCATCTTTAAGTATCTTTTCAACTTTATATACAGTTAACGTCTGAGTAAATTTTTCAGTCCTCAACTTGACTTTTCTTTCAAAAACTTTAAAATTTCTTGGTTGAATTGTTGGGGATTTTTTCGTGCAAATGTATGTCCCTGTCCAGAAACTGAGACAAATGAAGCATTTGGAATTGTCTTTGCTAAGTATATGGAATGTTTGCGTTTTATAATGTCATGCTCCCCAACCAATATTAAAGTCGGGCAACTTATTTGTTTTAAATCTAATTTTGAGACACCAATATCATGGAGTAACAAACTGAGAATGGATAGTTTCTGCTGTATTTTCTTACTAAATAAGGACGGAATGAAAACAAAACTATACAATGCATAAATAGCTGCTAACAATAAAAAACGAACTCCACTTGTTTTTGTGTTTCCTGCATTTAAAACGAGTCGATGAACGTATTCGGGATACGAAGTAGTAAACATCATTGCTAAGTTGGCTCCATCGCTAAACCCGAGAAAGTCTGCTTTCCGAATGTTTTCTAAAAGCATTATTGTTTTCAAATCATCGACCATTAGTGGGAAGTTTAAATTTTTGGAGACGTTAGTCGAACGCCCATGCCCACGGCTATCGACTAAGAATATTTGAAAATACTTTTCCAATTCAGGCACCTGCTTAGAGAAATATTTCCCGCTGCCACTATTCCCATGTAACAAAAATAGTGGAAAACCTCGTCCGCTTTTCTCGTAATAAATTTGACTGCCATCTGCCATAATAGCATATTTCCTTTCTTTTTCCACAAAATCACCTACTCGTAATATATATGATCAAGGAGACAAACCTTTTCTTGCTTGCTTCTTAATAGTCTTTTATTTTCAATTGATTTATTATACAAAAAACACCCTATAAAATAGATTTTTTTCGGGTGTCTATTCTATAGGGTATTATATTTCATACTTCTTTATAGCGCTCTTACTTGTTTCAACGGCCAGAAAACAGCTTGGCCTTTTCCGACAATTTCATCTTCTGAAATAAATCCGAACATTCGACCGTCTTTCGAAACTTCACGATTATCTCCTAAAACAAACACTTGGCCTTCTGGCACTTTCGTTTTTCCAGTGATTTGTTCTAACGTAAAGTCTGGAGTTAATACACGGCCTGCTGCTTTTTCTTTAAACTCTTTTAAATATGGTTCTTCCATCGCTGTTCCGTTTACATATAAAACATCGTTTTTATACTCCACTGTATCGCCTGGTAAACCAATCACTCGTTTTACTAAATCGTATCCTTCTTTTCCGTGGAAGACGATAATATCAAAGCGATCTAATCCACTTATACTATAACCAATCTTATTCACAAGAACTCGTTCGTTATTTTCTAAAGTAGGCATCATCGATTCACCTTGTACTAATGAAGGTGTAAATAAAACACCGCGAATAATAGCAATTAATACAAGAGTAAATCCTATCGTTTTAGCCCATGAGAATAATTCTTTCTTCGTATTTTCCTTCATCGTTTCTCCTCTTTCTTAACTGTTTATTGTATGATTTGAACTAATTCTTGTACTAAATTAGGATCAATTTCAGAAAAACATGATTTCCCTTCTCTAACCGCTGTACCGACATGAGCTTGCGAAATTCCAGTTTCATCTAGCAATTGCTTTATATTTTCTTTTGTCACACCAGCTCCAACTACAAGCTGAATTTGACCACCGCTTACCTTTTGCATTTCTGCAAGCACCGGAATATTCTCTACTATATTTCCTTGTCCACCTGAAGTTAAAACGTGAGTCACTTTATGAAACTTCTTTAAAGTTTTCATCGCTTCTACTGGATTCTCTATATCATCTATCGCTCGGTGATACGTTACATTTATTCCATCTACAACAGATAGTAAATTCGCTAATTTCTCTTCATCCACTTCATTTCGTTCGTTTAATACACCTAATACAACACCAGCTGCACCTAACTTCTGCGCAATGATAATATCTTCCTTCATCATTTCAATTTCTTCTTCCGTATATGTAAAAGACTTCGCATGCGGACGAATCATAACGTGAATCGGTATATGTACTGCTTCTACCGCTTTTTTAATAAATGCATAACTCGGCGTTAAACCGCCTTCTGTATAAGATGTAATTAATTCAATTCGCTTCCCGCCAGCTCGTTCAATTCGTTTCACATCTTCTAAACATGTTGCAATAACCTCTAGCATGAGATGACCTCTTTTCGTGCTTTTTTCTTATTATACAGTAGCTGAAATAAGAAACATAGCATTCTCCTATAAAACTGTAAAAAGAAGAATAAAAAGAAAGATTTTTTTTATTGATTGCCTTCGTTGTTAATATTATATTCTACTAAAAAAGGAGTAACCCCTAGAACTTCTGACTAGGTGTCACTCCTTTTTATTTTACAAAAATACTAGGTTTCCCCTATACATTTAGTTATTTTTCTTAGTTACTTCATTATAATAGTGGCTAAATGCCTCTACTAATGCGTCAACTGACGCATACAATTCTTCTGGTGTATTATCTACCCCTCCCATTTCAATAAGTAATGCATTTGGAGAAAGGTCTTGATTATATACTCCGTTACCGCTTTTACGATCTTTAATAAAAATCCCTCGGCTTAAACCGTAATACTTCTCATCTAAATATGAATTTATTGCCGTTACTATTTTTTTATTTTTTTCATAGTTAGGATTTTCTCGTCCTAAAATAAAATAAAGCCGAGCATAATTCTTTCCGTTAATATTTTTTGTTGTAATATTTTTTCGTGCATCGTCTCTATGAAGGTCCATTGGAAACATAATATTTTTATCTTGTGCTAATTTATCTTGTAATATTTGACGGGATCCTTTGTAAGATTGGGCCCAATTTAAATTTTTATTTCGCAGAAAATCCCTCATATTTGTCGTATCATGTGAAACAGCTATTCCTTTTTCTTCTAACTTTTGTTTTAAATAGTTTCCAACAAACGTAATATTCACTTCATTATTTGTACTGGAAGCATCATCGGGTATCGTAGCACCTGGAATGAGAGGAATAAACGCTTCCCAACTATGTGTATGATAAATAAAAACTTTATTTTCACCGTTATTTTGTGTATTTGAATTTTCACCAGTAGAATTGTTTTCTTTCCCACTCTTTGGGTGTTTAATAGCAGTACCTTTATCTTTAATGTTATCTAAAGGAATACTGGATTCTTCAGGAATGTTCGTATAATCTGTTCCTTCCCCAGCAATTAATATTTCCGAATAAAATTGATTCATATTAGGAAGTTCTCTAGTTAATAAACTTCGGAGATCATTTACATTAATGTTTGTAGAAAGTGACAGTAAAAAAGATTCCAAAGACGCTCGTCCTTTTTCTTTATGAAATTCTTCTGCAAAATAACGATTTTCACTTCCTATCATATACATAAGACCTTTAGTAGAATTCGTTCCTAACAACTGATTCATATAAAATGATTTAAATACGCTGGAATTACTAGAAATGAAGAATGAAGTGAGGATACATATAATAGTGAATAAAATACATATCACTACATATCTTACATTTAATACTTTCAGTTTAATTTTATTCATTTTATATCTCCCTTCATTTACTATATTCTTACGCTTAATTTTCAATGAATATGATTAATAATTTAATAGAACTGCCTCAAACTACTATGTTTTCATTTAACCTCTTTCCATAAAGCAAATGAGGTTAAAGTTGCCATATGCAAATATCATCAAAGATTTTAAAACAAATCAAATAACCTGAGTCTATATAAATATAGAACTCAGGTTATTTAATACTGTTTACTCGATAGGAGGCACTGCATTTTGATGGACTTTTTTATTTTCCATGTCAATGCCTAATTGGTCTTTCAATAACTTCATACCTTTTTTTGTAAGATGGACGGCTCTATTCTTATCCGTTTTTGTAATCCATTCCTGTTCAAAAAATAGTTTTGCTATCGCAGATCCTAACCAACCAGAAATATGGTAGCGTCGTTCACTCCAATCAAGACAAGGTTTTGCAAATACCCTTCTCTTTATATCTGCCGTTTCAATATTTATTCCAAAATTCAGAAACCATTGCTTACCTTGTTCCGTTACAATGTATTCTCCTTCCTTTAAAATTATAAATTCCCTATGTAGTAATTTTTCAGTTATCTCTACACCGAGTCTGCCTGCAAGATGATCATAGCAAGTTCGAGCATAACGAATTTGTTTTAATTGATCCGATTGTTTTAAAGACCGAACTTGGACTGATGGTGCAATTGTTCCTAACTTTTCAAGGACTTCTGCTACCTCTTGATTAGCAAGTCGATAGTAACGATGTCTACCATGTTGTTCAACTGTAAGTAGATTCCCCTCTACTAATTTAGAAAGATGGGAACTAATCGTTGGATGTGACACCTTTGCCATATAAGCCAATTCGCTAGCAGGTAGTGCCTGATTATTCATTAGACAATCTAAGATAATTGCTCTTGTAGGTTCAGCAATTAGTTTAGCTATATATGAGATATTCGGATATACATTCATATTTCGATGATACCCTAACTATTAAACTGATACAATTATTTTAAGTTTAATAGTAAAGGAGAATGTATTATGAATGCAATTGATCTTAGTATATTAAATTTGAAAGAAACGAGAAGGCGCTCAGAAACATTATGGAATTCTCTTCCCGATAATTTTCTTAATTGGAAGCCTGATCATGAAGCTATGTCCTTTGGTGAGATGATTCGTCATGTATGGAGCTCAACTTTTTATTATCATATGATTTTAAAAAACAACGGCTCAATAAATGATATACATTTCCCGTATGATGACGAGCCAATTACTTGTGTAAAAAAAGAAATTGAATTGGCACAATCGTACTTTACTGACTTCATAGAGTATGTTCAATCCATAAGCATAGCTGAGCTAGATTCAACCCTTATTGATCGAAGCGATGTTGGCTATCAAAGATATTTAGGCGACATGCTATTACGAATTGCCTATCATGATGCGGTCCATGCTGGTCAATTTTTACAATATTTACGAATGATAAACTTGGAAAGACCTTTAATTTGGGATTAAATATAACAAATGTTTACAAAGATTTCAAACTGGCATTATAATAATACGCAACCAATTATCTAACTAGTCAAAATTCTTCCCGTTAGTTAAAAAGAGCAATTTAGTTGTTGTACGATAATTAATATATGGGGATGATCACGTGAAAAAGCACTCTGAATTAAAAAAGCATTTATGTGAACTGGAGGAAAAACTATTAGAACCTAAAACTCGTACAAATCCAGCAGAACTGGACAAATTACTTGCAGACGACTTTTTTGAGTTTGGAAGTTCGGGAAACGTTTGGTATAAGAAGGATTCTGTTGGTGGAGACGGACTTAGTGTGAGAGAAATGACTCTTTCTAATTTTGAAATATACCCTTTATCGAAGGATACTGTGTTGGCGACATATCTTGTAAGAGATGAAACTAGAATGCAGAATACTTTGCGAAGTTCCATTTGGAAACTGATAGATGGAAAATGGCAAATGTTTTTCCATCAAGGAACACTTACAAAATCATGATAACCATTTATACTAAAAATCTACATCTCAATTTGGTACGTCGTACACATAAAAAGCACGTGTTTGATTACTACTCAAACACGTGCTTTCAAAACAACTATATTACTCATAAACAATAAAATACAAGTTTAAAATTACTACGACCGAAACGCCGCATCCGCCAGCATAGATAGTGTTGCATCATCCATCGGCGGATTGTGCAATCCTGCTCTGACGTTTAAATAGTAACGATGAAGCGGATTTTTTTCTGATAAACTTTTTGCTCCTACGATGCGCATTGCTTTATCTACAATAGATATTGCCGCATTTGTTACAGCATATTTCACTGCTGCTAGTTCGGCTTGCAATGATAGTTTATCCTCTGCCTCATCGTACTTTTTCGCAATTTGATATAAAAAGACGCGAGCTTGCATAAGCTCAAGTTCTAATTCTCCAACTAATCTTCTAACATTCGGCAATAAACTAATAGAATGATTTAAACTATTTGGCTTGTATGATCCCGCAAACTGAACTGCATAATTTCTTGCTGATTGTGCAATTCCTAAATAACATGCTGGTATATGTAGCAACCAGCCAATACCCTTTTGTTTCACTTTCCCGCCCTTTACATCTGTAAAAAAGCGATTTTCTATCTCTACATTTTGTAAGACAAGGTCATGACTAGCAGTCCCTCGCATCGCAACGCTATCCCACGTTTCTTCAATGGATACACCGAGCGTATTTCTCGGAATGACAAACTCTCCAACTTCTTCTCGACCTTCAATACTCGCTGAAATAATAAAATAATCAAGTATTGGCGCCATCGTTGTAAAAGTTTTTCTTCCATTTATAATCCACTTCTCACCTTGTTGAACCGCTATTGTTTCTGGCTTACCACCACGCGTCGGACTCCCTGTTTTTGGTTCTGTTGCTGCCCGATTAAAGAGTGCACCGTTACGTACTTCTTCGCAAAACCATTTGAACATCTCATCATTCCAAGAGTGATTTTCCGCTAGCTCTTTCACAATGCCAATATGCCAGCCAATCGATAACGCAGTAGCTCCGCAGCCTTCCGCGATTTTCTCTTGAAATAAAACAAAGTCATATAAAGAAATCGCACTACCACCAAATTCCTTCGGTAACGTTAATTTCGTATATCCGATATCTTTCAAATCACTTATATTTTCATACGGAAATGATCCTAATTCACTTAGTTGATGCTCTCTTTCCATGAACTTCGGAATCAATTTATTTATTTGTTCAATAATGAAAGATTGTTCTTCTGTTTCAACAAATGAGAGTGCCATACTATAATCTCCTTTATGTTCGATTCATCAACCGCTCACTTTTTCATTATGATTATATGAAGCTACCTCTCTATTGTTTCACTATTCCGATAAAAATACAATGTTTTTGACCAATAAGAAAAGTTCCCATTTAAAATAGGTTCTTTTCTTATATTAGTCTCCCTTCAATACCTTTAACGGCAAAGAGGTTACATATCCAATGTACGAGAATAATTCTTTAAAGAAGAATGGTATTTCTGTGTCTAACGTTTTATATGCTGATGTCGGCGTTGGTGAAGCATACGCTTCAATATTAATATGTTTTGCGATTCTCATTGCGCGTTTCATATGAAGTGGATCACTTACAATCGTGTATGTGCGTATTCCGTTCTCTATTCCAACTTCCTTCGCATTCTTTAAGTTTTCTTCTGTGAAAAGGGATTTTGTTTCAATTAAAATATCTTCCTCTTTTACACCTTGTTTCATTGCATATACTCTTGCAGTACGCGCTTCCTCAAGTTCTGCCTCGAACTTTGTACCACCCGTAAAAATAATCTTTTTAATGTTTCCGTTCTTATATAAAGAAATCGCATGATTAATTCTTTCTTTAAATACAGGGGATGGTTTTCCATTCCAAGAAGCCGCTCCTAGTACGATACCAGCATCCGTTTTCATACTATCATCTGTTTTAAAACGATAGCTCCAAATATCGTAAGCTGCATAACTTACATATAAAATAGCAGAACAAATCATTAGTAAAAATACTTGAAAGATTCGTCTTTTCTTACTTTTCTTATTTTCTTTCATTTGTAATTGCCTCCGTACATCATCCATACTTCTATAAAAAACATTTATATCAAATCGTTTTGTTTGAGTTTATTTAAAAGAAGGAACTTTACTTGTTATTTATATAAAAGGGTTTTCATTTAAAATTGAGGATTATCAATTCATTTTTATTTGCGGTTTTCATTACATGTTTTAAATTCATAAGTTTATTACCATACAACTACATTGTAACGAATTTTTTCTCAGAAGGGAACGATGAAACAAAAGTAATTAAAATAAAGTAGCATTTTGTAAGAAAAAAGGTATATTTTTCATGTATTACGAACAATATACCTTTCAAAACACGAATTATAACTTTTCTTTATACAATTCTAATTTTTCCAATAAACGAGCTTTCACTATTGGCCATTCGCTTGCAATAATACTATACACAACTGCATCTCTCACATGACCACTTGGTAATTTTCTTTCATTTC
Organism: Bacillus sp. MMSF_3353; assembly: GCF_030733445.1. Classification (NCBI taxonomy): domain Bacteria; kingdom Bacillati; phylum Bacillota; class Bacilli; order Caryophanales; family Bacillaceae; genus Bacillus; species Bacillus sp. MMSF_3353. The sequence continues at coordinate 169,799 of NZ_JASHJA010000007.1, forward strand.
TAAGCACACCTTCTTTAACTGCTCCTAAACGTTCAATTGCTCGTTGTGCTTTTTCATTTCTTGCATCCGTCTTAATTTGTACTCTCAGCATATGCAATTTTTCAAAAGCATAGTGAAGAAGCATATACTTACACTCTGTATTTATACTCGTACGTTGCACACTTGGATGATACCAAGTCTGCCCTAACTCTACTGTTTTATCTTCTACTGAAATATTATATAAACGTGTACTTCCTACAATCGTATTCGTCTGTTGATCCACTACAACAAAAGGTATTTGAGTACCATTTCCATAACCCTGTATCGCTTTTTGCACATATTGCTGCATATCTTTCGCACTATCCATTTTAGAAATTAAATACGCCCAAATATCCCGATTTCCTTCTACAATCGAAAACAAAGTTTCGACATCATCACTATCTATTATCCGTAACTTTGCTCTTTCGTGAATTATTTCCATTTGAAAGCCCCCTTTGTTGTTACTATATCATATGAAAAGAAAACGTTTTATAAGAATAATAGAATATATTTAAAACAATTCCTTTTCAAATATATTCTTCTCGTATAAGGCGGGAAAGCTCATCACTGACCTTTAAAAAGGAAAATTTTGATAATTCCCAATAAATGCTATATAATGATAAATGGGAGGGGATAAAAATGCTAGATCAAATTACTTGGGGAACACCAGGCAGCTTATTATGCTTAGGTTTCTTTTTTGCAGGACTAGGAATCTTCTTAAGAAGCATGACGTCATATTCAAAAAATAAATAAAAACATCACAAAAACAGAAAATAGTATATTTTCACGTTTTAGGATATTTGATTTTCTTAGCATGATATTGATGTGGGAATACCCCGATTTTAAACAAAAGAAGCCTTCCTTTTACAGAAGACTTCTTTTGTTAGAGATTTATCTTTTTAAAACTTTAAAGTAACAAATAAGCAATCGGCGTAATAATAAGTAATGTTAATATCGTTCTTTGTACGTAGAGAATAATAAGTTCCGATACTTTTAACGGAATGTCTGTCGATAAAATACAAGGAATGGAAGCTGAGAAGAACAATATAGATGATACCGAAACAACCGCAATGACAAACTTTGTCACAAGTGGTGCACTTACAACTAAAAGAGAAGGTAAAAACATTTCCGCAATACCAACGGATGCCGCTTTAGCAGCTAGTTCTGCTTCTGGTAATTGTAATAGCCATGTAAACGGATAGAAAATATAGCTGATCCAATCAAATATTGGCGTGAATTTCGCTAAGACGATACCAATTAATCCGACTGACATAATGGATGGTAAAATGCCCATTGTCATGATAAATCCGTCTTTTAAATTTACTGCGATATTTTTCATAATACTCGGTGCAGATTTCGATACTTCTAGCGCATCTTCCCAAGCGCGTTCTAGCATTTTCTCTTTATAAACGGGCTCTGGGAACCCTTCTTCTGTTACATATGTATCTGGTTTTCTACTAAGTGGTGGAATTCTTACGGTGATAGCAGTTACGATGAATGTTACAACGAGAGTAGTCCAAAAATAAACATTCCATAAATGCATAATGTCTAATGTTTTTGCGATGATGATCATAAATGTTGCGGATACTGTAGAAAAACCTGTAGCGATAATAGCTGCTTCTTTTGTCGTATACTTCCCTTCTTTATACACGCGATTCGTAATTAATAAAGCCAACGAATAACTCCCCACAAAGGATGCAACCGCATCAATTGCTGATCGTCCAGGTGTTTTCCATAACGGTCTCATAATCGGACGACAAAACGTACCGATAAATTCTAGTAATCCGTACCCGACTAATAACGCTAAAAAAGCCGAACCAATTGGCACGAGTAAACTTACCGATATTACTAGTTTTTCATACAAAAACGGCCCTACATCTGGTGCAAAGAACCAAGCTGGTCCTACTTTCAAGCAATATAATACACCAAAGACAACACCAACTACTTTTAAACTAGAAAAACAAATGTCTACGATAGATGCATTCCATTTTTTTGTATAAAACGGATAAATTGCACCCATTATCATAACGAGTAGTGCGTAATAAGGTACGACGCTCGGAACCGAAGTCCTGATCCATGATACGATATGATCAATCATAATGGACGAAGCACCATTTATCGTAACTGGTACGAAAAACATAAACACCCCAACTAGACTAGCGAGTATAAACCGAAGAATAATCCTCTTCTCACTCCCTGTCTTAATTACATTCTTTTTTAATTCAATTTCACTCAAAATTCGACACCTCCTATTATCTAAATATTCTGTACAATAACGTTACATTCCTTCTTTCGATTTCTAATATTTAATCATATGAAAAAGCCTATTAAAAAAATAGGCTTTTTCTACTACCTCTCATAATCATCCACAATAACTTGAATAACACGATACGATTCTTCTGCCACTATTTTATTACTAGTCTTATTCGCATCATATGTAATTAACGCCTTCCAAAGTGCCCATCCTCTCGCTCTATTCCACGTTTCTTCATCTATGCACAATACTCCTTTAAATACGTTTCTGCTACTTTTATCAAAAAATGTCCATGCCATCGCTGCATCACAAGAAGGATCTCCTACTCCTAAAATCCCAAAATCAATTACGGCGCAAAGCTTTCCGTCCTTAACGAGTAAATTTCCTGGTGCAACATCTCCATGAACCCAAACTGGTTTACACTTCCACGTTGACTGAAGTGCTACATCCCAAAGGTGCTTTAATACAGTTTCATCAAAAACGTCCTTATTATTTTCGATAGCACCTCTCGCCTCTTCATCATATACAGATATAAGCCCGCCTCGGTAAAAATTATGCGCTCCAGCTATCGGTCCATTACTCGCATCAATGGATTGTAATTCTACTAAAAATGCTCCTAAGTCCGCCGCAAATTCATTTAAGTCACGAACATTTTGTTTCGTAACTGTTTCGCCCTCTATCCACTTATTAATAGACCAAGGCCATGGATACGCTTCAGATGGATTACCTTTCGCAACTGGTGTAGAAATTGGTAAAGAAATTTCCTTACTTAATAGAGGTAGCCACTTATTTTCTTTCTCTACTTGTGGTGCATATGCCGCATCACTTGGCAATCTTACACTCATCTCATCCCCTAGATGAAACGTTCTATTATCATGCCCACTAAACTTTACAGGTCTCACTTCTAAATGTGCCCATTCAGGAAACTGTTCCTCTATCAACCTTTTAACTAAAGCAGTAGGAAATTGATTCATCCACTTTCCCCCTTCTCTTTTGAAACTTACTAAGTCCTTCTGTACTTCCAACATATTCAAAGCCATTTCTCTTATAAAAATCATTCAACGTACGATTATGCCCAACACAATCTAGTTTCAAAAACTCTTTGTCACAGTACACATTCTCGTCTATCCATTGTAAAATCCACTCTCCGATTCCATTCCCCTTATACTTTCGTTTCACTGCAAATCTATGAATATATAAAGAATCTGAAACTTCCTCCTTACCAAAAATACGCTCATCCCATTTATTTTGTTTAGGAGATACTGTAACTGTACCGACAATTTCATCTTCTTTCATAACCACATATGTATATTTCTCTCTTATCCCTTCTAGTATTTCAGCCGTAGCTTCTCCACCTAATAGATACTGCCACTGATCCACTTCTTTATGTTGTAACCACTCTGCTACTTCTTTTAATAGAGTAATTATGCTATCGATTTCCTCTTCAATAGCAGTTCGAATTGTATATTCTTTAACTGTATTTCTCTCCATATTGCCGTTCCCCTTTCAAATGACTACCCTACTGATAATCGCGTTCTACCGTCATTTTCATCTGTAACGTATTCAACATAATAACCTTGATTCCTTGCGTTTTCATACATCAATTTAATCTTTTTTTGATCTTTAGCGTAAATTGTGACGTATGTACAATCCGCAACTAGTAAAACTAATTCACACTTACTCTCTTTAAATTCTTCATATGTTTCAATAGCTACTACTTCCTCTCCTTTTGAATACGCTTTTAAATCTGCAAAAATAACATAATATATATTGTCTTTAAATAATGTTTTCAAATCTGATCCTTCCACTATACTTGGTTCTTCTGGAAATAATGCCTCATCCAATCCACCACGTGCTATTAAGTATGACTCCTCACTACCTACCCACCAATCATATGAAGAAATATCAATCGGCTTTAACACTTTCCAAAGTAAATTATCATATTCATTTGGAATATCTACTGTAATTCCTCTTTTCATTTATTTGCTCCTAGCTTATTTATTTTCGTTTTCATTTCATACATTATATACCAAATTCAATTACCATATTTTGTCGATATCTATGTAACTTGTATTTCACCGCGAAAAAAAACCGTCCCACTACTTATGAAACGGTTTCTTTATGCTTATATTTAAGTTTTTCATGCAATTGTTGCACTGCGCTTTAAAATAAATTCTAATATATTCATCACATCAGCCATTTATTCTTAATGCTCACTTCGTCTTCACAAAATAATATAAAAACCACACCGCATGATTTTGTTCATCGGCAGCTATTCTGCGCAATAACTCTTTCATATGTGCATCCGATGCTTCATCTGAAATTTCCAAGTAAAAATCTACTGTCTTCTGTTCATCTTGTATTGCGAATTCTAATCCTTGTAAGTACGTATTTGGACATTCTTCTGTAATTTGTGGTTTAGCTGCTGACCAGTTAAATTTGTATAGATCTGTACAAAATGATGGAAATGCTTTATTTCATCGTTACGAATTTCAAGAATTTGATTTCGTTCCGCCGCATTTGGAGCCATGTTGGCTAATTTCGCATAGCAACTTATTGCACTAAACTCTCCATTAATTGCTTTCTCAATATCACGAATCAACTTATCATTTTGCCTATACCAATCATAATCATTCGAATTATACATCGTATCCCCTCCATTATTTCACATAACATTTTATGCAATTTGAAATAGCAGGAGCATGTATACAAAAAGGAACTGCAAATCCGAACTCTTCTATTCCCTTTAAAATATAGAAAAACCTATCCTTCTTGATTTCCCGATAAGTTAATAAAAAGCAAAAAACGCTTCACTCCTAGTGAAACGTTTTTTGCTTTTATGCGTTTAATTCCGTTTTTTGTCCCTTTACTACACTACGTTTGAAAGCAGTCGCTAAAATAATAACCATACTTACTACGCCAATCCAAACGAGCACAGTAAGGGGTGTACTCCAGCTTAACCCTTTTCCAAAGAAGAATATTTCTCTAAGTCCTTCAATCATAAATCGCATTGGCAACCATGCGTACACCCAGTCTTGATAAAATGGCGACAACATTTCAGGTGCTAACGATAATAACGGTGCCCCAAAGAAAAGTAAGAGTGCGAATACACCAATTCCTTTTAGTCCAACTAATGAAAGTACCGCTGATATCATTAAGAAGAAGCTAAAGGACGTAATTGATAAAAACAGTGCCGTATCCGTGAAATTCGAAATATTTAAACCTACCATACCATCCGCGATCCATGTGAGGCCAAATCCAATTACAAGTGCCGCGACAGCCCCTGTTATGATTTGTTTTAGTTTTAATACGAAGTTTTCTTTTCTTGTACCTACTGGCATTTTACTTATCGCAATAAAAATAATTGCTGCGCTCGCTAAACTTGCAATCCATAACGGCTGGAATAAAGACATCGGCGAGTTACCGTTCGCACTATTTTTGCCGATTTCATTCACATTTGTCACTTTCTTTGCAATAGGTGTTATTACATTTGAAACTTGGTCTGCTGTTAATGTAGCTCCTTTTGCTTTCAATCCTTCTAATAGTTGTGTACGAACAGTATTGTTCATATTATCAACGATCACATTTAACATTTGCCCCGCCATAGTTGAAGCTGCTGTATTCATTCCTTGATTTATGAATATTTCTACCTCTGGCGAAGATGGCTGTGGTGTTCGTAATGATGCTTGTTTTGTGCTAAATTCTTTTGGAATAACTAATGCTGCGTAATATTCTTGATTATTTAAGCCTTTTTGAACTGCTTCTTTATTTTTCACTTCTACCCACTTCACCGCAGGTTCTTCCTCTGATTTTGATGTCTTTTTCATATTATCAACAATCGTTTGCCCCATATTCATCTTCGGTTGATTCGGAATTTCTACTCCTTGATCCTCATTTACAATTGCGATTGGCAAATTTTTCGGCTGTGGTTGAACGGTTGGAAATAACGTTAATGAAAAAATAAAAACAACAAGTAGTGCAATAACTGGTGATACATATAAAAGTTTATTTTTAAACATTTTCTTTTCTCCTCCTATCATTTGATTTATAATAACCAACAACGTGTTGTTTATTTATATTTTGAATTATATGTTCGAGTTGAACCTTATACAATAATCAAAAATCGTGAATGTGTCGGTTATAAGACACATTCTTGAAAAGTGTTGAGAAAAATTAAGGAGGGACATGCTTTGCGCGATAGTAATTTAGATTTACGTGTTATTCGTACGAAAACTGCCATACGAAACGCATTGGTTGAGTTAATTGAGGAAAAAGGTTTTGACGCCATTACAGTGAAAGATATTACAACGAAAGCAAACATAAATCGCGGTACTTTCTATGCACATTATCAAGATAAATTTGATTTAATGACGAAATGCCAAGAAGAAATTATGTATGAGTTTTCTAGCATTGCCAAACAGAGATTGCCTGAAGTTATTGCTGATCTTGGGTCAAATCCTTCCCCAACAATGCCGTTTATACTTATCACTTCTATTCTTGAATTTCTAAATGAAAATAGTGATTTTATGAAAGCTGTACTTAGCCCAAAAGGAGATTTATCTTTCCAAACAAAACTGAAAGACTTTATGTGGAAAACACTATTTGAAGATACGAATGGTGCTCTCATTAATAAGGAGAATTTACTTGTCCCAAGCCAATACTTAACTTCATATATGGCATCTGCTCATATAGGTGTCATTCAGCAATGGTTAAATAACGGGCAAAAAGAAACACCTGAGGAAATTGCTCGTATTTTATCAACAATCGCAGTTCATGGACCTTTTTATGCGGCTGGCTTAAAAAAATAAGTCAGCTATATAATAAAAGATCATCCACTATAATAGCGGATGATCTTTTATTTCATTACAACACTTCAATATACCCTTCAGTCCCATGTACCCGAATTCGTTGCCCATCTTTTATTCGTTTCGTAGCATTCTCTACCCCGACGACTGCTGGTAATCCGTATTCACGTGCAATTACTGCTCCGTGCGTCATAAGTCCGCCAACTTCAGTGACTAACCCTTTTATAGACACAAATAACGGTGTCCAGCCAGGATCAGTAAAAGCAGTAACTAATATATCGCCCTCTTCTAAATTCGCTTCTTCCATGTTTAAAATAACGCGAGCTCTTCCCTCAATCACTCCTGAAGAAACAGGCAAACCTACAATCGCATCAGTTGGGAGGTTTTCTCGTTTATATTTGCCTGTAATGATTTCTCCATCAGACGTCATGATACGAGGAGGCGTGAGTTTTTCATATAATTTGTAATCATTTTTTTGTTTATGAATAAGCGCGTAATCTAGTTTATTCGTGCGAACAACTTCGTGAAGTTCTTCAAAAGTTAAATAGTATATATCATCGACCTCACGAATGACACCGGTCTGCACAAGTTGCTTAGCTTCTTTCAATAATGCCTGCTTATATATAAAATAACGATTAATCATACCGTATTTTGGATATTCACGATAACCGATAAATTTACGGATATTACGAACCATCCGCTTCATCTCTTCTACTTTTTGCTTTCCATTTTGCAAGTGCTGCAATCGATTTACTAAATCTTCTTCTTTTTTCAATGCTTCTTGCAGCCCTTCTTCAAACTTCCGTTTACTAGCACCCGCTTCAAAGTCTCTTATATTATTTAAAATCATCGGGATAATTGTAGTTGGCTTTTCACTCCAGCGCGTTTTTGTAATATCGATTTCGCCGCTGCATCTCATGCCGTATTTATTTAGAAAAGTTAGAATTGCATCTCGAGCTTTTTCTCCGCCTTTAAATTGAACTAATTCATCTAAAAACCTATCGTTTTCTACACGTTGTAAATACGTAATAACTTCTTGGTACGGCCGAATCACATCAGCAACGTCTAGTAATGCTAAACCCATTTCAGACGTAATATTGTTTTGTACGGATTGAGAAAGTGTGTCCGCTGCATTCTTTTCGCCTAGCCATTGCTCCATCTTTTCATTGATCCATGTTGAAGCATTCATACCAGCCATAATGACAGCAATACTTTGCGGATTAAATAATACTTTCTTTAATTGCTGGATGTCTTCCAAAATAAAATTAAGTACATCCACCCCTGATTTCATGTGCATGTTTCGTTTTAACTCTTCGATTGATGCTTCACTATTCTGTATTAAATTCGTAACGATTGCCGGATCATTTTCGATTTCTGGTTGCGAATTTGCAGGTTGCTTACTTTTACTAACACTCTTTTCTTTTTCATCATCCGGCAACAATGTAATAAAATTATCTCGCTCGATTATAGTTGTTAATGCATCTCTTACGAGTGGATCTGATTTTCCTAAAGTGTTTATTAAATAATCTCTGCTAGCAGGTGAAGCTAATTGTTGCGTAGCATCCACAAACAGCCGTCCTCCCGCTTTACGCATAGGAGCATTAGTCGTTAACAGGAAAAAAGATAACCCAAGCGGTTTCATCGCATCGGTCATCATTTGTTGATGGCCAACTGATATATACACATGATTTCCCCCATCATTTTCTTCAGGAATTGGATATAAAGTCGTAATGGGACGACTTTGGACAATATAAAATGTATCATCCACTAAACACCATTCAATATCTTGCGGACAACCAAAATAAGCTTCAATCTGTCTTCCAATCTGTGCTAGTTGTAAAATTTGTTGTTCAGACAATGTTTGAATTTTTTGCTGAGCCGGATCAATCTGTTTCGTCTCCGTTCCGCCCTCTTTTAAAGCATAAATAGCTAATTTTTTAGTTGCTATCATCTTTCCGGTAATTTCGCCTTCTTTTACTTTATAATTATCGGCAGAGACCAGTCCTGATACTAATGCCTCACCAAGTCCAAAACTGGCATCAATTGATACTACCTTTCGGTTAGAAGTAACCGGATCAGCAGTAAATAAAATTCCCGAAGCCTCAGGGAAAACCATTTTTTGAACGACAACACATATAGAAACTTGATTATGTTCAAAATCATTTTGCATGCGGTACATAACTGCTCGCTCTGTAAATAAAGAAGCCCAGCACTTTCTTACATGCTGCAAAATCGCTTCTTTACCGATAATATTTAAATACGTATCTTGTTGACCAGCAAATGAGGCATACGGTAAATCTTCAGCCGTAGCACTAGAACGCACGGCATAAGCATGTTCGTTTCCAAAACGTGAGAGATATTGAGCTACCGCTTCCACTACTTCAGAAGGGATTTCTACTGCCATAATGACTTCTCTAATCTTCTTACTCATTTCACCAATTTGGGCTCGCTCTTCCATTTTCAACTTTGTTAGCTGCTGCAACAAAGTTTGAAGCTCGTCATTTTGCTCGATGGCCTTTTCATATCCTACCGTTGTAACACAAAATCCTTCTGGCACTTGTATCCCTTGAACGCTTGATAACTCCCCTAAATTCAATCCTTTTCCACCAACGAGTGCAAGCTGCGTGTTTTCTATTTCCTGAAAATCGAGAACGAAAGAACTCATTTACCATCTCTCCTTACTATGCATGTGTTCTTGATTGTAGCAGTAGTAAATACGAATAAACAGTCTATTTCGAACTTGATTTACATGATATAATTAAGTTAGGAAGAGATATTCCCCCCTCTAATTCACTTCAACTACATCACCAAACTTAAACATCCTTTGATTATGAAAAGCATCGGTACAAGTAATCGTCTTATTTAATGGATTTATATCAGCTACTATTATGTAATTTTTATATAAATGCACATTAAAATATTAAGATGAATATTTTATTAACTCATCACCCTCCTCAAAAAAATTGTAGAAACTATTATATAAATTCATATGTCTCCACCTTAATTCTAGGACTTAATTTTTTTTTGTAATCCCCCACTAATTCTTTTTTCAAATGTCCCAAAATGGATTCGAGAAATTAGGGAACTATAATGTCGTATTGAAACATATTAAGGGGGATAAAAGGTGAACAAGGAAATGAATTATGGAAGTGATTACAAGTTTATTCCAGCAACTTCAATTAAAAGTGGTCATGACCTTGAAGTATTGCCTGATTTATTTTGTTACACGATTCAAATCGTCAACATATGTTTTGTTGGAAATCCGCATACCAATGATTTTGTTTTGGTTGATGCTGGAATGCCTAAATGTGCAAATGAAATTATCTCCGTTACTGAGAAGCGATTTGGTACAAATAGCCGCCCAAAAGCAATTATTTTAACTCATGGGCATTTTGATCATGTTGGAGGAATAATTGAACTCATTAAGTATTGGGATGTTCCAGTCTATGCCCATCAACTGGAGATACCGTTCTTGACTGGACAACAAAGCTATCCTGAACCAGATCCAACAGTTGAAGGTGGTATGGTAGCCAAAATGTCTCCCCTGTTCCCTAATGAACCGATTGATTTAGGAAATAGCGTAAAAGTACTACCTACCGATGGAACTGTTCCACATATGCCAGAGTTTAGATGGATTCATACACCAGGGCATACTCCTGGGCATATTTCATTATTCCGAGAAAAAGACCGAACTTTAATTGCTGGGGATGCTTTTGTTACAGTGAAACAGGAATATCTATATAAAGTATTTACTCAGGAACAGGAAATAAGCGGCCCCCCTCGTTATTTAACAACAGACTGGAAAGCCGCTAAAGAATCAGTCATTAAATTAGAAGAAGTAAAGCCTCTGGTCGCTATTACTGGACATGGGATACCAATGTCCGGTGAATTGCTATCAACAAGCCTCAAAACACTCGTTCAAGAATTTGATAAAATCGCTGTACCCAATTATGGAAAATATGTAGACAAAAAGATACATTAAACATAAAAATACTTTTTCTTCTTATATTTAAGAAACAAAATCAAAACAGAAAAAGTTATTAAGTTTAATATAAAAACACTGTACTTAGGCAACATCTCTATTATAAGAATGGAACTACACCTTGTGAATAAAACTTGATACTCCGCAAATACTATACGTAGTATAAGCCTGCTTTTTACCCAGGTTGTACTTCTTACCATTAAAGGGTGATTAAAACGGGTTACGCTATATAGCATAACCCGTTTTTTATGAAATATTTTATTCCATATACGTTTAAACAATAGAGGAAAATGATGAAACATATTGTTGCTTTATTAATTAAATACACAGTGATAACTGCAGTATTACTAATGGTACTCGGTATCTTTCAAGGCATTTCAATTCCTAGAGTATTACTCATTTCTCTTTTCCTAACAGGAGCTGCCTATTTAATCGGCGATCTCTTCATTTTACCTAAATACGGAAATATGATTGCTACAATGGCAGATTTCGGCTTAAGCTTCTTCGGCATTTGGCTACTAACATCCTTATTTACGAATTTAGATGCTACTCGTAATATTGGCCTGTCTTCATTTATTGCCGCATTAATTATTGGCGGAATAGAGGTTTTCTTTCATATTTATATGAAGAGATTAGTACTGCGTAACGACGATGAATTAAGAAATCACAATCATATTCATCATGATAAATATGCTATGGAAATGTCAGATGAATATATGGATTCTTCTACAATAAATAAATCCAAAGTTGAGGATACATCTAAAAAATAAAAAAGTGGCCAATGCCACTTTTTTTATTTTTGTTTCTTAAGCTTGATCAGAATTTCTTACATATAACGGAGGTGGAACTACCCACCCTTTTTTCTTACTTAAACGCAGCAAAGTTACACCTGCTTGCGCTTTTTTCATATGAAATTGGCCGAATAGCATCCCTACATCTTCTCGAAGACATTTCCCCATCACTTGACTACATGTCACAAGTCCAGCTGCTAATCCTGTAGCAACAGCTGCTGCTATTTCAGCATCATTAATACGCGCTCCTGGAGGAATATCTTCGATAGATGCAACTGGTCGTTCTGGAGGAGCAGGAGGTAAAGCTACGCCATTAACCTTTAAAAGAGTTTTTAACTCTTCTATTTCCGAGTTCATATCATTTTCAATTAAGCTTTCTAAAAACTTCTTCAAATCTTCGTCACCTGTGTGATTCATAAATACTTGATGGCTTGCAAGTGCACCTTGTGCAGCGAGAAGATAACTCCAAATATCAAATACTTCTCCGTAATGTAACGGTTCATTTTGAGGATTTCCACTTAATATACCCATTTTTAAATTCCTCGCTTTCGAAAATATCATAATAAATATTGATTTCAATATTGAAATCAAATTTTTAAGTATGCTTTTTCCTGCAAGAGATTTTCTACTATGCATGGAAAACACCTTTCCGACACCGCGTGTTTATTGTTTAGGAAAGTAGTTTACAAATAAAATACTCAAAGATTATGAAAGAAGATTATCAATAATCTTTGAGTGAGAATCCATTTACTATAAGGGTTTTTATTTTTATACATATACAAAAGAAATTGATTTACATATCTGCTACATTGTATTTCAATTTACTTAGCGGTTAGCTCTACCACCAAGTTGTTGTTCAGCCATTGATACTAAACGTTTTGTAATTTCACCACCAACAGATCCGTTTGAACGAGCTGTTGTATCTGCACCAAGTTGTACACCAAACTCTTGTGCAATTTCATATTTCATTTGATCAAGAGCCTGTTCAGCACCTCGAACTAACAATTCATTACGACTTCCACTATTATTGTTTGTCATATCGTTTCACCTCCGATTTTTTTAATATGCTACAAATTATGAAATAATAATTATCCTTTTTGTGGGAATTAGATTATGAATAAATATTGAGTTTCTTCTTAAAATAGGGCAAAAGATATAAGAAAGAAGAGTTGCTATAACGTACTTTCATAACAACACTATGTATAGATTTCTCTTTACTAAAGATTTCTGTTTTGCCAAGAGATACATATAAATTATGAAAAATGATTCCTAAGGAGATATGTGATGAAAGCTGTAACCTATCAAGGACCAAACCAAGTACAAGTTAAACAAGTGGATGATGCAAAGTTAGAGAAAAAAGATGATATTATTGTAAAAATTACTTCAACCGCTATTTGCGGTTCTGATTTACATTTATATCAAGGGAACATGCCGTTACCTGAAGGGTATATTATCGGTCATGAGCCAATGGGCATTGTTGAAGAAGTTGGGCCAGATGTTACAAAAGTAAAAAAAGGAGATCGTGTTGTTATCCCCTTTAACGTTGCTTGTGGACATTGTTTTTATTGCCAACATGAAATGGAAAGCCAATGTGATAACTCCAATCCTCATTATGATTCTGGTGGATACTTTGGTTATACAGAGAAATTTGGTAACCATCCAGGCGGACAAGCAGAATATTTAAAAGTTCCTTTTGGAAATTTCACTCCATTTGTTATACCAGAATCATGCGAGCTTGAAGATGAATCTCTACTGTTTTTATCCGATGTTTTGCCAACAGCCTATTGGAGTGTAATAAACGCAGGTGTTAAGCCAGGTGATACTGTTATCGTCCTAGGTTGTGGCCCTGTTGGATTAATGACACAAAAATTCGCTTGGATGCAAGGAGCTAAGCGCGTAATCGCAGTCGATTACTTAGATTATCGGATACATTATGCAAAAAAGATTAACAATGTTGAGGTATTTGAGTTTACAAAATTTCCTGATATGGGAGAACATTTAAAGGAAATCACACATGGCGGTGCCGATGTAGTCATTGATTGTGTGGGCATGGATGGGAAGAAATCGCCACTAGAATTCCTGGAACAAAAATTGAAATTACAAGGTGGAACTCTCGGGCCTATTCAAATTGCTACGAAAGCCGTAAGAAAATACGGAACGGTTCAAATGACGGGTGTTTATGGCGGCAATTATAATGCTTTTCCACTCGGGGCATTTTGGGTTAGAAATATTAATCTTAAAATGGGACAAGCACCTGTTATTCATTTTATGCCAGAACTATTTGAAAAAATAACAAACAAAGAATTCGATCCAAAGGAGATTATTACACACAAAATTCCCCTTGAAGAAGCGAGCTACGGTTATCAAATTTTTAATAATCGTGAAGATGATTGTATAAAAGTCATTTTGAAACCTTGAAGATACAATTTTTTATTAAATTCTAAGTAGCTATTACCCCCATTTTCATCTCATATCAAAAATAGTTATTTCCAAAAAAATTGTATTTTAAGGTAGCAATCAATTGGTAAAAAAATCATTAAAGTATTAAGTAACAAATGTCAAATAAGCATAGTCCCGGATTAAAAGATATGGATCTTTAAGATCATTATGGCCAACTATTTATTCATGGTTGGCCATAAACCTTTATATGGATTCCAGTTACACTTTAGTCCACTTCCATTACATCACCAAACTTAAACATTCTTTGATTACGAAAAGCATCGGTACAAGTAATCGTCTTATTTAATGGATTTATATCAGCTACTGTTATGTAATTTTTATATAGATAGCCATCTTTATAATATGTAAGTAAAACCTCTTCTTCACCTAAATATGAAATTAACAGCTTATTTTCAATCCTTTCTTTTGCATCTTGCGTTAAGATTGGACGCGGGATTTTTGTTTGCTCCTGTATCATGTCTTTAATACAGATAAACTGCTCTGGCATACTAGCAAACGGTTGCCATTTTACCATGCCTCTTCCTTTTGGCATATTAGCATTCTTCACGATTTGTGCCCTCCTAATAATGTGTTTCTATATCTTGCTGTTGCGACGCTTGTGTAGGAAATTCCACGTAATATACTGTTCTTACCAAATCGTGTTCGAATTTCGTCCATAACCTTCGTTAATCTCATTTCTTTTTCTCTTTGTATAATGTTATCGAAAAGCGAAATTTGCTCTTCTCCTTCATGTATTAAATTTGTTAAGGAAAGACTTATCGATCGAATCGGCTCTCCTGTATGCCGCTCGTATAAAAAATATGTACAAACATTGTAAATATCCATCGTTAAATTTGTTGCTCTATTTAACGTATGTGCTTTTTTTATTCCTCCTCCATATTCCTTACTATATCCGACTGAAAAATGAATCGTTTGTGCGTATTTCTTTTCGCTTCTCAATCTGTAACAAACTTCTTCTACATGCTCTAATAAAATAACGATGAACTCTTCTATCGAATAATCACGAAATAATATTTGGCTTTTCGCTATAGATGTTGTCGCTGGAACATATTTCTCTGCTATTCTGCTAAAATCAATCCCGTTACTATGCAAGTGTAATTCTTCTCCTATTACACCAAACGATTGTTTTAAATACTTCAATGGATACTGCGCTAAATCCCCAATCGTATGTATACCTTTTCGGTTCAA
The DNA here is from genome assembly GCF_030733445.1 of Bacillus sp. MMSF_3353. NCBI lineage: Bacteria > Bacillati > Bacillota > Bacilli > Caryophanales > Bacillaceae > Bacillus > Bacillus sp. MMSF_3353. The sequence goes on from NZ_JASHJA010000007.1 coordinate 185,297, forward strand.
TTTCATTTCCGTTTTATACGATATACCCCAAAATTTACTGAGTGGTCTAATATTCCATAACTTCTCGGGTATATCGTCATACGTCCAATACGCTATTCCATCTTTATTCTTTTTCGCTTCCACATCCATCGCTACTTTACTCAATAATAAATTCGGCCCAATACCAATCGTACTTTCAATCCGTGTACGTTCATATATTTCTCGCTTGAACTTTAATGCAAACTCGTACGGATTACTCGCAAACAAATGAATACTTGCGGTCATGTCCATAAAAAACTCATCAATACTATATTGATGGAAATCTTCCGGCGCAACATACTGTAAAGCTAAACCGGTTATGTAAGTTGAACACTTCATATATGTATGCATAATCGGATTCACAATAATAATATCTGACCGATTCGGTATTTCGTACATTCTAGCCATCTTCTTTATTCCTAACGCTTTTAATGGCGGTGTTGCTGCTAATACAATTGATCCACTCCGGTTTACATCCCCTACGACAGCCAATTTCGTATATCGTGGATCAAGTCCTTTTTTAATACATGACACACTTGCATAAAAGCTACGAAGATCTACACAAAGAATAATACGATTCGGTAAAAGAGAATAATCATACAAGGTTATCACTCCTAACAAAAAGAACATTCGTTCTTATTATATACGAACTAACGTTCTTTTTAAAGGTATTTTCATGAAAATTTTGGTTGAAATAACCGTGCATGAACATTTTTCAAGAAAAAATCAAGGAATTCACCTCTATATTTTTTCTATACTGAAAAATGTAAATAGATACAAGAAGAAACAACTAGATTCTTCGTGAATAGATACGGTATTTTAGAACCCGTTTTTTAGTATTCAAACTTAATCCTGTATTTAAAAGCAATATACTTATATAAGAAAGACTTATTTCGAAAAAGAGTACTATTTAGCAGTGCTTGTTTATAGAAAATAAATTATTATTGGTTATTTTCTCAACGTTGTTTTCTAGTTTTATCATTCAAATTTAGACACATATTTATCTAACCTACATAAACTAATAGCGTATAATTGCATACTTTATCGATTTTTTATAACAATATCTCGAACGGACTATCATGAATCATAAATTTATTAACCCGGATACACGAATCATCTTCAATGAAATCCTGAATATCCAAGTAATATCGCGTGTATTTCTTTTAAAATAAACATTGGATACATTAAAATCACAGCCTGTTTTTTGAATGCTAAAGAAAGATTGTTTATCTGTATCTCCTCAATCGAATCCCTAATTATATAATTTTGTACAAGAAAGGAATTGAATTTATGCAAAATTTTAATTTCCTTTGTGAACAATTTGCTACAATACTTAAAGGGAAAGGTAAAAGAAATCAAGGTGGTTGTTCAGTGTCTTTTCACCGCGATTTTAGGGTGCTTGTTCAAGCAAAACCGAGTACTTCTGTAGTGCCCGTCGGAGTAAGTTTTGAATCGTTGGATCCAAATGGTAATGCATTAAATTTAGGCGAAATCGCTGTTCTACAAGAAGAAATTCCTGCATTTATGAAATCAATTGTACAACAAGGAATCATTGTAAGTGCTTTACATAATCACTGGCTGTACATGAATCCCTTAATTATGTATATTCATATCCAGTCGGTAGAGCCTCCATTACATTTTGCACAAAAGTTAGCCCATTCTTTTTTGTCCTTAAGTAGCTATCCTATCGCTAATAATGAGGGGCAATGATTGGTGTTTCGGATATATTTACACATTACATTTTCTACATGTGCGAACATCATAAAATTATTTCACTTTGTGCCCAAAAGAAAAAAACTGCCTATCAAATTTTTAGATAGGCAGTTTTTGAATCTATTAAAATAAAGTACCCTACTATTTTATAAAATACTATTCCCTAAACAAAAATACAGATTTGCAATTCACTTTGGCTTTCTTACCTCATATATTCCTCTAAAGTTAATTTTTCCTTATATATTTTTTGCAATATCTCCTACACAGCGAATACGCTAAGGCTCATACGCATAACCAGTTATATTTTCCTTTTCCTTTGGACAACGAATGATAAACCCTGCACTCTGCATCTAGACGGTATACCCCTTGTCCACAGTAAGACTTTATTTCAAACCCACAAAAAATAGATTACCTGCACACTAAAAGGTTTAGCGCACAGGTAATCTAGTTGTTTTTGAGATTAATAAAAACCTAATTTATTTTTTGAATTCTTCCATCAATAATAGACTGAATTGGTTCTTTTGATTTTTTTATATAATCTACTAATGCTTCAAAATCAGTTGGTCCTGTTTCAGCATCTTTACCGTTTTTAAAGGATACAAATCCATCTCCACCTGAAGCTAGAAATGCATTCGCAACTACGCTGTAAGTTTTAGAAGGAATAATTTCTTCTCCATCTGTTAAGCGGATACTTGTTACTTTTTCTCCATTAGGCTTGTTCGCATCCCAAGTGTATTGGATCCCTGAAATTTGAAGCATTCTTGTTATGTCTTTTTGCCATTGTTGATTTAAAATATCACGAATGTCTTGGCCTGTTAAATTTACTTTTATTAATTGATTTCCGAATGGTTGAATACCATATATCTCTCCCCATGTAATATCACCAGCATCTAAGTCATTACGAATACCACCAGGATTCATAAGAGCAATTTGGGATTGCATTGTTGCACGCTGGGCATCAGCAACTAAATTTCCGAGAGTAGATTCACCAGCCGTATTTAGTTTGCGATCTAGTGGAGCAATAGACTTGCCTACAACTTCATTAACAAGAGGTGCGATTTTTGCTTGATATTTCTCCATCTTCTTCTTTATTTTTTTATCAGGCTCCATGCCTTCATGGTAAGTTGTAACAATTTCTGCTTTTTTCTCAACAATATCTTGTGTCTTACGATCAATCTTTACATCAACATCAGCAAAAGCCATACCATAAGAATTTGCTTGTACGACAAGTTTATTATTAACAGTTCCATTTACATAAGTGTGGCTATGCCCACCAAAAATAACATCGACTTCTGGATCAGTCTCATTTGCTAATCGGACGATATCACCATTTGTTACGCCGTTCCCATCTGTTGTACCTCCGTTATGCGCAAGAACAACGATAGATTTAACGCCTAGTTTTTTTAATTGCTTTACGGATTTGTTAATAGCTTCAACTTCATCTGTAATTTCTACATTCTTTAGCATAGTAGGCATAACAAGGTTAGGAACATCCGTTGTTACGACTCCGATAAATCCAACAGGAACTCCTTGTACCTTTTTTATAGTGAATGGTGGTAAAAATAAACGACCGGTGGATTTATTATATAAATTTGCAGCAACATATGGGAATTTTGCTCCTTTAAAATTCCCTGTTTTCTCATGGTATCCACCATAAATAAGGCGGTTCATTTCCGCAACACCTTCATCAAATTCATGATTTCCTATAGTTCCAACATCGAATTTCAAATCATTTAGAAATTCAATCGTAGGTTCGTCTTGTAATAATGCTGAAACAGGAGTACTTGCTCCAACAACATCGCCAGCATGTACCTTTAATGTATTCGGATTTTGTTTTTCACGATCACGTAAATAAGCCCCTAAGTACTCAATTCCCCCTGCATCTTTATTGTTAATTTTTTTTACAGTGTCTACCTGCCCATGAAAATCGTTAATACCGAGCATTTGCACATCTATGTAGCGGTTTGGTTCTGTACTTGCTTGTGCTGAAGGCACAGCAAATACACTAGTAAAAGTAACTGTACTTATTGCTAAAGCAACTGGAATGATTTTTTTCAACATAAAATTTCTCTCCCCTAATTAAAATCTGACATAATACGATGTTATTTTAATATATTAAGAGAATTATTTCTATAAAAAATTCAACTAATTATAAAAATTAATAAGATTTTATTGTTTTCTGACAAAACATTTCTTTGTTTTGAGGATTATTCAAAATATTATCTTGATAGTAATATAGCAATCCATCTAAGAGGTCTAAAAAAACTCTAACCAATACATTTTAGCTGTTAAGAAGATTATTCAATTCGAAATTAATGAGTATTTTTCAAGATAACATCTCAATATCAATATTTAAAAATGAATAGAAATTTCATAATGGAAGATTACCGTGGTGCACTACTCCTAATTTAAAAAGATGCTCCTGGATTTATCCAAGAGCATCTTTTATAAAGCTTTATTTTTACTTGTTTATAATTTATCAATTAACAATTATATAGTTGTAATCAGTCCTTTAAAAATGATAGGAGTGCTTCATTAAATTCTTTGGCATGCGTTGCATTTAGCCCATGTGGACCACCCTTTATTAATACTACTTTAGAATTAGGAATTGCTTCATGTGTTAATTTCCCACTATATTCAAATGGTACAGTTGCATCTGAATCACCATGAATAACAAGGGTAGGTATATTAACCTTGGCTAAATCGCCTCTGAAGTCTGTTTTGCTGAAAGCAGCGATACAATCTAGTGTTCCTTTAGGTGATGCACCCGCAGCGATATCCCTATTGTAAAGTCGAAATGGTTCACTAACTAAGTCAGTTCGATCTCCAGCAGCAAAAAATCCTTTCGTAAACTCATCAAGGAATGCTAGGCGATCACTTTTTACTCCATTTTCAAATCCTTGAATTGCTTCATCATCTAATACACCCTCAGGATGATCTGCTGACTTGTAAAGGAATGGTGGTACAGCCCCTGCAAATACAGCCTTCTCTACTCTATTAGTTCCATATTTTCCAATATACCGAGCTACCTCGCCTCCACCCATAGAAAAACCAACAAGTGTGACATTTTGAAGCTCTAAATGTTCTAATAGTTGATGTAAATCAGAAGTAAAGGTATCATATTCATACCCTTCCCACGGCTGAGATGATTTTCCAAAGCCTCGACGATCATATGTTATAACTCTGTACCCAGCCTCAACAAGAGCGGGAACTTGGTATTCCCAAGATCGACCACTTAGCGGCCAACCATGAATTAGTACAACTGGTTTTCCTATGCCATGATCCTCATAATATATCTCAATTGGTGCTTGATTTTCGGTTCCTACAGTAATCTTTGCCATTCTTCTACCTCCAAAAAATATTTTAATATATATCCTTTTCTTCAATAATCCGGATGAATCTCGTAACCTATTTATGCGTGTTTATGTTGTTAACTCTAAGCATGGAACAATTCCCCATTTAATAGTTTTTTCATCATGAAATAATTGCTGAACATTCCTCCTATTCAATTCTAATAACAAAAATAGGTAACTATCAATATCGTTCTATCTATAGAATGTATAGGTAAAACCAATCAATTTTATGGTGAAAATAACTATAGTTACCATCTATCCGAATTATAGATAATTTAGAATTGATTAATGAATCGGTTTTCAAATACTATAAATTTGTATAGCGCTTCATATTCTGTGAATGCTGTTATAACTAATATTATCGTTCAGCTTAGTTACAAACTAATCGTAACAAACGAAGAAAATCATGATAATATTTGACTATTTAAACTTTCTTAGATTACTTAATTTTTAGGAGGAATACATAATGACTGATCTCTATTCTCGTATTAACAAAGATGATGCTGTCGTGCTTTTAGTAGATCATCAAACTGGTCTTATGTCCGGACTAGTACGTGACTATGGTGTTGATGAATTTAAGAACAATGTTTTAGCTCTTGCTCACACTGCTAAGTTTTTTGATTTACCAGTTATTTTAACAACTAGCTTTGAAAACGGACCTAATGGACCTTTAATGCAAGAATTGGTTGATCTCTTTCCTCACGCACAAAAAATAGCTCGACCTGGACAAATTAACGCATGGGATAATGATGATTTTGTAAAAGCAATCGAAGAAACTGGAAAAAAACAACTTATCATCGCGGGCGTAGTTACGGACGTTTGTGTTGCTTTCCCGGCACTTTCTGCTATAAAAGCTGGATATGAAGTATTTGCTGTTACTGATGCTTCAGGAACTTTCAGCAAACAAGTTGCAGATGCTGCCAATACGCGTATGGCACATAATGGCGTACAACTTATGAACTGGTTTAGCGTAGCTTGCGAATTACAACGCGATTGGCGAAACGATGTTGAAGGTTTTGGCAATTTACTTGCTAGTAATCTTCCCGGCTATCAAAATATAATTGGAAGCTATTTAGGAGCTCAACGAGACCTTAGTAAACAAAATGCATAAATGTATTTCAAAGAAATAGCTTTAAATCACTTTCAAAAAAATGGATAGTATAAATTTAGTGCTGATTAAGTCAGCACTCTCTTTTAAATTAAAAAGTATAGTAAAGCTTTTATTTTTACGATTACAGCTTATATTGACAGAAAATACATTACTTTCTAAATTTAATCTTAAATAATAAAAAAGGAGCGTTTTATTATGAGTAATTTAGAATTATTAAATCCGGAGAACAGCGCTTTAATCTTGATTGATTTTCAGCCTCAAATGACTTTTGGAGTTGCAAGTATTGATAGACAAACATTGATTAATAACGTTATGCTACTTGCTAAATCAGCAAAAACTTTTAACGTACCTACTATTCTTACTACAGTTGAGACACGCAGCTTTTCTGGTTATTTTTGGCCGCAAATTCTTGACATATTCCCAAACCATGAAATTATAGAACGCAGTTCAATGAACTCTTGGGAAGATCCAAAATTTGTTGAAGCAGTTAAAGCAACAGGTAGAAAGAAATTAATATTTGCAGCACTTTGGACTGAAGTTTGCCTTGCATTCCCTGTGCTTGAAGCAATTAAAGCTGGCTATGAGGTGTATGCAGTTGATGATGCTTCAGGTGGTACTAGTTTGACAGCACATAACGCTGCTATGCGTCGTGTAGAACAAGCTGGTGCAATTCCAGTAACAGCAATTCAAGTTTTACTTGAATATCAACGTGACTGGGCACACAAAGACACTTATGATGCGGTAATGGAGATTGTAAAAGAACACACTGGTGCTTATGGTCAAGGCGTAGAATACGCATATACTATGGTGCATGGTGCGCTTCCAAGCAGGAAAATATGAAACAAGAAGGAGTAGCTGTCGAGGAGACTTATACAGAGAACACGATGGATGCTGCTGATCCAGTAACAACGATTGTTACATGGAAAATTCAACAAGGTAAAGAAAAACAGTTTGAAACATGGAGACGTGAAATCGAAGCTGCCGCTACTAAATTCCCAGGGCATTTAGGTGTAAATCTAATAGTCCCTAATAATGCATCCAGAGAGTATACTGTTATTTTTCGCTTTGATACGTATGAGCATCTACGTGCTTGGCAAGAATCAGATGTTCGCCGAGATTTGTTAAAAACGGCAGAACAATTTCAAGTTACTAATCCGAGTTACAAAACTGAAAGCAGTTTGGCCTATTGGTTTGTTACTCCGAAAACGCCAGTTCCACCGCCAAAATGGAAAATGTCTATCGTTACCCTTCTGGGTGTATGGCCTCTTAGCATGTTAGTTCCTAAATTGATAGGACCTATTATAAAACATATGAATCCTATTATGTCCGCTTTTTTCGTTTCTGTATGTATAGTGTCCTTGCTATCATGGGTAGTTATGCCGATTTTCGGTAAATTATTTCATCCATGGTTACAAAATAATAGGAAGTAGACGAGGTGTGAATATGAATTTACCGGATATGATCTTATATAACGGAAAAATTACTACCCTTGATCCCTCTCAACCTGAGGTGTCTGCTATCGCCATAACTGATGGTTTAATAACTGCAGTAGGTGGAGATGAGCTTCTTGATAGTGCCACAGAAAAAACAAAAAAAATAGACCTTAAAAGAAAGAGAGCTATTCCGGGCCTGAATGACTCTCATATACACGTTATTCGTGGCGGTCTTCATTATAATATGGAATTACGATGGGAAGGTGTGCCTTCACTTGCCATTGCTCTCGAAATGCTCAAAGAACAGGCAAGGCGTACACCTGCTCCTCAGTGGGTAAGAGTAGTTGGAGGTTGGTCTGAATTTCAATTTAAAGAGAGACGGTTGCCAACTTTGGAAGAGATTAATGCTGTTTCTGAAGACACACCTGTCTTTGTGCTACATCTTTACGATAGAGCACTTGTAAATCGTGCTGGGCTGCGTGCACTGGGATACACAAAAGATACCCCAGACCCTCCAGGCTGCTTAATTGAGCGGGATAAACGAGGTAATCCAACGGGCCTTTTAATTGCAAATCCTAACGCTTCTATTCTTTATTCAAGTCTGGGTAAAGCTCCAATACTTAATTTTGACGACCAGATTAATTCAACTCGCCATTTTATGCGCGAATTAAATAGATTAGGTATTACAAGTGCCATTGACGCAGGTGGTGGTTTCCAAAATTACCCTGATGACTACAAAGTTGTTGAACATTTAGCCGAGAAAGAACAATTAACTTTGCGCATTGCTTATAATCTATTTACGCAAAATCCTAATCATGAATATGAAGACTTTGCTTCATGGGCAAAAATTGTTTCTCCCGGTCAAGGAACTGATAAGTATAAAATGAATGGTGCCGGAGAAATGTTAGTATTCTCGGCAGCTGATTTTGAAAAATTTCAAATGCCACGGCCTGAACTAGCTACGATGATGGAAGCTGACTTAAAGAAAGTAATTTCTTTATTGGTGGAAAACCGTTGGCCATTCCGTTTACATGCAACTTATGACGAGTCAATCACACGTTTCTTAAATGTATTTGAGGAAGTCAACAAAGAAATTCCTTTTAATGGTCTACGATGGTGGTTTGACCATGCAGAAACAATCTCAGATCGTAGTATGGAACGTGTTAAGGCTTTAAATGGCGGTATTGCCATCCAAGACCGCATGGCTTTTCAAGGTGAATACTTTGTTGATTTATACGGAAAGGAAGCTGCAAAGCGTACTCCTCCAATTTATCGTATGTTAGACCTAGGTATACCTGTTGGCGCTGGTAGTGATGCAACTAGGGTTTCCAGCTATAACCCTTGGGTCGCTCTTTACTGGATGGTTGCCGGAAAAACCATTGGTGGTCTTTCGATATACGATGAAAAAAATAAACTTGATAGAAAAATAGCCCTGGAATTATATTCAAAAGGAAGTGCGTGGTTCTCTGGTGATGAAGGTAAAAAGGGAACCCTTACAGTAGGTCAGTTTGCTGATATTGCTGTATTGTCTGCTGACTACTTTACTGTGCCAGAAGAAGAAATCAAAGACCTTGAATCATTACTCACCATTATGGGTGGGCAGGTTGTTTATGGAAATGATGAATTTAAAAATTTATCACCTGAATTGCCGCCAGCATCACCTGATTGGTCACCGACGGGAGTTTATGGTTATGGTGGTGCTAACCTAGCCCACACTATACTTTCTCACGATGCCCATGATCACAAGTTACATAGTTGCAGTAACCCTCTCCATCAACACACTCATACTGTAATAGGAAAAGATGGAACTAAATGGGGTATTGGTTGTACTTGTTTTGCTTTCTAAGTCAAACCCACCGGTATAATGCCGGTGGGTTTCTTTCTACAATAAGGATATGTAGATTTGAAGTAGCATTGTATATCCCTAATTGAATCTATTACTATGCGAGAAGACCGAAGAGTTGATAGATTAACTTGACTTGTTTTTTACAGCCTTCTCTCCAGGCAAAGTCTGTCCTTTTCCCTTAAGTAAAGATCAATGGGATTCCCATTTGAATCGATCACACCACACATATAAAGCCACTGCCCTTTGACTTTAATATAGGTTTCACCTCAAGACTTATAGATTTTTTCAAATTTTACACTAGAATCATTATTATTTCTATTATACTGATACTTTTTCAGGATCATTTAACTTTTGCATAAAGATACGTGCTGCAAAACTTAAAAATTTATCATCAAAGTGAATAAGATTAATATCTTGACTTGGTGTCGGATCAATAATACGAACTATACTCAAATTATCATTATTAACAAAGTCAACTAGTGAAAGAGGTATTATGGCAACGCCATGTCCATTATATACAAGGCTCAATAGAGAAATAGAAGATTTTGTTTCTATATTTGCTTCAGATAAAGATAACCCTAAACTCTCAGAATATATCTTAATAGATTCACGACAACTACATGAAACCATTATTCTACTCAGCCCTGCTAATTCTCGAAAAGAAACAAATGATTTTTCATTCAAAGGATGTTTTTTTGGAATTACAAGGACGAGCTCTTCGCTATACAAAAGGGTGCTTGTTAATGTGTCTGGAATTTGAGCACTACGTGTGATCCCTAAATCAATATTTTTGTCAACGATTTGATTTACAGCAACTTCGGATTCTATAATTTTTACTATAATGTTGGGATAATGTTGTTGAAACTTCATAATATAAGGTGTTAAATAAGTGAGGTCCTCTAATAAACCTCCTATAGTAATCACACCTCTTTTTACACCCTTTAATTCAAAAATTTCATTATAAACGTCATCAAATTGTTGCATGATAAATTTTCCTTTATCAAATAGCAGCTTACCCGCTTCTGTCATTTTGATACCTCTTCCAACTCGATGAAACAAGGGTGTATCAAGTTCACCTTCTAACACACGTATTTGCTGACTTAAAGTCGGCTGTGAAATACCTAGAACTTCCGCAGCTTTAGTAAAACTATTATTATTACAAACTTGAATAAAATACTCTAAATGACGTAATTCCATTCTTGATACCCACTCTCCGCTTTATGAAAGATTTATAATGAAAAGGACAATATGTATACGTTAACATAACAACTTTATTACCTACTACACTAATTGCAATTACATAATTTTTTTATTTTGTATTACAACAAATTTACTACTATTTATTAATTTTTCCTCCTATTTATTTAATTTATATTTAATTAGGATATTACTAAACAGAAATAACCTCTAAAAACTTACAATTTCCGTGTGTAACATCCTAACTTTTTCAACTCTTTAATTATCATTTCTTCTCCATATAGTCCAAACTATCAAATATTTGCCGAATCCCCTCTTTATGCTGTGGAAAAATAGTATCCATCAATTCAATACCTTCTAAAGTAATTGACGTATACGTGATACTACTACTTGCAAATAATATTTTGTCTCCAATTTTTTATAGGCTGATCGCCTTTACTGTATAGTAGCTCAAGCACTGCAAATTCAGTTGGATTAAGTCTATAACTTTTTATATCCTCTTCAATACGCTTAGTGATTGACTGTACTGCCCTTGATAATATAACAAATAACTTTAAAGATAAGCTCTCATCGTTACTCACGTTCCTAATTACCAATCCTTTACAAGTTATCTTGAATTCGAGATTTATTATATTATCGTCAAAATATTATGTCAATAATTCGTTTTAGCTTTATCAAGCCACTTATAATTTATTTCTCAACATAAGACATATAGAATTAGAAGAAAACAATTGTTACTATATAAGTATCTCAATTGCGTTATTTCTTTTAAAGAGAGCTTGTTTTCTAACGCAAGTTCTCTTTTGTCATATTCTAAATTGAATCCGGACAAATTTCAGATGATGTGTCTGCCCATTTATATAATATAGTTTTCAAACAAAGATTAGAGCCCTCCTTCGTGTAGGAGAGCTCTAATCTTTCATATAAATATTCACCATTTTTATCATTGCGGGGACATCAAAATTTTAACTTGATGGGGATATGGCACTACCCCCATTAATAAATATTACTAACCATATATCTAGGTTAATATCTATCATATTTTTTATAAACAGGATTAATTAGATTTAAAAAAAGATTTCTTTTTCTTTACTCGTAATAAATCACCTGTCCATCCTTTGACTCGCATATACAAATACATCCCCCCTGTTGTGAAAATGATAAATAAGAGAGCGATTAAATAGCTATATTTCCATTCCAGTTCAGGCATGTATTTAAAATTCATCCCCCACAATGCTCCTAAGGCCGTCAAAGGCGTACTTACAGCAGTTAATACAGTAAGAGCTTTCATAATTTCATTCCCACGATGAGAAGAAACAACTTCTTGTAAATGAATCATCGTGTCTAATTCTTCTTGGTACTCTTTAACAAGTTGTAATCCACGCTCTAATTTTACGTGTGTTTGTTTATAACAAAGGGTGTTTGTTAGGTTTTCTAACCAAGCTTCCTCCAAGCCTTGCAACACTTCTTGTATTAAGCGAAACACATGTGTGTTCATAAATAATTCATGACGAATATGATAAATTCTTTCTAAAACTGCTATGTTATTATGATGATAAAAATCCCATAACACATTTCTGAAATTGTTTTCAAAATAGTCAACCTTTCGTAAATAGTGAGATATAAATATTGATAAGATAGCACATAATCCTTCAGCGGAACTATTACATTTTTTTATACCCATAGGGAAATTATGTATTAATTTTTGGAAATCCTCTTCCTCTTTTTCCTGGACCGTTATCAGTATTCCATGAGCTACGAAATAATGAAGAAATTTTTGAATTTTGGCGTCCTTTTTATCTTGATCATATAAAAACGAACCATATACACAAGTTTGACTTGGTGATAACGTATAAACATATAATCCATTTTCACAAGGAGAACTTATTTTTTTTACAAATTGAGAGAAATAAGATGTTACATCACGAGGGATTATAGAAGAAAGTTTTTCAAGTTCACTAGTTTTCACATGATACCAATCCCATTTCGGCATTTTTATGCATTCCATATTATTCTTCCTTTCTGAATAGTTTTATGTTTCATCGAATAATATCCGTAATATGAAATTTATATGTAGGTATTCATATCTTGGAGGAAAAGTTTTTAGATCCTCTAAATTACAAACTAAATGGCATAGGAGGTCTTCTTCTGTTACAAGGAAGACCTCCTATATATTAGTTATTTTCATTCTAAATTTTAAACTTTTCCTCTATACAAGCACTTTGTATCTTTTCTTATTTATATGTGGAAAAGAAGCCACATAATTTGGCACGTCTATTCAACGAACTCCATTTCGGTCGTTATTATAATTTGGATTCATATGCAGATTGATTGGTGATGTCATCAAATACTTGACTTCCAATCATATAGTATCCATGAAGTGCTGCCTCTTTCGAAGCGTCTACCATACGGAAAGAAGAAATTTCACCTTGCATTTTTTCAATTCGTTTTTTGTGGATGTCTACTATTCCTCCTGTCCAAATAATAGTGTCATACTGGTCTAACTTAAATTGTTCTTGTAATACACGCATAACGTCTTGGAAGTGTGTATCCAACTCTTCTTGAATCAAAGTATTAACCTGACTTGTCTGATGATTTTCTTCTCGACCTCCATATCCTTTTTCTAATATTTTTGGCATGTCGTTAATATGCAAGTCATCACTTTCCCCTGCATGATTCTGCAGGATATTCTTAATATTTTTCAAAGGCTTGCTACATCCTAGTTCCGTCTCATAATGATTTAAAATGACATTCTGTTTCATATCTGTCATTTCTAATGTACGAAATCCACCATCAATAATTAAGATACGATCTTGTTCCTGAATGATTCCCTCTTTTAAGAAATAGGCATGTAAAGCAACCGGTTGCTGAAGAATCAAAACATTTTCCACCGTAATATTAATAAATTTCCCATCAATTTGCACGGAAGTTTCTTTTTTTAATACATTTTGTAATTGCTCATGCTGACTACCAAAATAAGTAACGGGAAGCCCGGTCACAACTAAAGGTAACACGACATTTTCTTTATAATCCTTTGCAATGCAACCAAATATTTGTTGTTTAAACTGTTCGCTTTCATAATAATTTTCTATTTCTTCTTCAAATGGAGGAAGAAATGAAGCGTCAGATTGATGTGCTTCATTTCCCATGTAGTATGCAAAGTCTAAGTCTATAAAACTTACCTTTGTTAAATCTTCACTTTCAGCATGATTAGGTACAGGGGCTAGTGTGGAAGCTTCACTCTTAATCGTCACCTCAGAATCTACATCCTGTCGATATGCCCGCTTAGTAAAACCAATTCCTACATCAATTGCATACAGAGATTTCATACTTTTTTCCTCACTTTCTCTTTTTAGAATTAAATCTAAGCACTCTCTTCTTTCCCTTCTTTCATATATTTCTTTTCATTTTTCGTTTTTTCTCCGTCTATGTCCTTACTATTTTGATTTATTTCGTTATCCTTTTCATCTTTTTTCTTTTTGTTATTTTCGTTTTCTGTTAAATCTTTAATAGTAGAAATGACAACCGGTGTGGCTGTAAGCAGTTGTGGTAATGTTTGTTTTGCAACATTAGCTGCAGTTACAGAGAATTGTTTACTTGTCTCAGTTACCTTCTCTAATGTTTCCTTTATGTTTCCTTCTTGTAGTTTGTCTTTTACGCTTTTTCCTTTTGTTTGTATAGCTTTCCGATTTTCTTTTTTTAATAGGGAGACCATGACTCCGGTCGTAATCCCAATCACAGCATATTTAAATATTGTATGTTTCATTTTTCTCACCCTTCTCTACTTTTATTTTCTTCCATACTACAACCTAAAATAATTAACTTACCTATTTATCAGATGTTGCAATCTATTAGAGAGAATGATAGTTTTGCGGCTGTCTATCACTCGCCGTTGGTGTTTCAGCTGTTACTAGAAGTAAAATTCTCCCTTGATCTAATTTTTCTTCATATAAATTAGCTTCCTCCTTCGACAACCCCATTTCCTCCATTTGATTTCGGAGTTCGTCCCCTTTTTTGGAGAAAAAGTTGATAATACTTGTACCCAATCCTTGTTCTTTTACTCCAATCGTATTTGTGTTTGTATCATCCGCAATCTTTTTTGTTAGATGTGTTTCATGTGTTAAAACGTAAATGTCATCTTGGCGAATCCCTTGCAATTCTAGCTCTTTTACTTTCATAACTACTTCCTGTTCATTTTCATATTCATGAACCACCGGTTTTCTTTCATTCTTATGCATTGTATTTTTCCTCCCTTAGATTTTTTATTTTCTTATTTAGTTGTTATGTAATATGTAATACACCTATTTTAAAGATGTTAAACCTAAATTTTCAAAAAACTTCACACAATAGGTTATTACTGTTTTTGAATATCAAAGAAATGTCACGAGCACTTTGCTTTGATAACAGGGTTACAAATAACGCTTTGTTTGGAAGACAAGTCCATTATTTTATAGAAAATTTCTATTTAAAAAAGTTACAAAAGGAGTATAAGATATTTTTTTTCGTTAATTAAATCAAAGGAAAATAAAAAAACACTCTTTTTAAAAGAGTGCTAAAAAACATATAACCTAATAATGTTTCTAGTTTGATTACAGAAAGAAAGTCTTTATTAAAACATATAGTTGCTAATTTAATTGCGATCTTCCTTGCACCCAAGCAGCAATATCATTTATAACATACTCAGGAATATTAGCAGCACTATAATATTCATCCGGTTTACTTATTTCTCCATCCCCTTCTGTAAAGAAATGATTTAACTTTGGATATAGCTGATAATCAACGTTATCTCGTTCTTTTAATTGTTCTTTCCAAAGAGGAATTTCGATTTTTGATTGAACTTGATAGTCTCTTTCCCCTTGAATAATAAGAAGCGGTGTCTTTTGTTCTTTTGACATTTCTGCTGCTTTAATTTTCCGAATAGAATCCCAAAATACTGCTGATCCTAAGTAAAAATCTTTTGAAGGATTCTGACCAGAGAAATTTGGATCCTTTAATAATTCAAATTGCGATTTGTAGAATTTATATTGCTCCTGGTTCATTGCTCCAATAGAAAAAAGATACTCAAATTGATCTAAAACAACGTCTTGAATCGTACGAGCTGGCCCACCCATTACAATTGCCCCAGCAATATTTTGATTTTGGTCTTTTTCAATCATTTTCGGAAGCATCATTCCACCTTGACTATGACCAAGAATATATATTTGATTCTTATTTATTAGAGGCTCATTTTTAAGAAATTGAGTTACAAGAAGAGCATCATCTGTTGTCTCTTTATCAACTGTATAGAAGGGACTGAATTGTGTTTTCAACCCATGTTCATACGTTCGTTTATTATAGCGAAGGACAGCAATTCCCTTCGATGCAAGACCTTCAGCTAAATCGCGAAATGGTTTTAAAGCAAACGCTGTTTCATCCTGATCAGTTGCTCCTGATCCTTGAACAAGAATAACCGCTGGAAAAGGACCATTTCCTTTTGGAACCGACAATGTTCCTGGTAATGGAAATGCACCACTTCCAACTACTACTTCTTTATCAACAAATGATTCAGGCTTACTATATGATGGACGCTCAGCAACAGGACTAAACGACATGCTTAGTTGAAAATCGTCTATTTTTCCAGATGGATCTAGTTTAATTAGTAAAGGTACAGTCATTTTTTCAAAAACTAATTGAATCTCCACATTTGTATGAACAGGATTTGTCTCTTTTTGTGTAACCTCTCCAATTTCTATAAAAGAACCTGCTTGTAATTGAACTGGAAGTCCCTCCCAATAGCTCTTCAACCATTCTTCGGATATTATTTTCTGTAATGACCTTGAGGTTAAATCAAATGCAGATTTATAATCTTCACTATTCATATGGCGAATAAATGAAAGAGTAGTAGATATAATAGGATTTTCATCATCACTATTGTCTATTTTTTTTATATTTGTGTTTACTTCCTTTAATTTTGAAATAAATTGGTGGTTAAATGGATTATTATATGTATTAGGATATAAATTTGTTTTCAAAATTTCCGTATTCCGTCCCTTATACAAATTTGAAGAGCTCTTAAAATTTTCAGGTGAAATTACTTCCTCCGCATATGAGACTGAGGGAATTGCTATTGTAAAAATTGCACTGATAAGTAATAACTTATTACTTATTCTTCTTTTCTTACCCATACTTATTGATTCTCCCTTCAAAATTTAAAATTTCTAATACAATATGCCAACTATAAGGAAAATAAAAATTACCAAAGAGATTAATAATCTATTTTACAATCCTCCTCTCAAGTTAAAAATCTATCATTAACAAACTTCAATAAAAAACGCCTTCCCCCTCTTTTTTTATTGTTGGATTTTCCAATGACCTAGAAGCACAGCACGAAATTACATGTAACCGACCCATGAGATTCTCTGTTTCAAAAGAAAAAAGCACCCCACTAGATGCTTTCTTTAATTGTTCTCACTATCATTTATTTAGGTAATTCTCTTATTACTGTAAGATAAATTCATTCTATTTCCTAAATCTCACTTATTTCTTAATTCACTCATACCAATATAAAACCTAATAACCTACCATCAACAAATAAAGAAAACAGGTTATTTGGCTATTCATTTCGTAAACTTAATGCTCAAATTAGTTTTTTTCACAAAGTTAAACTTTATTAAGAAAAACTTAAAGAATTTCCCTCTATATTCATAAGAACTTTTTTCTATACTCAAAAATGTAAATAGACAAAAGGAGAAACGATCATGAAGAAATTTGTAATTTGCATACTAGGAATAGGCCTCCCTATATACTTACTACCTTTCATATTACGCGGAGATTTAGACAGATTTAATCCGATTGCTGAAGAAAAAAATGTATATGCCGTTGCGAAAGGATATGGTGTTCCAGATTATCATCATAAAGGAAGAGCTATGTACTCACTAAAAGGTGTTGATGAATTAAGCAATGAAAAAGAATATAAAGTTGGAACGAACACGCTTAATGATTTTAGAAGAAAAACTTACTTAAAAATTCATGTGAAAGGAAAGTATGTCTATTCTTACGACGTTATTTCTGAAAAGGACATTCCAGAAAAAATAAGGGGACAATTGGAGATAGCAAATAAATAAAAGAGCCAATTCGTACGAGTTGGCTCTTTATTATCGCTCCTATCTACCGCTTGGAGAATTCTTTCGGTAGATTTATTACATTCATTATCATTGTTTTAACAACCATTCTTCAATTACTTTCACTGTTTCATCTTGTTGTGCTTTTGGCGTAATTAAGCTTGCATTATCACCTTTTTGCTCACCGTACATGCCAAAATGAGCATGATTTCCGCCTTTTATCATGTGCATAGTTGTATTCTTTGACATGAACTTTTTATTGTTCTCTATTTTTTCTACTGTTGCTAAAGCATCTACTTCCCCATAAATTGATAACATCGGAATCGATTTCGTAGAGAAGTCATCTGCAGGATACGAACCTAAGAAAATGATCCCGTCTATCTTGTCTTCATGTTGAAAAGCATACTTAGAAATCATAGCTCCCCCCATTGAATGCCCCGCAACATACCACTTCTGAACTTCAGGATACTGTTCTATTACACTGTCTACTGCATTGATTCCAAATATCGCTAAATTTAATGGCAACTTAGGCATCACTACAAAATGTCCATCTTTTGCGAGGGCTTCCCCTAAGTAACTATAAGCCTCAGCTTCTACTTTAGCTCCTTGATAAAAAATAACCCCTATTTTACCATCTTTCTCTCCAAAAACTATATTCTCTTCATCTTTTTTATCCTCTACTAACGATAAAGCCTCTTTCGTCGGTTTATAAGTAAACTGAGACCAAACAAAAAAACTAATACTTCCTATAAGTAAAATACCTAGTAAAGAGTACAGCGTAATTTTTATCCATTTCTTCACAAAGATGACCTCCCTAAGATGTATATATTCTATATTTTAGATTTTCATTAGTAAACATAAAAACTCGAGCATTTTTATTATGCTCAAGTTTTCATTTACTTCTTTAATTTATACTATAAATGGTCCAAGATAAATATGTAGCAAATGCAGACCATAAAAAATATGGAATTAGCAACCATGTCGATACTTTAGATAATTTGGAAGAAACCACTATGAGAAGTAACGTAGTAATAGCGACTAGTAAACAATCTACTGTTGCTAAAAATAAATTTTTTTGACTGAATTGAAAGTAGCTGAACGCTTGATTGCACATGTAATTTAAAAGGAATACAAACCAAAATGTTTTTGGCTTACGACCATATTTGTTGTAAATAATTGCAACTGAGAATGCAATAAGTCCATATAATACAGCCCAAACTATTCCGATTGTCATACCAGAAGGTGTCCAAGACGGCTTTTCTAGTGCATCGTACCACATACGATCAATAGGAAATAAAATACTAGAAACATAAAACAAACCATATGTTAGTAAAAATACTATAATACTAGATTTTTTCATAAACATTCTCCTTTTTACTAGTAGATTATAGAAACTCTATATGATTATTCTGTCCCTTTAATGGGTAACATTCTAATATTTAAATTTCAAATACATATTGTTTAACCTATTTTATACGAACTCTTTCATACTTTTATATGCATAAAGTGCTCTCTCACGCGCTGCCTTATGATCAACAATTGGCAAAGGATATGTATGACCAAGCTTAATATTGGCCTTTTGTAAAATATGCTCAGGTGCTTCCCAAGGTTTATGTATATATTTATTAGGCATATCTCTTAATTCTGGTACCCATCTTCTTATATACTCCCCATCTTTATCAAACTTTTGTCCTTGTGTGATGGGATTAAAAATACGAAAGTACGGTGATGCATCTGCCCCACTTCCAGCAACCCATTGCCATCCCATTGTATTATTTGCAATATTAGCATCTAGTAGTGTATCCATAAACCATTTTGCTCCTTCTTGCCACGGAATTAACAAATGCTTTACAAGAAAAGAGGCTACAGCCATTCTTGCTCGATTATGCATAAAACCTGTTTGCCATAGTTCCCGCATTCCCGCATCAATAAACGGATAACCAGTTTCACCCTTCTGCCATACTGTTAATAACTCCTCTTCATTATTCCATGGAAAATGTTCAAAGCTCTTATTAAGAGGTTTATATACTGTAAATGGATAATGATATAGCAAATAATAAGAAAACTCTCGCCAAATCAATTGACGGATAAAACTATTCACTTGTTTTTCAAAAAGACTACATTGTCTTTCGGTACTTTTATTGATTAAGTAATGATACATCCACCTCACTGATATTTGGCCAAATGAAAGATATGGTGCCAACATCGAATGAGCATTTTCATTTGGAAAGTCTCTTCCTTCACTATAAGAGGCTAATTTGCTAGAGAAAAATTTCTTACATGCTTTGTATGCCCCTTCTTCTGTAGGCTCCCATATTGATTCAATATGAGATGTCCACCGTATAGTCGGCAGCAAATGTAATTCTGAAACAGATAAGCTTGCTGGTAAAGAGTTTCCTCCCTTTATACGCTGCACTTTACTAATAGGCTTAGGTATTTCCTGCTTTTGAAATGCATTGTAAAAAGGCGTAAACACCTTATATTCAGTGTTATCTTTCTTTTTAATAATCCACGGTTCTAATAATAAATGCGAATTAAATTCCTTACAGATAATACCTTTACCTTCTAACATTATTTTCATTTTTTGATTAGATTGTAATCTGTCCGGATCATAACAAATATTCCAATATACAGCCGTTATACCTAATTGTTCTATGAGAGAAAGTATTTCTTCCAGTGTATTTCCTTTGCGAATTATTAAAGTAGATCCCAATGCCTCAAGTTGCTTTTGGACATCTATTATAGCATGGTGTAACCACCACTTTGATGCACTTCCTATTGAAAAAGTTTCATCTTGTACATATACCGGAAGAAACTCACCAGACTGAACAGCCTCAAATAAAGCTGGGTTATCATATACACGAAAATCTTTTTGAAACATAACAATAATTTTTTTTTGCATAACTATCCCTTCTAATTCTTAAAACATATTAAATTTTATTATATAACAGTAATTTATACATAAGAATTTATTTGTCTTTAATAGATTAATTAACTTTTTCAACTATTTTATTAGTAGCAATTTTAACAACCGTTTCTTTTTCACCTGTTCTATCAATCATGAAACCATGAACTTTAATATCAGAAGGTACTAACGGATGATGACGAATCATATCTATACTCTTCTCAATATTTTCACTAACATTTTCTTGTCCACTTAGCCATGCATTCAGGCTACCACTTGAAAATTCAGGCATGCAATTTTTAAAGAGATAGTCTATTTCTCTGTTATTTTTTATGGAATCACGTTGAATTTGTAGATTAACTATATCAGTTTCTTTATCCTCTATTCCGACAACAATAATTTCTTCAACTTTTTCTTGATAAATAGCAATAATAACAGATCTCATTATATCTCCATAAGGATGTACAATTACAGAATCATAGCTGTGTATAGTCAACACGTTTTCTTGTTGAATGTTAGTTACTTGTTGGATAATCGGCTCTATTCCGTGTTCAATGTCTGTTAATAATAATACTTTTTTATTCTTTGAATTCATATGGAGCACTCCTTCTTCATTATTGTATTTATGAAACTTTTAAACTAGTAACGATAGTTGATTATTCATTACATGATTGTTACCAGTTTTTCCATTGTCCTTCTGGATCAATACTTGCAAGTCTGACCCATCCATTTTGAAATTTTTCTCGAAATGTAAAATCATTATTTAGCAAACGTTCTATATATTCAATAGGCGCTTGAATTACAATTAGTAAACGAAGTGGTGAATGATACGTCTCACTATCTGACTGCATAACGGATTGCCAAGGTAAGCCTGGCAACAAGTCACTTGCATTTCCTTGCATAACACCGAGACCTGCCGTTACGGTTTGGGTTGTTTTGTTTCCACTACCATAATAATGAGGAGCTACAGTTGAAGCGTAATATTGTAAATTTATCCACTGAGCTACTGTTCCTGGCCCTGCAATGATGCTAGCTAATATATCTCCACTTCCATCCCGTTTCCAATCATAATTATGAAGGAAAGCCCTTCCTTCCAAGTCACAATCCTGAGTTAATTCTCGTTTTCCGATAATAAAAGATGCATTACGGGCTAATCCCCATTCCGGACGTATTTCACTCCAATCTTCTGCAAATCGATGTGCCTCTTTACTCGGATTTTTTATTTTCGTTTTAAAATTAGGTAATTGTGTTAAACGCTCTCTATTTGCATGTTGGCTCACACTTGGCATAACCGACTCAATACGATCAAATGCTTCTTGCGCAGTTTCCGAAAGTTCTGGGACGTAAATCCATTCCAATTCATCCACTGTTGTTTTATGTTCAGCTGCTGCAAAAATGGTGTCCTCCGGAATTTTAATGCCTTCAGCAGACAAAGCCTCTCTGACTTCTGGAAGATTACATAAAGTAGCAAAAACTCTTGCATTGAATCCCCCTGCTGCTCCGCCACAAGCACCACACTCAAGCGCTGCAGCATAAGGGTTGTTCGTACTTTGACTACTATGTCCGCACATTACAACTAAAGGCGCGAATTTTTCTGTTAATCCCACCATTTTTAAAGCTTGACGCACATAGTTCACTTTTTCTTCTTTAGTAAAACCGATAGGTATCTCACATTTTGTATCATGAACATGATTAAGTGAGAATGTCGTATCAGGTTTTTGTAACATTGTTTTGCGAAGGTTACGAATGAAACTACCTACTCTTCTTGGCACAAAACTTCTTGTCATCATTTGTAGACCAAGTAAAGGGCCACTTATCTCAGGTAGTAACATACTTGTAAGTACATTTTGTTTCATCGTTTTAAACGTATAACTTACTGAGCTGTCTATCTTCTTACGTTGTTGATAAGGTTTATATTCATTTTCATCCGTGAGCTCTTTTATTTGATGTTTCGGTTTTAATATAACTGGCAAAGAAGGATGACTGTCATTACTACCTAGTTCACTAGTCGCAATTGGTAACCCAAAGAAACCAGCTATTCCAAACGTTTCGAACGGACCTAATTTTTCTAGGTGGCGACGAAACGGTTCTGAACGTACATCAATACAAAATGCTAATTGAGCTAATACACGTTTTTTATCATTAGTTGCACGTTGCTTAGAAACAATCTTCTCCCTTAATTGCTCTGCATGCGTCTGTTCCCAAGCTTCTAGCCAAAGTTTCCTGCGAATATTTTCATCAAAACGATATGCAAATGCTAATAATTCGCTTTGTTCAGCTGCAGACATTTGTGACCATTCCAGAGTTGAAATATTCCCCCAATAGATCCAAGAAGCTATAAGTGGGACAATCGCAACTTTCTTCTCAGCCTTTTGATTTTTTGTAGGTAAATAAGGTTTGACAATGGCCAGCTCCATAGAAATTCGAACTGCTAAATATTCAATCATAAGTTCCTGTTCCTGAATTGATTGTTGGGAACGCCATAGTATCATTCCTGCCCACCCAGGCAAAGCAAGCAAGTGCCCTTCAAGGTAAGCTTGCTTGTTAGATTCAGAAATTCCTAATTCAGATAAAGCTCTTGTTAAAGCTACCTCGGCATCCTCTGGCCAATCTTTTAAAACACTACGCTCATTTTTACTGAGCGCTGGATCAAATTTAATAAGGTGATGCCATGCGCGATACAAACCTTTCTCTCGATTTGGCATCGTCCAACTTGATCCGGAGTCATCCAAATATAATTTACACCATTTAATGATATGATAATTAAGAATATCAGATAGGTTTTCACCCTTTTGATTCTCTATAAGTGAACTTACAGGTTGCATAGGAGAGTCTTTCATACTTCCTGTATTTATATAACTCATTTCTTCTGCCAGTTTATTTAATTGTGGCGATGATAATAGGCTAGAAGGTAATTTCTCTAATTTTAAAGCTGCTTGGCAAAACTGCTCCGCTTTCTTTCGCGGGATATGAAAAGATTGTGAATCAAGCCAACGAGACAAGCCATTTTGTAAAAATGATTCTTCAATCTCTCCTTTTGCCTTTGCCAAATGAATCATAGCAGCACTAGGATATATATCCACATTACGAATTTCTTTTAACCAATCTGCAACTTGTTCAAATGATTGTTTTTCAAGTCCCATCCAAGGGTGATGAGCTGCAAATGTAGCAATCGGCCAAAGTGGTGCAATCACTCGGCTAGCAGATTCAACTAAATCATTCATATTATTTTCTTGTACTTCAATGTTTGTCTCTTTCTTTTTTAAAGTTTCTTTCGTTACGATTGACGGTATGCTCATCACTGATTATCTCCCTTTGATACATAATGTTTAAGATAGCTTGGATGACTTTCTACTGACTTTTTTCTCGCCTCACCCACTCGAACGAACCAAAGATACATTACAGCAAATATTGTAGAGGATTGATTACGAGTAACGAGAGTACTAATAGCACTACCAAATAATAAGAGACATATAACAAAAATAACGGCCGGAGCTGAAGGTTGAACATTTTGATACATGTCAGTATGCAACCATTTATAAAGAGAATTATGAACGGTAAAGTAAATGAGAGAAAATCCAGCTAAAATAAATAGGCCAACAATTCTTCCTATTCTGCCCTCTCCAAAAACAACAAGTTGTTTCCATGAAACGTATAATGACCATCCTAAGATGAACGCACTAACTAATTCATACCCTTCTCCAGAAGTCGTAAACCAAAAAGCAATCGCTATAAATAATCCGAAAACACGTCCGACCATAATCCATAAATTAGATATCTCTTCATTAGACTGCTTCACTGCCCCAAAACGTTGTACGGAAGAACCAGCTTGTAAAAACAGTGTCGCTTTAAACAAACCATGTAAAATTAAATGTATAACAGCCGCTAAATAGGCTCCTAATGCGCATTGAATAAGCATAAACCCCATTTGTGCAATAGTTGACCCCACTAGCTGACGTTTATAATCAACTTGAACTAGGCTAATTCCTGTTCCGATTAAGACAGAAATACTAGAGAAAATTAGTAAAATGATTTGTGCAATATCATCATGGAAAAGAGGTGAAAACCTAGTTAACATGATACCGCCAGCATTTACTAACCCCGCATGCATAATAGCAGAAACAGGAGTTGGAGCAACAGCTGACTCAATTAACCATCTTTGGAAAGGCCATTGTGCTGCTGGAATCATCACAGCTACTATAATCAATAAGTTAATTCCTGTTTTCTCCAACGTTCCAAATTGAGCTACATTTTCATTCGTTAAAACTAATGTTAACTGCCACTGTCCAGTAACTTGAAAAAGCCAAATGATAGCTGCTAGCAAAGCAATCCAGCTTATTGTAAATAAATAACTAGAAATTTTTGTTGCTTCGCTAACTACTTTCCACCCTTTATTTAGCCCTATGAGTAGAACCAATCCTATAAGAGTTGCTCCCCAACAAATAATCATGAAACGAAGATCATCACTTAACCATGCAACCGAAGATATACCTGTAGTAAATGTAAAAAGCGCAAAGTATTTTCGATATGAGCGATCTCCCAGTAAGTAACGTATAGAAAAACGCTGAATGACTAAACCAATTGTAAGAACAAAGAAAGCCATGAACCAAGCTAAAGTATCTAAATGCCAAGGCCCCACAACTCTATCTCCATTGTGATTAACAAGTGCGAGTAAAGAAACCAATGAGGGCAAAGCAGCGATACCAATATGGATATGAACAAAACGTAAAGGCATCCTTGCATGTAAAAACAATAATCCACTTAGCCAAGAAGCACTAAGCGCCATAAAAAATAATGTTAACAGTGTTGATGAACTCAGCGAAATTAACATGTAAAATACTCCCTTCCAAACGAAAATAACCTGTAAAAATTCCTTTTAATTACGATGATTTTTTTAATTTCAATTTTCACTTACTCTTTTTAGTGCATCGTTTTTTCCATAAAAAAAACCGACAACTTCCATAATTCAATGATTTTATATCATCATTGAATTATGGAGATTGTCGGTTTCCCTTCAACTAACTTCAATAAAGTTTTTTGAAGAGCTCCCATTTTATAGAGGATAATAATGTATGTATTACTCCTGTTAAAAAGAAAAGTATATTTCTGATCTCCTAGATTATGCAATCAATATATCAATTTATATTATACGCTATCTTTTCATTAAAAAACTTTTTCATTTAGTCAATATTACATATTAAAAAAATGCTAAAGCCTTAATTATAGCAAACAGTTAAAATAAGCATCTATCAATTTTTTAAAACACTTATAAGATAAACCATATTAAGCAGTTTGTCAATTTCTTTATCAGTTTTTTAAGAGTTATTTGAATTACGATTTATTATACCTAAATAACTTCAAGTTTTTTAATTATTAGCGTGTTAATAAAGTTAAATAAAGTGCAAAACTTGTAGGTTTCTTAATCCTTCCACTAACCTTAAGTTTTATTTTTAAAATTTTTCCTCAAGATTATGAAGCAATTTAAAAATCATTACTCGTTCGCCTGTACGGGAGCTTATATCCGTATGAAAGCTTTTCACTTTCTCTCCAGTTAATTCTAGTATAATCTCTTTCAAATCATCAATTCCAGATTCAACTAGCTCCGAACGGTTTTTCTTTATCGTTAGCATGCCGTCTTTTGTTTCGCAAACAGTATATTCAGCCGGGGTTAAAATACCTTGTAAATTTACGATAATCATATCCCGTAATATATCTGTCTTAACGGATATAGAACCGCGTCCTAAGTAGTCCTTTTCCCAATGAGTAATTGCTTTGCTTATCTCTGATTCAATAGAGCCTTTTGAGCTTTTCATCTATGTATCCTCCTTCAATAAAATAAATTTACAATAACAATATAATAATCTGGATTGATTTTATTTTCAATTATTGAGAAGAATTTATTGGGATTGTTGTAAGGTATCCTTTCATATCATAGTGATTTTTTATATTACAATATAGATTTTTTCATCATTCCCAACAAGATACTCTTACTATAAAGGCTCTGTTGCATAGTTTTCTAAAAAGGTCATTGTGGGGGGAGTTGTATTTTCTTAGCTTGATAGCGATGGGACAGGACCCCTGTACGTTAAGAGATTAGGTTGTATATTTGAGGAGATGTACGAGACAGGTGTGAATTTAGGGTAATCTAATATTTTCCATTCAAATATGATAGAATAGAAGTATATCCAAAACGGAGGAATAACAAATGAACTCAAACACAAAACAGTTTATTTATGATATCCAGCAACGAAAGAACAATTATATAGAAAATGCTTTAATAGCAATACAACACCCTAAAAAAGAGCAATCTGAACAGGTCATTCAAAATATAGTAGAGAAGATGGATATGATGATTAGTCTAGTTACTACGTACATGAGGATTGAATCTGGATCTACAAAAGAATTAAAAGAACTTCAGAAAGAAATTATCCATGCTCAAGCATATATCCAAAAACGAAAATTTGAAGAAACACAG
>NZ_JASHJA010000080.1:0-2934 GCF_030733445.1 Bacillus sp. MMSF_3353
ACAAAGTCATCTAACACAGTGGATACCTAAAGAAATAGACTGTATTGATATAAAAGAACATGAAATGAATATTTCGAAAGAAAAAAGTATAAATCCTACAATTGAAGTTAAACCAGATAATTTGGCATATGTAATCTATACATCTGGATCTACAGGAAAACCCAAAGGGGTATTAATTGAACAAAAGAGCTTATGTAATTTTATTATTTCTAGTATTAATTTAACAAAAATGAATGCAGACAGTAAAACTATTCAATTTGCTTCATTATCATTTGATGCTTCAGTATTTGAGATATTTACTAGCCTAGTTTCAGGTGGAACCTTATATGTATGTAGTCAACACGATATTATGCCAGTTGAACCACTTACTCAGTTCTTGCAAAAAAATAAAATTACACATGCACTTTTACCACCTACGGTACTTAATTTGTTAGATGAATCTGTATTTAAAGATTTACAGGTTGTTACTTCTGCGGGATCAGCCTGTAGTGAAAAAGTTGCAAAACGCTGGATGCAAAATCACCTTTTTATTAATGCGTATGGTCCAACAGAAACCACAGTTTATACTGTCGCGGGAATATATAAAGGAGATGGAGCACCTCCTATTGGTCGGCCCATGCCAAATGTAGAGGCATATGTATTAAATAAAGATCATAAGCGTGTCCCTATTGGAACAGTGGGTGAACTTTATATAGGCGGTATCGCATTAGCACGAGGATATTTGAATCAACCTGAATTAACAGAGGCATCATTTATCCCACACCCATTCAAGAATAGTTCAAATGATAGATTATATCGGACAGGTGATTTAGTTAAATATTTACCTGATGGAAATATAGAATATATTGGAAGAGCTGATAAACAAGTTAAGATTAGAGGATTTCGAATTGAGTTAGGTGAAATTGAAACAATCTTAGGAAAACATCCAGACATTAAAGAAGTTACTGTGGTAGCGCAAGAAGATACATTTGGAGATAAAATCTTAGTAGCTTATATTGTAGGTGAAGGAGATATACAAGAGTGGAGAAAACATGTAGAGGTACATCTTCCAAATTATATGGTACCGGCTCATTTTATCAAGATAGAATCATTGCCGTTAACTGTTAATGGGAAGGTAGATAAAAAAGCTTTACCCGTATGGGATTCTATTATACAAACGAACGAGGGATATATAGCACCTCGGAATAGAGTAGAGAAAAAATTGGTAGAAATTTGGTCAGAGGTATTGGGGATTGACTCCTCTGTCATTGGGATAAACGCTAATTTTTTTGAGTTAGGTGGACATTCTCTCTTAGCAACTAAAATAATTTCACGTTTAGGTGTTGATTTTTCAATTCTAATACAAGTACGTGATATATTTGAATACCCTACTATTAAAAGTTTCTCAGAACGTTTAACATTTTTTTTGGGAAAAATGGGGGAAAACGATGTTTTAACACCATTACAATCAGTAAAACGTGAACAATACGAACCATTATCTTTCGCTCAACAACGTTTATGGATAATGGATAAAATTGAAACAAATAGTGCACTTTACAATGTCCCGATTGCATGGCGTTTAAAAGGGAAATGGAACGTTGAGATGTTAAAAAAAGGATATGCTGCAATGATACATCGCCATGAAATTTTACGGACAGTATTTCAAGAAGTTGACGGAAAACCAGTGCAAATTGTTCAAAAAGATATAACAGTTCCCTTATCAGTAATTGATTTATGTTATCTTTCTCCAGAAGATAAAATATCGAAAATGGATAAAATATCGAAAATAGAAGCTGAAAAGCCATTTGATTTAAGCCAAGGGCCTTTATTGCGTGCTCATTTAATAATAATGGACAATGAAGAGTTAGTAATTCTTTGTACCGTCCATCATATTATTTTTGATCGCTGGTCATTAGATACTTTTATTAATGAATGGATGAGTTTTTATCAGGCATTTTTGGAAGACGAAACTGATAAGCTTTCCCCTTTACCTTTTCAGTATATTGATTTTACAAAGTGGCAAAAAAGCTGGTTAACAGAAGACATAATACAAAAACAAATAGCATATTGGAGGAATGAATTACGTGGCTTACTTCCTATATTGGAACTCCCATTTGATTATCCTCGTCCAACAATACAAAGCTATAATGGGGATACGTATCAATTTGTCATACCCAATAAATTGTTAGAAAAAATAAAGGTATTTAATTATAAGGAAGGTGTTACACTATTTGCCACTTTATTAGCAAGTTATCAAGGGTTTCTTTCTCGTTATACAAATCAAAAAGATATTTTAGTAGGCAGCCCGATTGCTAATAGGAATTATCCAGGGGTTGAAGATCTTATTGGATTCTTTGCGAATACTGTAGTCTATCGTGCAGATTGCTCAAATAATATAACATTTAAAGAATTGGTCCAACAGATAAAGAAAAAAATGTTAGATGCACAAGAAAATCAGGACGTTCCTTTTGAAAAAGTTATAGAAGCCATACAACCAGAACGTGATATGAGTTATTCTCCACTATTTCAGACAATGTTTGTTTTTCATAATCAATTAAAAGAGTTACCAAAATTATTAGATCATAGCGTAGA
This sequence comes from Bacillus sp. MMSF_3353, assembly GCF_030733445.1. NCBI lineage: Bacteria > Bacillati > Bacillota > Bacilli > Caryophanales > Bacillaceae > Bacillus > Bacillus sp. MMSF_3353. Next base: position 2,572 of record NZ_JASHJA010000080.1, read on the forward strand.
AAAAATGCCTAGACATATGAATGGTGCAAAGTTTGATATAACTATAGCAATGGAAGAGGTACCAACAGGATTACAAGTGGACTTTGAATATAATACAGACTTATTTAAGGTTTCTACAATAAAAAGAATGGCTCAATCTTTTGAAATTTGGCTAGATGAAATTTTACAATTTCCGGAGGAACCTATTGAGAATTTAAGAATAATTACTAGGAAGGAAGAAAAGCAATTATTACATGAATGGACTAACATAGAGGGGAATTATCAAAAAGATGTGGTGATTCAAGAGTTATTTGAACAGCAAGTGATTCAGAATCCGAATTCTGTTGCGTTGGTATATAAAGAACAACAGTTAACTTATAAGGA
>NZ_JASHJA010000081.1:0-2685 GCF_030733445.1 Bacillus sp. MMSF_3353
TTGTGCGTGATAGGTAAAGCTTTGATATCATCTCCACCTTTTCCCCCACCTAACACCGTACGTGACAGTTTCCCGTCATACGGCGTCCCATCATTTTCAGCTAATTGATATAAGTCAATTTATACAGTTATCGGTTCATTTTCAGCCTCAGTTCTGAGTGTATTCAATTTATTTAATTGCTTATCGTTCAATTTCAACGCCAAGAGCGCAGCTCTGATTTTATTCTTATCTGTCATGTGGATTAATTGATGTATATATTTATCCACAATTATTAAGTTGTGATATTTATCAGTTCCACCACTTTTCAAAGGAATTTTATGATGACAATGTACCCTATCTATACCTATAACTTCTTCAGTTACATAGCACTTTCCGTATTGTGCAACATATCTCGATATCCTGTTATCATTGTATTCAATACTCCTATTTCGGGAGTATGTTGCCATGACTTGTTTTAAGACATCCTTAGGTATAGCTTTAAGATTCTCATGAATTTTATTACGACCTTTTGCGGTGTAATTGCATATATTTTGTGAGAAGTTCCATGGATTCTTATGATGTACGCCTGTAACTGGAAGTAAAGGTGTGGCACAAACTGTATATATTTTAGTATTAGACTGAATTCCTTTGGCACGTAGTTGAAATTTCTTAGGAGTTTCATAAAATTGAATTACTTTTCCATTTTCACTGAGCCTGTTTTTCATGGATTTGAGTAGAGTGTAGTTAATTTTTGTCAAATCTATATAAATTTTAGTAGCGTACTTGTAATAATTTTGAATACCAATAAGGGTAATATTAAATTTAAGTACATTTTCTGATGTTGGATGCCTTTGGATTTCTTTTACCTTATCCTTTAGAATTCTTTTGGTGTTTTGCATAGCTTTGTCCGTCATACTACTTTTGGCAACATAGCCATGTTTAGATTGACCTTGTTGAACCAACTTCACTTTAAACCCCAAAAAGTTCGAAGAATTCTTTTTAAGATTAACTACTTTAGATTTTTGCTCATTAATTTCAAGTCCTAATCTCGTACGCAAGAAATCAATGGTGGCATAATAATATCTTTTGGCACCAATATATGTTCTACACATGATTTTAAAATCGTCAGCATACCGCACAATAAACCCATCTTTAAGATTTGTGTATTTGCGAGCATAGCCCCTAAAGGCTATAGCCGTCTTATAGTTCTTAGGCTGAAAAGTTTCCCATTGATTGCTAATCCACCAATCCAATTCATTTAAAACCACGTTGGATAATAGGGGAGATATAATACCACCTTGCGGTGTTCCTTTAGTTGGGATACCTTCTCCTTGAACTTCAGATTTTAAGATTTTCGAGATAACACTTAGGAGTGATTTATCACGCACACCTAAGGTCCATAACTGCTTGAGTAATTTCCCATGACCTACGTTATCAAAGAAACCTTTGATATCTATGTCTACACAATAATGCTGACGCCCTAGATTCATGAGACTCACCATTCGACTGAGCGCATGATGAGTACTTCTGTTTGGCCTAAATCCATAACTATGATTATGGAATTTCGCTTCACATATGGGTTCAAGCACTTGTAAAATGCTCTGTTGGACAAGTCTATCCCAAATAGTAGGAATACCTAATGGGCGCATCTTATCGCTTCCCTCTTTTGGGATGTATACTCTCTTAACGGGTTGCGGTCGATACCATTTCAATCTTTTTCTGACTTGTTTTACTACCTGTGTATCATTTAAATGCCAAATATCTTTAATAGTTAATCCATCTACACCAGCGGTCTTACTACCCTTATTTGTTTTAATGTTTCTATACGCTAATCTAATATTTTCTTCTGAACCAATCATATCCATTAACTTATAGAAATTGTTACCGTTAAGACTATAGGAATATAGTTGATCATATTTCGTTTGCATATCGTAGTATTCGCTATGTCTTAGCTTGGTTTTCTTTAACATGGGCTGTAGCCTCCTTATGGAGAAACACTACATCTCTTAGTCTTACTCGAATCCATGTTAACCGTAAGTAACAATTAGCCTGCAATTGACTAGTGGCTATCCCTCCACGTTCATTAGACGTTTCATAGGTACTATGCCACCACCTTCACTACCATAAATCTAGGTTATACGAATAACTAATCTCATTAGTGCTTTCCCTAGAAACGCTTCGTCAGAAGCAAGTCCTCTGCGTTGGTAGCTTACCACGTTCCTTCATTCCTATCTGTACATACACTTTTAGGTTTCTCCTATGAGCCTGCTACCTTGATGTTGCCTGTAACAACATATGGACGTTCATAAAGGAGAGTCTTACTAGCCCACAATAGCGACACTAATTGTGTCAGCATACCTTTCGATATGCTTCCGATATAGACCCGTACCATCAGAGATTCGTCTGCACTTTCAAAGTTCGCGATTGCATCATCGTGCATTCTAACCATAAGTGTTTTGTAGACCCCCGGCCTATAAGCTACACCACCCACCTCTGGACAGCTTTCGTGTATTTTAACTTACGGTAGCTCTCAGCCGACTTCCCCGAGCTTCAAACCGTTAGACTCTTGCCAATCTAACCGCATGTCGGAATATTAGAGGTGCCCTTCAAGGCGTTACCCTATCATTTGACAACTCGGAATGAAAGTTCACTGTTGAACAATTGTCCGACAGTGCCTAAGCTTTTCACTTAGGAACGTGTCGCACC
>NZ_JASHJA010000082.1:0-2521 GCF_030733445.1 Bacillus sp. MMSF_3353
ACACGGAAGTTAAGCTCTCTAGCGCCGATGGTAGTTGGGACCTTGTCCCTGTGAGAGTAGGACGTCGCCAAGCAACTTTAAGACGAGTCAGAATGACTCGTCTTTTTTGTGTTTTAAACTTCTTATCAGCTTCAAGTAAGTAATCCGTATTCTTTTGATCCCCTCATATTCATTTTCTTTCATCATTTTTGATGTGTAGTTTAAGATTTTCTATTCTATTTTTTGTAGAAGCAATCTATCGGTGTGTTAAAATAGTACAGTTGTTTTTCGAGGTACTTTAATATAGGAAGATTTAAATTTTTTTAAGGAGATAATATGAAAAAGATAGGTGTAATTACTATAGTAGCTTTAGTCCTTCTAGCAATTACTTATATGTTAGTCGGGAATTATTTTTATAATTATGCGTTGAATGCGAAACAAGAGAAAGAGTTTTTAGAGGATAATCCTCACTTAGTAGAAACTGTGAATGCATCGGGAGGTGTGTTCGCTACAAATGAAGAAAAGGATGCGAACTTTGTATCAAATCATAAACCTAATACACGAAACATAAATTCTTTCGATAAGTTGAAATTAACAGGTTATGAATATATGAATGAACAATCTAGTCATAAATGGGCAATTGTAGTTCATGGATATGATAGTAGGGCATCGAAAATGACGAAATATATCCGGAACTTTTATGAACAAGGATATAACGTCATAGCGCCAGACCTTCGTGGGCATGGAAATAGTGAAGGTGATTATATAGGGATGGGCTGGCATGATCGTAAAGATATTTTGATTTGGATTCAACAAATTGTAAAGAAAGACCCTAATGCTGAAATAGCACTCTTTGGTGTTTCAATGGGGGGAGCAACTGTAATGATGACTTCAGGTGAAGAGTTACCTTCTAACGTTAAAGTTATTATTGAAGATTGTGGATACTCAACTGTTATTGATGAATTTACGTATCAACTAAAAGATCTATTCCATTTGCCAAAGTTTCCTGTTATGAATGCGGCAAATACAGTTACAAAATTAAGAGCTGGATATGATTTAGAAGAAGCTTCAGCTATAAAACAAGTGGCGAAAAGTAAAACACCTATGCTATTTATTCATGGGGATGCTGATACATTTGTTCCTTATGAAATGTTAGATGAAGTATATAATGCTGCAAAAGTAGAAAAAGAGAAATTAATTGTTCCAGGTGCTGGACATGGAGAAGCCGAGAAGGTAGATTCGAATAAATATTGGAATACCGTATGGAAGTTCGTGGGGAGATACATTCCAGCGTAATTAGATTGTTTTAGATTTGTATATACGATAATCAGAAGGAAAGGTTTTTATACTTTTGATTATCGTTTTTTCTATTTAAAAACTTATTTTAGTTTGTAGTATATAAGGTTTGAAGCATAAATTTTTGAATTCCTTATTGCCAGTGCTACAATAATTGAAAACTACATGTTAATGAGGTGTTTCTATGAAAATTGAAGTATGGTCAGATTTTGTATGCCCATTTTGTTATATTGGGAAACGTAGATTAGAAATGGCTTTAGAGCAATTTCCGCATAAGAAGGATGTTGAAGTGGAGTTTAAAAGTTTTGAATTAGACCAAAATGCTCCAATCTATTCTGGAACAAGTATTAATGAAGTACTTGCATCAAAGTACGGGATTAGTATTGAAGAAGCTAAGCGTAATAATGTACAACTAGGAAATCATGCAGCTAGTATGGATTTAAATTTTAATTTTGAAGAGATGAAGCCGACGAACACTTTTGATGCGCATCGTCTAGCTAAATTTGCAAAGGATCAAGGGAAAGGAAAAGAGATTACGGAAAATCTACTTTTTGCATATTTCACTGAATCGAGAAATTTAAGTGATGTGGATACGCTTGCTACTATTGCTGAAGCTTCAGGTTTAGATAAGCAAGAAGCTTTACGTGTTATTAATGATAAAGGTGCATATGCAAATGATGTTAGAATTGATGAATCGATTGCTCAGCAATATCAAATTTCAGGAGTACCTTATTTTATTATTAATCAAAAGTATGCTATTTCAGGTGCGCAACCACTCGAAACTTTTGTCGGTGCACTTCAACAAGTGTGGGAAGAAGAGAATCCTGCACCTAAGTTACAAGAGCTTTCTTCAGAGGGTGGAAGCGATATGTCTTGTACGGATGAAAGTTGTTCGATACCTTCAAAAGAACAATAGTTTTTATGAAGGAATAGCAACCCATAGAGTATTTTATGGGTTGCTTATCTATTCTTATAGAAGAGGTATATAAATACATAATTTAATAACGTAAATAGGATTTATAAAAAATGAAGTTTTTTTATAAAAACATATTGACGGTTGTATCTTAGAGGTGTAATATAGAACAAGTCGCCGATGCAATAACGCAGAACGCGGTAAACAAAATAAAAAACTTAGTTGACATTAACTAACGAAGATGTTAACATAAGGGAGTCGCAAATGAGCGACCAAGTAGTTCTTTGAAAACTGAACGAAACAAACAACGTGAAACGTCAATTTTTATTTTTA
>NZ_JASHJA010000083.1:0-2343 GCF_030733445.1 Bacillus sp. MMSF_3353
AGTTGGGTCAATTCGTCCTTCCCCTTAATCCCAATTGTCAAACCCAGTTTTCCATTGGCAATATCATTCACATTATCTGAAATGAGCTTCAAATATACTATTTTCTTTCGAACCAATATCAAAAAAATTATTATAAAATTAAAGATTGCGAACGCAAATGAGAACAACAATGCCAAATTGGCTTCAAACATACCAAAATCTTCGTGTTTTCTAAATAATGGATCTATGACGTATTGCACAACAAAGATTGTTAAACCAAACGAAACAAAAAAACTAACTGCAACAGCACCAAGAAGTTTTATAATGATCTTATTTCTAAAGCTAACCCTCTTCATATTTTATATCCAATTCCCCAAACAGTTTTAATATAAATGGGCTGTTTAGAATCCTCTTCAATTTTGTCTCTTATTTTTGTAATATGCACCATGACGGTATTATCTGATTTATAAAAAACCTCTTTCCAAACTGATTCATATATTTTCGCAACGCTCAGGACAATCCCTTTGTTACGGGCAAGTAGTTCAAGAATAGCAAACTCTTTTGGAGTTAACCTTGTTTCTTTTCCCCTTACCCATACTTGACGAGTATCTGTATTCACGGTTAAGTCACCAATTTCTAGAATACTTTTATTATGTTCTATGGACGTATTGTATTTTTTAAATCTTCTTAATTGGGATTTTATCCTAGCGATTAATTCCAATGGGTTAAACGGCTTTGATAAATAATCGTCTGCACCAGAGGCTAGACCCTGAATTTTGTCTATATCCTCAGATTTTGCAGATAGCATGATGATAGGTATATTGAGGTCTTCCCTAATCTTCATACACGCTTCAATACCATCCATATTAGGCATCATGATATCTAAAATAATCAAATCAAATTCCTTTTCTTCTAACAATTGTAAAGCTTCCATAGCATCTTCTGCCTTTTGAGTTTTCAGACCTTCATTTTCCAAATAAACAGAGATAAGATTTCTAATCTCTTTATCATCATCGACAATAAGAATTTTTGACTCCATATGATTCCTCCATATTTTTTCTCGTATTAAACAGCTAAAGATATAAGCAGGTGAGATATTTGTATCTTCTTTTTTTCTAAAGACAAGAAATAACATAATGCATATACGTAATAGCGTTCTCCCTAATATATTGTTCAATATTTACTACTAATCCATATACAATAAATAAGCTCCCTTTTTCTTTTAATTAATTTTTCTGTGAATACACCTGTACTCAGTCCATATTTGACAATGTAATTTACTTTCTTCAAATCAATTCCTTGAATTATTTTGTCTCCAAGAAACCTTGAACTTGGAATGGCTGTACCAATTGCTTTTTAGTGCATTATATACAGAAATAAGAAAGCGAATTGTTTTCATACCTAATCATCCCACAGGTTTGAACTCATAATTATACTCTAGAATCCAAACCTTAAAAAAAAGGGGCAAAAGTTCTTAAGAATTCTTAAGCTTTCTACAGCATTTTGTCATAAGAATATATGAAGACTCTTGAAATGTTAGCTGTATCCCCAATAACACTTAATATTCGTCAATCCAAAGAACAAAAAGAACTTGTAAGAATCCCTACAAGTCCTTTTTCAGATAATGTATAAAAGATGAATTAAGCTATCTCATTACTCGTAACGGGGAAACCATCTATATGGATTGATTTCATTATATAACAAATTTCACCATAGGCACTTTTGATGTTTGAAAATCTAGTTACTTGATAAACAGGAATAAATAAACATTTTAAACCCTAAAAATCCTAATCTAATATTTCGTGAAAAATATTTTAAATCAATATAAATTTAATAATAAATTAGTAAAAATGTATACATAGGTAAATAGAGAAGAATGTAGCGTTCTTACAAAAATCTGTATATTTATATTTAATTTTATAAATTCTAAAACTCTTTCCAATATTAAAAATCACTATTTGTAATCCACTCCACATTTTGTTGATACTAATATAGTTACAAATATGCTAAAATTCATTTGAAACATTGCTTTTGGGAATACAATTTCTATCATAATAACGATTTATTTTCTACAAACTGATTGGGTCCCAACCCAAATTGCGGTGTTATTCCACAGTCCTTAATAAATTGTTAAGGACCTTTTTTATTTGTCCTTTAGCTGCGAAAATATAAAATTTTCATAATGGGGGTACTTCATAATTTTAGATTGATAGTAATCTGGCGGGAGTCCTTATTTAACATAAATATGACAATAACATAGTTAGTTTTTATAAAAAGAAATAATTAAGATATAAGATGATATAATAAAAATGAAATGAACACCCCTACTTATTTTTAAGGCAAGTAAGTAGATTATATTTCATT
>NZ_JASHJA010000084.1:0-2108 GCF_030733445.1 Bacillus sp. MMSF_3353
AAAGTAATATATTGGGGGAGGAATATAAATGGGAGAAATAAAAATTACTCCAGAAGAGCTAAGAAATAGAGCAAAAACTTTTAGTTATGCTCAAGGGGAAGCTAAAGATAGGCATAATAAAATACTTAATGAACTTTTTAATTTGCAAACCAGATGGATTGGCGCATCAAGTTTGGGTTTTTTTGACCAATTACCTACGTTAAATAAAGCTTGTGAATCTTATATTACTCATTTGAAAAAAATTGAAGAAGAATTAATACGTATAGCAACTAAATTTGAAACAGTTGATAATCAAGGGGTTAATTTGGGTACAGAAAAGAATATGTCGGTTGGTAATGGTGTTAATGATAAGGGGATATTACAAAAAGTAACTGATGTATTAAGTACCAAGGAAAATTCGAGGTATATGTATGAGGAAGAAAGTGGCCCCTTTTCAGCTAAGGCAATAGGTGGAGAATTAAAGGCTGGAACAATAGCTGGGGCGAGTGCGACATATAACACAGTTAAAGTAGGTTTTGAAGTTTCAAAAGATCTTGGTGAGGGTAAAAAAATAAAAAGTGAATCAAACTTAAGTATGGCGAATGTAGAGTTATCAGCTAAATTAGATAAGACTAATATTGAATTTGGTGCAGAAGCGTCTTTAGCAAAATATGAAACGGGGATAGATTTTCCTATTCCATTTACAGATCATGATTTACATATTGGAGGGGCAGCTACACTTGGACAAGTTGGTGGTTCAGTGAAAGCTGGATCAAGTGGATTTAAGATTAGTCTTCCTTGGGGGCCTGGAGCAAGTCTTGTTGGTACAGCTTTTGAGGTAGAAGTAAAATAAAGGGGAGTATTGAATGACAGTAGAGGGTTTGAAAAAAATTTTAACAGTTCTTTTTATTATTTGTTTTTTTGGAACTATAATACTAACATTTTTTGATGCTACTTATAATATTAAAGAAAAGCTTATTTTTTCTTTAATATACTTAATTACAGTTCCTATTGGCTTTTGGATTTTATATAAAATCGGTAAATTTTTTATTAAATAATGAGGTGATAAGAGATGGTGAAAACAGAGAGAGAGAAGGAAACATTGTTACCAATTGGTTCAGTTGTAAGATTTAAAAATTGGGAACAACTTGTAATGATTTATGGTAGAAAACAAATGGATTCTAAAACTAAAGAAGAGTGGGATTATGTAGCTTGTTATTATCCAATTGGTAATATTTCAACTGAATATAATTTGTTTTTTAATCATGAACATGTATCAGAAATCGTTTTTATTGGATATATCAATGATGAGGAAATTAAGCTGAGTGAAGATTTGAAAAAATAGAAAATACCTATAATTGTTTATTAATATTATTATAGACCCAGTCAATGACAGCCATTTTAGTACGCTTTATTTTTTAGTAAAGGAAGAGTTAATATTGAAAATAATAAAAAGTATAATGTTAGTAGCTTGTTGTTTATTAATTGTCAGTGGATGTTCTTCTAGGGAAGGAAAAGTTGTTGGCGGAAAAGTAAAAAGTTCTTCAAATAGAATATTGGGAGACTACAGAGAGTTTACTGGTTCCGCGAGTCGCGACATGGAAGTTAAAAAAGGTGAGAATTGGGTGTTTTCTTTTGATGAAACAACGAGGAAAGGAACTGTAGTTGCTTATGTTGTGGATTCAAATGATAAGACAATATTAGAGTTTGATAATGGTAAGGATGAAAAGATCCTTAAAGTCTCTAAAGATGATAAATATAAAGTGAAAGTTAAAACAGAAGAACATGGTGGGAAATTTTTAATAGAGTGGAAAAAATCATCTTAAATTGAAGAGGGAAATTTCTATGAAAAGGGGTTAGGTACCGAGAGGCATTAAAAAAATTTAAGATTACGCTTTTTAGACCGTAACCTGCACTTAATTACTTTGAATTGTTAGTCTTTTTATATTGTTTTAAATGAGAGAAGTGTCCCATCATTTTATTAGGTCAGCCATCCTACCTACCGAAACGATGCCAAAAATTGTCCGTGCATTTGCAGAGAATCAGCCTGTAACTTCAATCGTGAATGCGATTCGTGCCCTTTTATATGAAGGAACTGTTGGCAACGATATTTGGATTGCACTCGCTTG
>NZ_JASHJA010000085.1:0-2086 GCF_030733445.1 Bacillus sp. MMSF_3353
GGCGGAGCAGGTACTTCAATGAATATGAACGCAAATGAAGTCATGGCCAATCGTGCTCTTGAATTATTAGGAATGGAAAAGGGAGACTATCATTATATTAGTCCAAATAGTCATGTAAACATGGCGCAATCAACAAACGATGCATTCCCAACGGCGATTCATATCGCAACATTAAACGCATTAGAAGGTTTATTACAAACGATGGGGTATATGCATGATGTATTTGAATTAAAAGCAGAGCAGTTCGATCATGTTATTAAAATGGGTCGTACACATTTACAAGACGCTGTGCCAATTCGTCTTGGACAAGAATTTAAAGCGTATTCCCGCGTACTTGAACGTGATATGAAACGTATCAAGCAATCACGTCAACATCTATATGAAGTAAATATGGGAGCAACTGCAGTTGGTACAGGCTTAAATGCAGATCCAGAATATATTGAAGCAGTTGTAAAACATTTAGCTGCAATCAGTGAATTACCACTTGTTGGTGCAGAAGACTTAGTAGATGCAACGCAAAATACGGATGCATACACAGAAGTATCAGCAGCACTTAAAGTATGTATGATGAATATGTCTAAAATTGCGAATGACCTTCGTCTAATGGCATCAGGTCCGCGTGTTGGTTTAGCAGAAATTATGTTACCAGCTCGTCAACCAGGTTCTTCTATTATGCCAGGGAAAGTAAACCCTGTTATGCCAGAAGTAATTAATCAAATTGCGTTCCAAGTAATTGGTAACGACCATACAATTTGCCTTGCTTCAGAAGCAGGACAATTAGAATTAAACGTTATGGAACCAGTACTTGTTTTCAACTTACTTCAATCTATTAGCATTATGAATAACGGTTTCCGTGCCTTTACAGATAATTGCTTAAAAGGAATTGAAGCGAATGAAGATCGCTTAAAAGAGTATGTTGAGAAGAGTGTAGGAATTATTACAGCCGTGAACCCTCATATCGGTTATGAAGCAGCAGCTCGCGTTGCGAAAGAAGCAATTGCAACAGGTCAATCCGTTCGAGAACTTTGTGTGAAAAACGGTGTACTGTCACAAGAAGACTTAGAGTTAATTCTAGATCCATTCGAAATGACACACCCAGGGATTGCAGGAGCAACTCTTTTAAAGAAAAATTAAAAGAAGAGGGGGGACAATCCCCTCTTTTTTGTTTACAATATAGAAATGCTATATATGAATAGAGGTAGGGATGTTATGAGTAAGTTTACAGTAGCTTCTAATGGTTCATTAGAAACGACATTAAGAGGAGTAGAAGTATTATCAACACCACTTTTAAATAAAGGGGTCGCTTTCACGCAAGAAGAGAGAGAAGAATTAGGTTTAAAAGGGTTATTACCGCCAGCGGTTTTAACATTAGAAGAACAAGCACGCCGAGCGTATGAACAATTTTGTTCTCAGCCGGACGATTTATTAAAGAATGTATACTTAACAGCGTTACATGATCGAAACGAAGTGTTATTTTATCGTATATTAACAAATCATTTACGTGAAATGTTACCAATCGTATATACACCAACTGTTGGTGTAGCGATTCAAAGATATAGTCATGAATATCGTAAACCGCGTGGTGTGTATTTATCAATTAACGATCCGTCGGGTATTGAAGAAGCATTTGCGAATATCGGTGCAACAGCTGAAAACATTGATTTAGTCGTTGTAACAGATGGAGAAGGCATACTTGGAATTGGTGACTGGGGTGTTGGTGGTATAAACATCGCAATCGGGAAATTAGCTGTTTATACGGCCGCAGTTGGTATCGATCCTAGCCGTGTATTACCGGTAATTTTAGATGTGGGTACAAATCGTGAGGAACTATTAAACAATCCATTTTATATTGGAAATCGTCACCCTCGTATAACTGGTGAAGCTTACGATGAATTTATTGATACATTTGTACAAGCAGTGAATAAACAATTCCCGAAAGCACTTTTACATTGGGAAGACTTTAGCTCTCGAAATGCACGAAAAATTTTAGATAAATATCGTCATGATATTTGTACATTTAATGATGATATTCAAGGTACAGGTGCAGTTTCACTTGCTGCTGTGTTATCGGCAGTGAAAGTTTCGG
>NZ_JASHJA010000086.1:0-2073 GCF_030733445.1 Bacillus sp. MMSF_3353
TAGGTTTTTAATACTATTTTTCCCATTTTATCTTTCTTAAGAAATAGTATTTGATTTTTGATAATCATAACACTATCTTTTAACCCTTCATATAACAGACGAAAAATATACATAAAATATTCATAATTCTGTACTCAGAATTTTGATAACATTAGATTCAAGGCTAGATTTTCAGCTTACTTACAAAAAAAACAAGGAGTGATTATCATGGAACGTATCTTAATTAGCCCGCAAAAATATATTCAGGGAAGAAATGTAATTGAAAAAATTGGAGAGTATGTAAAACCTCTAGGAACTAATTTATTAGTTATTGCAGATGAATGTGTCTGGCATCTTGTTGGTGAAAAAGTTATGGAAAGCTTTCATAAACAAAATCTAAGCTTTGAAAAAGTCGGTTTTAATGGTGAAAGCTCTGAAAATGAAATTACAAGAATTGAGAAAATAGGAAAAGAATTTGGTGCTGATGTAATCATTGGTATTGGTGGTGGTAAATCAGTAGACACAGCAAAAGCGGTAGGAGAAATTCTTTTGGCCAAAGTTGTAAGCGTTCCCACTATTGCCTCAACAGATGCACCAACCAGTTCTCTTTCTGTTATTTACTCTGATGATGGAGTATTTGAGAAATACAAATTTTATTTAAAAAATCCAGATATTATTTTAGTAGATTCCCAAGTCATTGCACAAGCTCCATCCAGATTTTTAGCTGCTGGGATTGGAGACGGAATGGCTACATGGATTGAAGCTAGAGCAAATTTAGAATCACGAAAACCCGCTATGGCTGGTGGACTATCTACCTTAGCGGCTGCTAAAATTGCAGAACTCTGCTGGGATACCTTATTTGAATATGGAGAAGCTGCGCTTTTAGCAGTTAAACAAAAAACTGTTACTCCAGCAGTTGAAGCCGTAATAGAGGCAAACACCTTACTTAGTGGACTTGGATTTGAAAGTGTCGGGTTAGCTGCAGCTCATGCCATCCATAATGGTTTTACTGTTTTACATGATAAGACTCATGATTTGATGCATGGAGAAAAGGTTGCATTTGGCACATTAGTACAAATGGCAATGGAATCTTGGACAACTGAAGAGCTATATAACTACATTGATTTCTGTATCAAACTCGGCTTACCTACTACACTTGAAGATTTGAACTTAGGTGATGCAAGTAAAGAAGAATTGATGAAAGTTGCAGAAGCTGCCTGTCAAGATGGTGAAACTATACATAATATGCCATTTGAAATTTCACCAGAAATGGTTTTTGATGCAATTATTGCTGCTGATGCTTATGCTACTGAGTATAAATTAAAAAAATCAATTTAAAATTACAATACAAAAAATTAATAAACTTTAATTAAACATATTGTAAAAATTTAATTAAATGTATATTACACATCATTAAATGTTGTATGTGTCCTTTAAGCATTTAGCAAAATAATAATACAATATATTAAAAACTAAATAAATATTAAAATTTATTTGTATCATGAAATAATCTGAAGACTTCATCCAACATATAAAAGCACAAAATATTTAAACAAAACATAGCATTATTTCAAAATTAATTTTGCAACTGAATTTTTACACCAAAGATAAATATAGAAATAAGAAAAAACCTCTTTATGAGGTTTTTTCTAGTCCTATACTTTTGATAATAAAATAAGCTGTTTTTATTATAAACAATAGGTTAGCAACACCATCTTAACATATAAAAACAAAAAGTCTATGTGTCAATTTTTCAAATTCCCTATAGTATTTATGAGAATACTAAAAAGATATAACTAATAAAAAATGTAGGAAAAGTAATGGACTTAATTTATGCTGTTTCTATTTTACCTATTTAACTAAATTAAGAAAATTTTAGAAAATCTAGAAAGAATAATCTCATTTTATTACTAAACAATACAACATATTGTTTAGATTCAGCCAAAATAGTAGTTAGTCTTCTACTTAAGATAACAATTTTTTAGTCAAACTAGATTATTAGAATCGACACTTTTGTGTACATTTATATCACTTCTAGCTCACTATTAATTCTCACCTTACAAAAATGGTATATATATATACATTTTAATTCTA
>NZ_JASHJA010000087.1:0-1711 GCF_030733445.1 Bacillus sp. MMSF_3353
ATGGTATCAGTGGTAGGGGAGCGTTCTAAGTGCAGTGAAGTCAGACCGGAAGGACTGGTGGAGCGCTTAGAAGTGAGAATGCCGGTATGAGTAGCGAAAGACGGGTGAGAATCCCGTCCACCGAATGCCTAAGGTTTCCTGAGGAAGGCTCGTCCGCTCAGGGTTAGTCAGGACCTAAGCCGAGGCCGACAGGCGTAGGCGATGGACAACAGGTTGATATTCCTGTACCACCTCTTTATCGTTTGAGCAATGGAGGGACGCAGAAGGATAGAAGAAGCGTGCGATTGGTTGTGCACGTCCAAGCAGTTAGGCTGATAAGTAGGCAAATCCGCTTATCGTGAAGGCTGAGCTGTGATGGGGAAGCTCCTTATGGAGCGAAGTCTTTGATTCCCCGCTGCCAAGAAAAGCTTCTAGCGAGATAAAAGGTGCCTGTACCGCAAACCGACACAGGTAGGCGAGGAGAGAATCCTAAGGTGTGCGAGAGAACTCTGGTTAAGGAACTCGGCAAAATGACCCCGTAACTTCGGGAGAAGGGGTGCTTTCTTAACGGAAAGCCGCAGTGAATAGGCCCAAGCGACTGTTTAGCAAAAACACAGGTCTCTGCGAAGCCGTAAGGCGAAGTATAGGGGCTGACACCTGCCCGGTGCTGGAAGGTTAAGGAGAGGGGTTAGCGTAAGCGAAGCTCTGAACTGAAGCCCCAGTAAACGGCGGCCGTAACTATAACGGTCCTAAGGTAGCGAAATTCCTTGTCGGGTAAGTTCCGACCCGCACGAAAGGTGTAACGATTTGGGCACTGTCTCAACCAGAGACTCGGTGAAATTATAGTACCTGTGAAGATGCAGGTTACCCGCGACAGGACGGAAAGACCCCGTGGAGCTTTACTGTAGCCTGATATTGAATTTTGGTACAGTTTGTACAGGATAGGCGGGAGCCATTGAAACCGGAGCGCTAGCTTCGGTGGAGGCGCTGGTGGGATACCGCCCTGACTGTATTGAAATTCTAACCTACGGGTCTTATCGACCCGGGAGACAGTGTCAGGTGGGCAGTTTGACTGGGGCGGTCGCCTCCTAAAGTGTAACGGAGGCGCCCAAAGGTTCCCTCAGAATGGTTGGAAATCATTCGTAGAGTGCAAAGGCATAAGGGAGCTTGACTGCGAGACCTACAAGTCGAGCAGGGACGAAAGTCGGGCTTAGTGATCCGGTGGTTCCGCATGGAAGGGCCATCGCTCAACGGATAAAAGCTACCCCGGGGATAACAGGCTTATCTCCCCCAAGAGTCCACATCGACGGGGAGGTTTGGCACCTCGATGTCGGCTCATCGCATCCTGGGGCTGTAGTCGGTCCCAAGGGTTGGGCTGTTCGCCCATTAAAGCGGTACGCGAGCTGGGTTCAGAACGTCGTGAGACAGTTCGGTCCCTATCCGTCGTGGGCGTAGGAAATTTGAGAGGAGCTGTCCTTAGTACGAGAGGACCGGGATGGACGCACCGCTGGTGTACCAGTTGTTCTGCCAAGGGCATAGCTGGGTAGCTATGTGCGGAAGGGATAAGTGCTGAAAGCATCTAAGCATGAAGCCCCCCTCAAGATGAGATTTCCCATAGCGTAAGCTAGTAAGATCCCTGAAAGATGATCAGGTTGATAGGTTCGAGGTGGAAGCATGGTGACATGTGGAGCTGACGAATACTAATAGATCGAGGACTTAACCATATAATATG
>NZ_JASHJA010000088.1:0-1618 GCF_030733445.1 Bacillus sp. MMSF_3353
ACAACTCGGAATGAAAGTTCACTGTTGAACAATTGTCCGACAGTGCCTAAGCTTTTCACTTAGGAACGTGTCGCACCCCCCTTTGGATCGTTAAAAATTAAAGATGGCTTATGTTCCGCTCTAGAATAGACATCAATTGTAGGGAATACAAAGGTTTCTCCTTTACCAGAGCGTGTTGTACCAATGATTAAATTGTTTACCGGGCTATCATCAATAAATACCTTGTCACCTAATCGGGAGATAACAACACCACCGCTACCTTTAAATGTTTCCTCTCGATCTGGTACAGCTCGGTACTGCTTTTTCAGCTCTTCAACTGTTGTAAAACGACTAGATCCTTTCTCATGATTATTTAAGTTTTTAAAGGAAGATTTCAATTTGTACACTGTTCTCGCTATAGTTCCAATCACTACAAGGAAAACAAGTAAGTAGTATATTGGATGTTCTGCAATTGGCATCCGAAAAAGAAATCCTATCTCCATATGAAACGGTTTGGGATGTAATAAATCACTAAAAGTTGTTTCTATCAGCTCTAAGGATAAGTTGAGTAAAAAATTAGCGATCAATAACATTCCAACAAACAAAAAAGCACTCAATGGAATGAGTACTTCTTTTTCAGCCAATTTATATTTGATTGATATTTTTTCACTATACATATCAAAGCATCACCTCTGTTCAATCTAGCCACACGTATTACTTCTTTAAACCAAAGCCCGAATCATAATTATATTTTTCATACTCTGTTATCTTATCGAAATCATTCGTTACATCTAAAGATATGATATATCCAAATTTCTTAGTAATTTGGGCATCTGATGGCATTTGTTGAAAACTTGCTACTACTTTTATATCGGAATCCTTCATTTGTTGGAGAAAGTATATAAAATCTTCCTGACATAAATAATTGGTTTCATCTACAATTACGTATTCATATTGTTTAGCTATATTTATCACATCTTCTGTAATTTTAAAATTCCCATACCCCTCATTCGATTCGCAATCCAAGTGTTGTAAAGTCACATTACCCTCTGTTTGCTTCCCGAATGCTTCGTCTTCGTATTCCCTCAGTGGATCTAACACTAAAACTTTTGATAAACTTAAAGCCATTTTCTTCAAGTCCCTCGTTTTCCCTGTTCCCACTCGACCTACCACCATTAAACTTTTATCTAGACTTGAAATTTGCACTAAATTTGTACTATTAACAAACATCTATATGCCCCCTTTCAAATTAAAAAGGTACTCTTTTTATGAGTACCTTTTTGGCAATATCAGTTGGTTTTTTCTTTATTTACTCGCTACCGTCTTTTTCATTTTGTTTCAGAACTGGCTTTTCTTGATTCGTTGGCTTCTCTGGATTTGTTGGCTTTTCCGGTTCTGTTGGTTTCTCCGGATCTGTTGGTTTCTCTGGATTCGTTGGCTTTTCCGGTTCTGTTGGTTTCTCCGGTTCTGTTGGTTTCTCTGGTTCTGTTGGCTTCTCTGGCTCTGTCGGCTTCTCTGGCTCTGTTGGCTTTTCTGGCTCTGTTGGTTTCTCTGGTTCTGTTGGTTTCTCTGGTTCTGTTGGCTTTTCTGGCTCTGTCGGCTTCTCTGGTTCTGTTGGCTTTTCTGGCTCTGTTGGTTT
>NZ_JASHJA010000089.1:0-1602 GCF_030733445.1 Bacillus sp. MMSF_3353
CAAAACATACTAAGATTAGTAGTGCAGACCAAGGCATTGGTTCGCACTACTATTTTTTATATAGTAGAAGTGAAGAGAAGGTCGTGGGTGTCTTGGGATCCTGAATCCGTATACAAAACTGACCTTCTTCACTTACCTTATTTGAATCAGTTTTTAGTATGTTGGTCTTCGAGATCGTGTATAAGAAATGAGAATCGATAAGTGTAAGTTGAAGACTTCAATTCCACCTGAGGAGGAGCTATATGAAACACGTTATTGCATTTGATGTCAGTATGGGTAAAAGTTATATGGTAATTTATAATGCACAAAAACAATGCGTATTCGAAAGTGAAATCAAGCATTCTAAGCCTGATTTTAAAAAACTACAAGAAAAGATACATAATCTTACAGATGAAACCGGCGAATCACCTAAAATTGTATTCGAAGCAACAGGGATCTATTCCAGACAGCTAGAACGATTTATGCAAAATAACCAGTATACATATTGTTTATTAAATCCATTAGAAGCCAAAATACAATGTGATTCCTTGCGGATTCATAAGACAGACCGAAGCGACGCACACCGATTAGCTCTCACCCATTTTACAGTTACCCGAAGGGTATCTACCGAAACTGATAATTTATTCTATCAGTTAAAATCTCTATCTAGATTATATAGTGAACTGGATGATGAATTATCAATAATTCGCGGCCGTATGCATAAAGTAATCCAATTAACATTTCCAGAATTGGAAAGAATATTTACTAGTAAATCTGATTTGTTTTTAAATTTTGTTCAACTATTTCCCCACCCAGATTGTGTTTTAGGTCTTTCTAAAACCATTATAAAAAATCGTATTCGTGCCAACACCAATAAAAAAATATCAAATATTACGGCGGAGAAAAAAGCGATTCAGATACTTGAAATAGCGGAAATTTGCTATCCTGCTGTTTCTCAGAACGATGTTCTGTGTGACCAGCTCAAATTATACGCAAGGCGCTATCAAGAGCTTCTTCACCAAAAAGAAAGCTGTATTAGCAAGATGGTGTATGTAGCTAAGCAACGTGCAGAATATGATATCATTCGCAGTCTCCCTGGGATTGGACCCAATACTGCCGTACGCTTGATGGCTGAAATAGGAGATATTACTCGTTTTAACAATAACAAGCAACTCAATGCATTTGCTGGTATTGATATACGCCGTTTTCAATCAGGTAAAACCTTTTTTAAAGATAAAATCAATAAACGTGGAAATAAGCATTTGCGGAAGCTCCTTTTCCTTATCATCCAGAACATGATTAAACAACGACGTTACGGACAAAATCATATTGTTGAGTATTACGATAAATTAAAAACGCAACCTTATAACAAGTGTCATAAAGTTGCGTCCATTGCATGTGTAAATAAATTATTGAAGCTTCTCTTCTATCTCATTACACATAATATGCACTATGATTATCGGTTAACCGCCTGAAACCATAGTTTCATCCATCATACCATATCTTCCCCCTAGTAAAAAATGAACACATATTAGGGGTATTTGGTTTGCATTCTATTCGGCTTAAAATTTCTGGAATTCAATCAATTATAGCTCTAAAAAACAGTTGACTAATCGTAAGAAA
>NZ_JASHJA010000008.1:0-200824 GCF_030733445.1 Bacillus sp. MMSF_3353
ACAACTCGGAATGAAAGTTCACTGTTGAACAATTGTCCGACAGTGCCTAAGCTTTTCACTTAGGAACGTGTCGCACCTCCATTCGGATCGTAGTGATGTCCGATTAAACCGCCTTTCGTTGATAGGATAATATCATTACGATATCCTTTAATTGCGGTAGACACTAACTTTTCACTATGTCCTAAACCATACACATCTGCAGTATCAATAAAATTCACACCACACTCAATTGCTTTTTTTATAGCGGTTATAGATTGTTTATCGTTAACAGGTCCCCATTCATCACCACCGATTGCCCATGCCCCAAAACCTATTTCAGAGACAGTTATTCCAGTTTTACCTAATGTACGGTAATGCATATTTTTCCTCCTTGTAAGCATGTTATAACATCGATATGTAGGGAAGGTATTTTGTGTGTAAAAAAACTCTTCTACAATAATAGAAAAAGAATAACAGAAACTACTATTTTATGGCAGCATACATAAAAAAATTCAAAGTAAATATGGAAATGTCGTCGAATGCTATCTTTAATTGGTTGATTTGTAAGATATTTTTGTGAAGGAGCTTATTTTATAAGAATAGAATTATAGTTAGTAAGGGATTATGCCGAGGGTAGTGAAAATATATGTGTTAGGGGGATTTCATAATGAGGAAACTCAAGCGAATAAATGTTCCTAATATAGAAGAGCAACTATCACAGCCTAATGAGAAGCGAGCAATTAATAAGAAAAAACTAAGACGATTTATATTCATGTTTATATTTATTGCGGCGGCTACTTTGTACCTTCAATTTATTTTAACGAAACAACAAGAAATAATCGTAGAAAAAAAAGATACAATAACGAATCAAAAAAAACAATTGGTCTCTTTAAAGAAAGACCAGGATTCTTTAAAGACTAACATAGAAAATTTAACAGACGATGAGGAAGAAATTTTGAAGTTTGCGAGAAAAGAATATCAATTTTCAAAGTCAAATGAAACTATATTTGTGTTGCCGAAGTAGTGTAATAGAACAGTTAGCGATTGCTAGCTGTTTTTTTATGTATGAATGGCATGGTACAAGTAACAATCACATATTGTAAAAATGAAGAGTTTGAGCTGTTTTTATACTTATGGAATATACACTGAAATAAATGTTGTTAAAATTCTGTCAATTGTATTATAATACAAGGTAAGCGGATACATTTCTTAATCAACGTTGAGTTTATCACTCATACGACTATTAAGAAAACCGTTATCCCGTATTAGAAAGGAAGATAGCTGTGTACGCTTCAAATACAATTTATATCGTAGGGGATGCGAAAGCACCTCAAAATAATCCTATTACCGAAAAGTTCAAAAGTTATTTTGTAGCGTTTGTACTTGTTAAGGAGACAGGGGAAATTGTAGATGCAGATTGCTCAGCGACAATTGCATTAACATCTCAATTCGTTAAATATTTGTTTCTACATAAAAATATTAATGATCCACTATTGGTCACAGAAATAAAAAATAGATACTTTGGTTCGTCTCAAAAAGCACTACTTGTAGCATTAAAAGATGCGCAGAAAAAATATAATCAAATTGCTGCTTTGTCTACCCATTCCTAGACAAAATCCAGCCATAAGAATCTTCTTATGGCTGGATTTTTTTTATTTCACATTAACCTCCTATATGAAAAGTAAGCGAAAGAGGAGATTAATTGTCCGTAAAAAACTAATTTATTTTGTGGATTAAGGTTCCACTTTGTCAGACAACGAAAGGATGAACAATATGAAAATTACGGATGTAAAAGTAAAGCGTAGACGTGTAAATCTTCATACACCGTTTAAAACGGCGCTTCGTACCGTAACTGAAATAGAAAGTATAGATGTATATATTCATACAGACGAAGGAGTTATTGGCAAGGGGGCTGCAGCCGCAACACCAGTTATTACGGGTGATTTCGCTAACGGGATTGAAGAAGCAATTTTAGGACCGATGCGTTCCTGTTTAATTGGTCAAGATATCATTCAATTTCAGCAGTTACTGCAGCACATTCAAATGAGTTGTATTGGAAACCCAAGTGCGAAAGCCGCGGTAGATATTGCTTTATATGATGTGTATTGTCAACACCAAAACGTTCCACTTTACGCATTATTAGGCGGGAAGAAAGAAATTCATACAGATATTACGGTGAGTGTAGATGAGCCTTTTATTATGGCGAAAGAGGCAAAGCAACATGTAGAAAAAGGATTTCAAACTTTAAAAATTAAAGTGGGAAAATCTGCTCATTTAGATTTAGAACGTATTGAAGCAATTCGAAATAGTGTACCAAAAATTACGACGTTACGATTAGATGCAAATCAAGGGTGGAATCCAAAAGAAGCGGTTACGATCATTAAAGAGATGGAAAATCGCAATTTAAACATCGAATTTATTGAACAACCTGTTCATGCGAAAGATTGGGATGGGTTAAAGTATGTCAAAGATCATGTACAAACGCCCATTATGGCAGATGAAAGCATATTTTCAGCGAGTGATGCATTGAAAATTGTTCAAGGAGGATATGCAGACTTAATTAATATTAAATTAATGAAATGTGGCGGCATACGTGAAGCGTGGCGTATTGCCGATATTGCCGAAACAGCTGGTGTAAAATGTATGGTCGGAAGTATGATGGAATCTTCACTTTCTGTTAGCGCTGTAGCCCATTTAGCTGCTGCACATCCTAATATTCATTACTTCGATCTGGATGCACCGCTTTGGTTAATGGAAGAACCGGAAGGAATGACTTATTCTGGATCAAAGGTAAACCTTCAAACGACAGTGAATAGTAAATCTTAGGAGAAGAGACTAGTAAACTATCTTTTAAGGGGGATATTTATGAAAAAAGTAGGAACTGCATTTTTAACAACTTTATTTATATTTTCATCGTTTACATCAACAAATGCTGAAGAGAAGAAAGATAGTAAAGCGTTTATCGATGTATCTGCCGCAACACTTTGGACTGCGCCTGATTCATTACGGCCAATTGATGCACCGAGCGCTACAAACCCAGTTGATTTGTGGAAGTGGACGAAATCAATGACGCTTGATGAGAAACTTTGGTTAACAAATGCAAATAAATTAGAAACGCAAGCGTTATTAGGTCAAGAAGTAACGGTTGTTGATAAAAAAGGGGACTGGGTTAAAGTGTTAGTCCATGGTCAGCCAACACCTCGAAATGAAGAGGGCTACCCAGGGTGGATGCCCGAAAAACAGTTAACATATAATCAAGAATTTGCTGATAAAACAAATGAACCTTTCGTATTAGTAACAAAACCGACAGCCATTTTATATATAAATCCTTCTGAACAACATAAATCACTTGAAGTGAGCTATAATACGCGACTGCCACTACTTAGTGAAGATACGATTTCGTACCGCGTGTTGTTACCAAACGGACAGAAAGCTTGGCTACGAAAAAATGATGGGACAGTTTACCGTTCGCAAAATGATATTCCAACTCCGACAGCTGATGATTTAATAAACACTGGAAAAATGTTTTTAGGATTACCGTATATATGGGCAGGTACAAGTGGCTTGGGATTTGATTGCTCTGGATTTACACATACGATTTATAAATCACACGGTATTACAATTCCGCGGGATTCAGGTCCGCAATCGAGAAATGGAGTTGCAGTTGATAAAGAACATTTACAAAAAGGAGATTTAATCTTCTTTGCACATGATCAAGGAAAAGGTAGTGTTCATCATGTTGCTATGTATATTGGTGATGGAAATATGATTCACTCACCGAGAGCTGAAAGGTCAGTAGAGATTATACCGCTAAATACACCAGGATATATAGAAGAATACGCTGGTGCTCGTCGTTACTTACCTTAAAAAATAGAGGGGGTTTTCAAATGAAAAAAGTTGTTCGTTACTCATTAGTTAGTACACTATTAGTTTCTTCATTTTTAGTAGGATGCGCAAAAGAAAAAACAACGACAAAGCCGAAAGATGAGAAGAAAGTATTACAGTTACTAGAAACGGGTGAAATTCCGTCATTAAATTCAGGGAAAGTAACAGATGCGGTATCGTTTAACGTTTTAAATAACGTAATGGAAGGATTATTCCGTTTATCGAAAAATGATGAAGTGATTGAGGCTGGAGCACAAAAATATGAAGTAAGTAAAGATGGAAAAACATATACTTTCCACTTACGTGAAGCGAAATGGTCTAACGGAGATCCAGTAACAGCACAAGATTACGTATACGCTTGGAAGCAGCTGATTAATCCGGATACTGCTTCTCAATATGCATACATTGCTTACGATGTGAAAAATGCGGAGAAAATAAATAAGAAACAATTAGGTTTAGATGAATTAGGAGTAAAAGCGACGGATGATAAAACATTCGTTGTAGAACTAGAACATCCAGTGCCGTATTTTACGAAATTACTTATTTTACCGTCCTTCTATCCAATTAACGAAAAATATGCGAAAGAGCAGGGCGATAAGTACGGATTAGAAGCAAATAAAGCGGTGTATAACGGGCCATTTACATTATCAGAGTGGAAGCATGAAGCTAGTTTTACACTGAAAAAAAACGATAAGTATTGGGATAAGAAAGAAGTGAAGCTAGATGAAGTAAACTATCAAATTGTTAAAGAAATTTCAACTGCGGTAAATTTATATGAAACAGATAAAGTTGATAGAGCTGTCATTTCTACAGAATTCGTCGATAAATATAAAAGTAATAAAGAGCTAAAACAATATACAGATCCGGTTATGTACTTCTTCCGATTCAATGAAAATGTACCGATTCTTAAAAATAAAAACGCAAGGCTTGCGCTAAGTACAGTGTTTGATAAGAAAGGAATTGCGACTTCATTTTTAAATGATGGTTCGGTTGCTGCTAACTATTACGTACCAATAGGATTTTTAAAAGGTCCAGATAAAAAAGATTTTCGAAGTACAGCAGGTGAGTTTAATAAAACTGATGTAAAACAGGCGAAAGAATATTGGGAAAAGGCGAAGCAAGAGACCGGTACAAATGAAGTGACGCTTGAATTATTAAACTATGACTTAGAAAACTTCAAAAAAGTAGGAGAATACATTAAAGAAGAGCTAGAGAAAAACTTACCAGGCTTAAAGGTAAATGTAAAATTACAACCACACACGCAAAAACTAGCGTTAGAGAAGAAGAAAGAATATGAAATGTCATTATCACGCTGGTTACCTGATTATCCAGATCCAATGACTTACTTAGAAGTATTCCTTTCTGGAAGCAGTGTGAACAATACAGAATATTCAAACCCAGAATATGATGCGTTAATTAAGAAGATTAAAACAGAATTAGGTAATGATGAAAAAGCTCGTTGGAAAGCAATGCAAGATGCGGAAAAAATGCTGCTAGATGATGCAGTAATAGCACCGGTATTCCAGCGCGGATTATCATACTTACAAAAGCCATATGTGAAAGATTTATATGTACATCAATTCGGTCCAGCAACAAGTTTAAAATGGGCGGATGTACAAAAATAAAGGTATGGAGAAACAGACTTCACATGTGTGTGATAGTCTGTTTTTTTGTACAGTTTCAAATGTATAGACAGTTTATATATTTTTTCATGTCTTAAAAATAAAATTATTAGTAAAATTCCAGTGTAAAATTTATGTAGAATCTTGTATAATTAACGTGTTTCTATGGAAACATTTTCTGCGCTATTTGTATAGAACTTAATAGAACAAGGAAAGAAATACATACATGTATATAATAGATAAATAGAATGGAACATGTATAGAGAAAAAGGAGAGAAATGATGGCGTGTCAAAAACAAGGGTTACAATTTAATAGCGATAGAAAGAGGAAGAGACGATGAAAATGAAGCATGCTTTCGGTCCCATAATTTTAGCGTGTGTGCTTTTTTTCATTATCATATTAATCCCATCGAAAAGTTTAGTATCACTTATTAGTGATAAGAAGGTAGAAGATGCGGCAACTTCCTTACAAAAAGAAAAACTACAAAGTGTTTTCTTACAGCAAAAAATGTTAGAGAATTCGCAGTATTTACCGATGTATGGTTCATCTGAATTTTTACGAATGGATGCATATCATCCGTCTAATTACTTTAAAGTAAATCCTGCAGGTTTTACACCATATTTAATTGGGATTGGCGGTACACAAAGTTTAGCTCATATATTAAATATGACGTCTACAATGGATGAGTTAGAAGGTAAAAAAGTAGTCTTTGTTTTATCACCACAATGGTTTACTAAAACGGGTGTATCACAAGGGGATTTTACTAACAATTTCTCCAAACAACAAGCCTATCATTTTATTTTTAATGATACAATAAATGTTGAAATGAAGAAGCAAATTGCGAAACGATTATTAGACTATAAAGTTGTTCAAAAAGATGATATATTAAAAAATTCATTAGAAGGTATTGTATATAATGATACGAAACATAACATAAAAGCAGGTTTAGTTAAACCACTTGCTTATATGCATCGAAATATTTTAGATCATAGAGATGTATTTAACTCCTTATTTAAGATTGAACCGATGAAAGAAAAAACAAATATGGGACTACGTTCAATTTCTTGGGTAGATGCACGTAAACATGCGGTGGAAGAAGGAAAAACGGAATCTACTACAAACACATTCGGAATTGAAAATCCGTATTACTATAAACATAATTTAAAGAAAAAATTAAAAGGTTTAAAAAACTTTAGAGCAAATGAATCATATGAAGAATCACCAGAATATGATGACTTACAAATTGTTTTAAATATATTTAAAGAGAAAAATGTTAAGCCACTATTCATTTCTGTACCTGTAAACGGACCGTGGTATGATTACGCTGGTTTCCCTAAAGAACGCCGTGAAGTGTATTATAAAAAAGTTCGGGAACAAGTTGAGAAAGCAGGATACCCAGTAGTTGATTTTTCTGGCCATGAATATGATAAGTATTTCTTAAAAGATACAATTCATTTAGGTTGGAAAGGTTGGATTTACTTTGATGAAGCAGTACAAAACTTTTATACTGAAAAATAAGAGTGGAGAAGAAGGAACGGCTATAAGCGGTTCCTTTTTTAGTATAGAGTATTTTGATGTGGGCAATTCGGAAAGGCATGTATATCTTGAATTTGTCTAAAATCATAATGCTTCATTGCGAACTGCGCTTGATAAAGGTATTCATACACATATAATTGACCATCATGTGCTGAACATAATACACCAGAAGTTCCCTGCCCATTTATGAAGGAAATACCGATAGGGCGTCCGATTAAGTATTGTATTTTTTGTTGCCAATGCATAGGGAAATCACTCCTTTTAGAGTTAATATACGAAATGGACGAATGAATTGTTGCTTATCCACATAATTATGGAGGCTTTTTATACAATTTCTAGAAGATATTAATATGAATGAATTACAAGTGCGAGAAAGGAATGCATAATGAAGAAAGAAAATATTTTAGAAGAAAAGTTAAATATAATAGAATGGTGTCAAACATTGAAGGAAGTACCTGATGATATATGGTTTCAATCATTTAAAAATGGTTCGTGGGGGATTGCAGATGTGATTTCACATTTTATTATTTGGGATGATTTTGTAATGAAGTATCGAATTCCTTATTTTCTTAGTACTCAATCAGTGCCTCATTTTCCAACAGATGTAGAGGAAATGAATAAGAGTGCAATTATATATGCAAGATCAGGTATTTCAAGAGAAGAGCTTATCAATCAGTTTAGCTATACTCGTAAACAATTAGTAGCCGAAATTGAGCGAATTCCTGCCGATAATTTTTATAATGACTTTCAAATTGGTACTAAAAAAGTCATGCTGAATCATTATTTTTCATCACTCATTCAGCATGACTTAAAGCATAAGGAAGAAATAATCCAATTTTTAATACATAATCAAGTCTAATATAAAAACCGCTAACATTCGTAATGAATGTATAGCGGTTTTTATATTATCTTAAGCAAGATTTTTACGTTTTTTTGTCCATTTTTTAAGGATGAAGTATAGTAGGATAAGTATGACGCCGCCAATTGCGAAAGACTTCACATACGGTCCCGCAATATCGTTTATATTCTCCCAATTTTGACCTAGTTTTTCACCTAAATAAATAAAAATAATAGACCAAGGAATGATTGCAAGTGCTGTTAATGTAGTGAAACGTAATAATGGCATTTTTGTAATACCAGCAGGAATTGAAATCGCATGACGTACTACTGGAATAAAGCGTGCAGTGAAAATTACACCAGTCCCGTAACGGTTAAACCAATCTTCAGCTGCATCTATATGTTTTTTATGAATGAAAATATATTTTCCGTATCGTTCTAATATAGGTCGTCCACCGTATCGTCCAAGCCAATAAATAAAGATTTGAGCAATAACGCCGCCAATTGTACCGAATACAACGGCGCCTACAAATGAGATACTACCATTGAATACTAAGAATCCCGCATAAGCAAGGACGATTTCACTTGGAATAATCTCAATCATTAGACCAAGCATAATGCCCCAATAACCTAATCCTTCAAAAAACGTTAATACTGAATGAATAAAACTACTTACCATTGTTGCACCTTCTAGTTTATGTATTTTTGAATAGGTGAACCTTATACTTAATAACATAAAAGATTCACTATGTGTAGATTATACCTTATTTGTATAGGGGATTGCTATTTCAATTCTTTTATGTCTCTCATAAGTAGTATAGTACAGGATATGAGCTTAGTTTTCATGAAGAGAAAATGAAAAGATTATTAAAAATTTCTCATATATAAATGATAATGTTATAGGCTTTTAATTTCCAAAGTGAGAAGAGTAATGTATGCATAATAAGAATTAAAATTATGGACTATTTTCTATTTGGGGTAGAGATATGATTCGGCTGATAAAAACAAAAGTATTTCAAAGGGTGGCTTATAGGTTTGAAAATTTAAAAATAATTCAAGGAGAATAAAAATATAAATATTCTCTTATCACCTAGACAGGTACTTCACTTTCTAATAACGAATTATAATGTTAATAAAATTTTATAGAAAATTAACGTGATGAAGGTGAAAATATGAAAAAAGCATTATTAGAAAAGGCCTCATATCTACATAAAGCAGAAATCGAACAATTACATAAAGCTATATTAGTTTCTGAGAAAGCACATGAAGGACAATTTCGCGTTTCCGGTGAGCCGTATATTACTCATCCATTTGCAGTTACAGAAATTTTGTTAGATTGTAAGGCAGATATAATAACTTTAGTTGCAGCATTACTACATGATGTGGTGGAGGATACAGATTATAAAATTGAGTATATACGTGATATATTCGGTAAAAAAGTGGCTGATATTGTAGAAGGGTTAACTAAAATTGATAAAAAACAAATCTCTAATAAAGAAGAGTATGAAGCAATAAATTTAAAGAAATTATTGTTAGCTACGCAAGGAGATATAAGAGTAGCTATTATAAAAGTGATAGATCGTCTACATAATATGAGAACTTTACAGGTGAAAGCTGTAAAGAAACAAGTTCCTTATGCAAATGAAACACTCAAAATTTTTGCTCCGATTTGTAAAAGACTAGGGCTATTACATGTTCAACACGAGTTAGAAGATTTAGGTTTTTATTA
This sequence comes from Bacillus sp. MMSF_3353, assembly GCF_030733445.1. Taxonomy (NCBI): domain Bacteria; kingdom Bacillati; phylum Bacillota; class Bacilli; order Caryophanales; family Bacillaceae; genus Bacillus; species Bacillus sp. MMSF_3353. The sequence goes on from NZ_JASHJA010000008.1 coordinate 9,590, forward strand.
TCTTAACCATTCTAAATATAAGGGAATGAGTATTCTTTTACAAAATTATGTTAAGTTATTAGAGGGTTTGTCTCAAAATATCATGCAAGATATAAATAATTTTCTAAATCCATATCTAATATTTGAAGTTAACTATGAAGTAAGCCCTATTTATACAGCTTATGCTCGTCTCCAAGATATTCAAGACATTACAGCAGTGTCAAAAATAATTATCACGACTTCAAATAATTTAGACTGTTATAAAATATTAGGAGTTATACATCAACTATACCAACCAATTCCATATCAATTTGAAGATAATATAGCAATTGAAAGTGATGTATTAAACAAATACTTAAAGACCAAAGTGGTGATCAATAACCATGAAATAGTGATATGTATTGAAACAAAAATAAATCAGGAGATACGAGATAAAGGAGTATTTCATGTACTTACAAAAAGTATAACTGATAAGGAGATGCAAAATATAATTCATAAATTAATGGATCATTTTATTAAGACAAATGATCTAGTAACTCAAGATGCGGTTGAATTTTATGATTTAGTATCATATGAACTATTCCAAGATAATATTGTTGTATTTACTCCTAAGTTAGATTCCGTGAACTTACCGCAAGGTGCTACTGTAATTGATTTTGCTTTCGCATTAAACCCTAAGATCGCTAAGTATATGTCAGGTGCTAAAGTTAATGGTATAAACAAAACGATAACAACGAATGTTTCACATTTAGATATTGTTGAACTTTTGGTAACTGAAAATATTAGTAATGTAAGACAGGATTGGCTAAATTTTGCTAATAGCTCAAAAGCTCAAATTGAAATTTATAAAGAGCTACAATGATGAAGGAATGAAATTTATCGAGAAAGCCTGTTTGAAATTTAATAGAATGAGATGAGCATTTTTGAATTAATAATAGGCGATTATGGTTTTTTATAATTAATACCTAGAGAAAAAAGCATCAACCTGTTCTAAGTATGTAACAGATTGATGCTTGTTTTCGTTATAAAAAAATAGAAGCATTTCTGCTCCTATTTTTTACGGTTTCACTTCTAAATTTTGTAAAAATAAAGTTGCTGTTACGTAACGTTTTGCTAACATTTGTACATAAGCGGTATGCACAGATAATGTGGCAATAATAATCGCATTACGAATTGCCTCACGTTGTTCGTTGTTAACCTGATCGAACTTGCTTGCAATTTTATCAGCTCTTTCTTTCACGATATTTTCAATTGTATGGATTGTATCTGTTGCATTTAGTTGTAAGCAGTTCCCTTGATTGAGTTCTTCAAATAGAGAAGAGTATGCCCCATATAAATGAACAGGATTGATTAAGTCATCACTTCGATCGGCTGGGTCATTTACAATAAGGCGTAATAGCTTACGAATGGATTCAAAATCAAGTGCTGTTTTTAAATCTTCAACAATGAATAGTAAGGCTGCTTGTTCAATTGAATATTTTTTTCCTTTTTGAGGAGAGCCAATCATTTCTTTTATATCTCGTTTCACCCAGTTTTGCATGGCTGTTACTGAGAAACTTGTATTTTCAATCTGATTTCCAAGCGCAACTATTTCATTTAATGAAAAACCGACGTCTGTATCATCAATTTTAATCAGTTTTTCAAAAATAGGTGAAAGTGCGGTAGTAATAAAAGCAGTTACGCTTTGTCCGCTTTCAATATCTTTTTTATGTGACTTCGCCCAAGCTTCTTGTAAAATACCGAGAGGCTTTTTCGTATTCCATCCTCTTAATGATAGAAGAAGGGTAGCCATTTCGTTTCGTGTGAGATGAAATGTTTCCATCTTTTCACCTCCAAAAATAATAAAAAGTTCTTATGAACCTATAATATGTTTTGTTTCATTTAAAGTCAATTCTGTTTTGCTTAATTTTTCCTTTGTCACCAAACTGTCGGAAGTAAATAATACTTGCATATTTCGACAAAAGTTCATATAATAAGTTCATAAGAACCTTTAAAATGTTTTTAAAAATAAATCTATCATTCTGAATTTACTAGAAAGGTAGATTTCACATATATCTATATAAAAGGAGAATGGATATAATATGTTGAAAAAACTTGTAGCAGTCATGACAGCATTCATGGTTATTTTTGGAGCTAGTAGCTTCATGTTTGTAGATCACGCAGCAGCGAAGGGTTACAAATCTGGTAAAAAATCATACACACCAAGTTCTGGTCAAAAGTCAAAAGTTGATTTGAACAAAAAAGATAATAACGTAAACTCACAAAAAACAACAACAGATTCAAAAACAAAGGCAACAAACACAGCACCAAAGAGTAATAAAGGAAGCTTTATGAAAGGTTTATTACTAGGTGGTCTTGGTGGTTTACTAATGGGTAGCCTATTTGCAAATATGGGAGCTCTTGGTTCTGTATTAGCGTTTATGGTAAATATGTTAGTAATGGCTGGTATCGTAATGTTAGCAGTTCGTGCATTTAAATACTTCAAAGATCAACGTAAGAAAAAGGAAGATGAAGTAGCATGGAAACAATAAAAATTTCTGAACAAGAACTTATCAATGCGCTTTGTGTATATATCGCTGAAAAAAGACAAGTTGGTCCAGAAGAAGTTTTAGTTGAACTAATGTATGATGATGACTACGGTTTCTCTGCTGAAGTAGAGGTAAATGGTCGCCAGCAAATTTTAATTCAAGCGAACTTAATTGAAGCATTACGCTTATTACTTGACAGAGAATATAATGTCAATTCATTTGCAGCAAGATTACAACTTGAATTAGATGAAGAAGAAGGCATTTACGCATTAGCAAAGTTTAATAACTCAGATGAGTAGAAAAAAGAGCTGTTGAGAGTAATCTCAGCAGCTCTTTTTAGTATGTGTATATGCCAGGGAATAATCACGCCAAATTTCATTCATTTTCCGTCTACCGAGATCAATCATCGGGTTAAATTGAATGGCAGCTTGTTGTCGTACGGTATGTACATGTTGGATCGCCTGTTGCAAGTGTTGTTCAACCGAATGGGATTTTGTATTTGCTTGTTTTACGATTGAATATCCAGCAACAGTTCCTTGTGCCATTGCAATTTTCCCACTTTCAATGCCAGTTATATTGCCGGCTACAAATAAACCGGGAAGAGGGGTTTCCATCGTTTCGGAATGCAGTGGAACATGGCCGCCTAATTCCGGAATGTAACGGAAAGGACAGCCAGCTACAGCAGCAAGCTCAGCAAGAGGGTATAAGCCACCGGCAATACAAACGAAGTCTGCCTCGTATATTTGTTCCGATCCAGTTATGATGTTTCCTTTCGTATCAATATTAGCAACGCGTACACCTTCAACTTGATCTGTACCGATAATTTCAAGAGCTGCTTTTCGAAGGTGAAGTGGTGTGCCATTTATTTTTATACCGTTATTTGGATAGAAGTTTAATCCAGCTTGTTTCACCCAATTATATTTCATCAATCGACTACCTATACGTAATAAAGGTGATGGAGCAAGGTGTGCAGCATGTAAGAGAGAGTTTAAAACTTCTTCTGGTTCACCAGCCTTTTGACTTAATTCATTTTTTTCAGGAAGTACAATATGTTCCACTTTAATTCCCGCTAATTGTAATTCATTTAAAATAGCGAATGACAAAATGTTAGCGCCAATAATTACTCCTTTTCGCCCAACTTGAACGCGATGTACATTTGTCATTACTTGGGCTGCACCAATCGACATGACTCCTGGAAGTGTCCAACCAGGAAGGGGGATGGAGTACTCAGCAGCGCCAGTAGCAAGTAAAACGAACGGCGCTTCTAACGTACCGATATTCGTATGTACGAACCAAGAACTTTCATCTTTATCTAAATTATAGACGGAAATGCCGCATCGAATATCAACTGAAAGTGATTTTGCTTCTTCGTGAAGGCGTTTTGATTCTTCTATTCCGTTCCACCATTCTCCAGTAGGTTCTTGATGTAATTGTCCGAGCAACCTTCCGCCAGGCTTCATAAATTCATCAATAACAAGTACATTTAGTCCAAAACGAGCACAAGAGATGGAGGCTGACAAACCTGCTGGTCCAGCTCCGATAATAATGACATCATTCATCGCTTTTTCACCATCTCTCTCACGATATTTGGATGCTGTTTGCCGCTATTAACTACCATATCTTTTTCAACAACAGTTAAGCATGCTCGTACGTTCGTTTCATTGTTTACTGTCACGCGGCATTCAGAACAATGCCCGATATTACAGTAAATACCTCGCGGCGTCCCGCTATCTTCATGCACTCTTAAAGTTCTTATTCCGTTTGCAAGTAAAGCGGCCGCAATGGTTTCATGTTCATATGCTTCATATTGTTGCCCGTTAAATTGGAAAGTGATGCGATTACTACTATTTAAACCCCCTAAAACAGGATGATGGGTAATTCTATTCATTTATTTTCACCTACCGCTCCAAAGGTAACTGCGCGCACTGGTGGTTGATATTTTAATGGAATTTCATTAGTAGTTACTTCAGGATTTGCACTTTCAATCATTCGATCTATCATCATTCTACATGTGCGGCCACCGCAAAATCCCATGCCAGCACGTGTTCTTAGTTTTAATTCTCTCGCCGAGCAATTATATTCAGCAATTGTCGATTGAAGTTGACCGTATGTAACTTCTTCACATCGACAAACAATTACATGATCTTTATTCGTCATATGTATTCCTCCTCTAGTTCGGTTTGCACAAATTATATAATGCAAAAACTATGCCAATATAGAGGAGGGAAACGGTTATTGTAAACCAAGTTTTTTTAAACGGTTATATAAAGTGGCTCTCGTAACACCGAGTTGTTTCGCGCACTCTAATTTATTCCCATTTAAAATGCGTAAAGCCCTCTCAATAACTTTCTTCTCATGTTCATCCATTTCTTCTTGTAAAGAAAGGATTGTATGATTGTTGCTGAGTAATAGGGAATGAGCCGTATGATTCTCTAACGTTTCAGTTGTATGAAATGGTAAATATTCTTGTTTTATAATACCGTCAGTCGCAAATACGACAAGTCTTTCAACAACGTTACGAAGTTCGCGAATATTACCTGGCCAATTGTAATGAAGTAACTCATGCATAATGCTGGAAGGTAAGTCACGAATTGGTCTGTTATAGTTGATTGAAAAATCGTTTAAAAAAGAATAGGTTAATTCAATAATATCCTCGCGTCTTTCGCGCAGCGGTGGAATATGCAAGCTAACTACATTTAGGCGATAGTATAAATCTTCTCGGAACGTGCCTTTTCTCATTTCCTCTTGTAAATCACGATTTGTAGCAGCGATAATGCGGAAATTAATATGAATCTCTTTTTCTCCACCAACTCGGTAATATTTTCGTTCTTGTAGTACACGTAAAAGCTTTACTTGCATATCGAGCGGCATTTCTCCTATTTCATCTAGGAATAATGTACCGCCTTGCGCGAGCTCTATTTTACCCTTTTTCCCTTTACTATTTGCACCAGAAAACGCCCCGCGCTCATACCCGAATAATTCACTTTCAAATAACGCTTCTGGAATGGCGCCGCAGTTAATTGAAATGAAAGGTGCTTTAGCTGCTTCACTTGCTTCATGGATTGCTTTCGCAAATACTTCTTTTCCAACACCACTTTCTCCGAGTATTAAAACTGTTGATTTCACCGAACACACCTTTCTAGCTAATTGTATCGTTCTTTGTATAACAGGGCTCTTTCCATTCATTGCAAGGAAAGGGTCTAATTCATCTTTATATTTTGCGACCTCTTGTTCTAATCGGTGCATTTCATGTGACATATTAAATAGTTTTTCATTTAAAGCAACTTGATTCGTAACATCAGTTTCTGAAACGACTGCTCCAATAATTTCATCGTTACAATACACTGGGTTTGAGTTAATTAATACAAATAAATCTGGACGAGGCTGATGGAACTGAGCAATTATGCTTTTTCCGTCATGTAATGATTGTAAAATTTCCAAATCTTTATAGTCAAAAAAGCGAGTGATAGGTTGTCCAATAATTTCAGTATGGTTGACTGAAAAAATCTTTTCGGCGCCATCTGTCCAAGTACGAACACATTCTTTATCATCGATAACTGTAACAGAAGAATCAGTTGTTTGTATTACGGTGTTATAGAAAGATTGTAGTTCATTGTAAGACTTAATAAGAAACGGAATGATTTGCTGAGCCGTTATACAGCATATAGGCTCTTTATTTTCGTTTATTACGATAACGGTCATTTCATGAGAAAACGCGTCAATTAAAGTGTTGAATGAATCATCTTCATCTATAACTGCACAGTTGTATTTTTCTGTAGTAGAAGGGCTGTAATAAAACTTTTCGTTAACTTGCTCAATATGTTGCAAATTGTTTGTGTGATCAATTAATAAAGTTTTTAGAAATTCTTGTATTGTGGGAAATGAGAATGCCATATTGTCCTCCTATTATGTATAAAAATTTTGACAGTGATAAAAAAATAATACACCTATTTATGATAAATTCAAAATATTTTTACAAATAAAAATATTATTTGTAAAAAGTGTATATATGTAGAGTTGGCACGTCAATTGCATAAAAGAAAGTGAGGGATTAAAAAGAAGGGAGGGGTGCTACGTGAGGCACTGTGACGTTTTAATAGTAGGTGGTGGAATTATAGGATGTTCAATCGCTTATTACACTTCAAAATACGGAAGAGACGTAACAATCATTGAAAAAGGAGAATTTGTCAGTGGGACGTCTTCACGGTGTGACGGGAATATTTTGGCTATTGATAAAGACCCAGGGTTTGATAGTCAAATGTCGTTAGTAAGTCAAAAGTTAGTAACTGATTTAAGTGAAGAGTTAGAGCACTCATTTGAATATAGAGCACCAGGAAGTATTCTCGTATGTGAGTCGGACGAAGAAATGGAAGCAGCCCAGCAATGGGTGAATCGTCAAAAGGAAGCTGGTTTACCGTTTCGAATGCTTGATAGACAAGATATAAGAGAAGAATCGCCATTTTTTGCAGAAGATTTATTAGGCGGGTTAGAATGCGCAACGGATTCGACTGTAAATCCATATCTCCTTGCTTTTTCACTTCTTACAGAATCGAAGAAATTTGGTACGAAAGCTTTTAATCATACGGAAGTAAAAGAAATGAAAAGAGATATAGACGGTTCCTTTATTGTAGAAACGACTAACGGGACGTTTACTGCGAAACAAGTGGTAAACGCAGCCGGTGTGTGGGCTCCGAAAATCGGACAAATGCTTGATGTAAATATACCAATTGAACCGAGAAAAGGACATATTATAGTAGCTTCAAGGCAACAACACGTTGGTTGCCGTAAAGTAATGGAATTTGGTTATTTAATTTCTAAATTTGGCGGAAAACGAAAAGTGGATGCTTTAACTGAAAAATATGGGGTAGCTCTTGTGTTTGAGCCGACAGAAAGCCAAAATTTTTTAATTGGTAGTAGTAGAGAGTTTGTAGGCTTTCATACGAAGATAAACAACGAGGTTATTAAATGTATTGCAAACAGAGCAATTCGTTTTTATCCGAAAATGGCGGATATGATGGTGATTCGTTCATATGCGGGATTACGCCCGTGGACAGAAGATCATTTGCCAATCATTTCACGCGTGCAACATATCCCGAACTACTTTATCGCAGCGGGGCATGAAGGGGATGGCATTAGCCTTGCAGCGGTTACTGGAAAAGTAATTGAAGAGTTATTAAATGAAAAAGAAACAATCATTCCTATTGAACCACTTCGTTTGAGTCGTTTTACAGAAAGGGTGTTAAACGGATGAGGTCACAAAGAGTCTTTACGACGATTGATACACATACGGGCGGGAATCCGACGAGGACATTGATAAGCGGACTTCCAAAGTTAATTGGAGAGACGATGGCAGAGAAGATGTTACATATGAAAAAGGAGTATGACTGGATTCGCAAATTGTTAATGAATGAACCGCGTGGTCATGATGTAATGTCAGGAGCACTATTAACAGATCCATGTCATCCTGAAGCAGATATTGGTGTTATATACATAGAGACAGGTGGATATTTACCGATGTGTGGTCACGATACAATTGGTGTATGTACAGCTTTAATTGAATCAGGTTTAATTCCTGTAGTTGAACCGATTACTTCGTTAAAGTTAGACACGCCAGCCGGCTTAGTTGAAGTGGATATCTTTGTTCAAGATGGAAAAGCGAAAGAAGTCTCTTTCTGTAACATACCAGCTTTTTTACTGAAGCATATTACTGTACAAGTCGAGGGGATTGGAACTGTAGAAGCAGATATTGCGTATGGAGGAAATTTCTATGCCATTATTGATGCGAAGTCAGTAGGTTTAGAGTTAGTACCGGAACATGCATCTACAATCATCGATAAGGCAATTCATATTAGAAATATCATTAATGAGGAATTTGAAATCATTCATCCGCAGTATTCATTTATTAGAGGGTTAACCCATATTGAATTTTATACAGATCCTACTCATGAAAGTGCTCATGTGAAAAATACAGTTGTCGTTCCGCCAGGAGGAATTGATCGTTCTCCATGTGGTACAGGAACATCAGCGAAGTTAGCTGTATTATACGCAAATCAAAAAATTGAAGTGGATGAAGAGTTTATTCATGAGAGTATCGTTGGCTCTTTATTTAAAGGGTGCGTCATAAATACAACATCTGTAGAAAATATTGAAGCTGTCGTAACGAAAATTACAGGTTCAGCTTGGCTTATGGGGATGCATAGATTTTTTTATAATGAAAAGGACCCACTTAAAGAAGGCTTTTTGCTAATTCCGCCGATGGAACATGAAACGGAGGATGTAAAATGAACATTCAAAAAATGTATACAGCAGTAGACGTACATGTAAATGGTGAAGCATTTCGTGTAATGAAAGATGTACCATGCAAATACTACTACAGTTTAGAGCAATTAAACGAACAATTTTCAGGTGAATTAGCAGAAGAAATGAAGCTTGTATTAAATGAACCACGTGGTTTTATCGGATTAAATGGATGTATTGTCGTTCCTTCTATTCATATGGAAGTCGATGCAGCTGTATTATTTTTTAATCATGAAGGATCCATTCCGCTTCATTATGGGGGGATTGTCGCAGTCATAACGATGTTACTAGAAAGCGGGTATTTAAAAAAGAGAGAGACGAACCAATACAAAATTGAAACGCTATCTGGTATATTTTCAATCCATGCGTATGTAGAGAATGATGAAGTTGTATCTGTTTCGTTTGAAAGTAAACTATGTTATATGATTGAGAAAAATTTACAAGTTGGTAATATAAGTTACTCTCTCATTCAGGCAGATAAAGTATATGCAGTTGTAGAAAAGGATGCATATTCACCAGAAATCAGTATTGAAAATATCTCTAAATTAAAAAAATGGAGTGAAGTTACACTTCAAGCTATACAAAAACAGTCATTAATAAAAAGACTTATTTTAGTAGAATCTATGCAAACAGAAAAGAACCATATAAAGTCGATTACATTTCATGAAGATAACTTTATCGTACGTTCGCCTGGTTTTGTTTCTACTATTGTATCTTATGTTCATACATTATTTAAAAATGATTATATAGCGGATAAACCTTTTAAAAATGAAAGTATATTTAATAGCTTTATAACAGTGGAACAAGTGAAGAAAGAAGAACAAGGATACATTTTTCGCTTTGAAAGTAGAGGATTTATTACAGGGATGCAGACGTTTCTATTAGACTCTACAGATCCGTTTCCGACAGGATTTTTATTAAAATAGTAAAGGGAGAGATAAATATGAAAAAAATTAAAGGGGCATTTCCAGTATTGATCACACCGATGGATGAGTTTCAAGAAATTAATTGGAACGGTGTAAAACAAAACGTAAACTATTTTATCGATCAAAAGGTAGCTGGCATTATTATTAATGGAAGTACAGGTGAGTTTGTTAGTTTATCAAAAGAAGAACGATTTAAAATGGTAGAAACAGTATTAAAAGAAGTTGATGGCCGTATTCCAGTTATTGTAGGAACTGCAGCAGAAACGACGAAAGAAACGATTGAATATACGAAACATGCAGAAGCACACGGAGCGGATTGCGCATTAATTATTAACTCGTACTATTGTAAGCCGAAAGAAGAGGAAATTTATTTTCATTTTAAAGAAATCTCAAACGCTGTAAATATACCAATTATGTTATACAATAATCCGTTTACATCTGGTGTTGATATGAGTACAGAGCTCATGCTACGTATTGGAAAAGAATGTGAAAATGTTACACATATTAAAGAATCTAGCGGAGATATTCGTAAAGCAAGAGATTTAGTACGACAAGGCGAAGGTGCTTTTCAAGTCTTCTGTGGATCTGAAGATTTAGTTATGGAATCTTATTTAGTAGGTGCAACGGGATGGGTTTCAGTAGCAGGAAATATCGTGCCGGGACTTGTTACGAAAATGTATGAGCATTTCCAAAATGGTGAATTAGAAAAAGCTTGGGAAATAAACGATGCTATTTTACCTCTTTGCGAGTTTCTTGAAGGATCAGGAAAATATGTACAAATTGTTAAACGCTCAATGGAATTACACGGGCAAGCAGGGGGACCTTCTCGTTATCCGAGACTCGGATTAACTGAAGAAGAAGATCAAAAACTTCAAACGATTATTTCAAAAATTGCAGCTCATGCAGCTGTTTAAATAAGGAGGAGAGCATATATGTTAACGACAAACATTGAGCTGAGACCAAAAGCGAAAGCGTTTTTAAATGAAGAAATTAAAATGTTTATTAATGGTGAATTTGTACCTTCCATTAGCGGGAAGACATTTGAGACATACAATCCAGCAACAGAAGATGTTTTAGCTGTCGTATGCGAAGCGCGAGAAGAGGATATTGATTTAGCGGTAAAAGCTGCAAAATCTGCATTTGAATCAGGACCTTGGGTAGAAATGACTACCGCTGAAAGAGCGCACCTTATTTATAAATTAGCAGACTTAATTGAAGAGCATGGAGAAGAATTAGCGCAGTTAGAAGCTTTAGATAATGGAAAACCATATCAAGTAGCACTGGATGATGATATTGCAGCGACTGTAGAAAATTATCGTTATTATGCGGGATGGGCTACGAAAATTATCGGGCAAACAATTCCGATTTCAAAAGATTACTTAAATTACACACGCCATGAACCTGTTGGCGTTGTAGGTCAAATTATTCCTTGGAATTTTCCACTCGTTATGTCTTCTTGGAAAATGGGAGCTGCACTAGCAACAGGTTGTACAATCGTATTAAAACCAGCAGAGCAAACGCCTTTATCGTTATTATATACAGCGAAGCTCTTTAAAGAAGCAGGTTTTCCAAACGGTGTTGTAAACTTTGTTCCAGGTTTTGGCCCTGAAGCAGGAGCTGCAATCGTAAACCATCATGATATTGATAAAGTAGCCTTCACGGGTTCAACAGTTACAGGGAAATATATTATGCGTCAATCTGCAGAAACAATTAAACATGTAACGTTAGAACTTGGTGGTAAATCACCAAATATCATTTTAGAAGATGCTGATTTAGAAGAAGCGATTAACGGTGCATTCCAAGGCATTATGTATAATCACGGCCAAAATTGTAGTGCTGGATCTCGCGTGTTCGTTCACCGAAAACATTACGAAACAGTCGTAGCTGAATTAGTAAAAATGGCGAACAACGTAAAACTTGGAGCAGGTATGGAGAAGGAAACGGAAATGGGGCCACTCGTATCTAAAAAGCAACAAGAACGTGTGCTACATTACATTGAACAAGGAAAAGCAGAAGGAGCTACTGTTGCTGCTGGTGGTGAACGGGCATTTGAAAAAGGGTATTTTGTACAGCCAACAGTATTCACAAATGTTACTGATGATATGACAATTGTGAAAGAAGAAATTTTTGGACCAGTTGTCGTTGTACTTCCATTTGATTCAACAGAAGAGGTTATCGAAAGAGCAAATCGCTCTTCATACGGACTCGCTGCGGGCGTATGGACACAAAATATTAAAACAGGACATCAAGTTGCCAATAAATTAAAGGCAGGAACAGTATGGATTAATGATTATAACTTAGAAAATGCAGCTGCACCATTTGGTGGGTTTAAACAATCTGGTATCGGTCGTGAGTTAGGTTCATACGCGCTTGATAATTACACAGAAGTGAAAAGTGTTTGGGTAAATATAAAGTAATAGAGAATCTAACTGTTAATAAATAGAGGGATGGAATAATAAGAGATGCGGACAACTGGAAGGTTTAATAATAGTTGTCCGTTTTCTTATATATAAAATAGTTTTCAAAAGAATGTTAAGGGGGATTTGGATGGAGCAATTAGTAGAGTGGTTAGTTGGGCAAGTATGGAGTATTGGGTTAGTTGTTTTTGCATTAGGGGCAGGTGTGTATTTTACAATTGCAACTCGTTTTCTGCAAATTCGTTATTTTAAAGAGATGATTAAATTATTATTTGAAGGGAAGAGCTCGGAGACGGGAATTTCATCCTTTCAAGCATTTTGTTTAGCCTTATCAGGTAGGGTTGGAATAGGTAATATCGCAGGGGTCGCGACAGCTATCGCTTTTGGCGGACCAGGAGCTGTGTTTTGGATGTGGGTAATGGCTCTTTTAGGAGCAGCGAGTGCATTTGTTGAATCAACATTATCTCAAGTGTATAAAAGTAAAGTTGGGAATGAATACCGAGGTGGTACACCATATTTCATTGAAAAAGGCTTGAAAATGAAATGGTTTGCAGTCATTGTAGCGGTTGTTGTAACACTTTCATATGGCGTTTTATTACCAGGTATTCAGTCTAGTAGTATCGCAGTTGGATTTGAAAACTCTAATGGCATTAGCAAATATATAACTGGAATATTATTAGTTATATTATTAGCATCAATCATTTTTGGTGGCGTAAAGAGAATTGCGGGCGTTTCGCAAATGCTTGTTCCATTTATGGCAATAGGTTATGTAGTTGTTACATGTATCGTATTAATTGCGAATGTAACAGAAATTCCAAGTATGTTCGCTTTAATTTTCTCTAGTGCTTTTGGTGTAAATGAAATGTTTGGCGGAATCGTTGGTGCAGCAATCGCATGGGGCGTAAAGCGTGCTGTATTTTCAAATGTTGCTGGTGTTGGAGAAGCGACGTATAGCTCCGCTGCTGCTGAAGTATCCCATCCTGCAAAACAAGGGTTAGTTCAAGCATTTTCTGTATATATCGATACAATTGTTGTATGTACAGCGACAGCTCTTATGATTTTAATAACAGGTATGTATAATGTTATACCTGAAGGGAAAAGCGCTATAGTAAAGAATATAGGGAATGTTGATGCAGGTCCAATCTATACACAACAAGCAGTTGAAACTGTTATGACAGGGTTTGGTCCATTATTTATTTCAATCGCAATATTTTTCTTCGCATTTACAACTTTACTCGCATACTACTATATCGCTGAAACGACACTTACTTATTTAGATCGTGAGCTTAAACATAGCTGGTTAAAACCAGTTTTAAAAATTGGATTTTTAATTATGGTTTACATCGGTAGCGTAGAATCAGCCTCGCTTTTATGGAATCTTGGAGATTTAGGAATCGGTAGTATGGCATGGTTAAACTTAATTGCGATTCTACTATTAAGTAAAATTGCAATAAAAGTGTTAAAAGATTATGAAGCACAGAAAAAAGAAGGGAAAGATCCAGTATTTGATCCTAAAAATGTGGGAATTGAAGGTTTAACGTTTTGGGAAGAAAGAAGTAAAGAAATTGAAAGGAAAAATTATAAAGAACAAACAGTAGAGGATGATAGTCTGAAATTTTAGTAATAATAAACTGAATATTCATTCTATTCAATGAGGTATATTGCCTTCTTTTCATCACATACTACAATAGGTACACATAATTTGAATGGGGGTAATAATAAGATGGAACACGAACAACATAGTACAGTAAATGACGTTCTACATCATTATAAAGAAGGTATCGGTAGTTTTACAAACCAAATTCCTGAAATTGCAGAAACATATAATGCATTCACGCAAGCTTGTTTTCAAGAGGGCGCTTTAACAAAAAGGGAAAAACAACTTATCGCATTAGGAATTAGTCTAGCAACGCAAGATGAATATTGTACCATTTATCATACAAAAGGTTGTCTTGATCAAGGATGTTCAGATAAAGAGATTCTGGAAGCATGTGGTGTATCAGCAGCATTTGCTGGCGGAGCTGCAATGAGTCAAGCGGTAACATTAGTACAAGAGTGTTTAAGTGAACTGAAAAATCAGAAGCATTGAATGTAAAAGAACGTTTTAAACTTTATGTTTAAAACGTTCTTTTACGTGAGATTAAATTTGAGTATAAAAATTATCTGGTATGTGATGTATTAAAGTAAGAATTTTAAATTTAGTCGGAATGAGAAATAACAACTATTTATTTAGTATTAAGATTTTCTAAAAAGTTTCAATTGTTTCATATAATCAATAGCTTTTGTTTTGTTCTTTTGTTTACATACATATTCGAATTCATTCTTATCTCGATAATAACAATTCATTATTTCTTCTGTAAGAAATCCATCGGAAATAGCTTTTTTAATTGCGCAATGTGGTTCATTTGTATGAGTGCAGTTAGAGAATTTACAGCTCATAGATATCTCTTCGATATCTTCATAGCCAAGATTAAAGTTGTCCTAATGTTTTATTAAGTCAAAACCTGTTTTACTAATGGTTAATCCCTCCACTTGCCATACATTATATAAGTATGTTTTATCTAAATATATATTTCCTTTTAGTAACCTGTTATTCCTTCCTTAAAACTTGGTACAATGAAACAAAAGGGGGATTAGTAATGCAAAATTTAGTAATTGAAGAGATTAAGCAAATAAATGATGATATGGAAGAGCTTTCTAAACTTTTGAAAACGGTTGTAGATGATGGGGCGTCAATTGGTTTTTTACCTCCACTGGAACAAATAGAATCAACAAAGTATTGGGAAACTGTTTTAGCACCAGAAGTGATCTTGTATGTTGCTAAAATAAATAATGAAGTGGCAGGGAGTATTCAATTACATTTAGTTACAAAGCCTAATGGGATTCATAGAGCTGAAATTTGCAAGTTAATGACTCACCCGAACTTTAGACGTAATGGTATTGGACGTTCGCTTATGCAAAAAGCAGAGGAAAGAGCAAAGCAAGAAAATAGGTCTCTTATAGTGCTAGATACGAGAGAAGGAGACCCTTCTAATAGATTGTATAAATCATTAGACTATAAAGAAGTTGGAAAAATACCAGAATACGCAATATCTCCAAATGGTAATTTAGATGCAACGGTTATTTATTATAAAATGATTTAGTATTTTTATTTGAAAAGAGGGATATTTTTAAACGAAAAATCTGTTATTAGGTCTGAGTATTGATTTGTAAAAAGATTGATAACCCCCTGTATAATAGGGGTTTTCTTTTCATTCATTAACTTCATATTGAATGTTCAATTTGAGGGCCAATTTGTATAAGGTTTTAACAGTTGTATAAGAGGTATTACTTAAATAGGAATTTTGAAGTCTTTTGGTGAATATTAAATGTTAATCTAAAAGATGGAGGTTGCTGTGATGTTGAAACTGTTTCAATATAACTGGCAAGTTCGTGATGATTGGTTTACATGGTGCGAAGACATATCGGCCGAAGAACTGGTAAAGAAACGGGTCGGTGGATTCGGCAGTATACTACATACCCTATTTCATATTGTAGATGTGGAATATATGTGGATCTTAGGGTTGCGTGGTGAATCAGTGCCTGAGGAGCCATTGTTTGAAGAGTATGCCAGCTTACAAAAAGTGAAAAATCTTTCAGCTCAATACCACGGGAAAGTGAAGCCATTTGTGACCTCTTGGACAAATGAAATGGATTCTCGGAAACTTTCAAAAGCTGACTTCAATGAAGAGCCGATTAGCTCAAGAGACGCACCAATTAGGCGCCGAGTCATTGAATGTACACACGGAGAGTTAATACGTCATGTCATTGTCCACGAAATCCATCATATCGGCCAGTTATCTATATGGGCACGTGAAATCGGAAAGGAGCCAGTTTCCGCAAATCTGAGAGGGAGAGGGCTATTTGATAACTAGACTAACTTTGCCAATTTCGTAATTTATTTATAAACGAATAGTTTAATTGAGTATATTTAACACCGTCTATATTTCTCTAGCGGTGTTATTTGAATGTATCAATAAAATTTATATAATGTACTAAATGAATTTGAGAAAGTTTTTAGAGGGTTCTTTTCGTTATACTCCTTGACTTATAATGGATGTAGAGAAGATGACTAGCCGACTATAGTTATTTTCGCTTTATTATGGGAAAGGGGATGACGGGATGAGAACGAAAGGTTTACAGAAGGTAAAGAAAGTTATATTAAGTGGTGGTATATTACTTACGGGATTGTTAACTTTCGGTTTTTCAGAAAAAGTTTCAGCTCATGGATATGTTGAATCACCAGCGAGCCGTTCTTATTTATGTAAGCAAGGGGTAAATGTAAATTGCGGACCGATTCAATACGAGCCGCAAAGTGTAGAAGGAATAGGTGGATTCCCGCAATTAGGACCTTCTGATGGACAAATCGCAGGAGCAGGCCATTTTCCTGCTTTAGACGTTCAATCAGTTGATAGGTGGAAGAAAGTTACGTTAAACGGCGGGACGAATACATTCAAGTGGAAACTAACCGCACCTCATAGTACGAAAGAATGGAAATACTATATTACGAAAAAAGATTGGAATCCAAATAAGCCGTTAACAAGGTCTGATTTAGATTTAGTGCCATTCTATGTGAAAAATGATGGGGGAACAAGACCAGGAACTTCAGTAACTCATGAAGCGAATGTACCTACTGATCGAAATGGATATCACCTTATTTTAGCTGTTTGGGAAATTGCGGATACTGGGAATGCATTTTATCAAGTTATAGATGTTAACCTTGTAAATAACGGTTTAGCATCAAATTTTCCGCTAAATCATGTAGTGCAAGCTCCTAGCTTATTTTAAATAAAATATACATTTTGATCATCTAATTCATTTTAGATGATCTTTTTTTACGAAAAACGATGAAAAATATAGAAGAAAGTGCAATTATTTATAAAAAATTATGCTTTAAATATTGTCATATTTGCTTCTTTAAGATATCCTTTTCATGAAGAGGTGGAAAACATGAAAAAAGTACTAGTTTTCGGGCATAAAAACCCAGATACAGATGCAATTTGTTCTGCAATTGCTTATGCAGAATTGAAAAAAGAATTAGGAATGAATGCTGAGCCTGTACGTTTAGGCGAAATCAGCGGTGAAACTCAATTTGCGTTAGACCATTTTAAAGTAGAAGGACCGCGTTTTGTTGAGACAGTTGCAAGCGAAGTGGACAACGTTATTTTAGTTGATCATAACGAGCGTCAACAAAGTGCTAACGATATCGAGTCTGTTCGTGTGTTAGAAGTTATTGACCATCACCGTATTGCTAACTTTGAAACAAGCGATCCTATTTACTATCGTTGTGAGCCAGTTGGTTGTACAGCTACAATCTTAAACAAAATGTACAAAGAAAATGGCGTTACAATTCGTAAAGAAGTTGCAGGTTTAATGTTATCTGCAATCATTTCAGATTCTTTACTATTCAAATCTCCAACTTGCACAGAGCAAGACGTAGCAGCAGCTCGTGAATTAGCGGAAATCGCTGGTGTAGATGCTGATAACTACGGCTTAGAAATGTTAAAAGCTGGTGCTGACTTAAGCGGAAAAACAATGGAGCAATTAATCTCTCTTGACGCTAAAGAATTCCAAATGGGTAATGCGAAAGTTGAAATCGCACAAGTAAACGCTGTTGATACAAACGACGTTCTTGTACACCAAGCGGAACTTGAAAAAGTTATCTCTGCAGTAGTAGAAGAAAAAGGTTTAGACCTATTCTTATTCGTTGTAACTGATATCTTAACTAACGATTCTGTCGGTCTTGCGATCGGTAAAGCAGCAAACGTTGTTGAGAAAGCATACAACGTATCTCTAGAAAACAACACTGCTACTTTAAAAGGTGTTGTATCTCGTAAAAAACAAATCGTACCAGTATTAACAGAAGCATTCCAAGCTTAATTTTATTGAGTACAGATACACAGCAAGGACAAGTAGTCGGATTGGCTACTTGTCCTTTTCTATCTCTAAAAAACAGAAAATTAAAATTTTAAAACAGGAGGATTGTGTATGCTTAATGATTTGGAGAGTAAATTACAGTCACTTTTAGAGCGAAATATTACTTCTGTTTCAGAATTAGAGAGTTGGCTTTTGGATGAACTGCGTGTAACCGCTGAAATAGAAGAGGAGATAACAAGTAGTTTAATTGGCACGTATAGAGATACAAATGACAGAAATAAACGTAATTTACATATGTATAATCAAAATACAATTCAACCACTTTTAAAAAGATACAATGCGAAATTTGACCAGAAATTTAGAAAGTCTCCGTTTTCCGACTTATTAAATGAGCAGAAATACGGTTTTATGAAAAAAGCAAGATTGATAAAAAGTAAAATGTTTAATGACAAGAACATTGCTCTTTCCATTAAAGAGCAAAAGCTTATTACGAAATATAGAGAAATAATGTCTAACATATTTATTAATTGGGAAGGAGAGCAAAAGACGTATGCATACGTAAAAGCAAAACTAGATAACCCCAATAGAGCTATTCGCGAAAAAGCTTGGTACGCTTTATGTGAAGCAAGAAGTATAGTGAAAATAGAAATAGATTGTATTATGAATGAACTCATACAATTGCGGAATGAGATCGCTTTAAATGCAGGATTTAATAATTATAGTGAGTATGCTTTTAAACAAAAAAATAGAGATTATAGTATTAAAGAGTGTTATAAGCTTCATGAATCTATAGAAAAGTATGTTGTACCAATATGGGAACAGTTGGGGATTCTTTCTAAAAACAATCTCGGTGTAAAAAAATATCGCCCTTGGGACCTTACTCCATGTAAATTACCAAAAGCTCCATTCCAAAATGCTATTGATTTATTGAATGGGGTGGAAGAAATATTTCGGAAGACAGATTTATATTTTTATGAGAAATTTATTCATATACGAAAAACGGGATTAATTGACGTAGAAGAACATGAAAATAAAGCACCGGGAGCTGCTTGTTTTACCTTTCCTCATAGTAAAGAGGTTTTTTTGTATTCTAATTTTAGTCCATCATTTTATGCAATTAACGCGCTAATACATGAAGTGGGGCATGCATTTCATTTTTATAAACAATTTAACAATGATAGTAGCATGCAAGAAAGATATCTTCGTGAAGAGGTAGCTGAGCTTTATTCCATAGGTCTTGAGTTGCTAGTAATGGATAAGCTCAATATCTTTTATAAGCAAGAGGATGAATATAAAGAAGTGCAGCGCGTACAATTATATCGTGCTTTGTCTTTATTAATGTCGTCAATTGCAGGAGATGTATTCCAGCACTGGATCTATACAAATCCAAACCATACATCAGAAGAACGTGATAAGAAATACGCTGAAGTATGTAAAAGGTATCAATATTCACCAGTCAATATTGTAGGATTAGAAGATGAAATCGGTGCAAGCTGGTTAGAGTCATTTCATTATGTTCAGTTTCCTTTCTATAAAATTGAATACGCAATTGCGCAAATAGGAGCAATGCAATTGTTTCAAATTTATCGAGAGGATCCAAAAAAAGCGATTGCTTTCTTTAAAGAGGGAGCGAATGCAGATTGGAATTTACCTATACAAGAAATATATGAAAAAACAGGTGTTACGTTTGACTTTTCGGAAGAAAGGATAGAAAGTACTGCAAGTGTAATTTTTGATCTAATAAATGAATTAAAATAAGGATAGCATTTGCTATCCTTATAACTGTTTGTTCGTAGATTTTTTCTTGTTTATATAAAATGTAATAATTGCAGTAATGAGGAAAATAGGTATAGCATATGCTTGCCCAACAAACAATTTCCAGCCAACATGATTATAGCCTTCAGATGCTGGAGCAATCATAGCGATTACGCAAACGATAATATAGAGTACTAGCGCAGGGATTATATTTTTCATTTGTTCACCTCCTTTTCATAAAATCATCACATGTATATTTGTATAATACATTATGGTTTGAGAAAAGATATATGTTTTTCTAACATTTATGTAAATAAAAGGGTTGTTATTAAGTGGAATAGAATAGGTGTATGTAGAATGATATAGGGGTGTTACATATAATGAACAATATATTAAATCGAATAAAGAAAGATGTAAGTATAGAATTATTGAATACGCTTTGGCCTGGTTTTAATAGGGCTGCATTTGCATTATATAATGATGAGCATGTGTATGTATTTCATCATCCATTATTTTTGAAAGATGATGGTGAGTATGCCGTTTTAAAGCGAGATGACCAATTTAAGGCTGATACATGTATCTTATTAAAAGATTATCCAACTGCCATCGTGAATATGAATAGGCATAAAGATTATGAAAGTTTACTTGCGATTGTGGTGCATGAACTTTTTCATTGCTATCAATATTTGAATAAAGAAAGTAGATTTCCAAATGAATCTCTAGGATTTCTATATCCTATATTAGAAGAAAATATACAATTGCGAAATAATGAACGAATGTGTTTATATGATGCGGTGCATTGTAAGTCACAAGCTGAGAAATATAATTATATTAAGCAATTTATTGAACTAAGAGAGCAAAGAACTAGTTTTATGAAAGAAGAGTTTATAACATATGAGTGTATGGTTGAAAGTATAGAGGGGCCTGCTTGGTATGTAGAAATGAACGCTTACAATGCAATATGTGAAAAGGATGAAAGCGAAACATTACGAAAATATAGCGGATTTATTTTAGATGCATATGAAGCTAATGATAACATTAGGAAGAGCTGCTATAGCTCAGGAATGCTTTTATGTTTATTATTAGATGAAATCCTTCCTAACTGGAAAACGAGCTTCTTTAATAGTGATAAATCGTTATATGCCTTTTTAAAACAAAATATAAATGTGGATTTGAGTTTTAATAATGAAATTGCAATAAGTAAAGAAACGAAGCAAATCCTTCATTTTGTTTAAAACGAAAGAGACAAGGATTTTAAACAATTCTATAAAGAAAAAGGGTATCATCTGTATATTGTAGGTAATATGAAATTAAACATGTTTAATCCAATGAATGTAAATTTAAACGGAAATAAAGCATTACATAAAACCTTTTTAAGTGTGAGTATACATAATAAAACATATATGATAGATCAACCTGTTTTAGCATCTTTTGAAGAAGATTTTAAAAATATGACACAAGTTCATATTATAATGAATGAAAAGCCAATAGAAACAAATAATGGTTGGAACGTAGTGGGGATTGGAGATATAGAAGCTGAGTATGAAGAAGTAGGGAATTCTATATTTTTATATTTAAAAAGTTAGAAGTGAGGTAAGAAATAACGATGAAAAGGTTATGCATAATTCCATGCGGAAAAAAGAAAATTTGGGATAAGTATCCAGATTACGGACCGATGGAGGCAAAGGATGTATATATTAGCCCGTTCGGAAAAGCATGTCAGGCGTATGCAACTATGTTTTTCGAGAATTGGGTTATCTTATCGGCGAAGCATGGATTTTTAAGACCAAATGATATTGTATTAGAAAACTATGATCTTGCTTTCGATTCAAAGAGCGATGAAATTATTAGTATGGAGCAATTAAAACAACAGATGATTGAAAAAGACTTGCTTCAGTTTGATGAAATCGTTTTACTTGCAGGGAAGAAGCATAAGAAAGTAGTGACACAACTGTATCCAGAAGAAATTATTACGTATCCGTTAGAAGGATGTAAAGGAATTGGATATATGTTGCAGAGGTTGAAAGGGGCTGTTGGGGAAGGGAAGGAACTATAGTAGAAAAGTAATTGGTGTTTCAATGGTAAATAATAAAATCGACTCAAAAAAGAGTCGATTTTATTATTTATAACTTAATTTTATAGTTGAATGGTTCAAGAGTTATATCATAATTTTCACTCGAGCCTTCTAGTATTAATTGTAATTCACCTTGCTCAATTGGGAGTTTAGGGAATGTTAAAACAGCATCACTAGTTACGCCAGGCATCATACCTTGTGGGATTTTAGGATATTTTGCTTCATAGTTGTCTTGGTATTCTAGTTGTTGACCATTTACGATTAATTTGGAGTTAAAATCGTAGAAATTAAACGCTGCAGTTGCGTCATTTTTAGCCGCGAAATATACTCGTGTTTCTTTATCAGCAATTTCAATTTTTTTAACAATCATTTTATAACCATTATGGTCTTGCTCTTGATTTACTTCAATAAGAGGGGGATTTTGGTACAACAATGAAAGTAGATAATAATCTTGTAGTGTTCAGGTTGTGTGATCACCGTCATATCTTATGGAATATGAAGCGGAAAATGAGGTGAATGGATATGCCAAAGCAGAATAAGGCGTATAAATTTCGTCTGTATCCGACAGAAGAACAAGCACATCTCATACGAAAAACCTTCGGGTGTGTACGTTTTGTGTATAACAAAATGCTGGCTGAACGAATAGAAGTATATGAAAAATATAAAGAGAACAAGGAAGAACTGAAGAAACAAAAATTCCCTACTCCTGCGAAATACAAGGCGCAGTATGAATGGTTGAAAGAAGTCGATTCCTTAGCATTGGCCAACGCGCAATTAAACTTGCAAACTACGTATAAGAATTTTTTTAGTGGTCAAAGTGATTTTCCTACATTCAAAAGTAAAAAGAGTAGAAACTCCTATACAACGAATCGAGTAAACGGAAATATTATGTTATTTCATGGTTATATCAAATTACCAAAGTTGAAAATGGTGAAACTGAAGCAACATAGAGAAATCCCGCCAAAACATATCATCAAATCGTGTACGATTTCGATGACACCTACTGGTAAATACTATGTGTCCATCTTGACTGAATATGAAAAAGAGATTGTACAAAAAGAAGTACAAACTGTAGTTGGATTAGACTTCGCAATGGCTGAATTGTATGTGAGTAGCGAAGATGAGAAAGCCAATTATCCTCGCTTTTATCGTCAGATGTTAGAGAAATTAGCGAAGGCACAACGAGTATTAGCAAGACGTGTGAAAGGTTCAGAGCGCTGGAATAAACAACGCATTCGTGTAGCGAAATTGCATGAAAAGGTCGCCAATCAACGTAAAAATTTTCTTCATCATAAGTCTAAAGAATTAGCTACGAGTTTTGACGTTGTAGCAATCGAAGACTTACATATGAAAGGAATGTCACGAGCACTTAGATTTGGTAAGAGTGTAGCGGACAACGGTTGGAGGATGTTCACGACATTTTTAGCATATAAGCTACAAGAACAAGGAAAACAGCTTGTAAAAATAGATAAATGGTTTCCTTCTACAAAGATGTGTAGTAATTGTGGAAATAAAAAAGAAATGCCATTATGTGAACGCACCTATGCGTGTTCGTGTGGACTCACAATCAGTCGTGACTATAACGCAGCGATCAATATCAAAAAAGAAGCCATCCGCTTATTAGTGTTGGCATAAATAGTGACAAAATAACCTTTGGAACAAGGGAGTTAGCTCGGCTGTTCTAGGACAAATTCGTTAGCTATCAAAAGTAGCGATGAACCGAGAAGCCCTACTTCAAGTAAGCTCGTAAGAGGTACTAAGTGGTGGGTAGTTCACTGTTCGGAAGATGTGGATGTAAATGCAGGAATTGTCACGAATGTCGTTGCAAAGAGAAACCAAACTGCGATTGTGATCAGTGTTGCTGTAAGGAAAAACCAAAGTGTGATTGTGAAAAATGTAATTGTAAAGAGAAACCGAAATGTCATTGTAAACATGAAGAGTATTAATAATAAAAAAGAGTACGTTACGTACTCTTTAACTTTCTAATGTTATATTCCGTCTTGAACAGATTTTTTTACGATTTCCCACGAGTCTTGTTTTTTGATTTTTAAAGCAACATTAGTTCCGGTAGACTCCTTATAAAAGATATATCCATCGTTTGAGTTTACATATGCCAATGGTTCACCTATGCAATCTCGTGAACAAGATGTATTGATAATCTCAATTAAAGATAGTTCGCTCGGATCGGTTTTACTTGCATCTATAATAGTATCAACGTCTGTTTTACGGTAACCTTGTAAGTTTACATGGAAACTTTGTTCAATTTCACCTGTAATACTAGTATTCATTACTTCAACTGAAAGTTTCTTTTCTTGAAGAAATCCGTTTTCATAAAGTAATTTTGTATATCCAAGCCATCCAATTAAAACTAGCATAATAAATATACTAGATATTTTAAGTGTTCGAAGCCGTTTACTAACAATCGTTTCTGAGTATTTCATTTAGTTTAATCCTCCAATGTTTTTAATTAAAAGTATGCCTAGATACATACTTTTAGAAGAAGGATAGAAGTTAATGAGTTCTGGATTCAAAAAAGAAAGCATCCGAAGTTAGATGCTTTCTTTTTTTAGTATTTTTTGCTATCTGTTCGTTACTTGTTTCATAAGTGGCCTAATTTCTTTAACGGGTGGTTTTTTATCATAGGCATCAACGTAAGAGAAATAGTAATTTAAGTTTCTGAGAAGACCTTTTCCTATTTTAGCGCTCAAGAACGGAAATACTTGTCCAGTATAATCATCGAGAGATTTACAGTAATATTTTTCATCTAGATAAATACTGTATTTACATGTTAGTTCTACTAGTGAGTTCCCTTCATCATCAATTACTTCTTTAGAATCAATAATGTCTATTAATGCGAATTTTTCATTCAGATAAACTTTCTTCTTTTTCTCGTGTTTATTTGTGAGGATAAATACGAGACCAATGGCGTTAATCAAAAGATTTCCTCCTATAAAAAACGGATATTAATAAAATATATCGATATACGTTAAATGTAAAGAGGAGAGGTGAAATTTCATTGATAGAAAGTTTTATAAGCCGATTTTTTTTTTCAAATCGGCTTATTATTATTGAAACACTTGTGGGAATTGTTTTACGATTGCATTTGTTAGCATATCAGCCATTTCTAATGCTTCTTTTTCAATTTTATCGTATAGTTTTACGCTTGCTTCAAAATCTTTATTTAGGAAGGCAAGCGCTTCTGCTTTCGTAAGTGCTAAATGTTCATAAAACATTTTTCTGAATTCTTCTTTTTCTATATATGGGTTGATGCTAGTAAGAAACGCCACAATTTCATCACCATTAGCGTACCATTTTTTCTCTATAGCGGCAGCTGCATTTTGATCACCTGCTTTTGCGGCTTTAACTAGATCCGCTGCAATGACTAAGTGATCTTTAATTAGTGCACTATATTTTTTTACAGCATCTTCACCATAGAATGGTTCAAGTGACAGTCCCATATGTGTTGCATTTTGAAGAAGTCGCCCAACTGTAACGTTTACGTCTGGTAAATTAAAGACAATACTAATAATAGCTAATCTCGTCCAAGCGACATGTTGTTCCCATAAAGAACGCATATAACCTTTTAAAAAGTTCTCGTTTTTACTAATTCGGTAATTACGTACAGATGTATCAAAGTGTACATAAGGGTTATGATAGGGGGAGTAATACGATTGCCAATAAGAATACATAAACGGTAACACTCCTTTGAACATGTATAACTCAAAGTATGATGGGAATTTATTTTTAGTTACGTGTCCTAAATTAATTTCAGAAATTGATATGGAAAAAGATGCATAATTTTATTGTGGTATATACAAATAAAATGAATATAAAAATAAACAAGGCTCTGCAAGGGAAGTTGCAGAGCCTCAAAAGGGTATTGCCGAGATGTCGGACTCGACTAAGTAATGTTATCATAAAATTCTATTTAAAAAACCTGGTAAATGTGTCCAAATGAAAGTGGGTCTTTAATAAAGTCAATGGGATCAGCTTCCCGCAGCAGATCCCGTTAACTAGATAATGTTGATGAGCAAAAACTCATCTGGAGTACTTTTATAGTAATAAGTGAAATTCGTTTTGTGTATTGAGAAAAAAAGAATTACTTCAATAAATGTTAAGAACTCATATTTTACATCTCGTTACTATTATCATTTGTTGTGAGTGGAGTATGGTTATAAAATAGAGAAAAGATATACAAGTGTATCTAAAAGTGTACTGAAATGTATAATAATCAAAAAAGACCTGCTTTTATAAGCAGGTCAACTTAAGGGGTTTATCCAACAGAATATTTCATATGATAACAGCTGTATTATAGTAAGTCTATAAGATATATATTGAGAAAATTATTATGGATAATATATCACATACACATTAACGTTTAAAAAGTTGAGAAAGAAAATGGAAAAGCTTTCTATAAGAAAATAATGGCTGGTATTTATAATACGATTCATATTTCCACGCATCATGATTCGAAAATTGGAGTTGGTTCGGTACTGTTTTCTGCTTGATGGAACTAATATTCTGCTGCTTCATATAGTAACCTCCTGAATTCATATGTATAAGATTAGTAGTATTCAAGGAAGGGTAATAAAATGTATATTTATTTTGTAATTCATTTTATATGTGCTTTATTTATGTTTTAAAATTTATAAACATAAATAGCCATTAAAACACCGTTGCTAAACAACCTTTAAAACGTAGAAAAGCATAAAAAATGAAAAAGCAAGCTGTTAGTCATGTATTCATCACTTTCATGACGCATAAGTGATGATATAATAGGAATAGATGAAAGATATAGAAAAGCAGGTGACTCTTTTTTGTTTACAAAAGCACAAGAACTTTTAGCGTCTTATTTCGGTTATTCGTCATTCCGAAGAGGACAAGATGAAACAATTAAAAATGTATTAGATGGGAAAGATACGGTTTGTATTATGCCTACGGGTGGTGGTAAGTCAATTTGTTATCAAATTCCCGCATTAGTATTCGAGGGAACGACATTAGTTATTTCACCTTTGATTTCACTTATGAAAGACCAAGTAGATACATTAGTACAAAACGGTATTTCAGCTACTTATATTAATAGTTCTATTTCAATTACAGAAGCGAATCAACGCATTCAATTAGCGAAACAAGGACATTATAAGTTACTTTATGTAGCGCCTGAGCGTCTTGATTCAATGGAGTTTGTTGACCAACTTATCGATATGAAAATCCCGATGATTGCAATTGATGAGGCGCACTGTATTTCGCAGTGGGGACATGATTTCCGTCCAAGTTATTTACATATACATCGCATATTAGATTATCTTCCAGAAAAGCCGCTTGTATTAGCTTTAACTGCGACGGCAACACCACAAGTTCGTGAAGATATTTGCAACACGCTTGGAATTAATCAAGAAAATACGATTATGACAACGTTTGAGCGTGAGAACTTATCATTTTCTGTTATTAAAGGACAAGATCGTAATGCATATTTAGCGGATTATATTCGTCAAAATCAAAAGGAATCTGGGATTATATATGCAGCTACTAGAAAAGTAGTTGATCAGTTGTATGAAGATTTAATGAAAGCGGGAGTTTCGGTATCAAAATACCATGCTGGTATGAGTGATACCGATCGAAATGAGCAGCAAGAACTCTTTTTACGTGATGAAGTGAGTGTAATGGTAGCGACATCTGCATTCGGGATGGGGATTGATAAATCGAATATTCGTTACGTTATCCATTATCAACTGCCAAAAAACATGGAAAGTTATTACCAAGAAGCAGGACGTGCTGGACGTGACGGATTAGATAGTGCGTGTATATTGCTATATTCTTCTCAGGATGTGCAAGTACAGCGCTTTTTAATTGATCAATCGACAGGTGAATCTCGATTTTCAAATGAACTTGAAAAACTGCAAAATATGACTGATTATTGTCATACAGAACAATGTTTACAATCATTTATTTTGCAATACTTTGGAGAAGAACCGAAAGAAGATTGTGGCCGCTGCGGAAATTGTACGGACGACCGGGAAAGTATCGATGTGACGAGAGAATCACAAATGGTTCTATCTTGCATGATTAGAACGAACCAACGATTTGGAAAACAAATGATTGCACAAGTTTTAACTGGTTCGAAAAATAAGAAAGTTATTGAATTTAATTTTCATACTTTACCAACATACGGGTTACTATCAAATCGTAGTGTAAAAGAAGTTAGTGAATTTATTGAGTTTCTAATTTCAGATGAGTTAATTGCAGTAGAACATGGTACGTATCCGACATTAAAAGTTACGGAAAAAGGGAAAGAAGTATTATTAGGTAAAGAGAATGTTTTACGTAAAGAACGAGTAGAGACAAGACAAATTGTTCAAGATCATCCTTTATTTGAAGTACTTCGCGAAGTACGTAAAGAAATTGCGCAAGGAGAAGGTGTACCTCCATTCGTTATTTTCTCTGATCAAACGTTGAAGGATATGTGTGCAAAAATGCCACAAAGTGACTCTGAACTTTTAACTGTGAAAGGGATCGGCGAACATAAACTTGTGAAGTATGGTTCTCACTTCTTACAAGCAGTTCAGCACTTTATTAAGGACAATCCAAACTATGCTGAAACAGTTAAAACAGAAGTGGTGACAGAGCGGAAAAAGTCAGGGAAAGCTTCAGCAAATTCTCATTTAGAAACGTATGAAATGTATAAACAAGGCATTGATCTAGATGAAATTGCGAAAGAACGTGGCTTATCAAGACAAACAATTGAAAATCATTTAATTCGCTCTTTTGAAGATGGAATGGAAATAGACTGGAACAGTTTTGTTCCTGCAGAATATGAATCACTGATTGAAACTGCCGTGCAAAATGCAGAAGGTGGTCTGAAATCAATTAAGGAACAACTTCCAAATGAAGTGAGTTACTTTATGATTCGTGCATATTTACAATTTAGAAAGTAGAGATATATAAAGGGGATAGGGGATATATGCATCACGTTTTCGTGTATGGCACATTAAGAAAAGAGCAAACGAATGCTCATTTTATGCAAGGTGCAATATGCATCGCAGACGGAGCATGGACGTATGGTAAATTATTTGATACAAACGAGGGGTATCCGGCAATGATTTGTTCAAATGAGGACAAAGTATACGGAGAAGTTTATGAAGTAAATGAGGTTGTTCTGCAAAAATTAGATGAACTTGAAGAATATACAGGTAATACAGAAAGTGATTTATATGACCGAATCACCGAAACGATTTATTTAGGAGATAGAATAATACGTGCATTTGTGTATGTCGCTCAAGATAAAGAGATGCTAAAGAAAGTTATCATTTCTGGTGATTGGGTAGAGTATCAACAAGAAAAATAATAGCAGCCATAGAGCAGATAGTGGGATTAATCATTATCTGCTTTTTATATTGTTACTTTAAATATTCTTATTATTTTGATAAAATTGTAAATATAGAGAATAATAACCTTTTTTCATGGGTGTCAGAAATTTAGTTTCTCACCTGTAGAAGAAAAATCTATTGCAGGAGGAGAATAATAATGAATGAATTAGATGTGAGAGAATTTTACGAAAAACAATTCGAACTATCCAATTACGATATTAATACAGAAAGCTGGTTAGAACAGGTTGCGAAAGAAGTTCAAGAACAAATTGGACATCCATTTCAGTCAATGTTAGAACTAGGAGCAGGAAATGGTGGATTTGCAAGGGCGATGTCTAAGTTACAAGTAAAAATGACTACTGTTGAGCTTGTACCAGAGTTAGTTATGTTTGCAAAAGAACATTCTACTAATGATATAGATATTCATTGCGCTGATTTTTATAAAATTAATTTTGAAGAAAAGTTTGATATTGTTAGTTATTTAGACGGATTTGGTGTAGGATCAGATGATGAGCAATTGATTCTATTAAAACGGATTAAAAACTGGATAAAGGATGATGGATGTGCACTTATTGATATTTATCAACCACTTTATTGGAAAAAGGTAAGTGGACAAGAAATGTCTTTAAGCTCAGCTATGCGAAAATACGAATATGATCGTATAAATGAAAGAATGTTAGATCATTGGTGGCATCCTAATAATCAAAATGATATAGTTACACAGTCTTTACGATGTTATACGGTAGATGAGATTAGTAATCTATGTGCTGAAGCTGGTTTAAGTATTGTAGGATTCTTCCCAGGCGGAGCATATGATTTTGAAAAAGAGAAATATAAAGAATTAACAACTTTAAATGAATGTTTGGCGTACCGAATTAAAATAAAGAAGAGTAGGGATTAATCTCTACTCTTCTTTATTTTAGAAAATTCTTACTAAAACTATTGACTTTATAAATGGATTTTTAATACAATTGTATTTCGACTGAAAAATTAGAACGGACAGGAGGGAATCATCAAATGAACAACATTTTTGAAGAAGAGTTACAAAGGATGAAAGATACATTACGTACGATGGATGATCAATTAGAACAGCTCGAAAACATTCCGGTTTATTATGGAGATGATTTTAAAGAACAAATTCTAGAAAGTATGAGAGAATCTAATAGGCAAAATTTACGTATCGGTGTACAAGAACCGTACTTTGGAAGATTAGATTTTCAAGAGGATGGCAAGGAAGATGTTATGCCGATCTACATCGGTAAAGTAGGTGTTTCACATAAAGACACAATGAAACCAATTGTAATAGATTGGCGGGCACCTGTTGCAAGTATGTTTTATTCATTTACCGGTGGAGATGAATTAGCATTTTATCAATCGCCAGACGGATTAGTAGAAGGTGATGTGTATTTAAAGCGAAACATCTCTATTCGAAAAAGAGAACTAGAACGTGTTGTTGATACATATGTAAAAGGAAATGAAGATGTCTCACATGCCGATGATTTTCTTCTATATCGATTAGGTGAGAATAAAGATAATAAACTAAAGGATATTGTTTCGACAATACAATCGGAGCAAAACGATATTATTCGTGCGGAAAGAAACTTACCATTATTAATTCAAGGGGTTGCAGGAAGCGGAAAAACAACGATCGCTTTACATCGCCTTGCTTTTTTAATTTATGAATATCGTGAACAATTAGAAGCTGAGAGAATGATTGTATTCGCTCCGAATAGTCTGTTTTTAGACTATATTTCGAGTGTGCTTCCTGAATTAGGTGTAGGGAATATTAGTCAAACAACATTTCCAGATTGGGCATTACGTACGTTAGATGATTCTGTGAAACTAAAGCAAACAGAAGAAAAGTTGAAAGAAGCCTTTTCTATTAATCGTGATGAAGTAAAGGTTATGCTCGGTAAATTGAAAGGCACGCTGGAATTTAAGTCCTTTATTGAAGAGAGAATGGTTCAATTTGAAAAAGAATTAATACCAACAAGTGATTTTGAGGCATGGGACAAAGCTATTATTCCAGTAGAAGACATAAAAAAATGGATGCAAGTTGAATATAAACATTATCCATTAAAGAAAAGAAGAGAAAGATTAGTCGGCCGAATGAAGCGCTGGATTGAAATTGAACTGAAAAAGTATGGAGAAACAAACGAGAAGAAATTATTAAAAAAAGAAGCGACAAAGAGATTGAACACATATATGAAGTTTTGGCCGAAAATGAGCCTACTTTCACTTTATAGTTCAATATTGAAAAGTAAAGAAATACTCGAAGTATTGCCTGAAGAACTTGTGAAAGAAACTGAAAAGAGTTGTCGTAAAAAAGAAGTGTATGTAGAAGATTTACCAGCTTTAATTTACTTACATCACCGCATAACAGGTATTGAAATCGGACAGAAATTCCATCACGTCGTTATTGATGAAGCGCAAGATTTCTCACCATTCCAAGTGTATGTATTAAAAGAAATTACACTAGGTAATTCTTTCACTATATTAGGTGATTTATCTCAAGCAATTTATGATTATCAAGGGATTGAAGATTGGGGTGCTTTTAAGGAAGTATTCCAAGAAACAGGTTATTATGAACTGACGAGAAGTTATCGTTCTACAAAAGAAATTATAGAATTTGCGAACGAAATAATTAAAAACGCAGAGATTCCAGTTGGGCTCGCAACACCAGTTTTTCGCAGTGGTGAAAATGTTAAGGTAATCCATGCAGAAGATCAATTTAATGAGATTATGAAGACGTTAAAATATCTACAAAACGAAGATGTGAAAACAATTGCGGTAATAGGAAGAACAGAAGATGAATGCCGCGATATATATGAGAAATTAACAAAAGCAGGATTGGCCGTAAACGTCATTGAAGCAGATCAAAGTAAATATGAAGGTGGTATTTCAGTAGTACCTGTATACTTGGCAAAAGGGCTAGAATTTGATGCGGTTCTATTAATCGATGTTGATGAAGAACATTATAAAAATATGAAACATGATGCGAAGTTACTATATGTCGGATGTACAAGGTCACTTCATGATTTATGGATTTTCCATAGCGGGGAAGCATCGCCTTTAATTAAAGGAATACAATAAATATGAAAAACAAGAGGCGTTTCTAGTAACAAAAAGAAGAACCTCTTGTTTTTCTATATAAAGACATGGAGAGAAAATAACAATGATCACAAAAGTAATAACAAAAAGAAATTGGGAAATCGCAAAGATAAATGGAGAAATTAATGAAACTTCACTAAAAGAAGAAGGATTTATTCATTGTTCATTTTTAAAACAAGCTTTAGAAGTTGCTGAAAAATATTTTAGTCATGAAGAAGATGTTTTATTACTTACAATTGATCCATCCTTAATAAAAGCAGAAATAAAATATGAACTTGCTTTTAACGGTCAAGAATATCCGCATGTATACGGAGTAATTCATATTGAATCAGTTGTAAATATTACCCCATTTATTAAAGAAAAAGGAGAGTTTATATTACAAGAGGTACAAAATTAAAATTGTTATAAGCATTTAAATTAGCCAGAAAAGCGCAAAATATATAGTTTGTGCTTTTTTATTTTCTATTTTTTGTAAATACGTATTGTTTTTATCACATTAATACTGTACGATACATAGTATAAAACACATACTGTATGACATATAGTAATGAAAATGAGGTGAGTGAATGGATGCTTTATTAAATTCGTTAATTACTGAACTAAGAAGAGGTACATTAACATTAGCGGTTTTAAGCCAGTTAAGAACACCGCAGTATGGGTATTCACTTGTCCAATTATTGGAGCAATCAGGGATTACAATCGATCAAAGTACGTTATATCCACTACTTCGCCGATTAGAAAAGCAGGAGCTAGTGACGAGTAGTTGGGATAAAACGGAGAGTAGACCGCGTAAGTATTATATTTTAAGTGAATACGGATTAGAGATATTTTTGCAGTTGAAAAAGGAATGGATAAAGGATTCGAAAGAACTTTATAAATTATTAAAGGAGGAGGACAAGAATGAATTTGATTGATATTTACGTCGAGGAAGTAGCGAAGAGATTACCTGAAAAAAATCGTGAAGATATTATTCTTGAACTACGGTCAACAATCGAGGATATGTTACCGGATGATTATAATGAAGATGATGAAAAAAGAGTTCTTGAAAAATTGGGGAGTCCAGTTTCATTGGCAAATGGGTACTTAGATAGGCCGATGTATTTAATTGGACCACGTTATTTTGATGTATATACGACATTATTAAAAATGATCATACCGATTGCAGCTGTTATCGCACTCATTGCAATGGTTGCAGAAAATTTTGTAGGATATGATGGTGAGCAAGCGGTATTAAATGTTATTTTAAATCTGATAGGTAAAGGAATTGGGGAAATTATCGAAGTAGGCCTCCATGTATTTTTCTGGTTGACACTTGTATTTGCAATTTTAGAAAGAACAGATAAAGATAAAGGTACCCAACCGTTGACGACAAGTTTAAAAAAGTGGACGCCTGATGATTTGAAAAATACTTCGTATATTCCAAAGAAAAAGTCGATCTCAAAGTTCGAAGTATTTGGCGGGTTAATGTGGACGGCAATATGGGCAACACTTTATTTTTATGCGAACCATCTTGTAGGTGTATATCATGGTACAGAAAGCGGATTGAAGTTTGTCGCGGCAACTTTTAATCAAGAGGTGTTACTTCAGTATTGGCCAATCGTTGTAATTGTGATTGTGTTTGAAATAGGTATATCTCTTTATAAGTTAGTACAAGGACAATGGACGAAAAAGCTGGCAATCGGGAATGCTATTCTTCAAATAGTTGGAACAATAGTATTCATTGTAATTATAGTAAATCCGCACTTATTTAATGAAGGATTTATTACGTATGTGGCAAATGTGTTTACTACTTCTCCAGAGGAAGTTAAAAAGTGGTTAATTGGTGGAGGTATTATCATTTACATTTTGTCTGCTGCGTTAAATATATTTGATAGTTTCCGAAAAGCTCGTATTCGTATATAGGAGTGAAATTAGAGGAAAGGAAGAAAGTGATGATAAGGGAAGCAAGGAAACAAGATGTCACATACATTTTAGATATTTATAATGATGCTATATTGAATACAACAGCCGTCTATACGTATAAACCTGTAACCCTTGAAAATAGAATAGATTGGTATGAACAAAAAAAGGCTAACGGCTATCCGATTTTAGTATGTGAATTAGATAATAAAATAGTAGGATTTGCGACATTTGGCCCGTTTAGAGCTTGGCCTGCCTATAAATATTCAATTGAGCATTCTGTGTACGTTCATAAGGAATGTAGAAAAAATGGGATAGGAACTTCATTAATGAAAGCATTGATCACAGTTGCAAAAGAAAGGGAATATATGACCTTAATTGCTGGAATTGATGCAGAAAATGAGAAAAGCATTGCCTTACATGAAAACTATGGATTTGTTCATGCAGGGACAATTAAGAAGGCTGGTTATAAGTTTAATAGGTGGTTAGATTTAGCTTTTTATCAATTGGAGCTTAATGGTCCTAAAAAGCCTACGGAAGAGTAAATGTTTGCGTTATGCGAATTATGTATTTTAGAAAGGTAGCATGGGGAAATTTCATGCTATCTTTTTTATTGTATGCATAAATATCATGTAACAAAAAAGGTTTTTAATATTCTATATCGAAATTTAAGAATGTGATAAAACAATATAAAAAGAGGTATGAAAATTGAAACGAAACTTAAAAACTTCAACAATTATCATATTAATTTTAACAATTATCGCTTTGGAAGTTGGAATCGCGATTTATGATCATAATCTGTCATTAGATACGATTTACTTTGCAGCAATCCTCATTTGTATAGTATTGCTTTTTGGCACACGTATTTCTAAAGAGAAAGAAAGTACATCGAAACAGAGAGGAAGCAAAACAGCTCTTATATTTTGGCCATCTATTTTATTGTCTATCGCTAGTTTTGCAATTATAAGTTATATAAGAATAGGCTATGTTTCAGTGCCAAGGATAATTGGTTTTTCATGCTTTGTTACTTATGGTGGATTCGTGTTTATTACTATTTTAAAGAGAAAAAATAAAAATTAAAGATAGCTTACTAAGTTGAAATGGAGAAATATATGAAACACATAGAGAATGGTACTCGTACTGAAGGAGAGTACATAAAAAATAAAGTAATTCAATATAACATGTCGATTTTAAGGGATGAAGCAAAACAGCCGATGGAGCAAGTAAGTTTTGTAGTAAAAGATGAGGATGGAAAAATATTTGGTGGGGTAACAGGAACGATGTATTTTTATCATCTTCATATAGATTCTTTATGGGTTGATGAAACAGTTCGTCATGATGGTTATGGCAGTCAACTGTTACATAAAATCGAAGACATCGCGAAGGAAAAAGGGTGTAGATTAATATTATTAGATTCATTTAGTTTTCAAGCGCCAGATTTTTATAAAAAGCACGGCTACCGAGAATATGGTGTTGTTGAAGATCATCCTAAAGGACATAGCCAACACTTTTTAGAGAAGCGGCTATAGTAATAGTATTCGTGCTCTAGAAGAAAAATTGATTTTAAAGGCATCACCAAACAAGGTGATGCTATTTTAATTTTAAAGCAACTACTCAAGCTGATGTAATTATGGGGACAAATAGTACGATTCGTATAGCTATGATTTTCTTTTTTAATGGAAATGAGTTACTGTCTTTGTAGAAGACACTTGTCGTATTTATTATATGTACTAGCAAATACTATTGAATTTTTAGGAGAGGAAGAGCAATAAGACGAGCTCTGAATATAATACTAATAAAGGAGGTGTTAAGCAATGGGTTATATTATAGATATTTCGAAATGGAACGGTAACATTAACTGGGATGTAGCAGCTCCACAACTAGATTTCGTAATCGCTAGGGTACAAGATGGTTCGAATTACGTAGACCCTTTATATAAAAATTACGCTCAAGCATTGAAAATAAGAAATATTCCTTTCGGTAATTATGCATTTTGCCGATTTATTTCAATTGCTGATGCGAAGAAGGAAGCGCAAGATTTTTGGAATCGCGGTGATAAGAGCGCTACAGTTTGGGCGGCTGATGTAGAAGTGAAAACAATGGATGACATGAGAGCAGGTACACAAGCTTTTATCGATGAATTACGCCGACTAGGTGCTAAAAAAGTTGGTTTATATGTTGGCCATCATGTATATGAGCCTTTCGGAATGGCGAACGTAAAAAGTGATTTTGTATGGATTCCTCGATATGGCGGTAATAAACCAGCATATCCTTGTGATATTTGGCAATACACGGAGACAGGTAATGTACCAGGTATCGGCAAATGTGATTTAAATCAATTAATAGGTAATAAACCACTTTCCTGGTTTACTGAATCAGTACCGAAACAAGAAAATATACAAGGACAAGTTTCTAAACAAAATATCATTCAATCTGGAGCCTTTTCACCTGATGAAACTCCAGATGTTATGGGAGCGTTAACTTCTTTAAAAATGACTGCTACCTTCATTTTACAATCGGATGGTTTAACGTATTTTGTTACTGAACCAACTAGTGATACGCAATTAAATGCTATGAAAGGCTGGCTCGATCGAAAAGGTTGGTGGTATGAAGTTAAATAATAAAAATTTACTAGTTGCTATTCAAATAGCTTATTCATTAAATCTTGGATTTCACGTCTTCTTTTATCTGTTTCGTCTTTATCAATTGTATACGTATCATCCTCGATTATAAGAATATCACCTTCTTTTGCAGTAGAAGGGAGTTTGGATTTAGGTACATCAATTGTTACGTTATTCAATTCAATAATTGCTAGTTCGCCTTCAAAACGGTCAATAATACCTCTTTTCATAATTATCTCTCCGTTCTTACAGAAATGTTAGAACCATCACTATTTATAATTACAGTTCCATTTAAATCAGTTCTATATACATTAACAGACATTGAATGTAACTTTGCTAAAGTTTCCTGTGTAGGATGGCCATAACGGTTACCTGCACCTGCACTAATTACAGCGATACTTGGTTTCACTGCATCTAAAAATGGCTGAGAAGAAGATGTCTTACTTCCATGATGACCAGGTTTTAATACGTCAGATTTTAGGTTAGAACCATGTGCTAGAACCATATCTTTTTCACTTTTAGATTCAGCATCACCAGTAAATAAGAAAGATTTGTTACCGTGTGTTACTTTTAATACCGCACTCCACTCATTTAGATCGTTATCGTATTCTTTCACGGGAGCTAAAAATTGTGAGTTTAAACCGTTGATTGGTAAAGTTACTCCAGAATTCGCTTCTTTAATTGTTAATCCTTTGTTAGCTACTGCAGTTAGGAAGTCTTTGAACGTTTGTGTCGTATGACTTACTTTAGGGGCGTAAACGTTTTTTACATTCATAGCATAAAGCACTTCATCTAATCCGCCTACATGATCAGCATCAGGATGAGTGGCAATCATATAATCAATAGTTTGGAATCCTAATCCTTTTAAATAATTTGCTACTACTTTACCTTTGCCGTTGTTACCAGCGTCAATAAGGATCGTTTCTCCACTTGGAGATTTAATAAAAGTAGCATCACCTTGTCCGACATCAATATAATGTACCTCTAAGTTACCTTTAGGCTTAGGAAGAGCTGGACGGAAATTTGGTTCTAATACACGAGCCAAAAATGCAGCGAATTGCTCACGAGTTACTTTTACACCTGGACCAAATGTACCATCAGGCAATCCAGTAGTAATATTATTTTGTGCTAAAATTTTGACATAATTGTAACCCCAGTGATTAGATGGAACATCAGGGAAATTGACGTCTGCACCTGTAGGCTTCAAATTAAAAGTTTTAACTAAAACTACTGCCATTTCTGCACGAGTTAATGAGCGGTCAGGGAAATAGTTTGTTTCACGTTGTACAATGTTATTATGTGCTAACTTATGTACAGAATCATAGTAATAGATACCTTTGGCTACATCGGAAAAAATATGATTATAGCTAGATGGTTTTTCTAATTTTAAGGATAAATCTAGCATTAAGGCCATTTGTCCACGAGTTACATCATCACTCGGTTTAAAAGTTCCTTCTGGCGTACCTTTAATGATACCTTTATCCGATAAATAGTTAATTTCTTTAATTGCCCAATGATTAGATTGGACATCAGGGAAAGATTTAGCACTTGTAAAATTAGGGATGAATAATGATAAAATTATGACAAATGCTGTTAGTAATAAACTAAACTTTTTCAAAAAATCGCCTCACTTTGTGTATTTTTTACCTAATTAACTTTACCATTTCTTGCAAGAAATTCAAGTTTTAATAGTTAAAAATAATATGAGAAATGCTTTTGTTATTATATTCATTAGTTTTCTCTTATTCTGTATATTTGATATACGTAATATGAAAGGATGAGAGTAACGATTGCAATTGTAAAATTGATATTATAAATTTATTTTATGAAGTTTTTTTGTAACAGGTGGGATTCTATAGTTTTATATTGAAAGAAGTAAAGTAAGACAAAATAAATATAATGAGTAATTTGATGGGAGAAAGAAAATGTACACGTATAAATTGCAACATGAACAACCAATCTGCGTAGGCAAAATAAAAAAACTTTATGACTCTGTCGGTTGGTGGCCAGAAAGAAAAGAAATCGATATTCAAAAAATGTTAAAGCATAGTATAGCAATTGGAGTATGGGAAGAAAATGAATTAATCGGATTTGCTTGAGTTGTTTCTGATGGTGTTTTTCGAGCGTACATAGTAGATGTTATTGTGCATGAGATTGTAAGAAATAAAGGGATTGGGGAGAATATGCTTACAATGTTACTTCAAGAAATATCTCATGTTCATATTGTTAGTCTATTTTGTGGAGAGAAATTAATAAAGTTTTATGGTGAACACCAATTTCAAGCGACAAAACAAATTGTAATGCATCGTAATCAAATAGTGAGAGAATAAGAGGTGCCAATGAAAATGAATGCAACAAGAACATATTGTTTATCAAAAAGAAAAGCGACTGAAGATTCTCCTGATGGTTGGAATGCAACATGTATGAGGCTTAATAATAAAATATTTGCGATAATAAACCATGAAGAAGGAGAAAAAGCTGCGATTACATTAAAATGTGATCCAGAACTTGCATTAAGATTAAGAGAAGAGTATCCAGAAGCAATCATTCACGGGTATCATATGAATAAAAAACATTGGAATACAGTGTATATACATAAAGATGTAGAGCAAGAGCAAATTAATAAGATGATTGATTGGTCATATGATTTAGTTCTACAATCATTTTCAAAGAAAAAGCAGCAAGAGTTATTAGATTAATATGTATAAGGGGTGGAAGTAATGAAAGACACGATCAAAGATACATATGATAAATTAGCCAGTACATATAAAGAAAATCTAGACTTGGCAAATCCATATAACAGTTATTATGAAAGACCAGCGATGATGGAGATGATTCCAAAGAATTTAGAAGGGAAGAGTATATTAGATGCTGGATGTGCAGCTGGATGGTATACTACTCAATTTGTAGAAAGGGGAGCAAATGTTACTGCAATTGACGTAAGTTCTGAAATGGTAAAAGCTGCAAAGGAAAGTACGGGTAATAAAGCAACGTTTCTTTGTCATGATTTGCAAGAAGTATTACCATTTGAAGATAATACTTTTGATGTTATTGTAAGTTCGTTAACGCTTCATTACTTAGAAAATTGGGATAAAGTATTTCAGGAGTTTCATCGAGTATTGAAGTCAGGTGGCGAATTTATATACTCCATTCATCATCCTTTTATGGATTTTACAAAGTTTACTAGTGAAAATTATTTCGAAAAACAATTATTAGTAGATACTTGGGTTAAACCAAATATTACAATAGAAGTTAGCTTTTTTAGAAGATCACTCCAAGACATAATTAATGAAACAACAAATTATTTTGTGTTAGATAAAATGGTGGAACCGAGGCCGGTTGAAAAAATGAGAGAAGTAAATGAAACATCATATCATTATCTAAATACAAATCCACATTTTCTTATTATGAAAGCCATTAAAAAATAGGTAGTAAAATAATTATATTTTACTACCTATTTACAGTTTTTAATTACATATTAGGAGATTTTGAGATGAATAAGAAACGAAATAGATTATTATATGCGCTATTTACTATAGTTATAATTATTTTAGGTCTTAGCTCAAGAAAATTAGCTTTTGCGTTACCTCATCTATTAAACGCGTACTTAGGTGATGCTTTATGGGCACTCATGATTTTTACAGGGTTCGGATTTTTATTTCCTAAAATAGACACGAAGAAAGTGGCTTTTATTAGTTTGTTATTTTGCTACGGGATTGAAGTGAGCCAATTATACCATGCTGAATGGATAGATAGCATTCGTACTACGACTTTAGGTGGACTCGTATTAGGTTACGGATTTTTGTGGAGTGATTTAGTTGCTTATACAATTGGTGTTGGGATTGGAATGTTTTGTGAGTTTATGTTACAGAAGAAATAATAGATTTAAAAAGGGGTATGTATGAAAAAAATAATATTAATAGGTTCTGGTGGTTCAGGAAAATCTACATTAGCAAGGCAGTTAGGTAATAAATTAAATATTAGAGTACATCATCTTGATGCGTTATTTTGGAAACCGAATTGGGAAGGTGTACCGAAAGAGGAGCAAAGAAAGGTTCAAAATGAATTAGTTAAAGAAGATGAGTGGATTATTGATGGGAATTATGGCGGGACAATGGAAATAAGAATTAACGCTGCTGATACAATTATCTTTCTTGATATTCATAGAACAATATGTGTTTATCATGCTTTTAAAAGGGTTGTACAATATCGGAATAAAACAAGACCGGATATGGGTGCTGGATGTGAAGAAAGGTTTGATTTGCAATTTTTTAAATGGATATGGCAATATCCTAAAACGAAACGACCCTCAATTTTAAAAAGGCTAAATCAATTGAGTAAGGAAAAAGAGGTTATTATTTTAAAATCTTCAAATGAAGTAAGACTATTTTTAGAGAAATACGATACCATAGATAGTTAGACTATAAAAGGAAGTAACATGGGGGGATAGGATTGAATAGATTCATTAGCCCGGTTGATTCTAATATGGTGAAAATTCCAGCAGGAAAAGTAGAATTAAGAGATGATCGAATAAAAAAACAATGGCAAGTTCAAGTTAAACCGTTTCTTCTTGCAAAGTATGTTGTAACAGTGGAATTATATTATGCTATTATGAATCGTGCACTAAATGGTAATGAAAATAGTAACAAACCAGTTGTAAATATTTCATGGAATGATGCCATTATATTTTGTAATTTATTTTCAAAAAAAGCGGGATTAAAAGAATATTATTCTATTAATGATGGTGGTCAAATTGTTAGTTGTAATTTAGATTCAAATGGGTACCGATTACCTTTTGAAGCAGAGTGGCAATATGCGTGTAAGGCAGGAACTACCGGATACATATATGGAGAACTGAAAGAGATTGCTTGGTACAATGAAAATTCTAGTGGACATATTCATGAGGTCGGAAAAAAAGAACCGAATGCATGGGGACTTTACGATATGTTAGGAAACGTTTGGGAATGGTGCTATGATTTATATGATGAACAAGTGTACGGATCATACCGAATTTTCCGCGGCGGTAGCTGGGCTGAAGCAGCTAGAGGTTGCGGTGCGACTTGTCGTCGCCGTAGCCATCCTACATTTCATATAGATGACCTTGGATTTAGGCTTGCTAGGTCCATTTAGAAGAATAAGACAAAATACCTGTAATACTAATGACAACATAGAAAAGATTTTAATGAAGGAGTGTTTTAAGTGGCACGTGTTTTATTCATTAATACTGGATCAGAAGGACATATAAATCCTACATTGCAAGTTGTAGAAGAATTAGTCTCACGCGGGGAAGAGGTAGTTTATTTTTCAATAGAATCTTTTAGAGAGCGTATTGAGAAGACGGGTGCTACTGTACGAACAATTGACGATCAAAAATTTATAAATGCTTTTCTTTCCGGTGGTCGAAATTATTTACCAGAGAGAATAAATGGTCTTTTACATACGGCAGATGTTATTATACCAAATGTTCTTGAACAAATTGAAGGGGAACAGTTTGATTACATCATTCATGATTCAATGTTTGGCTGTGGCCGTTTAATTGCTCAAATTCTAAATCTTCCAGCAATAAATTCTTGTACATCTTTTGCACAGAATGAAAAATCATTTGAACAAATGTTGGATTACTTGTCTAAAAGTATCCCAATGGAAGTTCAGGATAGGATACATAATGATTTTGAAAGATTAACTAAGGGGATTGCGGAAAAATATAGTGTTGAAATAAACTCACCATATGAAGTTTTCTGTAATCCAGCGCCACTTACTATTGTGTATACAATAAAAGAGTTCCAACCTTTTGGAGATATGTTTAATGAAACATTTAAATTTGTAGGTCCATCCATCCCTGCACAAGTAAAAGATGAAGAGTTTGATTTTACTACAATTGAAGAAAAAAGCCCGATTTACATTTCACTAGGCACTGTTTTTAATGAATCGCTTGATTTTTATAAACTTTGTATGAAGGCGTTCGAGAATAGTGATCATACTATTGTTATGTCTATTGGTAATAAAACAAAAATAAGTGATTTAGGTAACATTCCTAAAAACTTCATTGTAAAAAACTATGTACCACAAACTAAACTACTTGCATATACAAAGTTGTTTATTACACATGGCGGAATGAACAGTACACATGAAGGATTAAATAACGGGATTCCACTCATTGTAATTCCTCAAAGTGCAGATCAGCCAGTAATCGCAAAGCAAGTAGAGAATCTAGGAGCTGGGATTAAGTTATCTATAAATGAATTAACTGTGGAACAACTACGTGAAAGTGTAGAATTTGTATTAAATAATCCATCATATAAAGAAGCTGCATTGAATTTGAAGGAGTCTTTCCGAAAATCTGGTGGCTATAAGAAAGCTGCTGATGAGATTTTTACATTTATAGGTCAGTAATAAATGTAAGATTATACATGAGAAGAGTGTCTATATGAAATGGTATAGACACTCTTCTTTTATATGAAGCGGAGAATTCGTTGTTTTGAAAGGTTAAATATTCTGTTTTATAAATTCGGACCATAGTTTTACGTGTTACTAATGCTTTCATCATTTCTGCACAACTTCTGCACATACTTTGATGATTTTTATGTCATGATATATTCATCAAGTGAAATGTTTCACAAGAAATGAAATATATTTTCACTGCGGTGTATGCATAATTAACACATACATCGATACAAAATTGTCTCTTGTTATTCTTTTACATCGAAGCCCACATTACACTACAAAGTATAACAAGAAGGGGACAGGAACATGAATAATCGATTATTAAAACAACTACAAAACATGAAAATGAACAAAAAAAGTCTAGGAGCTGTTGCATTAACAGCTGGAATTATTGGCACGACACTTATTCCTCAAAACGCATACGCGCACGGTTTTGTTGAAAAGCCTAGCAGCCGATCTGCTTTATGTAGTCCAACCTATGGTGCACTAAATGCAAACTGTGGAAGTGTTATGTATGAACCACAAAGTTTGGAAGCTCCAAAAGGGTTCCCGCAAGCTGGCCCAGTTGATGGCCAAATCGCTTCTGCAGGTGGTAAATTTGGTGGTGTTTTAGATCAACAAACAGCTGATCGTTGGTTTAAAAATACAATCACAGGCGGGGAAAATACTTTTACTTGGAAATATACAGCGCCTCACTTAACAAGTAAATGGCATTACTATATTACAAAAAAAGAATGGAACCCAAATAAAGCGCTCACAAGAGCAGATTTAGAACCAATTGGAACTGTACAACATGATGGTTCTGCAGCCTCAAATCATTTAACTCACAAAATCAATGTGCCTACTGATCGTAGTGGATATCATGTGATTTTAGCAGTATGGGATGTAGCTGATACAGCAAATGCATTTTATAATGTAATTGATGTTAATCTTATTAATGATGTGAAACCGGACATAGAAGCTCCAAGTAGTCCAAATGGAATTCAGACACAAAACGTAACAGCGAATAGTATAGAACTAACGTGGAACGCTTCTACGGATAATGTAGGGGTAAAAGGGTATCAAATCTTCCGTAACGGAGAGATGATTGATACAGTACCAGGAACTCATTTTATTGATAAAAAATTACAACCAAGTACAGAATACTCTTATACTGTAAAAGCAATTGACTCAGCTGGAAATGTATCGGAAGAAAGTGCAGCGCTTACAGTAAAAACAACAGTTGAGGCGCCTGATACAGAAGTACCAACACAACCAAAAGGATTACATAGTATGGGAACGACAGCGTCAAGTGTGGATCTAATGTGGAGTCCCTCTGACGATAATATTGGTGTAGACCATTACGATATTTATAGAGAAACAGAAGGATCATTGAAAAAAATTGCAACATCCAATACGACTTCTTATATGGATAAAAATTTACTTCCTAATACTACTTATAAATATGTAGTGAAAGCTGTTGATGTAGCTGGAAATGAATCTGTACAGAGTGATATATTCACAATTACTACAAAAACTGAAAGCGCTTCATATGAAGAGTGGAATGCAAAGAAAGCATATGAAAAGGGAGATAGAGTTCTACACGAGGGAAAAGTATATGAAGCTG
Source organism: Bacillus sp. MMSF_3353 (assembly GCF_030733445.1). Taxonomy (NCBI): domain Bacteria; kingdom Bacillati; phylum Bacillota; class Bacilli; order Caryophanales; family Bacillaceae; genus Bacillus; species Bacillus sp. MMSF_3353. The sequence goes on from NZ_JASHJA010000008.1 coordinate 54,530, forward strand.
TCCAGAGTTATCAAGGAAATGGGGATCCAAACTGGATTTATGCCTTATCATTATGGAAAACAGTGTAAGCTTTACCTAGATATGAACTAAGAGATGATGGGCTTTGATGCAAAAGAAAATCTTGAGAATTCACTTTTCTATTTATAAAAAAGGGTAGTATATAAATTCATATACTACCCTTTTTATTATGATAGTACTTTCGTCATAATAACGTGCGGAATACCATCTTCAATAAATACATCAGAAGAAGTTTGATAATCTAATTTTTTATAAAATCCTTCAGCTTGTGTTTGACCGTGTAGTTTTACTTTTGTAGCTTCTTTGTCACGAGCAATTTCTTCTAGCGCTTTGATTATTACTTTTCCTAATCCGTATTTACGATAGTCTTTTAAAATACAGATGCGTTCTAATTTTCCTGCACCGTCAACAAATCGTATACGACCTGTACCTACAGGAAGATCGTTATAATAAACTAAAATATGTTTGCATTTCTCACCAATTTTATCGAATGTATCGAATTCATCTTCAAGAGGGACATTTTGTTCTTTTACAAATACTTCTTTTCGAATATGAAAGGCAGTTTCTAAATCTGTAAGTTCTGTTATGATTTTGGAGTGCAAATTGTTCAGCCCTTTCTAGAGTGATGTTCTTTTGTTTTCATAGTATATCATACTTCAACATTATTTTATTTTTTGTGCTTGAACAATAAAAAAGATGGAAGTTAAATTTTTCATAAAATAAATGATTTTGAGTTTCTGACGTCAAAAAGAATATATTATGAACTAACGCCTGCAATCAATATGGAAAAGGAGAGGCTGTATAATGTCATTATTAATAACTACATTATTTCTTATTTTCCTTTCTAATTTCATTATTCATATTCTGTTAAAAAGCAAAATAAATAAAATTACCCTCAATTTTGTTAGTGGTGTAGTAATGTTACCTGGTATACCTATATTTTGGTTCATTATATATAGCCGTAAAACAACATCTAATGATTTTTACTTTCCGTTAATTGTTACAGTAATTTTTATTATAATGTTTGTAATTCATACAATTAGATTCGTTACCAATGACATGAAAAAAGGATGAGGAAGCACCTCATCCTTTTTAACTACACGGAATAAAGCGGATTTATAATTCCTCTATTCCGTTTTCAGTTCCAATAATCGCCTTGCTAGTCATATTAACAAACAACCCTGTTTCAACTACACCTGTAATCATTTTTAATTGAGTGTGTAAATTGGCTGGATTAGATATGTTATGAGGGAATATACAATCGATAATCATGTTTTTGTTATCGGTAATAAACGTTTCGTTATTTTTTAAACGTAACGTTGTTTGACAACCTAAAGATTGAATTTTCCTTTCGGTTTGTTTCCATGAAAAAGGTATAATTTCAACAGGTACTGGGAAAGTACCTAAATGTGTTACAAGTTTCGATTCGTCAGCAATAATAATTAGTTCTTTGGAGGAAGTGGCAACAATTTTCTCGCGAAGTAATGCGCCACCACCACCTTTTATAAGTTGTAAATTAGCATCAATTTCATCCGCTCCATCAATTGTAAGATCAAGGCTTTGTACGTCGTTTAACGAAATTAGAGAGATATTTAGTTGTTTAGCTAATACTTCCGTTTCTTTTGACGTTGGTACAGCTTGAAATGCTAAGCCTTCTTTTACACGCTCACCTAATTTTTGTATCGTCCAATATACAGTAGAACCTGTGCCAAGTCCAACTTTCATCCCATATTTTACAAAGTTTGCAGCATATTCACCAGCGAGCTGTTTTAAATTCAGCATATTATTCTGCTGGACGTGGGCCTGCATCTAGACCTGAATTTTCCACTGTAAGTATAGGACGAACGACTATATCTTTATGTACGTGCATTTGGCATGATAAACGTAAGTGATCTTCAATTCCTTTTTCCGTAATTGCATTTTTTTCATTAGAACTTGCTTCACAAAACTCACCTGCTATAATTTCTACTCTACAAGTTGTGCAGCGTGCTTTCCCACCGCAGCGATGGAGAATGTGTACACCGTTATCTTCGATCGCTAATACTAACTTTGTGCCTTCTTTTACATCAAAAGTTCCCGCACCTTCAATTGTTAATTTTGGCAAATTTGTTCCTCCTCACGTAAAATTGTACATAACATATTTATGACCGCGAATTATTGAACATAAACATAATTTTTTTATATGCCCCGTAACTTTTTTATTTGTTTAATCGTTAATTAAGTAAGCGCTGAAAAGGAGTGGTTATTTTGTGCACAAAAGTAACTCATATTTTAAAGAATCATATCGATATGAATCATTCAAATATAAACTTTTTAATTGAGCAATATGGAGAATTGAAAAGGTACTGTACATTTTTAACGAAAAACAAATGGGACGGCGAAGATCTTGCTCAAGAAACAGTTTGTAAAGTTCTTCAAAAATATAGTAATAAAGATATTTGTATGACGCTTGTATATAAAATAGCTAGAAATCGCTGGATAGACCAGATGAAATCAAAATCAGTCCATGAAAAAATAAAGGAACAAATTATTTTTGATGCCCCACAAGAGAACATTGCAGATTTGCATGAAATGGTAGGGAAAGTATTATCGTCATTAAATGTACAACAATCCACAATTTTATTATTAAAAGATGTTTTTCAATATAGTATCGCTGATATTGCTAAAGTATGTTCCGTATCAGAAGGTGCAGTAAAAGCCTCTTTATTTCGGAGTAGAAATAGGCTGAAAACTGTAAGCGAAGAAGGGATAGAGATTGTCGAATTCACAGATGATATTGAAGTTGTAGTAACGTCTATTCGTGAGGAGAGACCAGAATTATTAACGAAACTCCTTCCGACAATAGATTTTACTAAGTTACCATCTATACAGCCAGTCTTATTGTTTTATGCGAAAAACCCTTCTTCCTACAGTTGTATGCTTTGCGTTGCATAACAATTATTGGAGGGATTTAAAATGAATGCAATTCCATATGTAGTAGAACAAACGAAATTAGGAGAACGTTCCTATGATATATATTCAAGGTTATTAAAAGATCGTATTATTATTATCGGTTCAGAAATAAATGATCAAGTAGCGAGTAGTGTCGTAGCTCAATTATTATTTTTAGAAGCGGAAGATGCAGAGAAAGATATATATTTATACATCAATAGCCCAGGTGGTTCAACAACAGCGGGTTTTGCCATATTAGATACGATGAATCTCATTAAACCAGATGTACAAACGCTATGCATGGGATTTGCAGCATCATTTGGTGCATTGTTATTATTATCAGGTGCAAAAGGAAAACGGTTTGCGCTCCCTAACAGTGAAATTATGATTCATCAGCCACTTGGTGGTGCGCAAGGCCAGGCAACAGAAATTGAAATAACAGCGAAAAGAATACTAAAGTTAAAGCGTGATATTAATAAAATGATTGCAGAAAAAACGGGGCAATCGATTGAAAGAGTAGCACATGATACAGAAAGAGATTATTTTATGACTGCTGAAGAAGCGAAAGAATATGGGATTGTAGATGATGTTGTTACGAAAAAATAAGATAAAACAGGCTAGAGGAATAGCATATCCTCTAGCCTGTTTTATTAATCTTTTACCCATTCATCAACTAGCGCTTGATTCTCTTCAATCCATTTGCGCGCCGCTTCTTCAGGGTCTTTCGTTTTATTTAACATGACCATTAATGTACCAAGTTGTTCATCGTTCATTTTCCATTTGTCAAAGTATTTCACGATATCTGGATAATCTTTTTCGAAACCTTTACGAACAGAGTAATAAATATCATCTTTTTCACCATATACTTTCTTAGGGTCTTTTAAATATTTTAAGTCAAATTCTGAAAAGCCCCAATGCGGATTCCAAAGCGTAACAGCGATTGGTTTCTTTTTCGTATATGCTTTCTTTAATTCACTCATCATCGCAGCTTCAGAAGATTGGACAAGTTTTAGTTTAATATCATATTCCTTCATCGCTTTATTTGTTAAATTCATAAGACTACTACCGGGTTCGATACCGACAATTTTGTTATCTAGTTCATCTTTATGAGCATTTAAATCCTCAATACTGTTAATGTTTTTCATATAAGAAGGGACGACAAGGCCAAGTCCAGTACCTTCATACCATTTTGATTTTAAGACTATATCATCTTTATAACGAGCATTTAGCGGTTTATCCGTAACAGGTAGCCATACTTCTAAATTAGCATCAACATCACCGCGAGCAACGCCAGTCCAAATTGCAGCTTTTTCTAAGTACATGAGCTCAACTTTGTAACCTTTTTGTTCTAATAAAACTTTCCACATGTTTGCCGTTGCAATGTTTTCTTTCCAACTTGTTACACCAAGTTTAATTTTTCCTTTCGAATTTGCATTTGTTGCATTACATGAAGAGAATATCATAGTAATAAATAATGCAAGGCATATAAGCCATATTTTCTTTTTCATCGAAACCCTCCTAAGAAATGTTTGCCTTTTTAAATAAATGTATAAGTAAGCATTCTTATTATGAACGGAAACGCGAATTTTAAAGAAATCTTATGAATGTCATTTTTATGTAATATTTCTTTGTAAAATCGCAACACTATATGAATAGATGGGTAGAAAAGGAGTAGTGACATGGATAATACAAAGGTGCGTGTTGAAAACGTAACAAAAGTATTTGGGAAACACCCGCAAAGAGCGCTGTCTTTATTAAAAGAAGGAAAAAGCAAATCGGAAATTTTGAAAGAGACAGGAATGAACGTTGGTGTAAAAAAGGCAACCTTTGAAGTATATACTGGAGAGATTTTCGTTATTATGGGTTTGTCTGGTAGCGGGAAATCTACGTTAGTTCGGATGTTAAACCAATTAATTAAACCAACAGCGGGGCATATATACATAGATGGTGAAGATATCGCAACGATGGGAAAAGAAGAGTTGCGAAGAGTGAGAAGAACGAAGATGAGTATGGTGTTTCAAAAGTTCGCTTTATTTCCACATCGTACAGTGATACAAAATGTTGCGTACGGGTTAGAAATTCAAGGAGTTCCAGTAGAGGAACGAGAGAATAAAGCGTTAGAATCGCTACAGTTAGTAGGACTTGATCATCATAAAGATAATTATCCAAGTCAACTTAGTGGCGGTATGCAGCAACGTGTTGGAATCGCAAGGGCATTAACAAATAATCCAGATGTATTGTTAATGGATGAGTCATTTAGTGCATTAGACCCACTGATTCGAAAAGAAATGCAAGATGAGCTGTTAGAATTACAAGATAAAATGGAGAAAACAATTATTTTTATTACACATGATTTAGATGAAGCTCTTCGAATTGGAGATCGTATCGCATTAATGAAAGATGGAGAGATTGTCCAAATTGGAACACCGGAAGAAATTATGATGAGTCCTGCCAATGAATTTGTAGAGAAATTCGTAGCGGATGTAAATTTAGGAAAAGTAATTACGGCGGAATCTATATTAAAACGACCGGAGACTTTATTAATTGATCGTGGACCGCGTGTAGCACTTCAAATTATGAGGAACGCTGGCGTTTCTACTGTGTATGTTGTTAACAAAAAGTATGAGTTTTTAGGGATATTAACGGCAGATGATGCGAGTAAAGCCGTTCAAAAACAGTGGCCAATTGCTGATTTATTACTTACCGATATCCCGCATGTGTATTTAGATACTTTACTTGAAGAAACGTATGCGAAAATGGCGGAGATGAAATATCCGTTACCAGTAATTGATGAGAAGAAAAGGCTTAGAGGAATTATTAAACGCGAAAGTGTCATTCAAGCTCTTGCAGGTAATATTGAGGAAGAGGTGAAAGACGATGAGTAGTATACCACGTATTCCATTAGGGGAATGGGTCGATTCATTTGTTGCAAGTTTATATGAGCACCTTGAAGGCTTATTCCGAGGATTCTCTTATATTATCGGTGGATTCGTTGATTTACTCACTAATTTTTTAACAATAATACCGGCCATATTGATGATTATTATCCTTTGTTTCCTCATTTGGTACACAACGAGAAAGGTATCTTTAATTATTTTTACACTGATTGGTTTATTATTTATTTTAAATATTAACTACTGGGCACAGACGATGCAAACATTAGCACTTGTACTTACGTCTGTTATTATTTCAATTATTGTAGGAATCCCAATCGGAATTTTAGCTTCTCAAAATGAACGATTCTCAAAATTTTTAAAACCGACATTAGACTTTATGCAAACAATGCCGGCTTTCGTATATCTTATTCCTGCAATTACATTTTTCGGAGTAGGTGTAGTGCCTGGGATTATCGCATCCGTAATCTTTGCAATGCCACCGACAATTCGTTTTACTGACTTAGGAATTAGACAAGTTCCAGAAGATTTAATTGAAGCAGCGAATGCGTTTGGCTCTACCGCATCACAAAAATTATTTAAAGTACAATTACCACTCGCAACTGGAACAATCATGGCTGGTGTGAACCAAAGTATAATGCTTTCTTTATCGATGGTAGTAACAGCATCTCTTGTAGGAGCACCAGGTCTTGGAGTTGATGTATACCGTTCTGTAACACAAGTTAATATTGGAATGGGATTTGAAGCCGGACTAGCTATTGTTGTCATTGCGATTATATTAGACCGCATTACACAAGGATTTCATCAAAAAAGAAGATAAAAGGAAAACACACTTTATTATACAAAGTGTGTTTTTTTGTTCAAAAAGTTACATACGAACGATAACAGAACCGCCAGCTGGTGTGCAAACTTGGTTTTGTTGTTGTTCCATTGATTTAATTAATTGATTATTTTCGTCGATTAATGAGATTAGTTTCGCTAATTGACTTTCAAGACTTGCAATACGCTGCATCATATATTGTGAATCTTGATGCAATGTATTCCTTACGGGATGGGGGGAATATACATATTGTTGATTTATATTTGGATTCCAACGAGGATGCATTTGAATCGTTCCTCCTTAAATGACTTACTGATATTTCTTATAGTAAATGCCTATATATATTTAATGGTTACTTGAAATTTTTCATTATAAAAGGAGTATGTACAGAAAATGGAAAATATTATATGTGAAGTTATAGTGCATTTTTTGGAAATATTCAAGTGAGATAGTGAATATATTAATACATTCAAGTAAATGTATGTTATTTAGGGAGAAATGATGGGAGGAGATGCAATTTTGGCTAAAAATAATAAAAGGAATGATGCCTTGGCAATAGGTGTCGGTATAGGGGTTGTAATCGGTGTATTTCAAAGCTTTTTTACTAATAATTTAGTAATCGGAATTGTGATTGGAATCGTAATTGGGATTGCGTTTTTGAAGAAATAATAAGGTGCAAATTTATTTCAAAAATTGCCGAATTGAAAGAATGAATTTTCGGAATATAAATCCTATTTTTCCTTTTTTTATGATATTATTAATAAAAAGGATGGTGATGGATATGTCAACAAATAATCAAGTAGAACGAAAATGCTTTATTTGCGAGAAACATAAAGGAAATATTACAGTTCCGGGTGGAGCTATTTATGAAGATGAACTCGTTTATGTTGGACATGTCCACTGGGATAGTGAAGAAACATACCTTGGTTATGTAATGATAGATATAAAAAGACATATACCTGGTCTTGCTGAACTAACAGATGAGGAAGCGAAAACGTTCGGACTTATAACAAGTAGAGTAAGTAAAGCGTTAAAAGAAAGCGAAGGTGCAGAGCATATTTACACTTTTGTTTCAGGAAATGGTGTACCACATATGCACATGCACATCATACCGCGTTATCCAAATACACCCAAAGAATTTTGGTCACCAACTGAAGTAGCGAAATGGACTGATGCGCCATATGGTGACGAAGAGAAAATCAAAAAAATATGTGAAAGAATACGAAAGTATATGGTAAATGAGTATGCATACAACAAATAATAGACAATATTCATGGGTTGGAAATACAGAAATGTGTTTAGGAGAAATTTCAGTTAAACAATATGGTGACGTTGTACTTGGAAAATACGGTGGGAATATAAGCGCCGGAGCAAAAAAGAACGAAGATGGTGCGTTAGTTTGGTCAAATGGTGATTGGGAATTTGCAGCTATTTTAGATGGACATAATAGTGCGGAAAGTGTTGATTTAGTAGTAAATACAATCCAAAAAGAATATGAAAATATAAAAGTAATGATGAATGAATCGATTGATACAGTATTTCGATCTGTTGAAAATCATCTACTTACAATCTTTCAATCCCTCTCATTTAAAGAAAAGTGCAAAAGAGTAAAAGGGGAAACAGCGTGCTTAATATGTGTAAGAAAAGAAAACTACATATGGTGGTTATCTATTGGTGATTGTTTAGTTTATGTATTTCATGAAGAGTTACATAAGTTAGGACAATATGCATTAAATCAACGTCATTTTTACGAATGGATTGGAAATATAAACACATTTAATTTACCAGTCCCTTGCTATTCAACAGGAATTCGTGAATTACGTGCTGGAAAGAATCGAATTGTAATAGTCACAGATGGGGTATTAGAATGCGGGGAACGTCATTATGAAACACCATTGAATCTGTATAATGATATGAACGGAAGTAATGTAGAACTAAAAGAAAATGTTCATAATGTTTTAGAACACGTTCATCAGCAATTAGGGAGAGATAGTGCGACTATTATTAGTTGGGACGTAGAGAACAAAATGAGTACTACGTATCCGAGTGATCAGCCGGAGAAAATCCAGACGATAAGATAAAGGAGGTGATCTCTCTAATGCATGTGAAAGTAATTGTATTAGTTTTATGGATCATATTCTTATTTGTTTTAGAAAATATAGTGAGAAAAAGGCTAAATATACCGAAACAAAAAGGATGGAATAATAAATATGTAAATAAGCTGCATAAATGGGGAAACAGGATTATTATTTTTTCGTATATAGTAGTTATAATTATATGTTCTTCTCTTTCGAACCCTCTATACATGGGCTTCCTACCCTTTCTGTTTTTAATTACGTTGTATAGTTTCGAATCATATATGGAATGGAAATATGATAGAGAATCAAGGGAGTTTTTGATGTCCTTAGGCGGAGTTGTATCACTATTGATAACGGGGATAATTCTATATTTCCTTATTTAATACGTATTGATTAAGACACTATGGCAATATCACAAAATGAGCAATTATAGGGAGAGAAGAAATGAAAAGTCCTCGATTACGTGCTGAAGTAATGATTTTAAATGAAGATCATTCTAACGTACTTGTACAATGTGATTTAAGAGAAACATTTTATCGTTTTCCAGGAGGTTACATTGAATTTGGTGAAACAGCAAAAGAAGCAATAGTAAGAGAATTAATAGAAGAATACAATTTGAAGATTGATGTTCAAGAATTGGCAGTAGTAAATGAACATATTTTCGAGTGGGACAACGAAAAAGGACATCATTGTACATTGATACATAGGGGAATTGTTAAAGACCGGGGAATAAATGAAATTAGACATAAAGAATATGAGGATATTATATTAATTTGGAAAAATATAAATGAATTAAAGGAGAGGTCCACATATCCTGAAGGAATTGTAAGTTATTTAGAAGAGAATAAACGTAATATAGTCCACTCTATTTCTAAAAATAAATAAAGTAATAAGAAGGGGGATAACAATGGGTATTTCTACAATCTTGATTATTATTATTGGACTGGCTATAGGAGGTTACTTTTTAGAACAGTGTTTAAGAATAAAATTAAATATGGAGAAAAGAGGCTTCTTCGGATATAAGCATGTGAATAGTTTACATGTAAAAATAGAAATAGGACTTATTATTATTTATATAATAGGTAGTTGTTATTATATGTTTAAATTTGAAAACTCTAAAATGGCTTATGTCATGTTCATTTATTTAGGGATATCATCGACTTTAAGAGCATGGATGGAATGGAAGTATGATAGAGAATCAAAAGAATATATACTCTCGATAACGGGAATGGTTGCATTTATATTGATGCTCTCAATACTAGTTTATTTCGTTCCACCTGCTGCATAATAAGGTGATTATTGATGGTACAAATCAAGAGTTAACTAATAAATAAGAAACCATTGAGTAGTAAATGGTTTCTTATTTAAATTTATCATTTATTTTAGCTATAATAGATGTAACGAAATTTGTTTTATCCTCAGCATATTTATGTTTATCATTAGGATTAGCTTGTGAAAGTTGAATCTTTAACTGTTCATACTGTATACGAGAAGTCTTATTGTTTATTAAGTAATCTCTGAATTGTAATTGTTCTATTAAATATGTATTTCCTTGTTCATACATATGAATTTGATGAGTTCGTGGTTCTCCTTTATTAAAATAATATCGTTCAGGTAGTACATCTTTTCTGTATTTATAGTTTAGCAGTTCTAACTTTTTAATACATGTTAAACCGTCCGTATAATCTTCTAATTCGATTGCAATATCAATAATTGGCTTTGCACTTAAATGTGGAATAGAGGTACTACCAATATGGTGTACTGCTAAAATATGTTCGCCAATTTGTTCCTCAATGAATTGTTTCTCTTTCATAAATTCAATTTCCCATTGTTCAGTCCACGGAACTAAAAACACTTTTCCATACGGTAAACCTAACATTTAATTAGCACCTCTTTCAAAATGTTTATCAAAAAAGTTAACTACATTTTCTTAAAGGTTCTCAATACAAGGTATTCCCACAATCTCCAAGGAAGAATCCTCTTCGCAAAGATCATAAATTTTACACCTTTTCCAATTGGATATCGTAAATTCGTACGCTTAGATTCAGCAATTTCTACAATTTTATTAGAAACATCTATCGGATTACCAAATGTATCGCTGCCGCTATTAATATGTTTTTGTATTTTATCCATATATTCTTTGTAAGGAGAAGTAGTTTCAGATTGGTTTGTAGCTAGTTGTTTACCCACTTCCCATATATTCGTGTTATAAGAACCTGGTTCCACTAATATAACATCTATTCCGAACGGTTTTACTTCTAAATGAAGTGATTCACTCCAGCCTTCTAACGCATATTTTGAAGAAACGTAAGGAGATAGACCAGGGAATCCAACTTGACCACTAATGCTGCTTATATTTATGATTTTTCCACTTTTTTGTTCTCTCATATAAGGTAATACAAGTTGAGTAATTGATATAGCTCCAAAAAGGTTCGTTTCAAATTGTTTACGGTATTCCTCTACTGGAATTTCTTCTACAAAGCCCCCATGTGCATATCCTGCATTATTAATGAGAAGATCTACTCTATTTATTTCTTTTATATATAATTGAAAGTTATGTATAGAGTTTTGATCGGTTACATCTAATTGTTGAACTGTTATGTTTTGTTGTAAGTTCAGTTTAGTAGCTTGAGATATTAAATCTTCTTGTTTATTAAGGTTTCGCATTGTAGCTATGACTAAATAGTCTTTTTTCGCAAGCTCAAGTGTTGTTAAAAGACCGAAACCACTTGAAGCCCCGGTTATAACTGCGATTTTTTTATCCATTTTCCGCCAGCTTTCTTTTTCTTTTATCATAACGAGTTATGATAAGAAAATCTATTATTCTTACATTCGTTTTGAGAGCAATACCCGTTAATTCTATATTCTATGAGATTTTTAAAAAAGGGAATTATAAAGACTCAGCGTATATAGAGAAGTGAGTATGAATATGTTAATGAAATGAGGGGAAAAAATGGCCCATGTGAAAGATGTTTTAGCAGATCAATTATTAGCGAATGCAAACGATCCTAGTTGGTATATTCCATTTTCAGATGCAGTGAAAGATCTACCTGAGAGAGAAGCTTTCTGGAAACCGAATGAAGAGAGTAATAGTATAGCTGAAATTGTACAACATTTACTGTATTGGAATTCAACGTGGCAAACTAGGTACAAAGAATCGAATGTGGATGCCGTGCCCGCTATTGGTGATAATAACAAAAGTTTTATGCTTTCAAATAATCAAACCTTCGATGAGTTAAGAGAAAAACTACTAGAGAAACTGTTACAATGGCAAAAGCTTATAAATGAAGAGAAGGTTGAAAGTGATGTAGTTGGATTTCCTGTTTCTGCAAAGTGGTGGGAAATATTAGCAAATGTAACAACTCATAACGCTTATCATATTGGTCAAATTATTTACATCCGGAAGTTACAGAAGAGTTTTGATAATGAATAAGATAATCATTCTAACATTAAGTGAACAAAAGTGGACAAAACGAGACATATGTCTCATTTTGTCCACTTTTTTATTTCTAAAGGAAAGAGAAAACCGATGAAATCAATGATTAGAATTTGGCACAGTACTTGCAATATAAAAGATGAACAAGAAAATAGGAGGGCTGGACATGTTAAAAACAACTGAAAGTAAAGGGAATGAAATTACGAAAGAACAAGCTCGTTGGATGTATGAAAAAATGTTAGAGATTCGTAAGTTTGAAGATAAGGTGCATGAATTATTCGCCCAAGGCGTTCTGCCAGGTTTCGTTCATTTATACGCAGGTGAAGAAGCGGTAGCAGTTGGTGTATGTGCCCACTTAACGGATCGTGACAGTATTACAAGTACGCATAGAGGACATGGACATTGTATCGCAAAAGGCTGTGATTTAAACGGGATGATGGCTGAACTTTTTGGGAAAGTGACAGGGTTATGTAAAGGTAAAGGCGGTTCCATGCATATTGCCGATTTAAATAAAGGAATGCTTGGTGCAAATGGGATTGTAGGCGGAGGTTTTCCACTTGCTTGCGGCTCAGCATTAACAGCTAAATATAAAGGAACGAAAGATGTGAGTGTTTGCTTCTTCGGTGACGGAGCAAATAATGAAGGGACATTTCACGAAGGGGTTAACTTAGCAGCGATTTGGAAGTTACCAGTTATTTTTATCGCCGAAAATAACGGTTACGGTGAAGCAACAACATTTGAATATGCGTCAAGTTGTGATTCCATTGCAGATCGAGCAAAAGCTTACAATATTCCAGGTGTTCAAGTGGATGGAAAAGATTTACTTGCAGTATATAAAGCCGCGGAAGAAGCAGTAGAACGTGCGCGTAATGGTGGTGGTCCAACAATAATTGAATGTATGACATATCGCAATTACGGTCATTTCGAAGGTGAAGCACAAACGTATAAAACTTCAGAAGAAAAAGAAGAACATTTAAATGAAAAAGATGCGATTGTGAATTTCCGTAAGCATTTAATTCATAAAGCGCTATTAACTGAATCTGAACTTGTCGATATGGAAAAGGCAGTAGATGAAGCAGTGCAAAGATCAATTGAATTTAGTGAAAATAGTCCATATCCAGAGGATGAAGAATTATTAAAAGATGTATACGTTTCTTACAAATAAGAGGAGGGTGAAAAATAATGACTAGAACAGTAAGTATGTCAACTGCAATTAATGAAGCGATGAAAATATCAATGCGTCGTGATGAAAATGTAATTTTAATCGGAGAAGATGTTGCAGGCGGTGCACAAGTTGATCACTTGCAAGACGATGAAGCATGGGGCGGTGTGCTTGGTGTTACGAAAGGCCTTGTACAAGAATTTGGTCGAAATCGTATTTTAGATACACCTATTTCAGAAGCGGGTTATATGGGAGCGGCAATGGCAGCTGCTGCAACAGGATTACGTCCGATTGCTGAATTAATGTTTAATGATTTTATCGGTAGTTGTCTTGATCAAGTATTAAACCAAGGCGCAAAGTTCCGCTACATGTTCGGTGGTAAAGCAAAAGTGCCAGTTACAGTACGTACGATGCATGGTGCTGGTTTTAGCGCAGCGGCACAGCATTCACAAAGTTTATATGCGTTATTTACGAGCATTCCAGGTATAAAAGTTGTCGTTCCTTCTACTCCGTATGACGCAAAAGGTTTATTATTAGCAGCAATTGAAGATGACGATCCAGTTATCTTCTTTGAAGATAAAACACTTTACAATATGAAAGGCGAAGTACCAGAAGAATACTATACAATTCCATTAGGGAAAGCAGATATTAAACGTGAAGGTTCTGATGTAACAATCGTCGCAATTGGAAAACAAGTTCATACAGCACTTGCAGCTGCTGAGCAATTATCGAAAAAGGGACTTGAAGTAGAAGTAATTGATCCACGTTCTTTATCACCATTGGATGAAAATACGATTTTAGCATCTGTTGAAAAAACGAATCGCCTAATTGTTATTGACGAAGCAAATCCAAGATGTAGTATCGCAACGGATATTGCAGCAATTGTAGCGGATAAAGGATTCGATTTGTTAGATGCACCTATTAAACGAATTACAGCACCACATACACCAGTTCCGTTCTCTCCACCACTTGAAAAGTTATACTTACCAACGCCGGAAAAAGTAATTGAAACCGTATCAGAAATGATCGGAGACCAATCTTTATTACATGTGTAATGAAACGATGAGAAGGGAGAGAGAAACATGGCTGTTGAAGTTGTAATGCCAAAGTTAGGTATGGCGATGAAAGAAGGTATTATTACGAGCTGGAATATTAAAGCAGGTGATAATGTAGAAAAAGGTGAACTAATTGCTAGCATTAACTCGGAAAAAATCGAAACTGAAATAGAAGCACCAGCGGATGGAACTGTCCTTGATATAGCTGTAAGTGAAGATGAGGGAGTGCCGCCGGGTACTGTAATTTGCTATATCGGTAAGCCGAACGAAAAAGTAGAAGTCTATGAAAATACAAATGTTGTAGAAGAAAAAACACCTAATGCAGAACCTAAAAATATACAACATACAGAACCATATGCGAAAGAAGTAGCGAAGCAAAGAATCAAAATATCTCCGGTTGCGAAAAAGATTGCAAAAACTGAAAATCTTGATATTAGATCATTAATTGGTACAGGACCTGGAGGAAGAATAACAAAGGTAGATGTTTTAAAGGCACTTGAGGAAAGAGTTGCAATTCCAGAAGTACTTGAACAAGAAGAAAGTAAAGTCATTCCTGTGACTGGTATGAGGAAAGCAATCGCAAACCGTATGCATGCAAGCCTACAAAATAGTGCGCAATTAACATTAACGATGAAAGTAGATGTGACAGATTTAGTAGCTTTACATAAAGACATAGCGGAAGTTGTACAAAAACGATACGATAAACTAACCATTACGGATTTCGTTTCTCGCGCTGTTGTATTAGCACTTGCGGAGCATAAAGAAATGAACAGCGCTTATATAGATGATGCAATTCATCAATTTGAACATGTTCATTTAGGCATGGCAGTCGCGTTAGAAAAAGGATTAGTCGTTCCGTCTATTCGCTTTGCTAATAATTTATCTTTAGTAGAGTTATCTAAAGAAATTAAAATTGTGGCACAAAAAGCAAGAGAAGGTAATTTAAGTAGTGACGATATGCAAGGGACAACCTTTACAATTAGTAATTTAGGTAGCTTTGGGATTGAATATTTCACACCAGTATTAAATACACCTGAAACTGGTATTTTAGGTGTTGGTGCAATTGAACATGTTCCTGTATATAAAGGAAAAAAATTAAGAAAAGGAAGTATGTTACCTTTAAGTTTAACATTCGATCATCGTGTATTAGACGGCGCACCAGCAGCTGCATTTTTACGCACAATTAAACGTTATTTAGAAGAACCTGTAACAATTCTTTTATAAAGAGAAGGTGAGAGAATGAGTAAATTAGTCGTTATTGGAGGCGGACCTGCTGGCTATGTAGCGGCAATTACCGCGGCTCAAAATGGGAAAGATGTCACTCTTATTGATGAAGCTGATCTTGGCGGGACTTGTTTAAATGTTGGTTGCATGCCTACAAAATCATTGTTAGAAAGTGCGGAAGTGCATGACATTGTGAGAAAAGCGAATAATTACGGAGTTACGCTTAACAAAGGAAGTATATCAATTGATTGGAAGCAAATACAGGCGAGGAAATCACAGATCGTAACGCAGCTTGTCCAAGGAATTCAATATTTAATGAAGAAAAATAAAATAAAAGTTATACAAGGTAAAGCGAAATTTGAAACGGATCACCGTGTACGAGTTACACACGGTGATAAAGTAGATGTAGTAGATGGAGACCAGTTCATTATAGCAACAGGTTCAGAACCGACTGAATTACCTTTTGCTCCATTTGATGGGAAGTGGATTTTAAATAGTAGCCATGCAATGTCCCTAGAAAATATACCGAAATCATTATTAATCGTTGGCGGTGGTGTAATAGGTTGCGAGTTTGCAAGTATTTATAGTCGTCTTGGAACAAAAGTTACGATTGTTGAAATGGCACCGCAATTATTACATGGTGAAGATGAAGATATCGCACATATTTTAAGAGATAAACTAGAAAATGATGGCGTAGAAATATTTACAGGAGCTGCTTTAAAAGGATTAAATAATTATAAGAAGCAAGCTTCATTTGAATATGAAGGAAGTATCCAAGAAGCCAATCCGGAATATGTTCTCGTTTCTGTCGGCCGAAAACCACGTGTACAAAAATTAGATTTAGAAAAAGCAGGTGTTCAATTTTCAAATAAAGGAATTTCTGTGAATGAACATATGCAAACAAATGTATCACATATTTACGCAGCAGGTGATGTGATTGGTGGAATACAACTTGCTCACGTTGCTTTCCATGAAGGAACGACAGCAGCGTTACATATGAGTGGAGAAGATGTGAAAGTTAACTATCATGCAGTACCTCGATGTATATACACATCCCCAGAAATCGCAAGTGTTGGTTTAAACGAAAAAGATGCAAGAGAACAATACGGTGATATTCTTATAGGAGAATTTCCTTTTACAGCGAACGGAAAGGCGCTTATTATTGGAGAACAAACGGGTAAAGTAAAAGTTATCGTGGAACCTAAATATCAAGAAATTGTTGGGATTTCTATTATCGGTCCTCGTGCAACCGAACTAATCGGACAAGGAACTGTAATGATTCATACAGAAGTTACCGTTGATATTATGAGAGATTATATTGCAGCGCATCCAACTTTATCTGAAGCGATTCATGAAGCGTTATTACAAGCTGTAGGGCATGCTGTACATGCTTAAATAGAAAATTAATAAACCACTATTCTCTAAATGAATAAGAGAATAGTGGTTTGAATTTTTACAGGGAAAATTGAATATCTTATTATTTTTTTACGTCAATCGCTGAAGTAATATCGTTCCAATCAGCAGCTAAATTAGCAGTTTTACCGTACCAATCAGCATGTTTGAATACAACACCTTTTCCATAGCCTTGTGTTGAAGTATGCTCCCAAAGTGTCGTTGAATAACTTGCTGAAGGCGATGCTGTACTTACAGAAGAAATTCTGTCATTCCAGCTAGAAGGTAAGTTTTTAAAACCGCTGCTCCAGTAAATATATTGGCCACCTTTATCTTTATGTTCATAAAAATCAGTACTACCAGCACCGCTACCTAAAGGATTAATTTTATTTTTAAGTACTTTTTTATCCTTTTCAATATAAGCATCTAATGTTTCGCGGCTAGTAAAACCGTAAGCTAACCAATCTCCATTTTCATTTTGCTCTGGTAATACCATAGTAATTTGGATATCTTTCTTGTCCTGATCACTTAATTTTGTAAGTGAATTAACATCCTGTTCATCCACTTTTAAATAATCAAAAGACTTAATTGTGTTAGCTTTTTCTTCAGCACTTGCTACTCCAAGTCCTCCAGTGAATGCAAATCCCGCTACTAGTGTACCTGCTACTAATTTCTTCAACATATAACCATCCCTTTTTGTTTAGATTTTGTACAGGTGAAACTTTGTACTAGTAAAATGTATTCTAATTATAAACTATTGTAAATATTCTGAAGTTTTAGAAATAAAAGGCGGAATATTTATAGTTTTGCATTTTTTCTTTAGAAAAAATAGTTATTGGAATGATATAATAAATAGATGTATTGCTTTTGTGGGATGTTAAAATGTTTTAGGGGTGGTGCGATTGAAGAATTTCACTGGAGATTGGTATAAAGAAATGCAAATTATAGAATTTGTAAGTTTTATAGAGTCTATAAAAGAATGGTCAGAAATGGATATACAAAGTTTAATAGAGGAAATAAAGGAAAACAGATTTATTAAAATTCCTTCCTGAATCCATACACCCATTTATTCATAACACCATAATTAATTCAGAATATCCTTCTAGTGAATTGAAAAAACTTATGAAAGAATGGATAGAGGATTGTGAGAAAAGAAGGGCTCATTTAGATCGATTCTACTTAGAGCAATTCCATTCGATTAAGAAAAAACTCCCAACAAATGTTATTCAGTTACATGATTACTCACTACATGACAGTGTAGTCAAATCAGTAGAGAGAATATCAAAAGATACGCTAATTATTATATTAGATTGCAGTGGTACTTGCAGTGAATTTGATAAACTGGAAGTAACTTTTACAGGCGTAACGAAATGTTCTATTCCGGAAGATTTTGAAGGTGCTTGGTGGTTATGTCATGAAATAGATCTTACTAATGAAGGGTTCGAATTGGGTGTATTATTTGATGGCCCATTTGAAGAAGTGACAATTTGTGCAAAAGACGTATTGCTTGAGATAGGTAACTAGTAAACTTTATAACTTTACAAACAAAAAAACAGTCTTATAAGACTGTTTTTTATTTAGATGCTAAATTATCAAGCTTCCAATAAGTATCTGTTAACGGCGCAGCTTTGCTATCTATGTATAAATACATGGTATTTAAATCTTTTGGAGAAGCTTTCATATTAAATACAATGTCGGTAGTTAAAGAAAACTCAGAAGGAACCTTTTTAGCATTTTCATTTTGTATAACTTCACCTTCGTATTTTTCACCCGTTTTTTCATCTTTTATGAAATATTTTATTTCTGAAAGATCTATCGTTTGTCCGTCAGTACGAGCATTATTTATAGTAACTCGAGCTGTGAGACGCCACTCTTTGTCTATTTTTTCGAATTTAGCATTTTCAACAGTTGCTCTATAGTATTCATTTTTATATATTTCCCCATAGTGCATTGCATCCTTTTCAAGAGCGCTCTTTTCTTGTTTCGGTGCAGTATTCCCATTACATCCTGCCATTAGTCCTGTAAATAATAATGCTGTACAAGTTACTTTAATTATAGATTTCATAATAATTCCTTTCTGTGTTAAAAAGTAAAACATAGGAATAATTTTACATCAATAGGAAGTTAAATGGAAGTATGTTTGTGGAATATACAAATATACATTTATTTCGTTCTGAAGTTAACGGAATAGAAAGAGGGGAAAAGCTGAATAAAACGGAGTGAATAAGAATTGAAAATATTGTAAAACGGAAGAGACATGCATATAATTAAAATAAGGATGAGGTTTCAGAATCTTCAATAAGGGCGGTGGGTATATGTTTACTGAAGAGCGTAGAGAGAAAATTTTGGAGTTACTTAAGAAAGATGGAAGGGTAATTGCTAAAGATCTTGCGGAAAGTTTCGATATGTCTATTGATTCGATAAGAAGAGATTTATCTATTATGGAGAAGGATGGCTTGTTAAAAAGAACGCACGGAGGTGCAATCGAACTGACGCGAGTGAGAAACTTAGCTGCCGAACCAACGAAACGTTATCGTGATATTTCAATAGAGGAAGATGCGATTGCGAAAGTTGCTGTATCCTACATACAAGAAGGTGATTCCGTTTTTATTGGCGGGGCTTCTATTCATTATGCCATGTTAAAATACTTACCTGAAATGTCATTTACAGTGATTACGAATGCTTTAGAAATTGCTAGTACCTTACGGGAATATAAGAACATTGATACATACTTAATTGGTGGAAAGGTGAAACCATCAGGGAATATGACAGATACACTTGCCTCTGAAATGATAAGTAGATTATCTATTGATCTTTATTTCTCTACAGGTGGTGGCATTTCATTGAACGGTATAAGTACTGCAACTCCGGAAGTTGCTTATTTTGGAAAAAGAGTAAGTAAAATTGCTAGAAGAAATATTTGTTTAGCTCCTCATAAGAAACTTGGAAGAGACTGCTTTATAAAAGGAGAGTCACTGATAGAAATTGACCTTATAATAACAGATGAAGAAGCTAGTAAAGAAACGATTCAACAATTTGAGAAACAGGGTAAAGAAATTATAATCGCATCAATAGATTGCATTTAAAAGGAGTTTGTAATGATTATAAAAGGACAAGAGTTTCATATAAATGGATTAACTTATACAATTCGTTCTGCATCTGAAACGGATGCTGAGCAGTTATCAGAAATTAGAGTTCAGATCGATGGCGAAACTGAAAATATGGATAGAGAAGCTGGAGAGGGATTTATAAATAAGATAGGGTTTCAAAAAATAATAAAAACAGATAGTGAAGAGATAAAGAATCTGTTTTTAGTTGCAGAAGTGCACAACCAAATCGTAGGATTTTCAAGATGTGAAGGATCAAATTTGAAGAGATTATCCCATAAGGTAGAATTTGGTGTTTGTATTTTAAGAGAGTTTTGGGGATATAGAATCGGTAAGAGTCTCTTGCAACAATCTATTCAGTGGGCTGATGAAAATGAAGTGAAAAAGATATCATTACAAGTGCTAGAGACAAATGAAAAAGCTATTCAACTTTATAAAAAATTAGGTTTTGAAGTAGAAGGTATTTTGAAAAATGAAAAAAAGCTGTCGGATGGGAAGTATTATAATACGGTTGTAATGGGAAGATTCATAAAAGAGGTGTAGTGGGATGTTTTACAGAAGAAAGTACTATATAGTAAAAAAAGAATTTTCAGAAATATTTAATGAGCATTTTACTAACACAAACTTACCTAACCAGTTAAAGCATGGTTCCAGGCTAATAGGACGCTGGATGAAAGATAATAATGATGGTACAACAGAAATATTCGCCATATGGGAATATGACAGTTATGAACAGTATAAAGACATTGAATCAAAAATTAGAAGTGACGAGATGCATGTTAAAAGAATACAGGATTGGTATGAAAAACATGGCGGAAGAGAATATGTTTTACAAAAGTACATATTAGAGTTAAAAAATGAAGAGTTAATATGTACTGTAAAGTGATAGAGGAGTGAGGGATAGTGGGAATTAAAACAAAATTATATTTTAGTTTAGCATCCACTACTTTATTTGCAATAGCGTTGATAGTTTTCTTTATAAACAGCAATCCACAAAAGTGGTTTTGGTTATGTATTTTCTTTGCGTCTATTATACAAAATATAGTTTTACTAAAAAAGAATAAAGAAGCGCATTAAGATATTCAAATTATTAACATATTTGTGTCGTCTTTCTAGTTTTATTGAAAACGCTTTTATTCAGTTTTATAATAAAAGTATGTTTTTACAGATCTCCAAAATAATGAATAGGGAGATGATACAATGTTAGCTTCACCGTTTTACTTACATACATGGAAAAAGTTTATTGATGAAGGAGTCCTTGATTCGAACCGTATGAACGAAAGAATTTCAGAGTCATGGCATCGATGTAAACAAGCAAATGTGAATCCTCATATGAATAAAGGTCAGAAAATTTTGTCTTCTAATATTTTTCAAGATCAAAAGAAAAAGAGTGAAATCTTCCTTGATATAGCAATACCTCAATTACAAAATATGAGGAAAACCATTGATGAACTGCAAATGATGGCATTATTAATTGATCCAGACGGTTACGTTCTATCGTTAAGCGGAAATCAACAAACGTTAAAACGAGCAAAACATATTAACTTCATTGAGGGTGTGAAATGGACGGAAGCAGCTGTTGGTACAAATGCGATAGGAACCGCGTTACAGATTGAAGAGGCTATTATGATAAGTGGTACAGAGCATTATTCTGTCGCATCTCATAGCTGGAGTTGTGCGGCCGCTCCGATTCATAACGATGATGGGAAATTAATTGGTGTTCTAGATTTCTCCTGTCCAATTGAATTTTCACATCCGTATATGCTAGGGATTGTAACTTCAATTGCACATGCGATTGAACGTGAATGTAGTATTCGAGTGCATCAAAATGAACTACATTTAATCCATCGTTTTTTAGATGTAATTGACAGTGATGAACAAGTTGTCATTTGTAATCATCGTGATGTTATCGTTTCCGCAAGCAAAAAGGTTCGAGAACGTGTTTCTAATTGGTCACGAATGAAACTTGAAGATTTAATGCAACATGGATTGAAGCCTAAATTAGAAGTACCAGTATATAGTAATGATAGAATGATCGGGAAATGTATTTATGTACAGGAAAATAAACAAGGAAATTTATTTTCAGCTTCCCCATTTATAAACGGAATTACTTTCCCAGGAGTTATAGGGACAAGCAATGCATTTCAACATACTTTAGAAGAAATTAAGCTTGTATCTCCAACTGACGCTAGTGTATATGTTTGTGGTGAAACAGGTGTAGGGAAAGAATATGTAGCGAGAGCGATTCATGAAAATAGTCCAAGAAAAAATGGCCCTTTTATAGCTGTTAATTGTGGTTCGTTGCCGAAAGAATTAATGGAAAGTGAATTATTCGGTTATGCTGAAGGTGCGTTTACAGGTGCGCGGCGCCAAGGATATAAAGGGAAATTCGAACAAGCAGACGGTGGAACAATATTTTTAGATGAAATTGGTGAAGTGCCGCCGGAGATGCAAGTAGCATTATTGCGTGTTTTACAAGAACGAACAGTAACCCCGATTGGCAGTTCAAAAGAAGTACCAGTAAATATTCGTATTATTACAGCGACACATAAAGATTTACTGCGATTAGTAGAAGAAGGGAAATTCCGTCAAGATTTATATTATCGGTTACATGTTTATCCGCTATATGTTCCATCGTTAATAGAAAGAAAAGAGGATATTCCGTACTTCATACAAGATTTTTGTGAACGAAAGAATTGGAATGTTGTATTCCCAAAGAGTATTTGTAATCAATTTTCACAGCATAAATGGCCCGGAAATATTCGGGAATTATTAAATGTATTAGAACGGATTTACATTTTGTCGCAAGGTCGCGAAATATGCGAAAAACAAATCTCTTTTTTATTACAAACAATGATGGGAAATCAACATCAACTTGCATTGCAAACAGAAAATAAAACAGAACATACATTAAATTTTCGTGAAAAAATACAGCGTGATAGTATGATTGAAGCGCTAGAAAAGACGAATGGAAATGTTTCTTTAGCTGCAAAACTGTTAGATGTACCTCGCAGTACATTTTATAAACGAATGCAAAAATATAAGTTATAAAGTAGATTTTTGTAATCTACTTTTTCTTTATGGGCTCATGTTCTGTCGGAATGTGCGCTTACCGGGGAAATAATAGAATAGTTAAAAATTAATTTCCGAAAGGTGGACTTATGTGAAGTATATTGAAATTGGTATTGGAAATAGGTGGTTCGTTCGAACAGAAATAGAAAATAAAGATGGAACTGAATTTGAGGAAAGAGGAATTATAAAACCTATTTACTTTGAGTCTTTATATGTACGGATTTGGTTTCGGAAAACGTGTTTTATTTTTGATACGAAAGAAGGGTTTAAGAAAGTAAGAAAAAGTAGAGATGAGTATAAGTTTATTGTTGGGATTGTAAGTAGGTTAACACAATAGAATCAAATAGGGGGTGTTTTTATAATTAGAATTACCACATTTATACTCGCTATTATTGTAATGGGCTATTCTATTTACAGTTGGAATGATGATTCGAAGCAAAGTATGCTTATTTTGCAATTATTGTTAGGTTTTATGCTTGCTGGAATGGGGATACAAAATGTTAAGAAGGATGAAAAAGAGAATAAGAATATGGGACTGTTGCTTTTACTTACATCGCTAATTTGTATTATTGTATCGGTAATAAAATATTTAAAATAACCTGGTACTTAATTTGTTGAGTAACAGGTTATTTTTTTGAAGTTTGCTCATTAAAAATTTTAATAGCTGTTTGGTAAATCTCTTTATCAATACAAAATCTTTCTGTTATCCAATAGGCAAGTTCAGAAGAGGCAAGGCTATGTTCGCTTTTCTTACCTTGGAAATATTGCTAAGACATTCCCGTTATTTAAAAAAACACTTTTAGCATCACCATAACCAGATAAAATATTTTTATAGACCATACAATAGCACACCTATATAAATGAGTGTGCTATTTATATAGCCCAGTCGTATACATTTCCGTCAATGTATGCACAATTTCTCCTAACTCTAATTCTTTATCATTTTTCACAATTGCCCAAAGAAACATCTCATTCATCGCGAACCAAGCACGTGCTACAATTTCTTTATTTAATTCAGGCTGTGCTAATCCACCTTCTTGAGAGTATGTAATATCCTGCGTAATACTGTTTATAAAGCGTTCCCGTATCTCGTCCCATTTTTGACGTATCTCTTTTGATAATCCAATTGCTTCCTGCACAACTTGTAATATAGCTCGTTCTTTTTCTGCTAGTTGTAGGAATGCTCTAACTTGATTTTGAATCATTTTATGTGCTTCTTCTTTCGTTTGAGGGGAAAAGGAGCGCTCAGCGATATCATAAAATTGATTCATGACATCTTCCATTAAAACGATAAGGAGATCATCTTTGTTTTTAAAGTATACATATGCCGTTCCATAACCAGTTTCTGCATGTTTAATAATTTGTGTAATAGTCGTTTTTTGAAATCCGTTATGTATAAAAATAGTGTAACCAGCGTGTAATAGTTTCTTCTTTGTTTCTAAGGAGCGGTGTTTTCTTGATGAAAGAGTATTGTTTTTCAAAGAACCACCTCTTTATACTGAAATATCTGAAAATATAACTGTATTGTAAAAGGAATTCATATATAAAGTCAACTGACATAATATCATTGACGTTATATCAACTAAGGTGATATATTTCAATTAGTTAGAATAAAAAGAAAATTAAAAGAAGGTGACACCATGTATAAAGAACCATTTCAACCGAATTATGAATATGCGCTTGAATGTGATAAACATGATGAACTGAAAGATTTTCAAACTGAATTCTATAAAAAAGAAGGAACGATATATTTAGATGGAAACTCATTAGGGCTACTTTCAAAAAGAGCAGAGAAATCATTACTTACGTTGCTCGATTCATGGAAGGAGTATGGAATTGACGGCTGGACTGAAGGAGAGCATCCGTGGTTTTTCCTTTCGGAGAAATTAGGTGAATTGACTGCGCCTCTTATTGGAGCTTTACCGGAAGAAACAATTGTAACCGGTTCCACAACGACGAATATTCACCAAGTAATTGCGACGTTTTATGAGCCGAAAGGAATACGTACAAAAATTCTTGCTGATGAATTAACATTTCCGTCAGATATATATGCACTTCAAAGTCAAATTCGTTTAAAGGGTCTAGATCCAGATGAGCATTTAGTACGAGTGAAGAGCCGAGACGGTAGAACACTTTCTGAAGATGATATTATTCAAGCAATGACAGATGATATCGCGTTAATTTTATTGCCTTCTGTACTATATAGAAGTGGACAAATTCTTGATATGAAACGTTTAACAGCGGAAGCTCATGAGCGTGGTATTCATATTGGATTTGATTTATGTCATTCAATCGGTTCTATTCCGCATCATTTCAAAGAATGGGATGTTGATTTCGCCATTTGGTGTAATTATAAATATTTAAATGCAGGACCTGGTGCAGTTGCGGGCCTTTATGTAAATAAAAAGCATTTTAATAGACTTCCAGGATTATCAGGTTGGTTTAGTTCTAGAAAAGATAAGCAGTTTGATATGGAACATACATTAACAGCTGCTGATCATGCAGGTGCTTATCAAATTGGTACACCGCACTTATTAAGTACTGCACCTTTAATTGGTTCTCTTGAAATATTTAAAGATGCTGGTATAGAACGTTTACGTGAAAAATCGCTACATATTACAAGATACATGCTGGATTTAATTGATTATGAATTAAAAGATTACGGATTTACAATTGGAAATCCATTAGAGGATGAAAAACGAGGCGGGCACATTTATTTAGAACATGCAGAAGCAGCACGCATATGTAAAGCGTTAAAAGCAAATGGAGTTATCCCTGATTTCCGTGCACCTAATGGAGTAAGACTTGCGCCGGTCGCTTTATATAACACATACGAAGAAGTGTGGAAATCTGTACAAATATTAAAGAAAATTATGAAAGATGAAGCGTATAAGCAGTTTGAAAATAAGCGGGAGGTTGTGGCATAAGTATGAAAGCTTCAGAGTGGATTGATATTTCACAACCGCTAAATAATGATATTGCTACTTGGCCAGGTGATACACCGTTCTCGTATGAAGTTTCATGGTCAAAAGAAGAGAGTGGCTCAGTAAATGTCGGAAAGTTAACGATGAGTATTCATACAGGTACTCATATTGACGCACCGTTTCATTTTGATAATGATGGAAAGAAAGTAATAGATTTAGATGTTCAAGTTTATGTCGGTCCAGCGCGGATCATTGATGTTTCTAATCTTGAAAGCATTGGGAAAAAGGAATTAGAAACCTTTCATTTAGAAGGTATAGAACGCTTGTTGTTACGCACATCTTCACATGGTAAAGCGAATGAATTCCCGAATGTAATTCCGCATTTACGTGCTGATATCGCACCATTTCTTTCTGAAAAGGGAATTCGTTTAATTGGGGTAGATGTACCATCAGTAGATCCATTAGACGATAAAGAATTGGCAGCGCATCACCAATTGTTTAAACATGGTATACACATTTTGGAAAATGTCGTACTAGATCATGTAGCAGACGGCGATTATGAATTAATCGCATTACCACTTGCCTTAACAGATGCAGATGGAAGTCCAGTTCGAGCAGTTATTAGACCAATATAAGTAGAATTATATAAAAGGGGCGTTTGGCTAATATGAAAGAAAACGAAAAGGTAATTATGGAAAAAGGAATTCATACGGACTTTAAAGAGAATATGACGTACGGGGAGTATTTACAATTAGATAGTTTACTATCTTCTCAAAAGAGATTATCAGATCATCATGATGAAATGTTATTCATCGTGATTCACCAAGCAAGTGAACTTTGGATGAAGCTTATTTTACATGAGTTAAACGCAGCGATTGAATCTATTAAACAAGATAAATTACAACCAGCTTTTAAAATGTTAGCACGTGTATCAAAAATTCAGTCGCAAATTATTCAATCTTGGGATATTCTTGCGACATTAACACCATCAGAGTACATTGAGTTTCGTGACTCACTCGGTCAAGCTTCAGGTTTTCAATCGTATCAATATCGTATGATTGAGTATGCGCTTGGCTATAAAACGCCGCACGCATTAAAAATTTATGAAAAAGATCCAGAATTACACGCTCGACTTCATACAGCGCTACACGCACCAAGTTTGTATGATGTGGCAATTCAAGCACTTGTAAAAGAAGGATTCCCTATTCATAAAGATGTGTTAAATCGTGATATTACGCAGCCTTATGAAGAAGACGCAACAGTAGAAGCAGCATGGATAGAAGTGTATGCCGATGTGAAAAAATATTGGAACTTATATCAGCTTGCTGAAAAATTAATTGATATCGAAGATTGGCTACAACAATGGCGTTTCCGTCATATGAAAACGGTAGAACGTATTATTGGTCATAAAATGGGAACAGGCGGATCTTCTGGTGTATCGTATTTAAAACGAGTACTTGATCAATGTTTCTTCCCAGAGCTTTGGAATGTTCGTACGAAATTATAAAAAACAAACCTGTCAGTTTATTACTGGCAGGTTTGTTTTTTATTTGAACACATTTATGTTTTAATTAAAGCTACAAGATATAATAAATAAGGTAATGATTTAATTGGAGGTAAAGTTTTGGATTTCAAGCAACTAGAAAATAAATTTGAAAAGAAAAAAGTAAATACATTTCTCGTTTATCAAAAAGGTGAGCTAACCAATGAATATTATAAAACGATAGAATGTGCAAGTAATTTATATAAAATAAACTCGATTACAAAAAGCATTGTATCTATATTAATTGGTATTGCAATTGATAAAGGATATATAAATGATATACATACACCGATTATAGAGTGGATTGAAAATGTATCTAATGAAAAGCGGGATTTGACTCTTTATCATTTATTAACGATGACTACAGGTGAGGATTGGAAAGAGTTCGGAAATGGAGTAGTGTTCCCAAATGATTTTGTAGAATCGGAAAACTGGGTGCAGTATATATTAGAAAAACCAATAATGGAAGAACCAGCTACAAAAATGAATTATAACTCAGGGTCTTCTCACTTGCTTAGCTATATTGTTCAAGAAGTTACCGGAATGTCGACAGAGCAGTTTGCGAAAAGATATTTATTTGATCCATTAGAAATTACCGAATATGAGTGGCAACAAGATCCGCAAGGCATACATGTCGGCGGTTTCGGTATGAAAATGAAATCTAAAGATTTATTAAAGCTCGGAATATTATGTTTGCAGAATGGATATTGGCAAGGGAATGAAATTGTATCATCGAAATGGTTAGAAGAATCTAGTAAAGCTCTATTTGAAACGTATGAACATGTGGGGGCTTATGGATATCACTGGTGGGTTTTGAATAACGAAAGATTTCACATACCGTATTGTATGTATTTTGCTATGGGATATGGCGGACAATACATCGTTATCATTCCACAGTTAGAACTTGTTGCTGTAATAAGTAGTCATATGCCAAAACGTGGACTTGTTCCATTGAAATTGTTTATTGAGCATGTACAGGAGCATTATAAGTTTATATAAGAAGAGAGAATGTTTGAAAGGTGTAAATTTAGGAATGGATTATAGAAATGAAAGAACCCGCACTGTTTAAAATATAAACAGTACGGGTTCTTTCATTTTATCTACTCGTCTTCTGAAATGTCATCTTTATAAATTTATCTGTCTTCGTTTCAAATTCTACATCAACAAAAACACCATATTCTTTTCCATCTTCACGTAGCCACAATTTAAATTTTTCAACCGTTATTTGAACGGTTTTCGGTTTTCTACCTATATGAAGGTAATCAATAATCTCCGCTTTTGGGTATTGTTCTTTCGTCTTTTCTACAGCAAGTTTCCCCCATTTGGCATACGGAGGCTGCGCATGAACAATTGATGGGACAGTATATATATTTGAACATGTAGTTATGAACAAAATGACGAGTGCGATACGCTTTAACAATTTTTTCATGATGAACTCCTTTTATATTTTTTTATATTGTTTACATATTTTTTCAACGATATGAGTTTGGATTTTTTTGTCTTCTTTACATAAAAGCGAGGCTTTTACAAAACATAACCAAGAAATCATTTCCGTAATTAAGGAGGGAAAATCATGCGTCAAAAAGCTATTTTTAAAATAGCAATTTTACTTGCATTCATAGGACTATCTTTGATGGTAAGTAGTATACAACTAAAAAATGTTGAAGCTTTTTCTAATCAAGTCATTCAAAGAGGAGCATCTGGCGAAGATGTCATTGAACTGCAATCTCGTTTGAAATATAACGGATTTTATACGGGAAAAGTGGATGGTGTTTTCGGATGGGGTACATACTGGGCACTTCGAAATTTTCAAGAGAAATTCGGATTACCTGTTGATGGTTTAGCTGGAGCTAAAACGAAGCAAATGCTAGTAAAAGCAACGAAGTATGACAAGTCAACAGCTAATAAAGGAACGACAACGAATAAAGGAAATAGTGGTGGTACTGCACAAGAAAATAAACCATCTCAAAATAAAGGGACAAATGTTCCAAATGGTTATTCTCAAAATGACATTCAGCTTATGGCAAACGCAGTATATGGAGAATCTCGTGGTGAACCGTACTTAGGGCAAGTTGCAGTAGCTGCGGTTATTTTGAATCGAGTTACAAGTGCATCATTCCCAAATACCGTTTCGGGTGTAATCTTTGAGCCAAGAGCATTTACAGCGGTAGCAGACGGACAAATATATTTAACGCCAAATGAAACAGCGAAAAAAGCTGTATTAGATGCAGTTAATGGATGGGATCCAACAGGAAATGCATTGTACTATTTCAATCCAGATACCGCAACAAGTAAATGGATTTGGACTCGTCCACAAATTAAAAAGATCGGGAAACATATTTTCTGTAAATAGAGCGGAGGTGGAACTATGTTACGAGGTATTATAATCGTATTATTAACAGTCGGTGTAGTTGGAACAGGATATTGGGGCTACAAAGAACATCAAGAGAAGAATGCAGTATTAATTCGAGCAGAAAATAGCTATCAACGTGCGTTTCATGATTTAGCATATGAGGTTGATTTATTGCACGACAAAATTGGAACAACGCTCGCGATGAATTCCCGTGCATCTTTATCACCTGCATTAGCAGACGTATGGAGAATAACATCTGTAGCTCGTTCGGATGTAGGACAACTGCCTTTAACATTAATGCCTTTTAATAAAACGGAAGAATTTTTAGCAAATATCGGTGATTTTAGTTACCGTGCAGCCATTCGTGATTTAGAAAAAGAGCCGTTAAATGATCAAGAATACAAAACGTTGGAAACTTTATATTCAAATGCAGGCAATATACAAGATGAACTAAGAAAAGTACAACATCTTGTTTTGAAAAATAATTTACGCTGGATGGATGTTGAGATGGCACTCGCATCAAATCGTGATCCTGCAGACAATACAATTATTGATGGATTAAAAACAGTAGAGAAAAACGTAACATCGTATTCATCTACAAACTTCGGACCGACTTTTACAAGTGCACAAAAAAATAAAAAAGGTGGATTTGAAGCGGAAGGAAAGGCAATTTCTAAAGATGAAGCGGCGAAAATCGCAAAATCATTTTTGAATTTAAAAGGAAATGAAAAAGTAGAAGTTGAGAAAAGCGGAAAAGGTGCGAAAGAATCTTTCTATAGTGTGAAAATTAAAGATCCAGCAACGAATAATGAGTTTTATATGGATATTACCGGAAAAGGCGGATATCCAATTTGGGTTATGAATAACCGAGAAATTAAAGAACAGAAAATTAGTTTAAACGATGCAGGAAGTAAAGGTTTGAAATTTTTAAAGGACCACAAGTTTAATAATATGGAGCTTTTTGATAGCTCACAATATGATAACGTTGGTGTATTTACGTATGTAGTAAATGAGAATGGCGTACGAATTTATCCAGAAGCAATTCAAATGAAAATTGCTTTAGATGATGGTTCTATCGTTGGTTTTTCTGCAAAAGAATATTTAGCATCACACCAAAAACGAACAGTTCCCTCAGCAAAGCTAACTGCAGCAGAAGCAAGAAAGAAAATCAATCCAGATGTTAAAGTTATGGAAGAACGTAAAGCCGTAGTTGTAAATGATTTGCATAATGAAGTACTTTGCTATGAATTTGTAGGTACTTTAGGGAAAGATACGTACCAAATTTTCATTAATGCAAATAGCGGAGCAGAGGAAAAAGTGAAGAAAATGCAAGCTGTTGAAAAAATTTATGATTAAACTTTAATAGTAAAGTGGTGAGAATAATGAAGATCTTAATATATATGTTGATGCTTTGCTTTTTTATAACAGGATGTAGTATTGGAAAAAAGGACAATCCAAACGAAAAACCAGAGCAAAAAAATGTTTCGACGAAAAATGTTAATTATACAAACAAACCAAATAAGCCAAATGAAAAAGCGGCGGACCATTTAGCATCTTTAGCCGCAAGTGTGCCAGGTGTGAATGATGCAACAGCGGTAGTTGTGGGGAAATATGCTATTGTAGGTATTGATGTAAAAGCGAAACTCGATCGAACTCGCGTGGAGTCCATTAAATACTCTGTAGCAGAAAGTTTAAAAAACGATCCGGATGGTGCTAATGCAGTCGTTGTAGCGGATGTTGATACGTATGAACGACTCAAACAAATTGGAAAGCAAATTAAAAAAGGAAAAACAGGTGAAGGTATACTTGATGAGTTAGCAGCAATTGTTGGCCGAGTAATGCCACAAGTTCCAAATGACATGATTGAAAATCGAGAAACGAATCCAATTAAAGATAATGATAAACAATTACCAAAAGATGAAGAACAAGAACTAAGAAAAGAACAGAATGACCAATCAAATAATCATTTGAATAAATAAAGTTAACCCCGTACTTAATTGTACGGGGGTTTTTCAATATAATATTTAATATTCAGTTTATTTTTAAGGGAATATATGGTTTAATTATGGTGGGAGGGACAACTGTTATGATGAAAAAAAGCGCATTAATAGTATGTAGTTTATGCTTAGGTTTCAGTATGACAGCGTGTGAACAGAAGAAAGAAGTAAAAAAACAAACAGCGACTTCTTCTACTGTGTTGGAAAGTGAGAAGAAAGAGTCTATCAATATAAAACATTTCTCGAATATAAATGAAGGAATGACTTATATTGAAGTGAAAGATGTAATTGGTTTTGATGGTAATTTACTTATAGAAGAAGGTGTAGAAGATTCTACACAAATTAAACAAATTTTTTCATGGAAGGGAAGCGATCCAACTTCATTAGTTGAAATTACCTTTTTAGATGGAAAAGTGCATTCAAAAGCGCAGCAAGGTTTAAGTTAATAAGTTGAAAAATGGGAGAGTTTAGCATGAACATACAT
The DNA here is from genome assembly GCF_030733445.1 of Bacillus sp. MMSF_3353. NCBI lineage: Bacteria > Bacillati > Bacillota > Bacilli > Caryophanales > Bacillaceae > Bacillus > Bacillus sp. MMSF_3353. The sequence continues at coordinate 87,020 of NZ_JASHJA010000008.1, forward strand.
ACAGGGGAAATTCAATTAGTTCCGTATAAGGAGAAGTATAAAGAAGTTATACAAACATTTACTTTACCAAGTGAACAAGTTCAATTCACATCAGATCCAGGTGAATTATTGGAGAAAGCAAAAAGTGATCGAACAAAAAATGTGATTGTTATTTTAGATTACAATGGGGTACCTGTTGGTCTTTTCGCATTGCAAACAGGGGATAGAGTACAGGAGTTCACAGACAATCAAGATGCTTTACTTTTAACTTCGTTTTCTATAAATCACAATAGACAAAGAAAAGGATATGCTAAAAAATCATTGGCATTATTACAAGAGTTTGTAAAACGTTATTTCCCGATAAAAAATGAGGTTGTACTTGCTGTGAATGAAAAAAATATTCCTGCACAAAATTTATATGAAAAAGTCGGCTTCCAAGATAAAGGCTTTAGAAGAATGGGACCAATTGGTCAACAAATTATAATGCATTTACCTATCATGAAATAACGAGAAGAAAAACTTACTCTTGCATAACAAAGTAGTAAGTTTTTTTATTTAGTACGATATATAATGTAGATTATATATATAAATGAAATAGAAATGAAGGAAATACAAAATGAATCAAGTTAGAAAATGGAATATTGTTGGAGGAAGGGTGATAAAAACCGGAATAGCAGTTTTTCTTACAGTTCTAGTTTGTGAATGTTTCAATATACCCACTATTTTTGCTGTCATCACGGCTATTGTAACGATTGAGCCAACTGCAACGGATTCTATAAAAAAAGGGCTAATTCGTTTTCCAGCTTCAACAATTGGATCGGCGTATGCAATGACTTTCACATTTTCCCTAGGTCATCAGGCTCTTTCTTATGCGTTAGCAGCGATGTTTACAATCGTTACATGTCAAAAACTAAAGTTACATGCGGGAACGTTAGTCGCAACATTAACTGCTGTTGCAATGATCCCTATTACGGCAGATCATTATTTCACTGCATTTTTAATTCGATTAGCTACTACATCTACTGGTATTATAGTATCTACTTTAGTGAATTTTTTCATTTTGCCACCACACTACCTTGAAACCATTTCGGGATGTACAGAGGAGCTATTTGTTAAAACTGCAAATATTATGGAGGAATGGCTTAATACATTAATTGAAGGGAAAGTTATAACGAAAGAGACAACTTATAATCTATCTAATTTGAATTTATCATTACATAAAGCGTTACAATTTGTTCAATATGAGCAAAAAGATTGGAAATATCATCGACATACAAAGAATGAAATGAGAAGCTTTTTAGCCATGCAGAAGCAACTCCATATATTGCAGCAAATTATTTACCATATAGATAATTTAGCTCGAGCACCAATTGAAACATGGGACTGGTCACAAAATAAAAAAGAGATATTACAGCGAACGGTTCATTCTGTAATTTCTATATTAAGAAATAATTGTAATGAAATAGATGAAGAACATTTTAAACTGATTGATGAATTAGACAAAAAATTTTGGGATTATAAAAATGATTTAGGACATTGTAAACCAAATCAATATCATCATCACTTTTCAAGCGAATCTATCATTTTGTTTGAGGTATTATCTATACATGATATGTTAGAGGAATTAAAACAAATATCCGAGAAATATAAGAGTGAAAATCAACTCAATTGTTCGGCTCATTTAAATGGGGAGGATTGATATGACAATTTATATTACATTACTAAGAGGAATCAATGTAGGCGGGCATAAGGTAATCAAAATGGCGGATTTAAAACAAATGTTTGAATCAATAGAGTTAAAACAAGTAAAAACATATATTCAAAGCGGTAATATCGTGTTCGAATCTGAAAATGATGTTGATTTTTTAAATAAACGAATACAATCGGAAATTAAAAACGTTTTTGGTTTTGATGTTCCAGTCATGTTAAGAACACATGAGGAATTTATAAATATGATAAAAAGATGCCCCTATGAAGCCGATTCATTGCTAGAAGGTGAAAGTATACATGTTGCTTTCTTAGCAAACGAACTTTCTGAAAAAGAAAAAGCTCAGCTGCTTATGCAAAAAAATGAGACTGAAGATTGCTATATTTATGAAAAAGTTGTTTATTTATTTTTCAAAAATAGCATTCGAAATTCTAAATTAATGAACCAGTTTCAGAAGTTACATACACCAGCTACAGTAAGAAATTGGCGGACTGTGAATAAATTAAAAGCGATAGTTGAAGGAATGTAAATATTAAAAGATGAGATTCACTTAGAGCAGATAAATGTTTAAGAAACTATGGTTATAGTATAAAATAAACGAATTAAGGGGTAGGTAAGATGGGGAAATTTGTGAAAGACCAAAAGGTAGTTGCACTTACATTAGAGGGTTTAGCACCATGTACGGTTGTAAGAGTTGGTTGGATTTTTATCATGGTACAAGTAGAAGAAACGAAGCACCTATACTCACTTACAAAAGGTAAGATAACGTCTATAGAAGAAGATAAACACTATCTTTTAGAAGAGAGTTTTGATGAAGAGGACGTTTATGATATAGGTAGGGTATTTGGTGCAATTGAAACAACAGACATGGACCTTGCAAAGAAATCATTTGAAGAAAATGAAGACTTCAAGAAATACGAAGATTTTCACAATCCATCAGAAGGGAAACTGTATGGTGGAGAGTACTATACTACAATCAAAACAGGTAAAGAGTTACTAGAACAATACTTTAATCGAGAAGAGCTAGAGCGTAATGGTACTAATTAAATTAGATGTGAAAACAGTTAAAGGCCAAATCTTATTTATGTTAGGTATATAGACTAAAAAATTTATATTTGATTATTGGGAGGATAAAATAATGGATTTGGTAAACAAATTTTTAAACGGCTTGAGAGCAGCATTATCAACAGATGATCTCGAAGCACTAAATAAAGCGTGCGGTGCTACAAAAGAGGATATTGATATATTAAGGTTGAAATATCCGAATTGTCCAGAATCATTAATCTCCTTACTTGAAAATATCGATGGTACATATTGGCGGAAATATGGAGAAAACAAAGTTGGGGTATGTATTTTAGGTTCAGATGTTGAAGAGTATCCATATTATTTACTTTCTACACAGGAGATGATCGAAAGTTCAAAAGAAGGAGAAGACGTCTCCTATCTTTTAGAATACCAAGATGAAGAGGATGCTGTTGACTCTAAAATAAATCCAGAAGGACTTCTCCCTGGCACGTATATTCACTTTTCAGATTGTATGAACAACGGTGGAACATCAAAGCTGTATATTGATTTTAATCCTTCTGACGAAGGGGTATGTGGTCAAATCATTCGTTTTTTACACGACCCTGATGAATATGAAGTGATTGCAAACAGCTTTGATAAGTATTTACAGGATCTTATTGATGGTGATTTTAATTTTCTAGAAGAATCTCAATAATTTTTGAAGAATTACACTTTAACTAATGGGAGCTTTAGTTGAACAAGATTTAAACAAATTTATTATTTATATTTTTAAATCAAAATTAAATAACATTATTATCACTTTACAAAATCTCATCTTTTTATTTATATTGTTTTGCGACTATAAGTTCAACGATAGGATAAATAAAGAACGAAGAACAAAGTGCGATAAAAAGAGGAAGATTCTTTATTTCATCGAGTAATAGGAATGCAAATCCTTCTGATAATAGTAAAACAAAAAACATAAGACATATAAGTACAAAATAAGCAATTTTAAAACTTTTATATTTAATTTGTTGTCCCATTTCATCTTTGCTTTCTTCTGATACTCCGTTTGGATCTCCCCACGTAATATGATTGATGAGGTAGCTAATTATTATTGCACTTGCGAAGATTGTTCCACCTAAAATCGCACCTTCAGAGATGTATTTATAGACTCCATGTATAAGTACTCCAAGTAACGATAAAACGATTGTTAGTAAAATGAAATTTTTGCGATTCATATTAGAAATAACACCTCCATAGTTGTAAAAAACTCTTTACATCCATAGTATAAAATTGGAAAAGTTTTATGTCAAATACTTTTTACATAAATGGTGCAAGAACATGATATTTTGTTTTTATGATTAATAAAAAATTACATTACATTTGAATGTAAAAGAATGGGCTCGCATATATTTGGAAGGGATGTCAGATTAATTTAGGGGGTAGTTATGTCTATTCTATTAAAAGCTGGTGCTGATGCAGGAAATAACGGTTTGAAGTTAATGGTGAAAGGGCAAGACCCTATTTTTATTCCGAGTATATATTCTTTATATATAGGAGAGCCTACAGGATTGTTAGATGAGAGTGATGTTTCATTATCTGAATTAGAAAATCACATTGACGTGACCATTAGTTCTCCATCGCTAATGTTAAATAACGTGCGGTATATCGTTGGGGAAAAAGTCATTCAAGATCAATTAAAAGGCACTGAGGTTGAGAAGAAATCAAATAAGTCAACTGATGAGTTAATGGTTATTACAATTCTATCTGGTTTAGCAGTAAGTGCTATGCGTCAAAGTCCAACTTCTAGTCATATTAATATTCGTTATGATTTATCTGTTGCTCTTCCTATGCAGCTTATTACACAAGAAATAGCTGCGGAAAATGCGAAACGTTATATGGGCAATCATAAGGTTGTGTTCCATTATCCTAACGGACGTGATGTGACAATTAATATTTCAATCGAATATTGTAAATGCCTACCTGAGGGCGCTTCTGGTACGTGGGGCATTGTATATGATGAAGAAGGAAATGTAGTGAAACATAAAATAGAATGTGAACAAAATCAAGTTTCAGAAATTGATTTTGTTGATAAAACTTTATTGTCTTTTGATATTGGCGCAGGGACGACAGAAGAAGTAGTTTCACTAGGTGTGAACTTTAGACCACAACTAAGTAAGGGCTTATCATACGGTGTGAAAGAAACGTTACTACAAATTATTACAAGATGGAATCGGAAGTATCCAACAAAGACGATTGATAGTATTACAGAGTTTAACCAAATTTATTTAAATGAAAAGCACCCAAGAAATGCGTTACTAGTTGAAGAATCACAACCAGCATTATTAGGTTTAGCAGCGCGTGTCGCAACAGATATCATAAACAAAATTGATGACATGAAAGACGATCCATACGTATTTATTTATGGCGGGGGCGCAGTAATTATTAAAAACAGTTTAAAAATGATTTTAAAACAAAAAGGACGACTAACAAATGTAATCTTTGTAGATAATCCATTATTTACAAATGCACGTGGATTATTAGTCTACACTTGTTCGCCAAAATATAGAGAGCATAAGCAAAAAGAGTTAGGATTTACAAACTTAACGATAAGTTAGTTGGTGGAAGTATGCGATCTAGGCGATATAAACGTGGTGATCGAGTAAAAATCAATATTCATAAATCAGTATCACCTGAAATGATTGCATGGCTGAATAAACAATCAAACCCAACCAATTTCTTTTTCTTTGCAGCGCAGCAACTCTTTAAACAAGTAGGAGATATTGATGTGTCAAAAGCTATACCAAGTAGCCATGTTTTCTCATTATACGTGGAGCCATCATCTTTATTAAAGGTCGAAGTAAATCCCTTTAAAAATGTGCCACTAGAAGCTAATAAATCCACCGATAATATAAAAAAAAAATCATGGGAATCTGTTGATCAATTAGATTGTCCGTTTTTTTAAACATAGAAAAAATAAGTATTGCCCATCACTATACATACGGATACAGTGATGGGCTTTTTTACATGTAACGAATAGAAGGGGCACAAATTATGGTGTGCCCCTTCTATTCGTTATTTATCTATATTTTAGATGTATGTTCAATAACTGCATGAATGATGTCTCCCCAGTCATCAGGATGATTTTCATGTCCTGCGCCTTCAAGGGTTAGTAGGACTGAGTTAGGAATTTCATCAATAAGTGCGAGACCATGTTCAAAAGGGAGTGCAGTATCGTCTGTTCCGTGAATAACTAATGTAGGTGCTTGTATGGAGTGAAGCACACCTTCATAAGCATCATCACCTTGAAGTAAAGCGTGATTAAACATACTTAATAGATTGTTTGCGCGTTCTATTTCTTGTTTTACTTGATTATAGACTCTTTTTTCATCAAATGTTCGTTTGGACCCACATAATAGGCGAGATCCGGAAACTAAATATTTTGCTACAACATTTTTATTTGTCCAATCTAAATGCGTGCCATTTGCGTGATGTGTTAAAATTCTTTCGTTCATCGGAGGTAAATCGCGCGTGTTATCGTCAGAGCCTATCACACTTGTAGCCAGTAATGTTAACGTTAAAATTCTTTCGGGATGTTTTACAGCAGCAATTTGAGCGATCATTCCACCTAATGACATACCGAATAGATGTGCTTTATCAATATGATAAGCATCGAGGACCCCAATTGCATCTTCAGCCATATCTGTAACTGTATAATTGGAAGTTCCAGGCTCATATGTAACAGAGCATCCTACATCACGGTTATCAAAACGAATAACAAATTTCCCCGTGTTAGCTAACTGTTCACAAAACTCTTCATCCCAATAAACCATTGAACACGTAGCACCCATAATTAATAAAATAGCTGGGTTTTTAGGGTTCCCAAAGCTTTCTGTACATATATCAATCCCGTTTATTTTAAATATCTTTTCAGTCATAGAGTTCTCCCCATTTCTTTTGAATGTAATTGAAAATACAGTTTTGAGTGATTCTAAGGTGAGTGTACGTTTTTTTACGGAATTCATAACGCTTCTTACGTAATTACCCCCAAAAATAAGTTTATGATAATTCAAGGCAAAAAATTTTGAGAAATATTTGTATGTTATTAAAATAAATAGCAAGGAGGAATGGAAATGAAAGCAATTGTTATAGATCAATATGGTAATGTTGAAGAATTAAAAGAAAGAGAAGTTATAAAACCAATTGTTAAAGGTAACGAGGTATTGATACGTATTCTCGCGACATCTGTTAATCCTGTTGATTGGAAAATAAGAAAAGGAGACTTACAAGAACAGTTGCGATTTTCATTTCCAATTATTTTAGGGTTGGATGTAGCTGGGGTTATTGAAGAAGTTGGGGAAGAGGTAGAGTGCTTCAAAGTAGGAGATAAAGTATTTACGAAACCTGAAAATATAGGGAAGGGCTCTTATGCTGAATTCATTACAGTAAAATCGGATTTAGTATCTTATATGCCTACTAATCTAAGTTTCGAAGAGGCAGCTTCTATTCCTCTTGCAGGACTTACAGCGTGGCAAAGTCTTGTAGATTACGCAAAAATAAAAGAACATGACCGAGTACTCATTCATGCTGGAGCTGGTGGAGTTGGAAGTTTGGCAATCCAAATCGCAAAATCATTTGGAGCTTTTGTTGCGACAACTGCAAGTAGTAAGAATGAAGAGTTTTTAAAGTCTTTAGGAGCAGATCTCGTTATTGATTATAAAAAAGATAAATTTGAAGAGTTACTATCAGATTTCGATATTGTATTAGATACAATAGGTGGCGAAGTACAAGAAAAAAGCTTTCAAATTATAAAATCTGGTGGTGTGTTAGTTTCGATTGTTCATGAGCCAATTCAAAAAGTAAAAGGGATAAAATCAGGGTTTTTATGGCTAAAACCAAACGGAAAGCAATTAGAAGCATTATCAAAATTAATTGTACACGGAAAAATAAAACCAATTATAAGTAAAGTTGTGCCGTTTAATGAAGAGGGGGTTAGAGAAGCTCATATTTTGAGTGAAGGTCAACATATTAGAGGTAAAATTGTAATGAAAGTCGGAGGATAATGAAAATAGTGGTTTGTAGAGAAAGTGAAGTTGAACTACAAAAAACGCAGAAGAAAATACTATCCAAAAAGTCACATTTTCATTTTGGATAGTATTTCTTATTGGATATGTAATGTTATTTCTATAATATACAGTTTCGTATTGTATCATGTAATTTCTCTAAACCAATCAACATATCTTTTTCATTTAACATTGAGTAGCTAATCCGTAATTGGTTATTACTTATATCTGTATTTAATAGACAAGCTGTTCCTGGTAAAAAAGAGACATCTACTTCATTTGCTTTTTGTAATAAGGTAAAGGGATCTATCGAATCAGGAAGTGTAATCCATAAATTAAAGCCACCATTTGGTATTTCAAATCGTAATTCTTTAAGTGGTGATAACATATCAATAGTTATATCACGTCTAATTTGTAAAGCCGTACGTAATTTTTCTAAATGATTTTTCATACGTTCTGCACGTAAAAAAGGAAGGAGTGCTTTTTGCGTTAATAAAGGACTACCGATATCCATTGAACCTTTTACAGCATATAACCATTCAAAAATAGGCCCATCGGCAATAAGAGATGCGATACGCAATCCTGGTGCTAACGTTTTACTAAATCCTTTTATATATATTACATGACCATTCGTATCAAAATTTTTGATAGGAGAGGAAATAGTAGCACCCTCAAAATATATTTCTCCGAAAGAATCATCTTCAATTATAAAAAACTCATATAGCTCTGCTAGTTCTATAAGTTCCATTCGCCGTTCATTACTCATTACTGTACCTGTCGGGTTCTGGAAAGTTGGATTCGTATACAATAATACGGGATTTTTACTTTGACAAATATCATCGATTAAGTCGGAGCGAACTCCATGATTATCAAGAGAAACTGGTATAATTTTAGCACCTTTATTGATGAAAATATCAAGCGCAGCACTGTAACAAGGACTTTCCACTAATACAATATCACCAGGTTTTAATAATGTTTGAGCAATTAAATCAATTCCTTGTTGTGCTCCGCTTGTAATTAATAATTTAGATGGATCGGTCACTAAATTCTGGTGTTCACTTAAGTAATTTGCTATTTCAACTCGCAGTTCATAATCACCCTGTACTGGCCCATAAGTTGCTAGGATCATCTGGTCTTTATGAAGTATTTTATGCATTTCGTCTGCTAAGAATGGATTTGGCAATAAACGAGGATACAAAATCGCTTGTGAAAAATCGTAATATTTTCGGTGCTGATTCATTGCATATTGAGATCGCATAACATTAATCGTTTTCGTTTGTTGCCATTTGTACGGAATTGGTTTGAAATCTTTCTTTACATGTTTATGTATATAAGCACCTTTTCCTTGCTCAATGCGTATATATTCTTTCTTTTCTAATTGCTTGTATGCTTTACGAACAGTTAATAGGCTAATCTGCAAATCTTCGGCCATAGAGCGTAAAGATGGAAGGAGATCACCATGCGCAAGCATGCCACTTTGTACTCTTTCAACGATTTGCATATATATTTGTTGGTAATACGGTATGTTGGATTCTTTACGAAGGACAATCTTCATGGTTTCACCTTTTTCGTTTTTATTTTATTAAAGCGAAAAATATAAAGAGAATCAACTACAATTTTAAGTAACTGTTATATACATAGATACACTGTTATACACCATACCTTCTATACTCATGTTAAGAGTAAAAAGGAGGAAGAAAAATGGTCATTTTCAATTATATTTTAGTATGTATTATTTTCGGAACAACATTTTTAACGATAAAAATCGGAATTGAAGCAGGAGCGCCCCCATTATTTTCAGCAGGAATTCGTTTCTTTTTAGCAGGCGTCATTCTGATGATTATATTTAAGTTAAAGCGAAAGGAAATTATGCCACATGTATTTTCAAAACGTATTATATATGCTGGTTTTTGCTTAACGTTTATGACATTTGCTACATTGTACTGGGCGGAACAATATATTTCTTCAGGATTAGCTGCTGTACTTTCTGCTACGGGGCCGATGATGATTTTATTATTACAGGCAAAGAGAAATAAGGAAAAATTACAAAAAGAGCAACTTTTTGCTTTAATTATCGCACTAATAGGTGTTGTTTTTGTTTCTTTACCAGGAACGCACCAAGAAGTAAGTCTCATATGGAGTATCGCTTGTTTTGTTTTAATAATAGGAGAGTTATTTTACGGAATAGGCTCTATTCGCTCAAAAGAAATACTTTCGGATTTACAAAGTGTATCACCATTTCTCATTAATGGTATTCAAATGTTTTACGGAGGGGTATTATTACTAATCGCATCCGTCATAGTAGAACAACCGAATGTATCTGTATTAGCTTCATGGAGTGTACAGTGGCCTATTTTATATCTTATCTTTATCGGATCAATTGGTGGGCACGGATTATATTATTGGCTCTTATCAAAAACAAATCCTGTATTCCCGTCAACGTGGTTATATGTATCACCGTTAATTGCTATTATTGTAGGATATATCATATTAGGAGAACCTTTAAACCCTACAATGGGAATAGGTGCTTGTTTTATTTTGGTTGGTGTATTTTTAGCTAATCGATCCACACTCCGGAGCTATTTCAAACAAGGGAAATTATTTGAGAAGGAAATGTAGTTGTATAAAGAAGCAGCCCTGTATATAACAGGGCTGCTTGAATTTTATTCATGATACGGATTGACTTTATTTATTGGAAAGGCGTAATATTATTAAGCTATATGAAAGAGAACTATAAAAAGAGGGGAGTTATTATGAAAATGAATTGGACTGAAGTAAAGGAAAAAATTCGACCGCAAATTTCAAAACCATCATATGAAACTTGGTTTACTAATACTACTGTTTATTTAGAGGATGATATATTAACAATTTATTGTCCAAATGAATTTGCTCGTGACTGGTTAGAATCTCACTACAAAGAATTAGTATTTCATACATTAAGAGAAATGTTTAATACGACGTTTGAAATTCAGTTTGATCTATGTAATGACGAACCATCAAAGTTGAAAGATGTTCCAAAAGAAAGGCTAAATAGCTGGGATGAAGTAAAGAAAGCGTTAAGGCCAAAATTAGCAGAGAAAACATTTATAACCTGGGTTAGAAATACAAATGCTACTATAGAAGATAATACATTAATAATCTTTTGTGAGGATGCGTTTCATCGTGATTTTCTTGAAGGTGAGTATAAAAATATAATTTCAAGTACCGTACAGAAACTTACTAATGAAGAATATCAAATTTGGTTCGAAATAGAATCAAAAACCACTCCTATCACACATATTCATCATATGCAAAATAATCCACTCACTTCCGGACAAGAAGAACCCAATACAATTTGGAATGAAATAAAAGGTAAAATGCAATTAATAATTTCAAGACCTTCATATGAAACATGGGTTAAAGAAACGACAGCCAGAATAAATGAAAATTCATTAATCATTTATTTTGAAAACGAATTCCAACAAGGATGGGTTGAAAAGTCTTATAAAGATTTAATTGCGGAAATAGCTAAAGAGTTAACTGGAAATACATATGAACTTCAATTTGAATTAGAATCAAATAAAGATGCAACCAGTAGTGGTGAAAAATCAAAATCACCTACTGAAAATACTATTTTTGAATTATGGGAGCAGTTCAAATCTTCCAATGATGAGTTAAAATATAATAATGTAGAGGATAGCGAAAAACGCATCCAAGCATTAGATGAAAAAATTGTGAACTTAGAAAAAGTGATTGATACATTAGTGGGAAAATTAGAGGTAGTAGAATCAAAAACACAGTTGGAAAAATAACCAACTGTGTTTTTTACTTAATTTACTTTTTTTATAAACCCTTTATAATGACGTTTCACAAGCTGACTTTCTAACGTCTTCATTGTTTCAAGTGCTACACCGACGATGATAAGTAAGCTTGTACCACCAATTTGTGCAGAAGGTGGTAATGTAGCAATTTTTGTGAATACGAGCGGTAAAATTGAAATGGCACCTAAGAAAATTGCACCGATAAATGTTAAACGGTATAAAATTTTCGTTACATATTGTTCTGTTGATTTACCAGGACGAATACCAGGCACATAGCCATTTTGTTTTTTCAAATTCTCAGCCATTTGTTCAGGGTTTACTTGAATAAATGCGTAGAAGTATGTGAAAGCAACGATCAGACCGACATAAAGCGTCATTCCAAGTGGATGTGCGAAATCAAGATTTGCAACTAACCATTGCGATACGCTTGAATCAGGGAAGAGCTGCGCAATTGTACGCGGCGTCATTAAAAATGCGGAAGCAAAGATAACTGGAATTACACCAGCACTATTTACTTTAAGAGGTAAATGAGTGTTTTTTGCTCCTTGATATTGATTGTTTCCTGAAACAGCTTTTGCATATTGAATCGGTATTTTACGCACAGCTTGTTGAATGTAAATAACACCAACAACTATCGCTAAAATTACGAGACCAATTAAGACCATCTTTATGATGTGCATGAATAATTGATCGCCTGCATTTTGAAATTGTTGCAAATAAATTTGATTCGCAACATTTGGAATCGCCGCAACAAGTCCTGCGAAGATAATCATCGAAATACCGTTACCAACGCCATTAGCGGTAATTTGTTCACCTAACCAAAGTAAAAATGCAGTACCTGCAGTTAAAACTGTCGCAATAAATAAGTATGTAGTCCAGCTTTGATCTGTAATTAATTGTCCACCTGCTATATTATTAAAACCATAAGACATCCCAATGGCTTGTATGAATGCGAGAATGATTGTAAAGTATCGAGTGAATTGAGCTGATTTCTTTCGGCCCATTTCTCCTTGCTTTGCCCATTCCGAAAATTTAGGTATAACGTCCATTTGTAGTAATTGTACTATGATGGAAGCTGTAATATATGGTGTAATACCTACAGCAAAGATTGAGAAGTGTTGCAGTGCTCCTCCGCCAAATACGTTTAGCATACCTAAAACGTTAGCTTGATCTTGTACTTTTAATACCTCTGCGTTAGTATGAGGAACTGGAATAAACGTGCCAATTCGAAAAACAATTAGCATCGCTAGTGTAAAAAGAATTTTGTTTCTTATCTCAGCTACTCTCATGAAATTTGAAATCGTACGAAACATTATGTCGCCTCCTATATTTTTATCAGTTCAAAACTGATGGTTATATCCCGATGAAGTAACCACAAACCTCCTTCCGCATTAAATTCATTTGACAAATGGAATTTTATACACTTTGTAGTTTTCTCGGATATAAAAATATAAGGTGTTTTTTAGCGACCAATAAGCTTTTCGTAATCATTCAATACACATAATATATCGAATAAATTAACAAATGTACATACATACGCATGAAAAATGAATGAATAGGGGCATTTTTTACATTTATTTAATGCTAGATTGATAATTAGGAACGTTTTATGTAGTTGTATTGAAAGGATTCGGTGGAAAGTATTATGGTGTAGCTGCAGCACATGATAACCTCAAGGAAACCTTCAAGGATGTTGAGAAAACTCATATATTTAGTCGTGAATTAGAGAAAAAGTAGTGAAGGAAAATCTTTCTTCTATAGAGAATATTTCTAACGCAGGAATCTAAGTATATAGGTTCTAATGAAAGGAGAATTCACATGAATACATTTGTAAAGGACAAGTTTTATGAAACGAGAAATCAATTATTTGAGGAAATTACTTTGTTAAGTGATACTCAATTTAATAGAAAACCAGATAAGGATAAATGGAGTATAGCACAAGTTTGTCATCACTTAGTTTTATTAGATGAGAGAGTTATAACGGTTATTTCGTCAGGATTAAAAAAGATGGATAGTTTCCAAAATGAGCGTAAAGAAATTCATACTATTGTATTAGATAGATCAATAAAATTTATAGCACCAGAAATGATTGAACCAAGTATAGAACCATTTGAAGTGCTGCAAATGGTTGATTTGTTAAACGACTCTAGAAAAGCATTGATGCGTTTTCTGAGTACAATAGAAGATGAATCTAAATTGGCAAAAAAATCAGTGATGCATCCAGCTCTTGGAGAATTACTTCTTGATCAGTGGATAGAATTAATCTATTTGCATGAACAACGTCATATAGAACAAATCAAAGAGGTAAAATTGCTTTGTGAAGTTGAAAAGTAAAAATTATTATCTATTTATTGAGCGATTTAGGAAAGCATCAAGGGTTCGAGTGATAAAATATAAGTCCTGATAAGCAGAAGAAAATACGAAACTAGCAGATCTTACTCTTGAATAGGAAACGAATATTCGAAAAAAAACTGAATCCGAATTGCTCTATAAGTGGAACCCCGTCTTAAATGAAGAACGGGGTTATTATTTTTGGAAGTGATCTCAGCATTTTCATTTAGAAGGAAATAAATTAGCAATGAAATCCGAAAATGTAATCAGCATTACACACTATATCTTTAAGTTATAATGATTTCCGGAAATGAGTTATATGTCCATAATTTTGACAGTACATATACATCTACCGTTGGTTTAGCGCTCTTCACACGTTGGAGGAAGAAGTAAATACTATTCTGCTAGGGGGTATATGCATTTTATTCTCTATATTTTCACAGCAGAACCACCTCCAAAATTTTCTTTTGCAGTTGAAGTTTTCCGAATAATAAGTTACATTTTTAAAGTTCAAGCAACTTTATGAAAGTACAAAAAGGGGAGAAATATTGTTATTATGCAAAAAATGAAATGGAAGAACTATTTATGTTATTTTGTTATTTTTATACTTCTTGGAACAGCAGTAACAGTCAAACCATCTATCTCAAAAGCTGAGGAATCTGATGTTAATATTACACTGTTAGGTACTGCCGATATTCATGGTAGATTTATGCCTTGGGATTATGCGCTTGATGGTGCAAATACGAGTGGAAGTTTAACGCAGCTTTATACGGTTATAAAGAAGGTGCGTCAAGAAAATCCCAATACCATATTAGTAGATGCTGGGGATACAATTCAAGGAAATTCAGTAGAGTTATTCAATGATCAGCCACAATCGCCAATGATGGTAGCGATGAATGCAATGGAATATGACGCCTGGGCATTTGGAAATCATGAATTTAACTTTGGATTAGATACATTGAAAAAAGTTAGTGAGCAATATAAGGGCAAGACACTAGCAGGAAATATTTATAAGGAAAATGGAGAGCGTTTTCTTCCTGCATATACAATTGTTGAAAAAGGTGGAATTAAAGTCGGGATTATTGGTATGAATACACCAATGATTAGTGATTTTGAAAAAGGGACAGATCATTTGGATGGTTTAGTTGTGAAAAATCCAGTAGAAGAGACAAAAAAGGCAATTAAAGAATTAGAAGGTAAAGTAGATGTAATGGTAGGCGTTATGCATATGGGACTAGAAAATGAGAATGGAATCCCTGGTACTGGTGTTCAAGATATTGCGAATGCTTGTCCGGAACTAAGTGCTATTTTTGCAGCTCATATGCATAAACTTGTTAAAAAAGAAGTTGTAAATGGCGTTATTATTACAGAACCAGATAAATATGGAACACATATCTCACGTATTGACCTTACTTTTACAAAGCAAAATGGAAAGCTGGTTTTAAAAGATAAAACTGCTACAGCTATACCTGTAAAAAATACTGATGGAACAACAATAGTATCTGATCCTACACTTGAAGACACACTGACACCTTTTCACGAGTATGCGAGAGGAGATGCAAATGTTGTTGTCGCTCAATTAAAGGGTAGAAACCTTGTTCCTGAAAATGAAATAAAGGGTATTCCAAGTGTGCAGATTCAAGAGACACCTTTATCAGATTTCTTTCATGAAGTCATGCTCTACTACAGCAAAGCAGATGTAGTCGCCCATCAAATTGATAACGATAATGCCCGTTTGGATGTAGGTCCTATTAAGAAGAAAGATATTGCGTATAACTATCAATATGTTTTGGGAGAAATTACAGTATATAAGGTAACTGGGAAAGACTTAAAAGACTATATGGAATGGGCGGCAGGGTACTTTAACTCATCTCGTGCCGGAGATGTAACAGTTAGCTTTGATAAAACCCGTCGTGCTTCTAAATACAGTACGAACGATTTCTTTGGAGGCGTAAAATACGAAATTGACTTAACAAAACCCTATGGAAGTAGAATTACAAATTTACGCTCTATTCGTACAAATAAACCAATTAAAATGAGCGATGTTATGACGCTGGGAATGAATGCTTATAGAATGGAGGCTCTTCAGGCGAAAGGTGGAGCTTTAGAGGGGCGTAAGTTTGAACAAATATGGTCATCTAAACAAGAGAATGCATTTGGGGAAACTGGTGGCACCATTCGTAACCTTGCTATTACATATTTAAAAGAGGTAAAGAATGGTATATACACACCAAAAGTTATGCATAATTGGAAAATTACTGGGGTGAATACACATTCTTCAGAGCACAAGGCTGTAGTGGATCTTGTGAATAAAGGGATTTTAGAAATTCCAAAAACAGAAGATGGAAAATATATAAATATAGCATCTATAAATACTAAAGATTCAATTACAAAAGAAGAGATTGTAGCACTCTCACAAAAAGTTAATATTAATCCAAATCAGTTTAATCATGTAAAAAGAAAAGGTGAATTTTACAAAAAACTTAGTAGGATAATTAAATAAATATAAAATAGATAGCTCTCGTGCAAAGAACTATTAAACTTGGACATACCATTATCCTAAAAAAGTCTGTGATCGGTATGGAAATATAAAGAATCAACAATAAAAAATCCCCTGGATCATTAAACAAATCCGGGGGATTTTTTATTTGAATAATTATGGTTTTATTTCTTACTATGCATATTTATAATATGCTTTAAAAGAACATACCTTGAGCTAATAACATGCAATAGATGTGTCCTTTACTATATTTAAATGGGAGACAAATTAAAGATATTTTTGACAAAATAAAAAAGCCTGAAACTCATATGAGACTTCAGCTATCTCATAACGTTACAATCCATCTTTGCAGCTATAGACATACATAACAACATTATATTAAAAAATCTAAATTGTAGATGCGCTGCTTCACTACAGTATTTATATACTATATACATCATAAAACAAAACACGCACTTTCTTTTTCTTGTTTATCAAGGTCATTAGTATTCATTTGATCCATCTTTATCCTAAATCAACTTCATGTCCGAAATATAAGTTTAAATAAGTAATATAAATTATAAGATGTCCTATAACAATTTTTATTTTAATAGCATTAAACCTACTCTTAAAATAGTAAAGAGTGGGTTTTTATGTTGTTATTTAGATGTAAGGGCACTTTGATTAGAATGAATATAGATAATTAACAACTAACCAATTGGATGAGCGCCTAAAAGAGCTCTTTTTTATTGAAATTAATATACATATATGTGTCGTTCTTTATTTATATCATCGACCACATATATGTAATTTTGCATAATGTTACATAAACTGTGTATTTTCCCTTTTTTTCGACAGAAACAGGAAGTATACTTTGTACAAGCTTTCTATTTCAAAAATTATACGAGGTGAACAAAATGAAAAACAAAAAGACATTAACTAAGGTAGCATTAACAACAGGTTTAGCTTTAACGGCTGTTGCACCATACGGAGTAGGTTATGCAGAGGAAACAGATCAACTTCAAGTTCAAATTCAGGAAGAATCGTTCCGTTCGGGTGAACTTACACAACCGTCACAAAAGGCACCAGAGAATGTAGTAAAAGATGCTCTTAAGGAGAAAACAGAACAAGCTCTTTCTCCAAAGCAAGTCAATGGAGAAACAGGAGTAGATTATAAAGTTCTTCAAAAACGTGGTTCATATGATGGGACTACACTTGTACGTATTCAGCAAACATACGAAGGAAAAGAAGTATACGGCCATCAATTAACTGCACACGTAGATAATAACGGTGTTATTAAAAGTATTTCAGGCGATAGTGCGCAAAATTTAAAACAAGAAGAATTGAAAAAAACTATTAATCTATCAAAAGATGAAGCAAAACAATATATTTATACGAAGTACGGGAACGATATCAATTTTATTTCTGAGCCCGAAGTTAAAGAAGTTATTTTTGTTGATGAAAATAATGGACAAGCTAGCAATGCATACCAAGTTACATTTGAAGCTGCAACACCAAAATATGTTTCCGGAACTTATTTAGTAAATGCACAAAATGGTGATATGTTAAAAAATATGGTACAAGAATCTAACTTAAAAGCAAGTGAAAAACTAGTTGGAGCATTAAAGAAAAGTAAAAAAAGCAATCTTACATCATTAACTGGAACAGGAAAAGATGATTTAGGTATATCACGTACATTTGGAATCTCTCAACAAAGTAATGGAAAATATGCTCTTGCTGATTATACAAGAGGGCAAGGAATCGAAACATATGATGTGAATTATAGAGACATTACTAAAGAAGAAAGCTATTATCCTGGTACATTAGCAACTAGTACTTCGACAACATTTAACGATCCAAAAGCAGTAAGTGCTCATTACTTAGCAACAAAAGTATTTGATTTTTATAAAGATAAATACAAGCGTAATAGCTTTGATAATAAGGGACAAAAGGTAGTTTCAGTTGTACACGCTTGGGATTCTGGAGATACGAATGATCCGAAAAATTGGCAGAATGCATTAAGTGCGAATAATGGAAGTATGCTTGTATACGGAGATCCTATCGTCAAGGCATACGACGTAGCTGGCCATGAATTTACACATGCAGTTACTTCTAGCGAATCTAATCTTGAATATTACGGTGAATCTGGTGCGATTAATGAGGCGCTATCTGATATTATGGGAACATCTATTGAGAAATACGTAAACAATGGAAGTTTTAACTGGACTATGGGAGAACAAACTGGATCTGTTTTCCGTGATATGGAAAACCCGGCTTCTGTTCCATCTTCACTTGGAGTACCTTATCCAGATGATTACAGTGAATTTAACGATTTTAATGGATGGGATCAAGGTGGCGTTCATTTTAATTCAAGTATTATCAATAAAGTTGCGTATCTCATTGCAAAAGGTGGAACTCATAACGGTGTAACTGTTAAAGGGATTGGTGAAGATAAAATGTTTGATATCTTCTATTATGCAAATACAGATGAGTTAAACATGACTTCTAATTTCAAAGAGTTGAGATCAGCATGTATTCGAGTGGCAACGAATAAATATGGAGCAAATACTGCTGAAGTTCAAGCGGTTCAAAAGGCATTTGATGCAGCAAAAATTAAGTAAGTTAGAAATATAGTTTTCATTCATATATTATTACATTATGAAAAACAGCTACTGTCATTTTAAAGATAGTAGCTGTTTTTTTATACAGCAATGTATGATTGAAAATACAATTAATAAGCAATAATTAGGTTGTCTATCTTTATGAAGTTACGAAACATATATAAGGTTTAAAGTGTATAAAAACAGAAAATTAATAATATATTGACCTCTTAATAGAAAGTGCTATAAAATGAAAGCGATAACAAACGATTGCTTTAAAATGATTTCCTTGATCTTTTAGTATTTACAAATATATGAAGACATAAATAAACCTATTTTTTTAAACATTAATGCAAACGTTTTCGTATTAAAAGATCATTGAAATACATATGTGAAAATAGCCAATATGGGGGTGAAGTAAAAGAGAGTTCTAGATTAATTTAAGTAGTGTAATTTAGTACGAGCATAATAAATTGTACGTACTATTTAAAGAAAGGGTGTATGTGGTGCAAATGATAAAAAGATTAATTAACAAATCAGTTTTATTACTTACTATAATCGTTATGTTATCATCTGTTTTCTCTTTTCAAAGTGTAAAGGCAGTTTCAAATTCGAAAACAACTGAAGTTATCATTCATTACAAAGAACAGTCTGGAAATACAAAGGATTGGAACCTTTGGTTATGGGGAGAAAATGCGAATGGTAAATCATATGAATTTACTGGTGAAGATGAATTTGGAAAGTACGCTAAGATTAATATAGATGATGACTATAATCGTGTAGGATTTATTATTCGTACAAATGAGTGGGAAAAAGATGGTGGCGATCGTTGGATTGAAAATATAAAGGACGGTCGTGCTGAAGTGTGGATTCTTTCGGGTGATGATAAAGTATATACTTCTAAGCCTTCTTCGGATCTATCAATTCAAAAAGCAACTATTGATAGTTTTAATGAAATCACTGTAACGACTAATGTTCCGTTTAATAGTAAGGAACAGAAAATTGAAATTGAGGGCATTAAAATTAAGGAAATTAATCCTTTTGATAAAAATGGTGGAGATATTACAAATAAGGTGAAAATAATTACGGAACAGAAAATTGATTTAAAACAGACATACAAAGTTAAAATCGAAAACGTAGCTGATACGTATACCGAAATCGGTAAAGTCATTCGTAGTGCGGAGTTTGATCATTCATTTTATTATGGTGGTAACGATTTAGGTAATATATATACACCACAACATACAAAGTTCCGTGTATGGGCTCCTACTGCGAGTGAAGCGAAGTTAGTTACATATAAAAAATGGAACGATAAAATAGGTACTGAAATAAACATGCAACAAAGTGAAAAAGGCACTTGGAAAGCAGAACTTACAGGGAACCAAAAAGGTCTCTTTTATACGTATAAGGTGAAAATTGGTGATAGGTGGACAGAAGCAGTTGATCCGTATGTGCGTGCTGCTTCTGTAAATGGAGATAAAGGTGCAGTTGTTGATTTAGAAGAAACAACTCCTGAAAAATGGAAAAAGAACAAAAAGCCAAAATTTAAAAATCCGGAAGATGCAATCATTTATGAATTGCATGTACGTGATCTTTCTATTCAGCCCGAAAGTGGTATAAAACATAAAGGAAAATATTTAGGTGTAACTGAAAAAGGAACAAGAGGGCCTAAAGATGTGAAAACAGGACTTGATCATATGAAAGATCTTGGTGTTACGCACGTACAGCTTTTACCGATATTTGATTATGCTTCAGTAAATGAAGAGAATTTAAACGAACCACAATATAACTGGGGATATGACCCGAAAAACTTCAACGTTCCAGAGGGATCCTATTCTACAAATCCATATGAACCAACTGTTCGAATAACCGAATTAAAGCAAATGATTCAAACACTGCATGATAATAATCTTCGTGTTGTGATGGATGTAGTATATAACCATATGTATAATGCTGCTGAATCTAATTTTCATAAGTTAGTTCCAGGTTATTATTATCGTTACAATGAAGACGGAACATTTGCAAATGGAACTGGAGTAGGAAATGATACAGCTTCAGAACGGAAAATGATGAGGAAATTTATGGTTGACTCCGTCACATATTGGGCAAAAGAATACAATTTAGACGGATTCCGTTTTGATTTAATGGGTATTCATGATTATGAAACGATGAATGAAATACGTAAAGCTGTCAATCAAATTGACCCTTCTATTATACTGCATGGAGAAGGTTGGGATTTAAATACACCTCTTGCAGCTGAATTGAAAGCAAATCAAAAAAATGCAGTGAAAATGAAAGGGATTGCTCATTTTAACGATAATATACGTGATGGATTAAAAGGTAGTGTATTTGAGGAAAAGGAAAATGGATTTGTAAATGGAAAGGAAAACATGGAAGACCGTATTAAAAAAGGGATTACGGCAGGCATTGACTACGATATAAATTCGTCTACGTATAAAGATCCGGAGCAGGTGCTAACTTATGTGGAAGCACATGATAATCATACATTATGGGACAAACTTGAGTTGACTAATTCGAGTGATAGTGAAGAAGTGCGAAAACAAATGCACAAATTGTCTTCTTCGATTTTATTAACATCACAAGGTATCCCATTCTTACATGCAGGACAAGAGTTTATGCGTACGAAATATGGTGATCATAACAGTTACAAATCTCCTGATTCAATTAACCAAATGGACTGGTTGCGCCGTGCAGCATTTAATAATGAGGTAGAATATATGAAGGGCTTAATAGATTTACGCAAAAAGTACTCAGCTTTTCGAATGACATCTGCAGAACAAATAAAAAAACATATAGCTTTTATGGATACTCCCAAAAATGTTGTGGCTTATTCAATAAAGGGAAATGGGAATAAAAATGAATACTTTATGGTGACTCACAATGCAAATAGGGAAGCCGTTGACATAACACTTCCATCGAAAGGTCCGTGGAAAGTACTAGTAGACGGAAAACAGGCAGGTAGTAAAACACTTTACGTTGTCCATGATAATAAAATTAAAGTTCCTGCATTAAGTTCACTAGTTTTAAAAACGGAGAAACCAATTAAATAAAAGCAAATAATGTGGAAGTATATATAGAATTGAGTAATTTAAATACGGATTATAAATTCAAAAAGCGAAGTGACGGTTATTTTCACTTCACTTTTAAAGTTCATGTAATATAATTTCACATACTGTAATTATATTATAAATTAATAAAAGAGATAGGCAAGGAAACATTGCTATTATGATAGGAGGAGGCGAAGATACCTTGATGTTTATCAATAAAATTATCTAAAATACATTCTTAATTTATATAATTTTTATTACATATTCGAACATATAACGGGCTAGATGTTCGAGTTGTATTAATTTCTACAAATTGTTTAAAGATAAAAAAGGCTTAAAAAGTATATGGCATAAAAAAGAGAAAAGACACCTTAAATGGTGTCTTTTCTCTTTTTTAAATACGATATGTTAGTAACTCACTTGTATGTAATAGTACGTTACATTTTTAAACTAACTTCAAAAGAAAAATTTTAAAATTTTTTCTTAATCTATATGTAATAAATATCACGAGAAAATTTTATCGATATAACAAATAAAACTTTCTCAATATTAATATGTTTAATATCTATACCCATCTGCTTTCCAATCCATTACAATAATTTCACATTGCAAATGCGTCAATGTTCTTAACATTCTAAATGGTTTATACCTTATAGGATTACTATGGGAAAGGATGTGAAATATCTAATAAAAAAACACTTTTTATGATGAAATAAAAAAAATTAATGAAGAAAAAGTTATTTCATTATTTTCAAGTTTCGTTGAAGTGCATGTATTTATAATCACTATGAGACAAGGATCAGAATCTAAAAAATATTTTTTGTAGATTAGAAAATTGCATTTCAAAAATAAGTTAAAAGTTTATGGAGGGTTATATGAACGAGAAAATTTATTACTGGTCTCCTATTAAGCATTGGGAAAAGTTGCATAATGAAGTTTTGATAGGGGAAATGAGATTTACAGGCATTCTGTCTGAGTGGTTTCCTGAGTTTTATTTTATGGCTCAAAAAGGTGTAAAAATTAGTAAACTAGTAGAGCGCTTTTCTTTAGGAAATATAGAAGAGACACAAAAAACAATAGAGCTTATGATAAAAAATCGTGTGTTAGTAAGTAACATATTACACCCAAGAGAAGTATTTTCCACACAAGAAAAGATTTTTCCGAATCCATATAGCAACCAGATTCGCTTTTCTAAAGAAGAGTTAGATACGTATATGCGTGAACAATTTAATCGAACGCACGTTGCTGCGCGATCAACCGAAATTCAACTTGAAACAACAAATGAGCTACCCACTATAATCAAGGAACGTAGGTCTTGTCGCCAATTTGATATGAAAAAACATATTAATTTTTTAGAATTTTCCCATTTCATATCAACTCTAAAACAGGTTAGGGAAGAAAAAATATACTATCATTACGCAAGTGCAGGCGGACTCTACCCTATTGATATCTTTGTTTATATAAAACCAAAACGTATAGAAGGTATAAAAGCTGGGTTTTATTATTATAACCCATCAAAAAATAGTCTTGTGATTGTAAACAACATTGATCAAGTAATCAAAAGTGATCATGAGTTAATTAACCAGGATTTATTTACTCAATCTGCTTTCTCAGTTTATTTGGTTTATAATGCGAACGCTTCCATCCCGAAATACGGTTCAGATGGATATTTATTTGCTTGTATTGAGTCAGGCATTATCACTGCTACCTTAAATATGGTTGCTGAGACATTAAATTTAGGCGTTTGTTCAGTTGGTCATATGAAATTTGAAGAGATTCAGCAATTTTTATGTTTGGATAACCATCAAGTATTTCTCCATGGGCTTGAAGTTGGCCTGAAAATTAACGAATAGAAGAAATGAATATTAGGGGGATAAAGATAAACATGCACATTAAAGATCGAAGTTCTATTCATGGAAATAAAGGGGTAGAAGCGTTTTGGAAGGAGCAATTATCTTCCGAGGTTCTTGATTTTTCTATATTTAATAGTGATTACCAACTAAATAAAGAAAATCCTTGTGAGCACGTTCAAATCATAATGAATGTAGAGTTGAGTAAAAGTATACAAAAAGAAAGTAAGTCTCAAGATTTATTATTATTTAGCTGGTTACAGGCCGCGTTAAGGATTTGTTTGGCACACTATACAGATCAAGAAAGAATTACTATTGGTATTCCTGTAATCGAAAAAAATCTTGAAAAAAGCGAGAATCTTAATAAATTGATTCCTTTAGGAAGTGAAATCCATCCGCATCATAGCTTTAAACAAGTAGTGAATCAGATTGAAGAAACGACTTTATTCGGGTATGACAATCAGGGGTATCCACTCTCTGAATTATTAGTGGAACATCCTTTAACTCCTTTTCAAATTATTATTGGGATGGAAGGGTTACATAATAAAAATTCGATAGAAGAATATGCAGAGAATAATTTAGCGGTTTGGATACAAAGAAAATGGAATGAAATACATAATGAATTTGAATTTCAAATTTCTTTCAAATCTCATTCGTTTTCTTCTTTGCAACAGTTTGCAAATTCGTATCTTTATATTTTAAAGCAAGTATTAAAAAATCCAAATTTGGCAGTGAAAGATACGTGTATTATTGCAGAAGAAGAGAAAGAGTTGTTAGAAGGATGGAATAACAGTCATACAAACATAGACTTGTCTCTAACATTTCAAGATTTGTTTGAAGAACAAGTGTTAAAAACCCCAGATCAAATCGCTGTTGTTTGTAATGATCAATATTTAACATATAAAGAATTGAATAAGAAAGCAAATCAATTGGCTTTTATTCTTCAAAGTAAAGGTGTATCCAAGGAAAGTATTATTGGGGTTATGGTAGACCGGTCATTAGAAATGATCATTGGCATGATGGGAATTTTTAAAGCAGGTGCAGCATATTTACCAATCGATCCTAACTATCCAAATGAACGAATTGAATATATGTTACAAGATAGTCAAGCAAAATGTTTATTGAGCAAGAGAACGGAAGTAGAGTTACCGCAATTTGCTGGTGAAGTGCTGTATCTTGATGAGGAACATCTCTTCCAAGGTGAAGAAAGTAATTTAATTCGGGAAGGCGATCCTAATGATTTAGCTTATGTCATTTACACATCAGGATCAACAGGAAATCCAAAAGGAGTAATGGTGGAACAGAAATCTCTTGTTCATTTTTTAAGTGCAATGAGAGAAAAAGTAAAAGATAATCAATCATTCTTGTTTCTTGCTAGTGTTTCTTTTGATATTTCCTTGTTAGAAATATGTCTTCCTTTAACACAAGGCTCGAAAGTAGTCATTGCTACAGAGGACCAGTTTGCAACAAAAGAATTGGCTCATTTGGTCAAAGTACATAAGGTAGATTTATGGGAATCAACGCCATCGCGAATGGAAGTGATTTTAAGTGATCCAGAAGGGGTAAATTTTCTGAAAGATTTAAAATCTATTTTGTTAGCAGGAGAAGCATTTTCCATTGATTTGGTTGAAAAAATTCGATGCATCAGTGAAGCGACAATTTTAAATATTTATGGTCCTACAGAAACAACCATTTGTGCAACAGTAAAGGATTTGAGCTCCGCCAAAGAAGTTACGATTGGAAGTCCCAATCCGAATTATCATTCCTATATATTGAATAAGTATGGTCAATTAAAACCATTTGGAATTCCGGGTGAACTCTGTATTGGTGGCGTGGCGGTAGCACGAGGGTATCTTGGGAAATCTAAACTGACAGATGAAAAATTTGTACCGAGTCCTTTTACTGCAGGAGAAATGATGTATCATACGGGTGATCTCGTTCGTTGGTTGCCTAATGGAGAACTTGAATATCTAGGTCGAATGGATCATCAAGTAAAAATTCGGGGATATCGGATTGAATTAAGAGAAATCGAAAGCCAGTTAAGGGAATATCCACAAATAAAGCAAGCTATCGTTGTTGATCAAGTATATGGAAATAGGAAATTATTAGCTGCGTACTATGTATCCGATAATAAGGTCTCTTTTGATGAAATCAGAAAATATTTAAGTGATAAATTACCTGAGTTTATGATTCCTGAAAAAATGATTCAGGTGGAAGAGATTCCGCTGAATCCAAATGGGAAAGTAGATAGGAAAAGATTATTAGATATAACACAAACGGATTATATATCAATTCCATACGTTGCACCGCGCAATGAAATTGAACAAACATTGGTGCATGCATGGGAAAAAGTTATGGAGATTGAGGGAATCGGTATTCATGATAATTTTTTTGCTTTAAAAGGAGAATCGATTAAAGCACTTCAGGTAATTAATTTATTAAGAAAAGACTGCTTAAAAATAAGTACAACAGATTTTTTTAAGCATCCTACGATTGCTCAACTTAGTTCTTGTGTAGAGGTAGAGCATAAAGGGGAAAACTTTGAAAATAGACCAACTCATGTTAAAGATTTGTCTAAGTCATTTCCATTAACAGAGGTTCAGACAGCGTACATGTTAGGGAGGAATTCACAGTTTGAATTAAGTGGTATTTCACCTCAAACATATTTTGAATATGAAACAAAATTGGATATTAATCGTCTTTCAAAAAGTTTTCAAAAGGTAATTCATCGTCATCCAATGTTGCGAGCTGTAATTTTACCAGAGGGAGAACAGCAAATATTACAAAGCGTTCCTGATTACGAGATTGAAATAGTTAGTCTCATAGATTTAGATGATAGGAATCAAAATGCTCGCTTACAAGAAGAACGTTCTCGAATGACTAACCATGTATTCCCTTTGGGGAAATGGCCTTTGTTTGAATTAAAAGCCTTTCTTTTAAAAGAAGACACGTATTTATTATGTTTTCGATACGATGCTTTATTAATGGACGGAGCAAGCATGAACATAGTTGGACAGGATTTGTTGCATTATTATTATAAACCAAATCAAAAATTAGAATCTCTATCTTTTGATTTTCAAGATTACATGTTTATCTATGATGAAATGGAACAAAGTGAAGAATATAAAACAGCAAAAGATTATTGGACAAGTAAGCTTCCTGACTTTCCATTTGCACCTTCTTTGCTGTTAAAAAAGGATCCAGCAGAGATTGCTACTCCTAAATTCCAATCACTTACTAAGATCCTGGACAATGAAAAGTGGACAAAGCTACGAAAGTTAGCACAAGAGAAAGAAGTAACTCCTTCCGCTCTGCTTTGTACAATATATGGTGATGTGTTGGCATATTGGAGTAATCAACGTAAATTTGCAATTAATTTGACTGTATTTAACCGTTATCCTGTTCATGAAGAAGTAGAACAGATTGTGGGAGATTTCACATCGCTTATTTTGTTGGATGTTGATGTAAAACCAGAGCAATCTTTCTTTACTAGAGTAAAAGAAACGCAATCTACTTTATTGGATGGCCTTGAACATCGTCATTACGATGGAGTTAACTTTATTCGAGATTTTACTCGATACCACCAAATGACGCCAAAAGCAGTTATGCCAATTGTTTTCACCTCGATGCTAGCAGGTGCGGGTTCGTTTGCTTGGGAACAGCTTGGTTCTCTTCGCCATATTCATGCTCGGACTCCACAAGTGTATTTGGATAATGTAGTAATTGAAAAAAATGGAGAGTTATTAATTAGCTGGAACTATGTTGAAGAGTTGTTTGATGGTGATGTAATAGAAGCAATGTTTTCCCAATTTGTTGACTTATTGGAACAATTAGTGAAACAAAGCGACGTAACATCTTTGCAGATGAAAGAATCGGATCAAACTTTAATTGAGCAATATAATAAAACAACTGAAAAAATACCTTTAACTACTCTGTATCAATTATTTACAGACCAAGTAAAACGTACACCGGATGAAGTAGCAGTGGTATTTGAGCAAGAATGGTTAACATACTCGGAACTTCATAAACGCTCCAATCAAATTGCGCATTTCTTAAAAGAGCAAGACATTGGTCTAGGTGACAAAGTGGGTCTTTTAGCAAAAAGACAAGTTGACACAATTGCTAATATGATAGGTATTTTAAAAGCAGGTGCCGCTTATGTTCCGATTGATCCCGATCATCCTTTAGATCGCCAAACATATATTTTAAAAAATAGCTCATGCAAACTTTTATTAGAACCTAGTCTTTATGAAGAAAAACATTTGTCATTATATACAACAGAAGATATGCCCGCTATTGCTGGTCCAGAAGATCTTGCCTATATCATATACACTTCAGGAAGTACAGGGAAACCAAAAGGAGTAATTATTACTCATCAAGCGGTTGCAAATACCATTCAAGACATTAATCAAAAATATCAGATAAATGAAGATGATCGTATTATTGGTATCTCTTCCATCTGTTTTGACCTATCTGTATACGATATTTTCGGAACGTTAAGCACAGGTGCAATGTTGGTAATGATTCGTGATCCAAGAAACATGCAAGAATTAATCCGTACCGTCGAGCGTAGAGGAATTACAATTTGGAATACAGTGCCTGCAATCATGGATTTGGCATTGGATCAAGTAGGTTCTCATTTTGAACAATCTTCTTTGCGTTTAGTTTTACATAGTGGAGACTGGATTCCACTTTCTTTGCCAGGAAAAATAAAACGGCATTTTCCAATTGCAGAAGTAGTTTCACTAGGAGGAGCAACAGAAGCATCGATTTGGTCAATTTATTATCCGGTCAAACAGGTGGAATCACATTGGAATAGTATTCCATATGGGATGCCTTTGGCGAATCAAACGTATTATGTGTTGAACTATGAAAAGAAAATGTGCCCTGTTGGTGTAATTGGGGATTTATATATCGGGGGAGTGGGCCTTGCTAAAGGATATTTAAATGACGAACAGAAAACGAATGCCGCATTTGTATCACATCCTGATTTTGGTCTTTTATACAAGACAGGAGATTGTGGAAAAATGCATCCTGAGGGATATATTGAATTTTTAGGCCGCCAAGATTATCAAGTGAAAATTCAAGGATATCGAGTAGAGTTAGAAGAAATTGCCCATTGTCTTCTAACTTACAAACAAATCGAACATGCTGTTGTAATTGATCAAACAGATGAGAATGGAATAAAATTTTTAGTTGCATATGTGGTAAATGAGCAAAATATTAGTACAACAGAACTACGAAAGTATTTGCGAGATCACTTGCCGGATTACATGATTCCTTCTTATTTTGTTTATTTGGAACAATTACCCTTGACTCCAAACGGGAAATTAGATAGAAAAGCGCTCCCTACTCCAGAGAAACAAAAAAATGAAGTATTTATTGCTCCAAAAACTGAAATGGAAAAAATATTAACTAGTGTTTGGCAAGAAGTACTCAAAGTAGATCGAGTTGGGGTAAATGATCATTTCTTTGCCTTAGGTGGAGATTCGATAAAAGCAATTCAAGTGTCCGTCAGACTATATAGACAAGGATTTGAGCTAGAGCCAAAAAATCTATTTTCATTTCCTATATTAGGGGACATGGTTCAATTTGTTAAAAAGCTAGACCATCTTTCAAGTTCACAAACAAATGATGTAAACAATATGAACGATAATAAAGCTACATTACTAAATGTTAAAGATAAACAACTTAATCAACATATACTTACCAAAATACAAGAAAAAATGCCGGATATAAATATAGAACGTATTTACCCATTAGTACCTTTCCAGAAAGTTATTTATGAACATGCTGCGACTGAACCGGATACAAATGCATATTTTGAACAAATAATTTGGTCACTTGAGGGGGAACTGGATATTGATCTCTTTATTCAGTGTTTCCAACAATTAATTAATCGTCATGATTCTTTAAGAACAATAATTGTGCAAGATGAACAAGCACAACCTTGGCAAGCTGTTCTACATGATGTTCAAATGATTTCAGAGATAAAAAAATTGGTTGATATGACGAAACAAGAACAGCAACAATTCCTAGACCATTGGATGAATGAAAATTTAAGTCGAGGATTTAAAAATGATGAACTCATGAACCGTCTCTGTATATTCCAACTAGGTAATAAGGAGCATAAGGTGGTTTGGAGTTCCCATCATCTGTTATGTGATGGTTGGAGCGTCAGCATTTTAATAGACGAATTATTCCAACTCTATGAAACAAAAAATGCCGGAACTATGGCGGATTTACCTATTGTAAAACCTTTTGAAACATTCATAAATTGGACTGTAGCACAAGATCATGAGAGAGCACGTCATTTTTGGC
This sequence comes from Bacillus sp. MMSF_3353, assembly GCF_030733445.1. Taxonomy (NCBI): domain Bacteria; kingdom Bacillati; phylum Bacillota; class Bacilli; order Caryophanales; family Bacillaceae; genus Bacillus; species Bacillus sp. MMSF_3353. Next base: position 117,227 of record NZ_JASHJA010000008.1, read on the forward strand.
GCGATTATTTATCAGGGTACAATCGGAAAATTAGTATTCCTAAAAAGAAAGTAATAACTCAAAGTGAAGGGTTAAACTTCACATTTATGGATTTAACATTAAATAAGGATTTGACTAGTCAGTTACAGGCATTTGTAACAAAAAACAATATAACTATGAATACGGCATTACTAGCTGTATGGGGAATATTGCTTGGCAAATACAATGGAACAAGAGAAATAGTATTACCTAATCTCGTATCAATCAGACCTCCCGAAGTAGAAGGAATTGAAAATATGTTTGGTCTGTTCACAAATGTTTTGCCTATCCGACTAGCATGGACAGAAACGCAAACTTTTGTAGATTTCCTGCAAAAAGTACAACTAGAAACATTGAAGTGTAATGAGTATGCATATTATTCATTTGTTGATATACAAAAGCAAAGTGAATTAAAAACCGAGTTGACTGACCATCTTTGGGTTTTTGAAAACTATCCAACTAACCAAGCTATCTTCTCTTCAAATGAAAACAGAAATTTTGCTATCACAGATTACGAAGTTGTTGATGAGCCGCATGTAAAGTATGGAATTATGTGCTTCCCTGAAGAGACACTTACAATAAAGTTTGGATATAATCAAACCGTATATGAAGCAGCGACAATACAAGAAATATTGAATCACATCCATCAGTTAATCAACATGATTCTTCAAAATCCAATACAGGCAATCGGTGAATACAAATTATAAAAAATAAAAAGGCGAGAAAGAACTCGCCTTTTTAAATAGAATAGGGGTAAACCAAATGACAAAAAACCTGCAGTTATCAGCTGAAGAGATGCGTCAGTTAGGATATCAAGCGGTTGACTTAATTGTTGATCATATGAATCATTTAAAAAGTAAACCAGTTTCGGAAACGATTGATAGTAATATTTTTAGAGACAAGCTAATTGAAACGATTCCGGAAAACGGATCCAATCCAAAAGAGTTACTTCATTTCCTTAATAACAATGTGTTTAATCAAATTACTCATGTGGATCATCCTCATTTTATGGCTTTTGTGCCCGGTCCTAATAATTATGTTGGTGTAGTAGCAGATTTTTTAGCAAGTGGATTTAATGTATTTCCTACAGCTTGGATAGTAGGTGCAGGTGCTGAACAAATTGAATTAACGACAATCAACTGGTTAAAATCAATGCTAGGATTCCCTGATTCAGCAGAAGGACTATTTGTCAGTGGCGGTTCCATGGCTAATTTGACTGCACTTACTGTAGCGAGACAGGTCAAGTTGAATAATGACATAGAAAATGCGGTTGTGTATTTCTCTAACCAAACTCATTTTTCTGTAGATCGAGCACTTAAAGTATTAGGGTTTAAACATCATCAAATTTGCCGAATTGAAACAGATGAAGAGCTAAGAATTTCAGTTAGTACTTTAAAAAAGCAAATAAAAGAAGATCGATTAAAAGGGAAAAAACCATTCTGTGTTATTGCCAATGCAGGGACAACGAATTGCGGAGCGGTGGACTCTCTCGATGAATTGGCTGATCTATGTGGTGATGAAGATGTATGGCTACACGTGGATGGGGCTTATGGGGCTGCAGCAATTCTCAGTGAAAAAGGAAGGGAGTTGTTAAGAGGAATTCATCGTGCTGATTCTTTGACGTTAGACCCGCATAAATGGCTTTTTCAGCCTTATGATGTTGGTTGTGTACTCATTCGAAATAGCCAATATTTAAGTAAAACGTTCCGTATGATCCCAGAGTATATTAAGGATACGGAAACTAATTTAGAAGAAAAAGTGAATTTTGGGGAGCGCGGAATTGAACTTTCTCGTAGATTTAGAGCATTAAAGGTATGGCTTTCTTTTAAAGCATTTGGAATCACAGCTTTTCGTGAGGCAATAGATCATGGTATTATGTTGGCTGAACAAGTTGAAGAGTTTTTAAGGAAAGAAAAAGATTGGGAAGTAGTAACACCTGCTCAATTAGGGATTGTTACTTTTCGTTACATTCCTTGTGGTCTAACGTCTACAGATACAATTCATGAAATAAACAAAAAACTGGTGGAAGAAATTAATCAAAGAGGATTTTCTATGCTAAGTACGACTAGATTGAAAGAAAAAGTAGTAATTCGACTTTGCTCTATCAATCCAAGGACAACAATAGAAGAAATGCTTCAAATCATGATGAGCATAAAAGCAGTGGCAGAGGAAATAAACACTTCGTCTAAACATCTTATATCTGTTTCTCAGACTTGATATATTAGGTAAGTTTTACGTAATAATAGCCGATTTAAAAAAATCGGCTATTATATTTAAATAAATACTCACCAATGCAAACTATTCATGAATGTTTCTCTTGTAAAGGGATTAAGCTTCAACTTTAGATACTCTTTTGAAACCAGTTTTTATTGCTTGTACTATTTCGTTCACAGCGTAAATAGATACCTCGGCATTTGGATTCAATCCTTCAAACCAGTGATAGGCATTTGGATATAAATGAAATTCGACATCAACACCAGCTTGCGCTAGATTGCTTACATAGGTTAATGTTTCACTGCGGAATGGATCCAATTGACCAACAAATGTGTAGGTATATGGTAAGCCACTATAATCCTCAGCTCGAGAAGGTGCTGCATAGGCAGGGATTTGATCCGTTCCATACATTTCTCCTAAATACATTTTCCAACCAGCTTCATTTGCCTTTTGATTCCAAACAAATCCCTCTTTAATTTCATTGGCCGAAGGTGTATTATTTCGGTCATCAATCATTGGATAGAGTGGCATTTGTAAACAAATCGAAGGGTATTTTCGATCTCGGGCTAATAATGATAATGCTGCTGTTAGTCCACCTCCAGCGCTTACTCCTGCAACCCCAATTCGATTCGAATCAATGTTTAACAACTCTGCATTATCAGCAATCCATTTTAAAGCTGCATAACAATCTTCAATTGGTGCTGGGTAAGGATGTTCAGGAGCTAAGCGATAGTCTACAGATACGACCACACAGCGAGCTTCTTTTGCAAACCTCATACAAGTATCATCGTTATCATCTATAGAACCTAAGATATAACCACCACCATGTATCCATAATAAGACAGGTAAAGATTTATGATTTGATTTTGGACGATAAATTCTTAATGGTAAAGGATTAGCATCTGGTCCAACAATGACTTCATCTGTTAACGAAAGGGAGTCATCAACAACGGTAGGTGGTCTCATTTGAGCTATTCCTTCTCTAATTGATTGCAAGTTTTCCGGGCGTAAATCGAGATCTGGAAACATCTCTAACCCTTGTAATAATTCTGGATTTACTCTATTTTTCATTTGAGCACCTCTATTTGTAATTATTTTCAAATAAATGAAGTGTATTCTAAGTAGTTTAATTGTGAAAGAACACCATAATTAAATTGTAAATTGGATATGTTATAACAGTCAACAGAATATTCAGAAATAATAACCTTTCTCAAGAAGGAGTTTCACGCAACCAATAATACAAGTAGTGGATTTAGGAACAAAGTGTTTTCATGTCGTTGTATTTATGTACACTTAGTTTTCTAACTAAACCAAGTGATGATCTTTTTTATTTTAATGACATATTGCAAATGATACCTGTTCGAATTCATACTCGGTAAGAATTCATACATTTGTATTCCTTAAATGAAGGTTGATTAATTTTGGAATTGTATAAGAGTTATGTCTTACTTTATTAGTAGCCTCTTTAATAACTGTATGAAGTTCATCCGCTGAACCATCTTTATTTCCAGCTACATGTTTAATTGCATTCTCTCCGCAATATGCTTTCACAATTTCCTCATCAGTATTGATGATACAAAACTTTGCAATTGGACTTTAACTAACTACACATAAACTCCTTATATCTCTAGATAAACTACCGATTAGCTCCATATAGACTCTAGATAACATATATAGAATACAAGTTATCAAGGAGGTAAGAGAAAATGAATTTTATGAAACGCGCAATTCTCAGTATGAAAAAAAGGATAGGAACATCATTAATTTTGATGGCAGTATTTCTGATTGTTACAAATTTGGTTCTTTCAGGGTTCACAATCCAAAATGCATCAAAAAAAGCAGCGGATGCTGCAAGAAAAAAACTGGGCGCAGATGTTACTTTAGGTCTTGATTTTGACAAATTAGGTCAATAAGCTCGTGAAACTGGAGAAATGCCTAATCTGCCGAAGCTTAACACAAAAGAAGCAGATCAATTAGCGGAGTCAAAATATGTAAAAGACTATAATTACATAGGCAACACTTTTGGAATTTCTGATGGACTTAAACAAGTAGGAGCTTCAGATAGAGAAGACGAAGGGAAAGGTAAAGCGGGGATGGTGGCTGTACGAGGTGGTTCAAGTTCCGGTACAGAAATAGATATGAATGCTTCTTTTATAATTGAGGGAGTTCGCAAGACTGCATTACAAGAAAGCTTTAAAAACGGAAAAAGTAAAATCATTGATGGGAAACCAATTACAGAACAGATGAAAGATCAGAATGTAGCTTTAATGGAAAAACGATTAGCAGAATTAAACAATTTGAAAGTAGGAGACAAAGTAAAAGTGCAATCAGGGGATAAGAAGGAAACCCTCGAGATTGAAATTATCGGTATTTACGAAACGAATGAGCAAGCAATGGGTCAACAGGCTCCTCCTATTATGGATCCAGCTAATAAACTATATATACCGCATTCAACTATGAAAAAATTAGAAGTAGACCAAGGTATAAGTAGTGTTCAAGTCGTGTATTTCTTGAATGATCCACAATATATTGATGCATTTAAAAAAGAAGCAAAAAAATCTAATATTGATTTTAATTATTATAAATTAGATGCGCATGATTCATTGTACAAGCAAATGATTGGTCCTATCGAAAATATTTCTTCGACTTCTCAAATGATTATTTATATTGTTTCAATTGCAGGTGCGATTATATTAGGGTTAATCATTATGCTATCAATTAAAGGACGTCGTAAGGAAATGGGAATTCTGTTATCTATTGGAGAGAAAAAATGGAAACTGATGGCGCAGTTCGTAGTAGAAGTAGTATGTGTCGCTATTTTAGCATTTGGATTATCCATAACAACAGGAGCTAAGGTTTCTCAATATATCGGGGATAATTTACTTTCGAGTGAAATTGCTATTGCAAGCGAAGAAAAAGACAATTCACAAAATGGTAGTGTAATGATGGTTGGAGCTGGTGGTACTCCACAAAACCAAAATGAAGATCCAATTGATAAAATTGATGTAAGTGTAACAGGAGAGGATTTAGGGAAAATGGGAGGGATTGGACTAACTATTGCTATATTAGCAACGCTTCTTCCAGCATTATCTATTCTACGCTTAAATCCAAAACAAATTCTTTTAAAAGATGAATAAGGAGGCTCGATATGGAGACGATTTTACAATTTAAAAACTTAGATTATTATTATGAAAGTAACGGGAAAAAAGTAACGATACTAGATAATGTTAATTTTTCTTTTCAAAAAGGGCATTTTTACACGATTTTAGGGCCCTCTGGATCTGGCAAAACCACAACTCTTAGCTTAGGTTGTGGGCTGGACATACCTAAAAACGGTTATGTACTATACAATGGCAAGGATATTCGAAAAATTGGTTTGGATCGATACCGTAATCAAAATGTATCCGTAATTTTCCAATCGTATAATTTGATTACCTATATGACTGCTCTTCAGAATGTACTAACGGCAATGGAAATTACAGGTGTGAAGGTACATAATAAAAAAGCAAGAGCATTAGAATTATTAGAGAAGGTAGGACTCACAGAAGTAGAAGCGAAACGAAATGTCTTGCAACTAAGTGGCGGGCAACAACAGCGTGTAGCAATTGCTCGAGCATTATCTTGTAATGTTGATTTACTTATTGCAGATGAGCCGACAGGAAACCTCGACGAAGAAACAGCGATGGATATTATAGAACTGTTTCAAGAACTTGCACATAAAGAGAATAAATGTATTATTGTTGTAACGCATTCACAGGAAGTTGCTAAAAAATCTGATCGTGCAGTGTATTTAAGTAAGAAGAAGTTGGTCGTAAACCAAATCTAATACAAATATCTTAGCTTTTTAATTCACATAATTTTCAAAAACCATCCATTTCAAAAGCTTATACTTGATATATAATAAAATCAAGCCATAATCAAAATGGTCTCCCTGTACTGAATGTTAAAATAGTTTGTTGTTTCCTTTTTAACAATACTTGAAAAAGAACTTGTAGGATATTCTACCAGTTCTTTTTATTATAATTGGTTACCTATATCATGGGATAATCACACATAAAAAACGGGACATTACCTAGATATATAATCTAAATGCTGTCCCGTTTAACTGTGTATTTGTATAGTTATTGCAGAATTAAACCTACAATCATAATTAAACTAAATACTATCATCCAACCAAACGCACAATAGCCAAAAATTCTAATCCATTTAGGTAATTGATTCATGTTAATTTTATTTGAGGGAACTCCGTGCATAGAAAACACCATTTTTTGATCTCTATCCCTATTATTTTGTTGTTCATACATAACATCATCACCTTTCTAGAATAGTTGTATGTATAATATATCAGTCTGGAGAAAACTAAGTACCGAATATTAGACAAAATAAAAGTGATTCGACAAATATAGTGGATGGTTCTCTTTTCCAATACAGTATACTATATTTCAAAAAACGAAAATTTGATTACTCAAAAGCTATATATACTAAAGTATTTGCTCATTTAAAATATAGTAAACCTTTACCAAGAGATACTTATTATTCGATATTGATTAATTCGGATAAATTCACTAATACTTCTTAGCGTTTAGACACGTGTATGTCTTTCAAAATATAAGTACCGTAAAGTAGGAGTAATTATTTATTCGTTATTTTTAAAGCATTTAACGCTATTTTAGTTGCGTCTGCAATAAGTTTATCATCGTATTTCGCATCCTCTTTAGCATGATTAGAAAGTATCGCAAGTACAATTGGATTTTTATTTGGTGGCCAAATAATTGCGATATCATTCCTTGTTCCATAAGACCCAGAGCCAGTCTTATCGGCTACTTCCCATCCTGCTGGAACTCCAGCACGGATTAAGTTGTCTCCCGTAGTATTTCTTTTCATCAAATCTATTAAAAAGTTCCGTTTCTCAATTGGAAGGATATCACTTAGCGCATAAGTTTGAAGACTAGTAGCTAATGCCATTGCGGTACTAGTATCACGAGTGTCATCTGGCTGCACTTCATTTAATTCTGGTTCAAAACGTTCAGGATTTGTAACAGAATCTCCTATTTCTCTTAGTGATTTTTTGAATTCACTTGGCCCACCTAATTGTTTAAGAATAAGATTTTGTGCAGTATTATCACTATATCGAATGGAAGCATCTGCAAGCTCCTTCAGAGTCATACCTGTTCCTACATATTTTTCTGTAATTGGATTGTAGTTCACTAGATCTTTGCTGGTATACTTAATTTTTTGATCTAAATCTTCTATTGATTTCTTTTGTAACAGTGCTCCAACAGCAAGGACTTTGTGGGTAGATGCGTATGCAAAGCGTTCATCTGAACGATAAGTAACAGTTTGATTCGTACCTGTGTCCAATGCATAAATACCAAGTTTAGCATCATATTCTTTTTCAAGCTTTACAAAAGAATGCCTACTTATATTTTCTTGTTTGGTTTGTTTCGATGGTTCGGATTGAATATTACTATTGGAACAGCTTATAAGCATTACACATGAAAGTAATACTACAGGTAGCATCTTTTTATATTGTGCAATGTGAAAAACCTTCTTTGAAACTATCATACATTTTCAACCTCTTTCAAGAATATATGGATTTTGTATAAGTATTTTACATACCTATACAATTAACAAATGCACTGGATAGCACTTCTCTTGTATTTCTTGCATTACAAAATGAGAGGACTACCAAGAATACCTTTTTTATACGTAATAGACAATCTAAGTAACACATTTGTTCCATTTATGATTAAGGTTTTTAACATATCTATTAACTTTGTTTTTAAGCATCGCAAACTCCATTTTTTGAACTCCACTTAATAAAGTTGGATGGTAGAAATAAAGAGCTTAAAAAACGAAAAGTCCCCCTTATTGATTCCTAATAAGATTATACTTGCTACAAAAACAAACAAACTCGTCCTACTAAGAGGGGAGTTTGTTTGTTTGTTGTTTAGATAAAGGAATGTTCATGCAAAATTGCACACTATGTTCCATATTTTTTATAGAATACTTTATATTTAGCGTTTCAAGAATTTGTTTAACAATATATAGCCCCAAACCACTTCCGCCAGTATTTCGATTCCTTGATTTTTCAATTCGATAAAATGGTTTGAAAATTTGTTGTATATCTTCATCTTTAATATTGATACCTGTATTTATAATTTGCATTTTAATTTGACCTTGTTTAGAATCCTTACTTAACTTTATATAGACTTTTTCATTATGTGGTGAATACATAACTGCATTATGGATAATATTTTTACATGCTTTTTCAAAAAGAACACGATCTGTATAAACAGAAAGGTCAGAGTCAATTTCTTTTATTATTTGGATGCTTTTTTGAGAAGCGAAAAATTCGAGATCTTTTGTGATTGTACCTATTAACTTTGAAAGATTAACTTCTTCTATTTTTAGTTTAAAAGTGTGTTGTTCTAACTTTGACATACTTAAAATTTCACGAACTAATTGTTCCATACTTTCAATAATTTGATGATTTTTCTTTAAATATTGATCACGATTTTGATAAGGGCCAATATTGTATATCATCCCTTCTAAGTATCCTTTCATTACAGTAAGAGGGGACTTTAATTCATGTGCTACAATCGCAAAAAACTCTCTGCGTTTTGTTTCTATTTCTCTTTCTTTTTCAATATCATTTTTTAATTGTTCATTTGCTTTTTTTAAATCAAACATAGCTTGTTGTAAGTTAATAGACATGTCATTCAAACTATTAGATAATTCTCCTAACTCATCTGTAGAGCGAACCTCAATTTTTTCGGAGAAATCTAAATTTGCCATATTTTGTGCACCCTCGTTAATATAAATAAGTGGCTTTGTAATAAACCTGGAATAGAAATAAGCACTCCCTATACCAATTACGATCACAATGATACTAATATAGGGGAGAAAGCGCACTAATACTTGCGAAGCTTCATCAATCGGTTGAAATGTTGCGAACACTACAAGCGTTAAACTACCATCTTGGAATTGAATTGGTTCCGTAACATTATATGAATTGCTAATGGTACCTGCATTCTCAAATCTTGCTGCTTTAGTAACTACTGTTGTTTGTGTACCACTTTGAATAAAAGAAAATGAAGGCGAGTAAATAATTATTCCTTCTTTATTTTGAAGCGAAAGCATCGCGTTATTTTTTTTTGCGTATTCATCAAAAAGTGGTATCGCATCTTGAAACGTAAGATCTTTGGATTTATCAATTATTTCTTTTATCCCTGTTTGAAGTTGATCTGTTTTGTATTGCTCATAAAACGTAGGGAGAAAGAAATATAAAGTTAAATAAATCAACACTGCAAAGGATAACAAAATGAGAGATGTAGTCATAAAGAGTTTATAAGTAATTTGCTTCATCTTCATGATTTTTACAATTCTATTCATCAATTTTATAACCAATCCCCTTTATTGTTTTAATATAGGGGATAGCTAGTTTTTTACGTAGATTTTTAATATGTGTATCTATTATTCGTGTTTCTCCAAAATAATCGTATCCCCAAACTTTTTCTACGATATTTTCTCTTGTAAGTACTTTTCTTTCATTTTGAAATAGTAGTTGTAGAATTTCGAACTCTTTTGTCGTTAACAAAATTTCAACATCATTTACATATACTCTATATGCATCAACATCAATGCGCACTTCTTTAAATACCAAATAATTATTTACATTTTTATCATAACTTCTTCTAAGTACAGCTTCGACTCGTCTAATCAAAACATGAAACGAAAAGGGTTTTGTTATATAATCATCAATCCCAAGATCGAACCCTTTCATTTGATCTTCCTCTTCTTCTAACGCAGTTAGCATAATAATTGGTATGTTTGACTGACTTCGAATCATTTTAGCAACTTCAAATCCATTAAGATTGGGCATCATTACATCTAGAAGCACTAAATCAAAGGATTGCTTATTAAATTGTGTCATACCCTCTAGTCCATCTGAAGCAACTACCACTGTATACTGTTGTGTCATTAAAAATTGTTTAATTAATTCCTGAATTTCTTGATCGTCCTCAACCACGAGGATATGATAGTTTTTCATAATATCACCTCTGGTAGTCATTATAGCCGTACTATCTGTAGTTTATGTGGAGATACAGTAGGAAACTTCATAGGACGTTTAACGTAGTAACTCCATTTTCAAGATTGTGTATTCTCCACAAAAAAGTATTATTACCCATATTCCTTTTTTATGGAGAAATATTTGTGTGCTTGAAAAAACTTATTATATAAAAAGCTAAACGATTAATATTTACAAAAAACTAATGTATAATAATGTAAATTGCATGTAGTTTTTTAAACTGTTTGAAAATATACTTTCGATACTTTACTAGAAGGGGAAAGGGAGATGAATTTAAATATAAAAGAAGCCAGCGAAATTTTATAGCGTACGCCACAAACTTTTTAGTTTTTTTGCTAATTTAGTAAAGGCCTAAGGTGCGAACAAGGGATTATTTAAATCATGTGAGAAAGGTTGTGAAATTATTTGATAGGTTATAAAGCGATGCTGTTTGATTTAGATGATACGTTAATTGATAGGGATAAGGCAGTAGATAACTTGTTTTTATTAGTTTTAGAAAAATGTTATGAGGATGTTAGTGATACAGTCAAAAACAATATGTTACAGAAATTCAAAGAATACGATAAAAGGGAATACGGCATTAGTGATAAAACGATAGTTTTAGAATCATTATTTGATGAATTCGCGCCGAAATATAGATTGCCAGGCGATTATATCCAAGATTTTTGGAATTTAAATTTCCCTAAATGTTTTTCGATAGACCAAAATACTATTCATTTCTTAAATCATATAAAGAGTCACTTTAAAATTGGAATTATAACAAACGGCTCAACGCATAGACAAAAAGCTAAAATAATTAACACGAATTTAAACAATTACTTTGATACGATTATTATTTCTGAAGAAGTAGGATTGAGTAAACCTGATAAACGTATATTCGAACTAGCATTAAATAAGCTTAATGTGCAACCAGAAGATGTATTATTTATTGGAGATGACTTAGAAAAGGATATTGCTGGTCCTCAAAATGCAAATATAAAAGGTGTGTGGTTTAACCCTCAGAAAATCAAGAATACTACCCAAATACAACCATATGCCGAGATTAACACTTTGGATAGTTTGTTAAGTTATGTTAATCCACAATATTTTTATAACAAGTAAAAGCAATTTCATATATATATTTAAAAATATAAAAAGAGAAACTATCATTAATTTCATTGACCGTATTAGTAATAAAAAATAGATATTTACAATAAAAAATAGTGGCGATTTTAATAGTTGCAGCTAATTTAATCTATGGTTAATACGAAGTTTTTAAAATAATTTTACTCATACTGTGTAAATTATAAAGGGGTGGGACTATGGAAATAAAGAAATTAGTTATCGATGGAATAAATATTGCGGTCATAAAAAATGATAAAGTACTAATATCCGATGTTCAAACTGCGTTGGATCTTATGGCAACAGTTCAATATGAGGTAGATGCTAAACATATTATTATCGACAAATCATTAATAACTGAAAGTTTCTTTGACTTAAAAACACGCCTTGCTGGTGATATCCTTCAAAAGTTTATAAATTACAGAGTAAAGGTTGCTATTATTGGAGATTTCTCTATGTATACGAGTAAAAGCTTCAAGGATTTTATTTATGAATGTAATAAAGGGAAAGACATTTTTTACTTAGCAACTGAACAACAAGCAATTGAAAAACTAAGTACATTGAAGCATTAATAATACCATAGTAAAATCTCCCTCTTTTTCACGTCGCTTATTATTCACAACATATAAGAACTGATGTTTGTGGTAAACTAAGAGATGAATAAAGGGGGAGTTTTCTTGTACAATTTTAATGATACAATCCGAAATTTAAACAATTTAGTTTACAAACCTAACAATTTAATGATTACGAATCTAAAAGAAGAAAAGCAAAACGCAGAATATGTAGGATGTTTATTTCACTTAAATAACAAAACTATCCGTTTTAGAGTATCAAAAATTACGCCTAATAAAATTGGTCAATTTGTTTCTTTTTGGGAGAAAGATGACAATATGCATAATCAAGCATTTTCTTATGACGCTGCTCCTGACTTATTAGTTATCACTTGTATAGATGATAATCAACTAGGACAATTTATTTTCCCTAAAGAAATTCTTCTTAAAGAAAAAATATTAAAAACGCAAAGTCAAAAAGGGAAGATGGCTATGAGAGTTTATCCAATTTGGGATACCCCTGTTAGCAACCAAGCTAAAAAGAGCCAAATGTGGCAACTTCAATATTTTGTTGATATAAGCGATCATAATAATTTACCTATAGATAAACTATTACATTTGTATTTGTAGCTTCTTTTCTTAAGTAATCTTGTGAATTAGACTTTTTGTACCGGTACAGTTAAACGAAATGTACATTGTTTCAGTACCCCATCAAATTTACAATCAGCATATACTATTTTAACTTATAAATGTTAAGGGGTGCTGAATATGACAAGTCTACAATACAAACTGTTTACAAGATTGAATCTTACAAACCGTACTGAAGTGAAGTTTGAAGAATTAAATACAATTCTCTTTGCATTTGCACACACTATACCATTTGAGAATTTAGATGTTATAGCACGCAATGCGAATACAATTACTATGGAAAATTTACAGAATAAAATTTTAACTACATCTCGCGGCGGACTTTGTTATGAATTAAATACTCTTTTTTACTACTTTTTAAAAGATTGTGGTTATGATGTACAACTTGCACTTGGAACCGTATATAAAAATGAAATCAATGCATGGGCACTTGAAGATGGACATATAACGATTATTTTAAAGTATGCTAACGAACGATACTTAATTGATGTAGGTATTGCTTCCTTAGTACCTTTAATCCCTGTACCTTTTACTGAAGAGCCTGTTTCCTCTAAAAATGGTTCGTATCGAGTGAGAAAACGAGACACAAGTAAAGGAAATTACGTTCTAGAAAGAAAAGATACGAACGGAGAGTGGAAAGTTTGTCATGCCTTTTATAATCGTATCATTGATGAGACAGTAGTGAACGATGTTCAAAAAAGAGTAATAGAAGATGAGAAATCTATTTTTAATAAGGGACCAATTGCAGTGAAATTAACGGACTATGGCCATGTCTCTTTAACGAATACGAGTTTTACTGAAATGATTAATGGGGAAAAAATAAAATGTGAAATTACAGAAGATCAATATAGAGAGCTATTAAATACTTTATTTGCTATTGAGTTGAGATGAAACGAATAGCTAGCCGGTTCTTACGCAGAATCGGCTATTTTATTAACTTTAATTTAAAATAACTATTAAAGTTTGATTTTATTAATAGATATAATACACTAGAACAGTATGTACAATGAATTTTGAATGTAAAGGAAGATTTTTATGTCAATTATTGATAAATTGAAACTTAATAAGTATACAAATATGGTCGTAATGAATGAACCTAGTGATTATGACATTTTCACAGGAAAAGAAACTGCATTTTCAAAAGAACACGATGCCATTTTTATTTTTGTAGAAACACTTGATGAAATGGTGAAACAAACGAATTATATTATTAGTAATGAAGAATTACTAATTGAAAAAGGCTACATATTCTTCGCATATCCGAAAAAAGGTAATTCTCGTTACAGTACGTTTATTCACCGTGATGAGATGTTTCCAGCGTTAAACGTTGGCGAAGATGGGTATGTAGGACAGAGTGATATTAAATTTGCACGAATGGTAAGTATGGACGACGTCTTTACTGTTGTAGGTTTAAAGCGTGAAAAGAAAAAAGAGAAGAAAACGCCTGCTATGAGTCAATGTGTTGCCGATTATGCAGATCGTATTAAAGATGTTGAAGCATTATTAGTTAATCATCCAAATGAACTTAAATTTTATCAAAGTTTAACACCTGGATATCAAAAAGATTGGGCGCGTAATTTATTTTCTGTAAAACAAGAAAAAACACGTGACAAACGTCTTGAGAAAATGATTGAAATTCTTTCACAAGGCTATAAAACAATTGAATTATTCCGCAAGAAGAAAAAATAATGGTTAGGAAAATCACAATGATGCAACAATTAATTACGCTTAGCACATTGAAAAAAGGATTCCTTTCAGTATACTAAAGTAAGTTCTTATATTTAAATAATTAGCAAAAGAGAAAAGGTGTTTGAAATGAAATCGTATATTGTAGTTGGAGCTGGTATTTTAGGGGCGTCTACTGCTTATCATCTTGCTAAAGCAGGTGCGAATGTTACTATCGTTGATCGACAACAATTAGGACAAGCAACTGATGCAGCAGCTGGTATTGTATGTCCTTGGCTTTCACAGCGTCGTAATAAAGCGTGGTATAAAATTGCTAAAGGCGGTGCACGTTACTATTCTTCTTTAATTCAGCAATTAGAAGCAGACGGTGAAACGGATACAGGATACAAACGTGTAGGTGCAATTAGTTTACATACTGATGAGAAAAAGTTAGATAAAATGGAAGAGCGCGCTTATAAACGACGTGAAGATGCAACAGAGATTGGTGAAATCACTCGCTTATCAGCTGAAGAAACGAAAAAATTATTCCCAGCATTATCTGAAGAATACAGTTCTGTTCATATTAGTGGCGCTGCACGAGTAAACGGAAGATCATTACGTAACGCATTAATAAGTGCTGCAAAAAAACATGGCGCAACTTTTATAAAAGGAGACGCAGTATTAGTCCGTGAAGGTAATCATATTACTGGAGTTAAAGTAAATGACGAAACAATGGTAGCAGAAAAGGTAATTGTAACCGCAGGCGCATGGGCGAATGAAATATTGAATCCATTAGGAATCAATTTCTTAGTTACATTCCAAAAAGGACAAATTGTTCATTTACAAACGGAAAATACAGCAACCGAAAATATGCCAGTTGTTATGCCGCCAAATGATCAATACATTTTAACGTTTGACAATGGTCATGTCGTAATTGGTGCTACTCATGAAAACGAAACTGGCTTCGATCATCGCATAACAGCAGGTGGTTTACATGAAGTATTCCATAAAGCATTAACAGTTGCACCTGGTTTAGAAGATGGTACTATGCTTGAAACGAGAGTTGGATTTAGACCATTTACACCAGGATTTTTACCTGTTATTGGACCACTACCTAACTTTGAAGGCATCCTCGTTGCAAACGGATTAGGTGCTTCAGGTTTAACTGCTGGCCCATATTTAGGATCAGAATTAGCTAAACTAGCACTCGGACAAACAATTGAATTAGATTTAAACGATTATGACGTTGCTGGTGCAATTGAATAACAAAAAAAGATTAGGATTCGCTCCTAATCTTTTTTATTTATAGCTAATTCTTTAATTGCTTTAATAACCTTTTGTTTAATTCCCACAACGCGGTTTTGTTACTATCCCATTTCAACAGCATTACTGCATCCTCAAAGCATAACCATTTATAATCGAAGTGTTCTTTGGATAATGAAATGTTTTTTGTAGGAACATTAACTCCAAAAGAAAATTCTTTTATTACATAAACATCTTCTCCCCAAAGAAATCCTCCGACTACATCCTCTACAGGTAGTGAAGAAACAGAATCTAATTTTATATAGGGACATTCTTTTATAATACCAGCCTCTTCAAACGCTTCTCGTTTTGCTGATTCAATAGGAGTTTCACCATCTTCTCCACCACCAGCTATTCCTTGCCAATAACCATAATCACTTCGGTTAAAAATAGCGTATTGAATAGAATCTTCAATTATTATATAGGGAAATATTAATACTTGATATGGTGCTCTCATTGCATAACCTCTTTCTGAAAATAAGCTTTAAATAAACATGAATAATTGTTAATTATTATGTGGAGTGGGGGTTCTTTTGAATAAAAACACCACTGATAAAATAAAGATTACAGCCTTCAAACTCCCCCAATACGGATAAACAGTATGGTCTGTTAAACTAGCATATTGAAAGATATTCTCTAAACCGAAAATCCCAATAACGACTGCTAAGAGAAAAGCAGCTTTTCCAATAGTACTATTACGATAGAGGGTAAATAAGTATATTGCACATATAAGTGGTACGATGATTTGTAGTAAGATTGCCATGAATTGTCCCCCTAATTTATATTTTATACTTATATTATATCAAAAATGTAATAAAAAGGAATGTAAGTTAATTGATGCTAAGTAGAAAACAGACTTGTACGAACAGGGATATCACACTTTTACGTCTATAGTTTTGATACTAATTTAACTACTCTCATCATATTCTTCTATTAAAAAGAATAATAAGGAGTGTAAAGTTAATTGACAAAAGTTAAGGTTCGTTTACGGCCCATCGTTCATAACATAAATTTACCGACTGTATTGAAAACAGCTATACTTCCAGGTGAATCGATCGAAAGACTATTTATCGCAACTCAATTAGGAGAGGTTTTTTACATAGGAGACGGAGCTATAAAGACATTTTTAAATATTCGTCACCGAATTATTAAATTAGGTACATTTGAAGAAGGTGTTTCTAGTAGCGGTTATGATGAACGCGGATTGCTGGGATTAGCGTTTCATCCGCAATTTAATCATAACGGCTTGTTTTATATTCATTATTCTATGGCCGGCACGCAAGGAGCAGGTGCGCTTTCAGAACAATTTAAACCGAATCCTTGTGACCCGAAAACTTTAAATTTAAAGTGGACAAATAGAGATACTCAATATGATCATATTGATACAGTTGAAGAATGGATTTTACAATCAAACGGTCAACCTCAAAAGCGACGAACTTTACTTAATATAAAAAGGCCATTTTTTAATCATAACGGCGTAAATAGCTTAAACTTTTCACCTGAGACTGGAAAACTTCTTTTTACAAATGGAGATGGTGGTTCTGGCTATGATCCCTTTAATTTAAGCCAGGATGATTTAGAAATAGCGGGTAAAATAATTGAAATCGATGTAAGTGGAGATACATTCATAACCAATCCTCCAGTAGTTACACGCTTTAATGAACTTCCTTTATCTATACAAGAAACACTTACAGTAATTGCAAAAGGCGTTCGTAATATAACAGGTATTTCATTTCAAAGGTTTTATAATCAATATATCAAATATGCCGGAAATGTCGGACAGGACATTGTAGAGTCTATTTTTTCTTTTGTTCAATACAAATCAATACCAGTTACCGAAATCGTTCAAACCCATTTAATAAGAGATACTCCTGATCAATATGGATTTATTAATTTTGGGTGGAGAGGATGGGAAGGGGAATTACCTACTTCTTTTATAAGGCACTGTTCTGAGAATCCTACTTTGGATGAGAGGATAACGGCTTATTATAATGAAACTATAGAAACATCAGTGCAGCGTATACAGCCTCTAATTAGTTATTATCATAATGATTCCAGACCAGATAAATTTGACGGAACTTCACTTACTGGCGTTCAACCGTATATGGGAACTGCAATTCCTGGTCTGACTGGTAGTATTGTGTTTACTGATCTTGCTAAAAAAGAAAAATCGCAGTCTTCAGTAAAAGGTGCGTTAGCTTATTCTAGAGCTGGTACGCATGGTAAACATACTGACTTTCATGTTATTGAAACCCATTATGATTTCGGTGAGCAGGCAGCTTATTTTATGAGTTTAGGAACAAATTTGGATCAAACTAGATTATATTTAGGAGTTTACGGTTCTATGAAAGTAACTGATTTGAACAAAGGTACTATTTTTGAAATCGTTCCTTAATATGATAGACACTCTCGGAATTATTCATTATATAATCGTCCACTGTATAATTAGATATCTTTAGGGGGATTTTGATGAATCACTTTAGAAACTATTGGTATCAACCGATGATCGCGCATGATGCGAATTTTGTTCATAAAAGAAAGATGACGCCAGCAAAGAGGTTAGTGATTACAGCGTTACTCGGTTCACTTGCTGCTATTTTTCAATCTGCCGGGAACCTAATCCCTGGTATAGGCTTATTTATTAGTCCTTTTGCGACGCTGCCTATATTTTTCGCTATTTGTTATTCTACTCGCACGGGAATACTTTCTTACATTCTTACATTCTTACATTCTTACTATTCTCCTATTATTTATTATTGAGCCAAGCGAACTAATTGTCTTTCCTTTTACTACAGGTTTATTAGGTATAGCGTTAGGAGTATCCTTTATACAATTCAAGAGAAGGATTTTGATTGTTTCCTTTTCAGCAATATGTCTACTTCTAGGTATTATAATTGTACTTGATATCTTTCGATTTCCTGTATTAGGTCCTACTGTTCATACAACTTTGGATATAAAAATTATTCTATTAATATTTATTCTGAGCTTTCTATACTGCTGGATCTATGCAGGCATTTGTAGAATAATGTTGAATAGAGTATATAAAGTATGTTCTTAACAATTTCTCATATATTTTTAAAGATTGGAGATTCAAGTCGTGTATAACGTTAAAATTAGAAGACCTAATTCGGATGATGTAGATGAACTGAATATGTTTTTTCGTCTTGTTATTACTGATACATTTAAAAATGAAGGGTTATTACAATTATTAGATGACATAGAAAATGAAATTAACACGAAAAAACAATATTTGAAAAATGATTTGGAGAGTAATGGAGAAAGTCGTTACTTTTTATTAGCAATTGATACAAGTAACGATAAAATCATTGGAGCAATTGAAATCGGCCCAGCAAGTACATTGATTAATAGTTGTACAGGTGGTGTGTTTAAAGATTTATATGAAATAGGAACTGTATTTGTACTACCTGAATATCAACGAAATGGCATAGGCAATTTATTACTACATGCAATGTATATTACGTTACTTAGCAGAGGAATAACAGAATACTGTTTAGATAGTGGATACAAAAAAGCACAAAGTATATGGACGAAGAAGTTTGGAGAACCTAGTTATGTACTGAAGGAGTATTGGGGAGAATCAAGCGATCATATGATTTGGAAGAAGAGTTTACATGATACACCTATAATATTTGAATTATAAAATGAAATATGCCTCTGAACGTAGCTTTTCTTACATATGTATGCTATTATTTATCTTTATAATAAAAGAGGACGTGAATGAACTTGATTAAAATTAATATTCCTGAAGCTGATGTTTCAATTACTGAACGTAAACAAGTTATTAAAGGAGACGAGCCAATAATTACTCCAATTAATGGATTTATCGATTTCCACTTGTTCCCTAGAGATAAAGGCGGCATTTTTATGTTTTACAATATTAATGACGAACTTCTTTTCGTAGGTAAAGCTCGTAAAATTAGACAACGTATTAAGAAGCATTTTGAAGACAATGTTTCACCAATTAAAAATCACCGTGATGAAGTATACCGCATCGATGCATGTATCGTAGAGGATCCAACAGAAAGAGAAATTTACGAAACTTACATTATTAATGAATATAAAGCAAAATATAACGTTGATAAAGTATTCTACAAATAAGTAATAAAAAAACAATCCTAGCGCATATACTGGGATTGTTTTTTTATTTAAATTTAGTCCTCATATTTTTCTCCTTTTTTTAAATGATTAGCAACAATAAAACAGCATACACCTATACATATAAGTACAATTCCAATCGATTTATGTTTTCCCTCAAAAAAAGGAATATCAGAAATAACATTTGTCATACATAACCCTATAAACACAAGGATAGGTCCTGCCCACAGTAATACATTGCCGAATTTCGTATGTTGCCACATAGTAACCCTCCTTACCTCTTTTTACATATATATCTATAAAATAAAAGTAAATTCATAGAGAAATATAGTTTTTTTCATATCGAAAATTTAACCTTCATATATTGGTACAAGCAAACGAGAAAGGGGACCATCATGAATTGGTTAGAAGCTTTTATATTAGGAATCATACAAGGTTTAACAGAGTTTTTACCGATAAGTAGTACGGGTCATCTTTATTTAGGAAGGCATTTGTTTCAATTAGATGAAGCAGGATTGTTTTTAGATACGATGCTGCACATTGGAACTTTGCTTGCAGTGTTTATTTATTACAAAAAAGAATTTATATATTTAATTAAAAATCCATTTTCCAAACTAATGCTACTACTTATTGTCGGGACGATACCCGCAGTTGTAATCGGATTGTTATTTAAAGACTTTTTTGAGGATATTTCAAAAACAGGCATTACGATTGGATGGGAGTTTTTAGTGACAGGTTTCTTTCTATATATGGCTGATAAACAAAAAAATGGTCGTAAAAAAATGGATGACATTACATATAAAGATGCATTTATTATCGGTTCATTTCAAGCTGCTGCTATTTTCCCAGCAATTTCTCGTTCTGGTATGACAATCGTTGCTGCATTATGGAGGAAGTTAGACCGCGAAACTGCTGCTTACTTTTCTTTTTTATTATCAACGCCAGCCATTGTCGGAGCTATCATTTTGCAATTAGCAGATGTTTATCAAGGGAAAGCAGAATCTATTTCTAGTACATCATTAATCGTCGGCACATTATCAGCAGCGTTTTTCGGTTATATAGCCGTTTCATGGATGATTCAATATTTAAAACGTCACTCCTTAAAAGTATTCGCGTATTACGTATGGGGATTAGGCATTTTAATTTTAACGTTACAATTTACTCATGTTTTTTAATGTAGTAACTATTCGTTTAGATCCTGTTTCATTCATACAAGGCAGGGTCTTCTTTCATTAAGGGGGAAAATATGTTTAATAAGGCTATCGTTATTGGCGGAAGTATCGCAGGAAAACTCGCAGCAAAAGCATTATCATCTACTTTTAAAGAAGTAATCATTATAGAAGCTGGTGAAAGATGGGATGGAAAGTCTTCGAGAAAAAGAGTTCCACAAAGTAATCATCCTCATGTGTTATTAAAAGGTGGAGAAAAAGCGATTGAGGAATTGTTTCCTACTATCACTAATGAATTAATTGAAACAGGTAGTATCGTAAATAACTTTACTCGTGATATAAAATGGCATCAATTTGGTTTATGGAAACAGCAATTCATAGGTAAAGTACATATGATTCAACAAAGTAGGTTTTTGCTTGAATGGCATATTCAAAAACGAATTGAGGATATTTCAAATGTTACCACTAAATTTGGAACATTAGTTGATGGTTTATTAGTAGATGGAAAGCTTAACAAAGTAAGTGGAGTAAAAGCTAAATGCTTAGAGACGGGCACGCAAGAAGAAATTCAAGCAGATATTGTTGTTGATGCAAGCGGATTCGGTTCAAAAAGTATAGCGTGGTTACGTGAATACAATATTGAAGTGCAAGAAGAGAAAGTGCGCATTGATTTGTTTTACGCAACTAGAATGTTTAAACTCAATGAAAATGAGAAATTAGACTGTTGTAATATGCTAATGTCTCCAAGTTTCCCTGACAATCCGTATGGTGTTCTTATTCAAACGATTGAGGATAATCGCTATTTTGTTACTTTCAGCGGATATGCAAATGAGAAAGCACCACAAACAGATGATGAGTTTTATGATTTTGCTGAAAACCTATCAATTTCTAATGTGACAGATTTTCTAAATAAAGCTGAGGCAATTTCAAATATCAAAACGTACAAAATTCCTTATCAAGTACGTCGGCGATTTGATTTAGTTAATCATTTACCAGAAGGATTGTTAGTAGTTGGGGATGCACATTGTCGTTTTGATCCTGTTTTTGGGCAAGGTGTTTCAGTTGCAGCTATGGAAGCTCACCAATTGCAGTTACTTTTGCAAAAGAGGCAAAAGCTTGATAAAACATTTACACAGCGATTTTATAAAAAGACCGCTAATATCATACAAACTCCTTGGGAAATGACTACAACGGAAATATCACGTCATCCTCAGCTAACAAGAAAATTATCGATGAAGCAAAAATTTCAGCTATGGTATACGAAACAAATATATGAACTATCTGCAACTGACTCTGATGTTTATATTCGATTAGTAAGAGTGATGAATTTAATTCGTAGTCCATTGCACCTATTTCATCCGAAAGTACTACTTGCTGTATTACTGAAGCGAAAGAAATAGCAGGAAAATAATCGATTAAAAAGAATATATAACAGTTAGTATATATAGAAGGAGTGAGCGAGATGAAAATATACATAGAACAATTAAAGAAACACGATGCTAAAGATTTATTTACGTTTGAACTTACGAATAAATCTTTTTTTGAAACAATGGTACCAAATCGTGGCTCACAATATTTTAATTTTGAATATTTCCGAAAGCTACTAGACGATTTATTAATAGAACAAGCGGATGGAGATTCTTATTTTTATTTAATTCGTAATGAAGAAAAAGAAATTGTAGGACGAATAAATTTAGTAGATATTGATACAGAAACTCGAAGCAGTTCATTAGGGTATCGAGTCGGAGAAAAGTTTACTAAAAAAGGGGTTGCAACAGCAGCTGTAAAATTAGTTTTAGACGTAGCGAAAAATAATAAAATTAATGAGATTCATGCTAAAACAACTACTAATAATCTCGCATCACAAAGTGTATTAGAAAAAAGCGGGTTTTCTTCCTATCATAACGAAGCAGATACAACATCTGTAGAATTAAATGGAGAACATGTGAATTTTGTACATTATATATGGAGAAATACTTCGCGCTTATATTAAGGGGGACTTATACATGAATGATTTACGTTATCCAATTGGGCAATTTACATACAAACGTCCTATAACTGAAGAAATGATTGATACATGGATTCAAGAAATTGAAGATTTACCTAATGAACTAGCAAAAGCAATTAAAGATTTAGATCAGAAGCAGTTAGACACACCATATCGAGTTGGTGGATGGACGGTTCGTCAAGTAGTTCATCACGTTGTTGATAGCCATATGAATAGCTACATACGCTTTAAATTAGCACTAACAGAAAAGAATCCTACTATTAAACCATATAAAGAAGAGAAGTGGGCAGAACTACCTGATTCTAAATTACCAGTAGACGTTTCACTAGTAATGTTAGAATCGTTACATAAAAGATGGGTTAACCTTTTATATTCTCTAGAACTAGAAGATCTAGAAAAGACATTTAATCATCCAGAAACTGGTGAAACAAAACTTGCTGCTGCAATTGGACTATATGCATGGCATGGACGTCATCATACAGCGCATATAACTTCATTAAGAAAGCGACTAAATTGGTAACATGGAGATTGCATTAGAGAAGGCAACAGAAAATGATGCAGCAGTTTTATTTCAAATGCAAATAGACTCATTTAGCCCTTTATTAAATAAATATAAAGACTATGAAACAAATCCAGCAAATGAAACTATTGAAAAAACTATTTTAAGGATAAATAATCCAAGCAACAACTTTTATAAGATGATAATAGATTCGAACCTTGTTGGAGCGATATGTATATCCCAAAAAGAACTACCTTATAAATTTTGGATCAGTCCAATGTTCATTCATCCAATCTATCAAGGGAAAGGAATCGCTCAAAAGGGACTTATTTTAATTGAAAAGATGTTTCCAAAAGCAAGGAGTTTTGAACTTGCTACGATTTTAGAAGAAGAAAGAAATTGTTTTCTATACGAAAAAATGGGGTATAAAAGAACAGAAGTAATAAAGAAATTAAATGATAAAACTACACTCATTTATTACAAAAAAGAAAGGTAAAGCATTTGAAATACGCTTTACCTTTTTCTGTTACTTAAGATTAAATATACAAAATCGATGCATATTCTTCCGAAATACTCGGGTTAGTAATTTCGGAACCGAATAAATATACATAAAAGCGTTATTTCGTCGTATATGTTACTAACGCTTTTTGAATGCTTAAAACACTATCGTCACCTTTAAATTCTTTCGTAATTGGTGTACTCAAACTAGATACCCAAATTTTAAGCTCAGCGTCTAAATCAAAATGCCCAGCTGTTTCAATGCTAAATTGTGTAATGCTTTTATAAGGAATAGAATGATACTCTGTTTTTTTACCTGATATCCCTTGTTTATCTACTAAAATAAGACGACGATTTGTAAATACGATTAAATCACGAATTAATTTATAAGCATGTTCAACTTTCTCATCGTCTAACATAATCTTCTCTAAATCACGTTCTACACTTTCTGTACTCGCATTTGATGCATTTCCTAAAATACCGCTAAATAAACCCATATGAAATTCCTCCTCGGTTAATTGTGGAATGTATTACTTATATTGTACCATGCTATTTACTAAGAAATTATGACATTACTTTAGTAGTTTCTGGTTATTATTGCAATTCGTTTATATAACCTCGTCTTAAAATCTTGTGTTAACATGTAAGTAAGAAAAAAGAAGCAGAGGGATATAGCATGAAAAATATAGGTTTAGTATTAGAGGGCGGAGGAATGAAAGGTCTATATACTGCAGGAGTACTCGAATATTTTATGGAAAAGAACTTATTCTTTCCGTATGTAGTTGGCGTATCCGCTGGTGCATGTATGGGCGCAACTTATTTATCACGTCAAAAAGGAAGGAATAAAAAAGTAAATACAGAGCTAGTGTCAGATCACCGATATATATCTTATCGAAATTTGATTCGAAAACGTGAATTATTTGGAATGGACTTTTTATTTGATGAAGTCCCTAATAAAGTTGTTCCATTTGATTTTCAAACTTTCTTAAATTCCAATGAACAATTTGTTATAGGAACGACTGATTGTGATTCAGGAAAAGCAGTTTATTACAATAAAATAGAACACGGAAATGATATTTTAAAAATCATTCGCGCATCAAGTTCTGTACCGTTTATAGCGCCTGCTGTAGAATATGATAATCTAAAATTGCTAGATGGAGGGATTATAGATCCTATACCGGTTCTAAAAGCACAAACTGATGGTTATCAAAAGAACGTCGTGATTATGACAAAGCCAGAAGGATATGAGAAGCAGCGGAATAAATTTTCTGGTCTGGCTAAAATTTTATATAGTAAATATCCGAAAATCGCAGAACATTTAGTAGAACATTATCGTTATTATAATGAAACCGTAACTTATATGAATGGCAACGAACAGAAAGATAATTTTTATGTAATTCAGCCTAGCTCACAACTTCCTATAAGCGGAATAGAAAGAAATAAAGAAAAGCTAGTTAATTTATATAATCTTGGCTATACAGATGCTCAATATCATTATGAAAAATTATTAAGTTGGATAGAGAAATAAAGGGGTGGAAAGTTGCTATTAGGTAAAATGGTTATTTTTAATGAATTGCAGAAAATGCATAGTCTGCTGCATAAACCGTTTCCGTATCGTGCTACAGGAAAATTGCAACGAGACTTAAAAAGTAAATTTACAGATGATGACTGTATAAACGCTGATTTTAATCATTATTGGATGCATACAGCAAGTACTTTAAGTTCTGTACTAAATGGAAACGAACAGAACATTACGTTTCAGCAAATAAAGTGGTTAAGGAAATCGTTTTTTGAATGGTTTCCGCAATATGTGAAGTATCCCGTTTTGTATAGAGATTTCATGAATTATGAGAAAGCGCGAAAACTATTACTATATTATCTTACTGAATAAAAATTAAAACGTACAAGTTATGCTGCTTGTGCGTATTTTGTTCATAAAAAAGACAATATTTATACCTTGCTTATATAGGAATTTTAATGTGCAGAAAGAAGTAATTATAGAATGAAGTAAGGGAGGAGAGGCGTTTAGCGATTGTTTTCCTTTAATGGATTGTCCAACTCGAATATCGTTAGTTATTTATGATAAAATATTTCGAGTGAAATCAAGTACTTATTATATCCAGTATTAAATAAGTTAAGCCAGGAGGAACAACAGTAAAATGGAAAACGTATCAAATATAGATAAATCGGAATCAAGAAAATCTTTACAATCGACTATTCGTAAACTTGAAAATGCACTATTACAGATGACTCAAAAAGGTGCAAATACTACATTAGTGAAAAAACGACTTAAAGCCGTTTGTGTAGGGTTAGCAGTACTAGAAAACGTTTGGAATCAAGAAAGTCACCAGTATAGTCAAGAAGAGTTAGCAGAAGCTCGTAATGTCCTTGTTGGTTTACTTCCATCAATTGAGAGAGCCTATGATAAGTCTAAAGTAGGTAGTCCGCAAAGAACTCTTTTAACAAGACGAATCAAAGCGTTGGAACTTTCTATTCAGGCAATTGATAAACTTTCTAATAAATAACTCATCTAAATACAATATCATCCTAATCCTAATTTTTATAAAAGCAATCTAGTGAAAAGAAATACAAAGGAGGAAGATGGGTGACTTCAATAATTAGTCCTAAATTAGAGGAGCTTAATAATCAATTAAAAAATGGAAACGAGAAAGCTTTTTATACTTTTTTGCATGAAATAAAGTCAAATCATACGCCACTAATAGAACAATGTCCTGTAAATAATCAGTATAAGCTTATAACGTATATATGGTTAGGGGACCAAAAAACTGAAAATGTTTATGTATTCGGTAGTTTTCCTGGTTGGGATCTGTCTGTAAATCAATTAAAACGATTGTTACAGACAGATATTTGGTATGAAACGTTTAGGACGGATAAGAGTTTTATTTCAACTTACTATTTTTCAGTAAACGATTTTTTCGAAAATGATTGGATAAAGCGTAGTGAACAGTACGAACTAGACCGATTTAATGGAAATACATTTGGAGAAGGTGCTAATAAAGCATCAGTGTTAAGTATAGGGATGGAAGTGCAGTATAGCAGTCGTTTCCCTTCAGATCATTATCCATCTGGAAAAATTGAAACATATTCTTTTCATAGTACGATTTTAAATAACACACGTAACATTCATATTTATACGCCTCATGACTATTCTCACACTTCACATCTTCAAGAACTTCTCATTGCATTTGATGAGAATTCATTCATTAATAACCTTTCAATCGCAAGAACACTCAATTATTTAATATACGAAAAAGAAATCCCATCTTGTATTGCCGTTGCAATAGATCCTGTTGATCGACTAGAAGAGCTAACTTATAACGATAAAATGAATGCATTTTTAACGGAGGAATTACTTTCGTGGATTCACGCTAAGTATCGTGTGCATCAAGAAGCGAAACATACAACAATTGCCGGTTTCAGTCTTGGTGGCTTAGCAGCTTTTTATGCAGCACTTCAAAATCCACATGTTTTCGGAAACGTGTTGTCAATGTCTGGATCCGTGCATTGGAAAAAGGATGGTTATGAAAATCAAATTCCTTGGATTGAAAATCAAATTTCATCTATAGATTCCGATACGAGTCAACCTCATTTTTACATAGCAGCAGGAGAACTTGAAAACAAACCTCTTTTAACGGCTAATAGACGCCTGTATAAAGCTTTAAAAGAAAAAGGGTACCAAATTTTACTTATGAAGAGTTTCAAGGCGGACATGACGGTGTTTGGTGGCGAGAAAAGTTGTTTGATGGATTGAAAGCATTAAAACTTACAAAAACAACACTCTAAATTAAAAAGGAGAGAGAGTTTATGAATCAAGAAGAACTAGATAAAAAACTAAAAAAGCAAGAGATATTAGTAAAAGATGAGAAAGTTTGGTCTTATACGTATGAGGATCATATTAGTTCTATCGTTAAAGAAGCAGAAAAGAAAGGGTCTTTTGATAATTTGCCAGGTAAAGGGAAACCTCTTAATCTTGATAAAGACCTTTCATACAATCCTGAAAAGCAACTTTATAGAACGTTAAAGAATAATCATGTTTTACCTAGGTGGATTGAGCTTTCAAAGGAAATTGATGATTTAAAAGAAAAGCTAAAAGAAAATACAAATACTACAGAAGCAGCGGATTTAATTCGAACTATTAATAAAAAGGTTTTAGAACATAATCTACTTTGTCCACCAAGTGCACAAAAAACGAGGGTGAAAACGGATTTTTAACAATTTTCAATGAAGCTATCTTTTGCTATATAATTAAGTAAGGCATTTTCAATTCATTATTAAAGGGAGGCAAATGTAATGAAGAATACGTATCAGCTTCAAATTCCGAAAGAACTAGAGCAGTATCGTAGTATTTTAGAAGAAAGTGTGAAACCTTATATTAAAGTGTCTGGAACATTAGCAGAGACAACGCTTTTTGAAAGTAAATTTGGTGGTTATCCGTATTTACCTATAGATCAAGAGCATCCTAAAGATTCAAATGGACAACCTATGATGTTACTAGCGCAGCTAAACTTTGAAGAAATGCCGCATGTTGAATATATGCCTCAAAAGGGTATGCTACAGTTTTTCGTAAGTGCTGAAGATGAACTTTACGGAGCAGATTTTGATCATCCAACAATCCAAAAAGACTTTCGAATTATTTATCATTCTACAATTATAGAAGATTTAAATAAGGTAATTACTGATTTTAGTTATTTAAACACTTCAGAATTAGAGAACTTTATCATTCCTGAAGCAGCGAAATTAAAGCTTGAATTAGGTTATCAACCAGTAACATCAAGGGATTATCGATTTGAAAAGATGTTTAGTGAGGAAATTGATTGGGAAAAAATTGTTGATGAAGAAAATAATACTGAATTAGGCGAACTATATGATGATTTATGTAAAGATCAAGGGCATAAAATTGGTGGTTATCCATTTTTCACACAGACAGATCCAAGGGAATGGGAAGAAAAATACCAGCAACATGACATGTTATTGTTGCAAATTGATACAGATGATTCATTAAATATTATGTGGGGAGATTCTGGTGTTGCTAATTTCTTTATAAAGAAAGACGATTTATTAAATCTAGATTTTTCCAATGTTATTTACAATTGGGATTGTTATTAAAAACATATAACTGAAATACTAGCAAGCTAAAAAATCTTCCTAAAGGTGAGGGAGATTTTTTTATGTTAAAAATAAACGTTATGTTAACTAGAATAAAGAACGGTAAGTACAATAAAAGTCAAGTGTAACTGACAGAAATAACAACAAATAATCTAAAGTTATAAAACGTGTGTAAATAGCAATATAAATTTATTAAGTAAAACATAAAATGAATTTAATAATTTATATTTTGTATAGAAATAATTTTTCTGTATAAAAATTTCTTGTCGATCAAAAATGTTTTTGATTCGATAATTCTTAATGGATTATTGATTTGAATTTGCTGTGATGGATTTATAACAAAAAGAATGATAAAAACTGTAGAAATTCGTTTAGATACGATTTTATGTAAATCTCACTAAAAATCTCCGCTCCGTCTCATTAAGTATAGTTTACTTGGTTTTTGATACCTGATATCGCTTTTTTCTACAACTGCCTATAATATATATTATGTTAACTAACTTAAAATAATAAACTTATTAAATGTTGGCATTGGTGATTAGCCTCCCCTTGTTCTTTTTAATCATTCTGTGTGATGGATTGTTTAGTTGTTTGTTTTTTTGTTGTTTTATAAGTTGTTGATAAAAATGTCTCCAGATATAAATTATATTTAAGACAATAAAAAATGTAATTCGTTTTAAATGAACGCATTAAACGAATTGCATTGATATGATTACGAATAAGTTTTTAAAATTAGTTTGCTACAGCAATTGCTTCGATTTCAATTAATAAGTTATCGTTAATTAACTTTCTAACTTCTGCAGCCGAACTTGCTGGTGGATTCTTAGTATCAATGTATTGATCTCGAATATCTCTAACAATGGCCATTTGAGAAATATCTGTTAAGAAAAACGTTAATTTTACTACATCATTAAATTGTAATTCCGAAGTTTCTAATGCACTTTTAATGTTTTCGAATACTTGTCGTGTTTGTGTAGCTAAATCACCAACGCCAACTATTTGACCATCAGTATTGATTGCTACTTGTCCAGATATGTAAATTGTTCGTTTAGCGTTACTAACTTCGACAACATGCGAATATCCAAAAGTTGGTGGCATCGTTTCTGGATTGATAAATTTCTTTTGCAGGGTGTCCCTCTCCTTTTTTAGCAAATTAATTATAAAATCTATGTATTTGTTATGTTCTATAAATAAAACTAAGAATCCTTTAATGATTTCAAATTAAAAACCTTAGTATTGCTATCTTCATACCTATACTAAGGTTTTCTAGAGTTTTATATTTAGTTATCGCTAGTGGAACTTGTCAAACAAATCTTTTCATACTCTGTTTTAAATTGATTATCATTTTTTAACCAACGTTTAAAAGTCGATTCGCTTATTTCTAAATTTGAACAAGTTGTAGCATTACACTTATCTTTCATGTATGCTTTAAGGAAATTTTGTTTTCTTTGTTTAACGGCGGTTTAAGTTTGTTTTAGCTTTCGATCTTTTAATTGGTCTAGACTTAGACTTTCTTTCTGAAATTCTTCATATTTTCTATACAAATAAATATCTTTGTCTGTATAAATCCAATTTGAAAATAGTTGTATTGATTTTCTCCCGGTTAAAATGACGCGATAATGTTTATTTTGATTTAGTAAATCGGCTGATAAATTGTGATTTTGTAGTAATTGATGTAAAGAATTCATAAAAGTATATGATCCTCCTACAAAACTGACTGTATACGTTTCATACTTGACGTAACCATCCCCATCAAAATATCCACGAACAAAATGATGTAAATATTCTTCAGGCACGAATGGGAATTTGATATTTAATGATTTACATGGCATGATTCCATGTATATTCATAAGGTCGTCTTTTATTGTTTTGCTATTAATGTTTAGCATCTATACGCCTGTTTTTTTATTTTGATATAGTGGCTGGTTGGTGTGTAGTTCTTGTTTTATATCTTCTAAAATGTAACTTTCTTTTTGAGATATACTGACACATTGATTTTCTTTCTGTATAACACCATCTGCTGCTATAAATCCTAAAATATAAGCCATGTTATTTGACCATGTTTTAAAATAATCTTCTGATATGTCATACTTCCTTTTCCAACTCCCTATAGCACGCCTTGGAACGTTATTGTCTGTTAAAACCATACGAATATATCTAGCAGACACATTGGCAAGCGTAGCTATTTCTGAGGTACTCTTCCCTTCTGCATATAGCTGAGTTATTTGAGATTTTGATAGTTTACATTTTGATTTCTTTTTTCTCTCTATTTGCACTTACATCCTCTCCTTCCTTTTAATAATTAGAGACGTATTTTCTTCTACAACATATAACAAAACGTATGTTCTTCGTTGTTTATAAGAAAGTATTTACCAAATTAAAACAATTTACATTTACTTTATATTTGTTTTATCTGCTGCCTGATTTATTTTTTATATATAAGAATAATGAATTTGACAAATTTATGAAATGTACTGAATTTAAGATGAAAGGTAAATTAATTTCGTTTAAACTACAAATAGCTACAATAACAACATACGTATATTGTTAAACGTAAAAAGGAGAACGAATGAAAAAGAAATATATGAATCAAATTCATACTGATGTAAATTTTAAACCGAAAGATATAATCGGTTTAATGACTGATTACTTTAAAATGAAATCAAAGCTGCGTCCTTTAAAGAATTTACCTATTGTTTTATCGGATAAAAATAATGAGTCTTTAGAGAGTGTGACATGGTTTGGGCACTCTGCTTCTCTTTTGAAAATAGAAGGTAAAACATTGTTATTAGACCCAATGTTTGGAGATGCCTCTTCCCCATTTCCTCTGTTTAATAGTAAACGTTATAGTGGTATTTTTTCTTTAGAACGTGAAGACCTTCGAGAAATTGATGCGATTATCATTTCACATAATCACTATGACCATTTGAATTACAAGAGTATTATGCAGTTAAAAGATCGTGCGAAGCATTTTTATGTTCCAACTGGAGTTGCGCAATATTTAATTAAATGGGGTGTTTCACCTAGCAAAATTAGTGAACATAATTGGTGGGACGAAATTACGTTTGATAATATAAAATTAGTTTGCGCACCTGCAAGGCATTTCTCAGGACGAAGTATGACAGATAGAGATTGTTCGTTATGGTGTTCATGGCTTATTCTTGGTCAAGAGACTAAAGTTTTCTTTAGTGGTGATAGCGGGTATGCTCCTCACTTTAAGGAGATTGGTGATAAATACGGTCCATTCGATCTTACGTTAATGGAATGCGGGCAATATGATCCAAGGTGGTCTGCTATTCATATGTTACCAGAAGAGACAGTGCAAGCTCATATTGACGTGAAAGGAGAATTACTTCTTCCGATTCATTGGGGTGCTTTTACATTATCATTACATGAATGGAGTGATCCTATTGAACGTGTGACAAAAGAAGCAAAGCGTTTAGGAGTTAATATTGCAACGCCACAAATTGGTGAATCTATCACGTTAAAATCTACAGACTATCCTTCATCAACTTGGTGGAGAGAAATTTAACTATAAATAAAAAAGAGCGATCTCTATTATAAGGAATTCGCTCTTTTTCTGTATTTAA
This sequence comes from Bacillus sp. MMSF_3353, assembly GCF_030733445.1. Taxonomy (NCBI): domain Bacteria; kingdom Bacillati; phylum Bacillota; class Bacilli; order Caryophanales; family Bacillaceae; genus Bacillus; species Bacillus sp. MMSF_3353. The sequence continues at coordinate 149,825 of NZ_JASHJA010000008.1, forward strand.
CCTTATTTCACTATATTTGCTTTACCGCTATCTAAAACTCTATTTGTTTGTACAGAGTTAATATTAATAACCGTATTCATACTTTTATCAGTTAGTTCAATAAGTTCGTTTTCGTGATTGATTTTCTGTAAATCCCACACCATTCCATTGAACTCGTTATGTTGTCCACTTACTCTTAATATATTTTTCGTTTTACTTGATGGCTGTAATTGTAGATTTGTAAATTGATTACCGCTAATTTCATTTGGTGTAGTTACATTACTATCCATATAAATCATATTTACACAATCTTCAAGTGAGAAGTTTATAAAACGGTTGGCATTTATCCAAGCATAACCAGATTGCGGTTTCTTTGCTACTAATTTCAGCCCAGTTTCCATTCCTACAACTTTTATATTTTCAAAGTTAATAAATGAAATTTCATTTTCTTTCCCACCAGAATACAAAGAAATTCCAGTACCTTTATTTGTTTCTGTCCAATTAATAATATTTATATCTTTTATTTGTGTTTTGTGCCAAGTGTTATAATACTTATTTTTGCCGTCTAAATATATAACTTCAGAATTAAATGTAGGATCGTTTACAGCTATATAGGCTCCTTCGATAGAAGCGTTTTTTTCTAATTCTAGAACTCTGAAATTACCTTCAACAACAAACTGTGTTCCATAACCGAATAATAATTTTACACCTTTTTTCACTACGATTGGTGACGTGATTTTATACTTCTTATCCTCAAGCAATACTGTTTTAATTGTACTTGATTCTGCTTTATTAATAGCAGATTGTATTTTGTTTGAATCATTTTTACCTTTAAAGTCTTCTACATACACTTTATCATTTTTAGCTACGCTATCTTTTTTGTTGTATTGATAAAAAGCAAAAGTAATTAAAACTACAGCTATGAGTAAAATAATTATTTTCTTCATTACACTCATCCTCATATAAGTTTTCTCCTTAGCTACTCTTCGAATAATCTATGGCTTTTATATTTAGGTTATAATGATTGTGCTGCGTATTATAGATTACAATTCCTGCTTTTTATAATTGAACTATATTATCTATAGAACTATCCTGCTTAATCAATTCCGCATTCCTATAATCTATTAATTTATGATTAGATAAAACAAAATTGTGTTCTAATATTAATTCATTGTGGAATAAATCCGGTAAAAATTTAGGTATCATCTCTCCTACGCCGTAATTATAGTCACTTAGAATCCAAGAAATCTCTTTCCAATCTAAAATTCCTTCTGATACTTTTTTGGAGTGTGATATGTAAATTCATTATGTAGCTTTACTAAATAAACATACATACCACCAGAGTAAGATGAGTCCTCCCACTTAATAATGCCTTTAAACTGAATTTGTTCATGCGTAACTTCTATATTAGTCTCTTCTTTTATTTCACGAATCGCATTTTCTAAAGGTGTTTCTCCCTTTTCTACCTTTCCACCTACCCCGTTCCATAATCCTTTTACAGGGTCATATTCTCTATTTAACATAAGTATCTCTTCATTTCTCTTTATAAAACATAAAGTGTGCTTGTACATAATGTGATTCCTTCCTTTGTTATTAATAAGCTCTTACTGGAGATATAAGATGTACTGCTGCAGATGGTGTTCCTGCTTCAATTAATATTGGTCTCATAGAACCGCTGAAACTTAAAGTAACCGTTTCTTCTTTTATCGCCTTTAAAGCATCCATCATAAATCGTCCATCGAAAGATATATTTAATTGTTTTTCACCTTGAATCTCATCTATCTGTTGTGTCTCGGATATTTTTCCAATCTGAGAAGCGTTAGAAGAAATTTTAATTGTGGATTCGTCTATGATTTCTAAGTTAACATTGTTATTTGCCCATTCACTTGATAATAAGCTGGATCGATCTACACCTTGTAAAATTCTTTTTCTATCTACGTTAATGACTGTTTGAAATTCATTTGGAATTAAACTAGATATATTAGGATATTTTCCTTCAATTAATCTTGAATATAATGTAGTTGTACCGAATGTAAAAATAATGTGACTTTCTGAAAGATAGATGTATACGAATTCTGAATTACTATTCATTAATTTTAGCAGTTCACTAATAGTTGCACTTGGTACGATACAACTTGCTTTTACCTCTGTAGAAATTATCGTTTCGCGTATAGCAAGTCTATGTGAATCAGTTGCAGCACAAATTAATTTGTTGTGTTCTAATTCGATATGTACTCCCGTAAGAACGGGTCTAGATTCATTTTTAGCTACTGCAAAGACAGTTTGTTTAAATACTTCAATCAATTGTTCTGTTTCTGCTTGTATTTTTGCATGATCGTCTATAAGTGGTACTTTCGGAAACTCATATGCTGGAAGTCCATTTAAGTTTAATGTGATTTCTTCTGACTGTATCGTAATTATTTGCTCATTCGTACTTTTTATTGATACATCGCTTGGCATTTTTTTTATAATTTCAATGAAATATTTTGCAGGTACTACAATAGTTCCTGCTTTTACTATAGTTGTAATTTGGTCGCCTTCAGTGGAACTAGGGATGAATTTTTCGATGAAAATATTTGAATCACTTGCGATTAAAGTAATTCCCGATTGATCTACAGTTATTTTTATGCCAGATAATATAGGGATTATAGCTTTGGTAGATATAGCTTTACTTACTTCTGAAAGTGCTTGAGTGAAATGTTTATGATTAACGATAAACTCCATTTTTTCCCCGCCTTACATGAATTGATAATGTTATGAAGATTGATGAACGATTGTCCCGTTAAAAAAGTAAGGCACTGTTTCTTTCCTTTGTAATATATTAAGTAAGTGTTCTGGTATACGTAAATGCGGTGCTGCTTCATGTAATTCCATCCAAGTAATCTCTTCAATTTCTTTTGGCCTTGTTATATTTGCCTGCCCGTCAATTATTTCACCTAAAAAATTAAAGAAAATTGCATGGTGTCCTCTCTCTTCGAAAAAAGCTTCGCTAATGTAACAAATACCGTTTACAGTTATATGTAGCCCGGTTTCTTCTTTCACTTCCCGAGTTACTGCCTCTTCTAACGTTTCTCCCAATTTAACTGCGCCACCTGGTAGCGTGTAATAAGAACCGTTCTTTCCTTTATTTTTTACCATTAAGATCTTTTCATTTGTTTTATCGTATAAAAGTGCATATGTAACATTTACTTTTTTCATACGTACCTCCTCTGTTTTTACTAAAAGGAATTTTCTGTCTATTTATCATTCTATCATTAACTTGTTTTAATAGTAAGTTCACGAAGTATTAGAATAAAAATTGATTAAATTAATACTAAATGAAAATGCCAGAATAACTCCTAAATTAGTAAAAACCCCGCTCCTATTTTGAGACGAGGTTAAACTTATATAACAAACGGATTCCAAATTAACGTTTCTTTAGATCAATTTTAAAAGTATACATATGAAACCCGTATTTTTTGTTAATAGCCAAAGATTTTTTACTTCCCAATTTCACAAAGTAGTTTTATCTCTTTGATTTGTTCTATATGACGCTGTTCATGCAAATAGATCAGTTCTATCCACTGATCAAGATGTAATTCTCCAAGAGCTGGATGCATCACTGATTTAATCGTTAATATAGATTCATCTTCTATTGTACTTAGGAAACGCATTAATTCTTTTCTCGATTCGTTTAACATATCGATTATTTTCTGCACTTCAAATGGTTCTAAACTTGGTTCAATCATTCCTGGAGCTATAAATTTTAGCGATCTATCTTGTAATATAGAGCGGATTTCTCGACGCTCTTTTAGGGTACTATCAATCTTTTTTAAGCCAGATGAAATAACCTTTATGACCACTTTATCCAATAAAACTAAGTGATGACATACTTGTGCTATACTCCATTTATTCTTGTCTGGCTTACTATTGAATTGAGCATCATCCAATATCATAATTTCCTCGAATAGATGTTTTCTCGTTTCATCAAACCTATCATTTACAAATGAATTCATAACATTTCCCCCCTTCATCTGAATGCATATATTTAGATGCCTATTTTAGGTATATTCGCTATAAATAATTAGTTTCCCGTAACTAATATTCCACTTCGATCTTTTTTTGCTTTAGAAGTGCCTCTAAATATGAATTCACTCAAGATTCTCCTTTAAATGCATAATCCAAAAGGATAAATTTGTATTCAAAATACTAATGTTAATTCAATATACACTTTATAAACGTTTTTCTAAATAGTAATGATTATGTCCTTTCGGATGATCTTCACTTACTCCAATCACTTTATATCCATGCTTTTTATAAAACGCAGGTGCCTGAAAGCTAAAAGTATCTAAATTGATTAGCCTACACTCTTGTTCAATTGCAAATTCTTCAATAAGCTTTATTAATTGGCTTCCGTAGCCTTCGTGTCTATACACTTCAGAAACCCAAAGGGAATCGACATGTACGTGGTGCCAAAATGTAATTGCAGTTATTCCGCCTACAATTTCTTCCTTTTCATTTCTCACTATAAAACTAATTTTTTCTGAAGGCTTTTTCTCTTCATCCGAAATATGTTTTTGGTTATATTCAATTACTTTTTCTCTTATGTAATCACTATCTTCTTGGACCCATTGTTTTACTATTTTCATTTTAAGTAGCACACTCCTTTTAAAGTATCTATTCAATTTAATAATCGTAATATCCTGTCTAACTTAATAGTCGTAGAGCACTGTTTCATTTCACTAAAATAAAGAAAAGCCGTACTACATTTTATCTGTAGTACGGCTTTTTATGGCGTCTGATTCTTTTTAATCTAAGTTTCAACATATTAGTACAATAATTCAATTGTATTACTGCGGATAAGAATGAACATTCCTAAACCAATTAGAACGACTGGAACGATAATATGACAATTTCTCTCAAGTACTTTAGCTAAAATAGGAGCTCTTATCAATTTGTAGCTAATAAAACACCATATTGCTATCATGCAATAAAAGATTACTAATGTAACAATATTGGCATTAAGATTTTGACTAGCAAACATTGGTATATAAATCGAAATATTATCAGCTCCATTAGCTAATGTAATTGAAGCTACTTTAAATATTGAACTAGAAGCGTTAGCAATGACTTCGTTACTTTTATAAGAACGAAGTGACAATAGTCCTTTCACTCCCATATAAATTGGCACGAATCCTAATAATCCGATCCACGAAACAGGAATGAAAAAAGAGCTTAAAGAACCGATGATACTTAGAAAAATAATTAAACTAAACCCAAAATATTGTCCAATAACAATATAAAGTTCTTTCATTTTAGTTTTCCCTCGGACAGTACTACCTTCTTTCTTAATTACTCCTGTCCTTACTTGCGAAAATAAAACAAGAAGTATAAAAATGTCATCAATATTTGTTAAAGTGAATGCGATAAAAGAAGAAATTATAGTTGTAACCAATATAAGCCAACTACCTTTATAATAAAATAATGGTGTACAAATGAATTGCATATCTAATAACAAAGGTGGTTAATGTAGGTTTATAACATGATTTCAGTGCCTTTATAAAACAATATGAATATTTTACTAATCTGCTACTTAGTTGCTAAAGAAATAAATTACTTTATTACCTTTCAAATCATTTTCACTTATTTTGTAATATAAAAAGAGCCCTATACAAGGACTCTTTTTATAATTAAGCTACTTTCCGATATAAATGTCGTGTTTCTTTTTTGTTTTCTGCTTTTGGTGGACGAATTAATATCGAAATAATGAAGGAAATAACGCTTAAAACACCAATTATAATAAAGGTCGGTTGAAATCCACCCAGTAACGCTCCAATGAACGCTCCTGCAAGTGCACCAAACCCGAAACCTTGATATACAAGCCCGTAATTTGTACTATGGTTTTTTAATCCGAAGAAATCTCCAACAATGGCTGGGAAGATTGTGATATTACCACCAAAGCAAAAGGCAACACTTGCTACACAAGCGAAATAAATACCGTAATTTAGAGGAATGAAACTTAAAGTAAAGACTGACAATCCAATTATTATAAACGTTGCAGAAACAATTTTCATTCGACCAATTTTATCTGATAACGTTCCAAGAACGATTCTACCTACCGTATTAAAAATTGCAATCATTGCAACGGCGTTAGCGGCGGTTGCTGCACTAAGTCCAACGAGCTGTACCCCAATATCTTTTACCATACCGATTAAATATAGACCGCCCATACACGATGTGAATAGCATAAAAAACAAAAGATATACTTGTTTCGTTCGCATCATTTCACGAGGCGTATAGTCATTGTTTAATGATTCAGTTACAGTGTTACTTACGATTGCTTCACGTAAGAAGAACGATCCGGTTAAAACTAAAAGCAAGACGATGATACCCCAATATAAAAATGCTTGTGATACACCAAGACTATCGATAAGACTTCCGTTTATATATCTAAAGATTAAGCTGCCCATTCCATATGCCGAAACAGATATGCCAGAAATAAGTCCTTTTCGATTTGGAAACCATTTAATTAAATTAGATAGTGATGTAATATAAGCAGTTCCATCTGCATAACCAACAACGACACCAGCTAATAAATATAGTAATGGTAAGGAAGAAACTTGTGAACTAAGTATTAAACCGAGTCCCAAAACAATCCCTGCAGTAGCGATGAGTTTACGAAGTCCTAATTTTTGCTGCAACTTTCCTGCAAATAAGGTTGAGAATGATAATGAAAAACTTGTTATGGAGAAAGTTATCGCTACGGAATTGAGGTTCCATCCAAACTTACTAACAAGGGGTTGATTAAATAAACTCCATGTATAAATTGTCCCAAGGCCAATTTGAACAATGATTGTACCTAGAACAATTAGTAACGGATTTATAGAAGTTTGTTTCATACTAACTGTCCCCTTCTTTTATCATGACATGAATTTTCACAGTTAGTATAACCATCATAAGAAGCAAGATACTGAATGAAAAATGGAAATTGAATTCATGTACACAAAAAGACACTCCATAATGAAGTGTCTTTCTGCAGGTTATATTAGATTTACTTAAAGAAAGCTTTGTTAAGATAAGACATTTTCAAATGCTTATGTATATAGAATACCAAAAGATTTCAATCATGTGATGGGACTTAAGATGTATTTTTCATTCATCATATAGTCGGATGAACGAAAAATTAATATTCAATTTCATCAAAATCCTTCGGCTGCGGTACCGTTTGCATATTAGCTGCATCTTTAGGATCGCTATAAATTGCATTTTGTTCTGTATTCATATCTTTTATATTTTGTTTTTTATTTTTATTCATTTTATCTTTCATTTTTTTCACTCCTTTTTCATTATAGGAGTAATTATGCCCTATTACCGTTACGAAATGTATCAGCGACTAAATTGCTAAATTCACGTAAATAATATAAATAATTATCACCGCCGTAGTTATACCTTTTATTATACATTTTCGCAACAACTACATTATATTCAGGTATTACTAAAAGAGTCGGTCCTGTAATTCCTAATATTTGATACGCTCCTTTCGGCACTCGTTCACCAAGTTCACTTAAAAGCGTAGGTTCATTTTGAACGAACCAAAATAACCCATTTTGTGGTAGTTCTTTGTTTGCAAATGTTGGACTTTGCAAACTCGTAGCAATTTTTATAACTTCTTTTGGAACAATTTGTTTACCGTTTATCATACCTTGATTTAAATGAAGATTGCCCCAATAAGCAAATTCTCTAGCTGAGACAAATAGATTTTTTTCAGTACCATCATTTACCGTACCGATTTCACTAATCGCGTCTTCACTTGGATTATTAACAACTTTAACTAAGTTTTCATCTTCCTGAATTCTCCAACCTGTTTCTTTGAAGTTAGCTAGATCAAATACACGCTCCTTTAACAATTCAGGAAAACTTTTGCTATATAGCTGATAAATAAGACGTGTTATCATTCTGACATTAACATCTCTATACGCCCATGCTTGTCCAGGTTCAAATTCACGAAAAATTGTCCCATCATGCGTTTCTCCTAAACCGTGCGAATGGGTTACTAAATGTCTTATTGTTGTTTTACCAAGTAATACAGGATCAAAGTCTTTAAGATACTGTATCGCTTCATCATCAATAGAGTTTATTTTCCCCTCGTAAAGCGCAAATGCTACCATTAAACCTAAATAACTTTTTCTCGCAGAAGCAACGTTGAATTGTGAAGATGCGGTTACTTTTTTACTTATAGATGTATTTGAATGATGGCCACTATAATGCTCTAGTACGATTTTGTTATCTTTTATTATACACAGTGCTGTAGCAGAACTATGATTTTCTTCTTTTATATTTTCTACCCAAGAAATTAACTTATCGTATGTATACAAATAAATCCCCCTTAACACGAATAAAAAATTACAACATGAAAGAAAAGTATAAAATAGTATTTACACCTTTCTTTCATGTACACCATTGTTAGTTTTCTATACTTAAATGATCCACCAGTTCCAGCAGTTAAAACAACCGAAACATCCAGCGCAGCCTACACAACGACCACCACATCCTCCACATCTTCCGCCGCCACATCCACCACAGCGACCACCACAACCTCCGCATCCGCCGCAACGACGTGCATCGTCTTGAATGTAATAGTATGGATATTGATTTTGTTGTAGTTGATCCCAATACACAACATTACCAGATTGATAATCATTAAGGTTTAATGATTGTAGTTCTTGTTGAAACTGATTCATTACGAAACCCTCCATTTATAAAAATAAATTCCGTCCCAATGTTAAAGTTTATATATTTTTGCAAACAAAGTAGAAATAAGGCTATAGACTAAATGCGTACATCAACAAAATATGAACTTACACTAGGTGATGTACCTTGTTTTTCAGCCTATTTTCTTAATCTCCTTTCAGGGACGTATTTACTATTAATAGAGGTGTTTAAAAATTGCTAATCCAACAGTTTAGTCGTTCATCGCTTAATTTCCTTTCTAGTAACTCTTTAACTGAAGGTACTGGCATGATTTTATACGTATGTAAAGCCTCTTGATTATAATCTATCCAGTGAAACGCTAAATGAGATTCTTTAGATTTTGGTATGAAATCAATATGTAACTCTTGCGAATCTACTTCAAAAATATGATTGATTTCATGATGAAGAACTTCATGGTCTTGCCATTGGTTTTCTATGACGCCTAAAAATTGTTTTAAACTACAATTTACTCCGAGTTCTTCTCATAGTTCTCTTATTAATGCATTCTCAGCTGACTCGCCAACTTCAACATGACCACCTGGTAAAAAATAATGATGGCCAATATATTCAGCCAATAATAATCTATTATCCTTTAACATAACAGCTCGTACAATATGATGAAATTTATTTTTCAATTGCTATTCCTCCCAGTCATTTAATAGCATCTTTCATTTCACATCTTTACTTCGTAATACTTAAACGAACAAACGATATACTTGCTCACCATCATATTCATGTCCCAATGGTTGAAAACCGTAACGTTCATATAGTTTCTTTGCAAAGACATTATCTTTATGTACTGTTAATCTTATTTCTTTACACGCCTTACATGTATTTTTTATTAAAGAAACACTTTCTTGTAATGCCGCTTTTCCATAACCATTCCCTTGCTGCTTTTGATCGATAATAAATCCATTTATCCAATACATATCAGTTGTTTCTCTTACAACAGCATGCATAATAAAACCAACCATTAGATTGCCGTCGTATATCGCAAATGGTATGTACTCCACATTGTCTCCATCTGGTTTTATATATACTTTAGCAAGTGAAACTGCTACAGATGGAACAAATTTCGTCTGATTTTCTTTAACTTGTAGCTTTAAGGCATCTTCCCAATTCTCTCTCGTAACAACCTTTAACTGGACATTCAATATTTTAGGCTCCTTTATAAATAGGTTGTATTTTTATATTCAACAGAGTGACATATTCTCCTTTTTCCGACAACAACCTACAACATGATCTTATTAAATTTTTCTTTATTTAAGTGTAAAGCTGTATTGTTTCACGAAATATTAAAAAGGAACTAGCATAGTGCTAATTCCTTTTACTAAAAAGAAAACCTTGTTATTTATCGTATCCTTTTTGAGTTTCATCATTTATTAGGTTTTCTATTTTCTTATCATCAGGTATTGGTTTCCACCAATTACCTGTAATAAATAGCATGGTTAATAAATTATAACTATCACTAAAGTAGCTTTCTTTCTTATTCTTCATCCAATCCCATCCACTATTTACCCACTTTTGATTATCGCTTTTCGTTGTACTTGCAGCAATAAACGGTGAAACAAATACAGCAGTTGGATAACTACCAATATTGGATCCGTTTAATTGATAACCATCCACAATTTTAGAAGGATTTCCATTCGTTTTATTTTGAATCCATGAAGAGACTTTATCAGAAATGACTTTACTTCTTTTCTCGCCGTACATCGCATAGTCCATTACAATTCTCAATGGTACCCGACTAGCATTGTAATAATATGCATTTGTATATTCTGACTCATCTAAGAAGTCTTTAGGTGCGGGTTGTGGTGGGGTTTTTACAACGAAATCTGAAATAAGTCCTGTATTTTGAGAGTACTTATTACTAAATTGCGTATAAACATCGTACAAATTATTAATAACAGTAAGCCAAGTTTTATCACCTGTAAATTCATAAAATGCTCTAAGGTGTGACATCATCCAATCAGATGGTCTCGTATCAAGTGAATTTTTAGAATCCCAATCTCCCAAATTTAGTCGATTATTATTTGTAACATTACTAGCTTTAATACCTTTTGTAATCATGTCTTGTGCTTCTTTCAAATAATTAACCGTTCCATTTGATCCCCACTGCTTATGAGCAAGAAGAAGAGAATACGCAATATCTAAATCCCCATCAGTAGCAGAATCAAAATGACCTTGTGCTTTTTTACTATCTGCGACAACCCATCCCATTAAATTAGGATTTTGAGAGCTTTTAAAAGTTCTTGCTGTTTTAAATAAACCGTCATAGATTTTTTGAGCATTCGAATCATAACCAGCCATTAATACTGTAATTATCATCCCATACCCTTGACCTTCTGAAGTTCCAAGTGGCTTAAACCCATCAGCATCACCCGTAATCTCTCCTTTTACGTAATAACCACCAGGTAAAGAAGATAAATCATTTTTCAAATATTTCTTTTTCCAATTATCGTAGTAACTTCTTACAGAAGTATTTAAACTTTCCTGTGTAACATGATTTGGTTTTATAACACCTGCATAATTAACTTGCTGGGGAAATGGTTTCATTTCTTTTACAGCAGCTACTTGTTGATTAACTATGGGAATAGAAGTTTGTACTGAATTGTCCGTTCCATTTGCTGCGAAACTAGAATTAGAAAAACTAGCTAGTCCGATGCCTATAATAGAAATACATGTGAAAATTTTTCTTTTTCCATTCATTATGTTGTCATCTCCTTTTAAAATGCTTACTACATAAAATGTAACATACAATATTTAACTGAAATACAAAATATTATATTTATCAACAAAAGAAAGTATAATAAAGTGGTTATGGAATGAGTTTATATTGATTTATTATTTACTAGAGTTGTATATTTTTCTTTTTTTGATAGTGATATATGAGTAATTAAAACTCCAAGTATAGTAATTCCCCCGCCAATTATTGAAACAAAAGTCGGTACTTCACCTAACCATAACCAAGCAATAAAACATGCAGTTACTGGCGTTAAATATAGAGAACTCGTTGCCTCAGCAGCACCAGAATGAGATATGATATATGCCATTGCGATATATGGGAGTACTGTTGGAAATAAACCTAAATATATAACACTCATATTCACTTCAAGAGGAGCTGCTAGTATTTCTGTATACACTCCTGGCGAGAAAATAAGCATACATACAGTGCTAGATAAAATTGTATATATAGTAAATGGCAAGAAGCCATAATTTTTCAAGTAAGAAGTTTGGAAAACAAAAAATAAGCTTTCTGAAATCGCTGCTAATAAAATAAATAATCCTCCACTATTCAATTGAATAGCATCTCCTTGACTAAATGATATGAAAGCAATTCCTATAAAACTAATTACACCACCGATCCAACCATTTAATTTCATTTTTTCATTCAAAAAAACAGATGCAAAAATAGCCGTTACTATAGGTGTGACTGAAACAATTAAACTTGCAGATCCAGCATTTACTGTTTTTTCGCCGTAGTTTAATGCAATGTGATAAAAAGTAAATCCTAAAGCACCAAATATAAAAATTGCTGGGATATCCTTTAAGTCCGGCAGTCGTAACTTGTATATAAAAGAAAACAACAGAAGAATAAATGAAGCAATTAATAAACGTAGTAAAGTAAGGTGCTCAGGTGTATAAGATTCGAGCCCCATACGAATTGCTGGAAAGGCAGTCCCCCATATTAAAATCGTAAAAGCATGAGCACAAATAATCCGAAATTCCCATTTTTTATAATTCATGTTTTTTCTCCCCCTTCAAACCAACCACTTTATAATTACCAATTATTTCTTTTCATCATATTTAATAGTTGTTACAATGTCTTCAACCAGTTATTTATCGTAAAAACCAACCACTTGGCATTTATAAAGTGAACGAGGGAGTTTTTTTATGACAACTAATAAAAAACTGCCTAAGTATCGGCAGATAGTAAACTTTATGAAAGAAAAAATTGAAAATGGAGAATGGCCTATTGGAAGTAAGATTCCTAGTCAACGGCAGTTAGCCAAATTATTTCATGTAAATCGAAGTACTGTAATAACTGCGCTAGATGAACTTATGGCAGATGGATTGATTCAAGGGAAAATTGGAGCAGGAACAATTGTAACAAATAATACATGGTCATTATTAGCGACGAATCCCCCGCCTGATTGGAGTGACTATGTAAAAGCTGGTATTCACAAACCTAGCAAGTTAATGGTACGAGAAATCAATGAAGCAGAAGCAAATAAAGAACTTATCCATCTTAGTAAAGGTGAACTTGCGCCTCAAATTTTCCCGCTAGAAACTATGCAGTCCATTATGAAAAGCGTAAGTGACGAAATAGATTATTTTGGATACGAAGAACAAAAAGGTTTTTTGCCGTTACGTGAAGCAATTAGTACATACGTAAAATCATTCGGAATACATACTTCAGCCAGTTCTATATTAATCGTCTCTGGTGCATTACAAGCACTCCAATTAATATCAATTGGTCTTTTGCATAGAGAATCAACCGTTTTACTTGAACAACCTTCTTACTTATATTCACTTCATGTATTTCAATCAGCAAATATAAATCTATCTGGTATATGTATGGATAATCACGGTATTTTACCTAACGAATTATTAAAACGTATTAAATACAGTCAAAAGAAAAACATTTTATATTCTATCCCAAGTTTTCAAAACCCAACAGGGGCATTAATGTCTCAAGAACGAAGAAAAGAAATAATAAAAATATGTGAAAAGGAACAGTTACCTATAATTGAAGATGATATTTACCGAGAGTTATGGATTGATGAACCATCTCCACCTCCTTTAAAGTCGATAGATAAACATGGACATGTATTATATGTTGGTAGTCTTTCTAAAACACTTAGCCCAGGACTTAGAATTGGATGGATCATTGGACCCGAACCAGTTATTGATAGATTGTCAGATATAAAAATGCAAACAGACTATGGATCGAGCTCTTTATCTCAAAGAGTTGCTGCTGAATGGATAAATAAAGGTTTTTATGAAGAACATGTTGCAAACGTAAGAATTCAATTAAAAGAACGAAGACAATTCATGATACGAGCTTTAAATAAATACTGCGCAGATGTTGCATCGTGGGATATTCCTAGTGGTGGATTATTTATATGGCTAAAGATTGTACCTAACATTCCGATGAAGAAATTATTTTCAGAGGCGCTATCAAAAGGAATTCTTTTAAACCCAGGACGTATATATGAAGAAGAATCAGATCGGTACATTCGTTTATCATATGGATATGTTTCTCCAGAGCAAATAACTAGCGGAATTAAATTGTTGAGTGAATTAATCCGTAAGCTCATGGCATAACAAAAACTCCTCTTTTAACTATAGAGGAGTTTTTGTGTATCGTATTTACCACAATCTCATTTCCTGTCCCAATAAAATAAGTTCGTCATAAGGATCTCCGTCAATATTTAATACTTGAGCAAAAGCAGGTTCTGTTTTTAAACCGTTCTCTTTTAAGCGAAGAATTTCTTCCCTTATATGGGGATGCTGTATTAATAGCATGTGCTCTACTATCATATGTCTATATGCATTTTGGTTACGTACTGGCTTAGGCTGAGCAAATAATTCAAATTTAAAACCTTCAAATTCAAAATTTACCTTTATCGATTCTGTAGTTTTAATTTTTTTCTTTTTTATTTTGAATCCTTTATAAGAACCGTATAAAGATCTCATTTCCTGTTCAAAAACATCAAAGTTATGTACTTCCATTACTATATCTAAGTCAGATTGAAGAGTATCAATTCTAATAGGAATTGTCCCGCAAAGAACCGGACTATACAAAATTAAATCCTCCATAATGTTAAGTTTATTCAAAACATCATACACTTTTTGTTGCTTCTCATTCCCAGATTGTAAATATGTAATAGATGTAAACATGGAAGTCTCTCCTTCTTTTCACGTAATACGTGTCTCCGCTAAGTTCAAGAAAAATTTGTCTGTTTATATTTGTGCTAGGAGTACATTTATTTCAAAATATTAAGGTGAATAAACAATGCGTTTCAACTTTCCTCCTATACTGCAATACTATAAAAATAAAAAAGGAGGAATTATTATGAGCATTTTTCACATTCTTTTAACCATCCACATATTATTTGGAACAATATGCTTAATCACCGGTATTGTAGCGATGGTTGCTCAAAAGAAGAAAGGAAAACATACGGAATGGGGTGAAATATATCATGCATCCTATGTTGTCATCACCCTTACTGCAATTATATTATCCATTATAAGCTGGGATAAAATCGCATATTTATTTTATGTAGCAATTTTCTCTTATTCATTTGCGATATATGGATACCTCGCACGAAAAAAACGTTGGAAAAATTGGCTTCATCACCATATTAGAGGTATGTTAGGTTCTTATATTGGTGCCGTTACCGCACTTTTAGTAAACGTCGGTATTCATATTCCCATAATTAATTTATTACCGCCTATATGGTTTTGGTTTTTACCTACATTAATCGGTATTCCTCTCGTAGTCAGTGTATCAAAAAAATATAAAAAGCGTAGTTAAAATTCATTACAATTTCGTTACTTTCTAATGATAATTACAAAAAATCATACTCAATGTAATATTTTATTAACAAATTCAAATTCAAATTGCTTTAAGTTCGTCACTTGGAGCTAAATAAAAAGAATCCAATAAAAATATTGGATTCTTTTTCGGATTTCATTTCAATATCGGCTCTATGTATTCAATAATGTTACCATTTGGACCACAAACTATCTTTGTATACTTGTGGGTACTTGTTGTATTGATTCAGTGATAATTACACCATTATAATTGAAGATTGTAATAACGAATGTAAACGATCCGGGTAATTCGTAAACATCCCGTCAACTCCCCATAGAAGTAACTTTTTCATATCTTTTTCATTATCTACAGTAAATGGATGAACTTCTAATCCGTGTTTCTTTATTCTCTTTACATAAGCTGAATCAATATATTTATAGTTCATCCCAATACCGATACAGTATGTTTTGTACTTTTTTATCTCTAATTCAGTTAATTGAACTGCCTTTTTGTAAGGTAGTAATTGTACTAGAGGTATATGAACATCTAAACTATGAATTTTTTGCAAACTTACTTTACTAAATGATTGAATAATAACTTTATCACTTATTTCGTAGTACTGTATAATTTCTAATAACTTTTCTTCCATACCGGGATATTCATCTGGCGATTTTGTTTCAATGTAATAATTAGTACTATTCCTGAACGTTTCAATAATTTCCTCTAGTGTTGGAACTGTAGCATCCTCAAATTCTTTCTTTGCTAAAGCTGGATGCTTTTCATTGAAAAAAGAACCTACATTTAGTTGCTTTATTTCTTCTAATGTATGTTCCTTAACTAGCCCCTTACCATTTGTAGTGCGGTTTACTGTTTCATCATGCATAGCTACTAAATGTCCATCTTTTGTCATTTGAAGATCAATTTCTATATAATCTCCTTTTAATTGTTGTCCTAGTTTATAAGCTTGTATTGTATGTTCCAGCGCATACGCAGAAGCTCCTCTATGTGCAATGTTTTTTATATGATTTGATTGATTAATAGCTTTTGTGTACTTAAGTTCATTTACTTTATGAAAAGCAAAAGTGACTATTACTATAAAGGTGAAAATGATTGTAACGATATATATTTTTTTCATAATGATGTATTAACTCCTACATGAAAGCAATTTAGATTGAATAATTTATTCAATTAAACGTCTATTTTCAAATACAGTCATTTGTCCAACAGATTGAAAACCAGCCTTTTTATAAATATTAATCCCATCAGGTGAAGCTTGTAATACGCATTGAGAAACGTTTAATTCCTTTGCTTCTTGTAGCAAGTAATTAAACATAGTAGAGCCAAATCCTTGCCCTCTCATTTCTTCTTTCGTTGCTATATCATAAATACCAATACTATCTTTTGTACATACTAACGAACCAACAGATACGACTTCATTTTTAAAAATCCCTAAATATAGTTTCATATTCTCACTATTCCATAAATCGAAAGAAGCAGTTTCATTGTAGAATGCTTGTACATGTGTACCTTCCTCTGAAGTACCAAATAGATTAGCTAACGTTTCCCCAAAATTTTTAATTTGTCCTGACGAAGATGCTTTTTGTATCGTAAAACCTTCTGGCATGTTTATTGTTGGATGAATTGTTTTTAAGTCTGCTATCATCGCGATATTTTGTTCTGTTTCTTTTAAGCCAAGCCTTATTAATTCGCTTTTTATAGTCTGCTCATGCCTATCATCCCAAAACCAAACACTCATTGGAAATTTCTTTTGATTATAGTTGTTTACCACTTTATATAGTTTCTCAATACCTTCCGTTAAATTATTGTTTAGTATAGTAATGATATTAAATGTATCTGCCGGTAAACCACAGTCGACAGCAATGTAATCCTTCGTTTCTTTTACATTCATTCCATGTAACTGCCGCGCAATATATGAGGTTTTATATGTGAAGTTATCTATTAGTAACTGTTTATAATTCATTCATTTTGCTCCTTTCATAAAAATTCGTTTTCGAATTCTTCAGTATTAAATATAACACATAAGAAATGTATCTATTTCTATAAAAATATCTCTATACATTACTCTTTTTGCCCTAAAAGAATTAAAAATGATATAACGTTGTCGGAATGAAAAAAGTGGTATATAATAAATAGTAACATTACTAGTAATTATTTTAGGTATTCCTAGAATAAAGGAGCGATACATATGAAAATTACTATTTATTTCGGAAGTCATGAAGATCAAGATGTTCGTACTATGGACTGTCATTTAGATGTAGAAGATGCAGAAGAGATCGTTTCTGTATCATAATATAAATAGTTGGGATGAACCCTCTTCCCTACAGCGTTTAAGGCACCTTTTACAGGTGTCTTTTTGTTGTTTTTTTCGTCAAAAACCCTTTACTTTATAGCGTTTTAATAGTAAAATAAAAATATACGAACAAACGTTCTTTTTATTTTAATTGTACATGAAGGGATGATTTTTACAATGGCTCAAGCAAAGCGCAGAGGAAGAAAAAAGCAAACACCTATCATTTCAAATACAGGCTTTATCGGCTCTGTCTTTATTGATACATTGGAGTTACAAAAGAAATCCTATTATTTCGCTCGTAAAAAACTTCAAATTGTTCATCACGTACTTGATGGCCTCTCTGGGGCAACAAGTTCTTTATTTAAAGAACATAATATTTCAGCATACATGTCATGTGTGTATTTACATAAACAAAAGAAAATCGGCTTCGTTCTTTCAACGAAACCATTTGAACAAAGTGACGGCGTTGCTTATTTTGTAAATTATTTAATCGAAAAGAATTTTTACAGTAATGATGAAGAAGTAGAATATCAAGAAGTATTTAATACAGGTTTTATCGGTGTAGTATTCGCTGATTTATGTAGCATAGATCGCTTTAATTTCGAGTTTGAAATGGGTATGTTAACGAAATTAATGAAAGATATGATTATTCCGGTTAAAGAACTCTTTTTACGCCACAATGTACCGGCCTACATCTCCACTTCTCATTTAGAGGAACAAAACAAATTAGGTTTCGTTCTATCTGTAAAACCGTATGATGAACGTGCAGAAGCAGATTTATATTTTGAGGCGTATTTAAAAGAACGCGGGTTATTTAATGGTGATGAAGAAGATGATATTGATAAGATTGTTATTAGAAAAACAGCTGAATTACGATAGAAAAGCGCAGGATGATGATCCTGCGCTTTTTATAATTTATGAAACTGATTTACCAAATAAACGGTATTAGTTTTTTTGTTTTCTGTTTATACACTGTAAATTGTTCACCGTACTTATTCTGTAAGTAATCATCAGATTGCGGAATATAGTCAAAAACAAATACAAAGAATAGGCCTATAAGAATTAACAAACTATAAATTTCGTTTTATAGTATTTGCTTTTCTTAGCTTGAAAGAGGTAGCAGTATCCATTCTATAAATAATCTAAGAATCTACTAAGCACTATAATCTTTCGAATGAACCTCTAATATGAAACGATTTGATGAAACTTTAATTACTATGAAATATAAGAATCCCCCTACAATTGGAATGGTGTACGCTGGGATATAATTTAATAATAGACCGGATAGTGCCATTGCTATAGGGAGCATCATTTTACCTATACTTAATCCAATGCTGAGAACCCTTCCCCTGTATTCATCGGGAATCTCATTTTGCATGAAATAAATTAAAGGAATATCAATTAACGCTATAATAAATCCTAAAAAGATCATAACAACACAATACGTAATAACGAATACTAAATCATTCACTTCAAAACTTTTGAATAAAACTGGAATTCCTAAAATAATCATAAAAACTGACAACATAGAACTTAGTTTTTTCAAAAGATAAGAGTAAGAAAAACGATCAGTTATCTTTTTTACTACAATTGCACCAATTATCATCCCTACTGGAAAAGTCCCTTGAATGATACCAAATTGCTTAGAACCAAGATTGAGTACTGTGTTAATAATGTATGGCAATGGAACAGTTACAGCAAAGCCTAAGAAGAAATTAAACGAAATTAAAATATGAAACGTATTCTTTAAGCTTTCCTTTTCAAGTAAGTAAGAAAACCCCTCTTTTATATCTTTAATAAAATTAACTCCTCTTTTTGAATTTCCCTCATTTATGTTGTACTCGAACAGTCTAAAATGAATAAATAGTAATGCTATCCCTGAAAGAATAAAAGAAATACCGTTTATAATTATAAAGGTCTTAATATTAAATACTGAAAAAACGATGCCACCTAACATAGGGCCGAGAATTAAAGATACAGAATCGATAATTTTACTTATAGAATTAATACTCATAAGCTTCTCTTTAGAGACGATATTTGGTTTTGCAGCCTCTAATCCTATTCCAAAAAAGGTTGTAAACACTGTCATAAGAAAGGTTGTAGTATAAATGATGAATAAGTTTAATCCATAATAGCTGCTTAATATATAAACAGCTATTAATAAGTATCCACTTAGTAAATCCATACAAATAACTAGTTTCTTTTTATCAACCTTATCAGCAATTACACCAGCAAAGGGATTCAAAACAATCATTGGAATCGTTCCTAATATGAGCGTAATCGCGAAATTTAACGCAGATCCAGTTATTTGTAAAACATATAATCCTAATGCGAAACTATACATAGCGGTACCGAATATTGATACTGTTTTTGCGATTGAATATAAACAAATATTTCTTAGTTCCTGGTTTCTTTTTTTATTTTCTATATGTAATCGTAAACTTCCCATAACAATTCCCCCCACTTTTCTTTGTATTACATTAAGTGTAAGTTATTGGGTTAACCCAATATCAATACATTGTGTTTAAAAATTAATACAAAGAAATAAAAAAAGATGGGGTTAACCCCATGCCCATTAAACTAATCTCATCTACCGTCAATGATTTGAAGATAAATAGTTTAGAATTGCTTAAGCAAATAGTTGTAATTGATTAGATACAAAAATATACATATAAAAAACGCCACCCTTTTCTATAATTAATTCTACAGAAAGGATGTCGCTTTTTTACTTTATATAGCCGTTTAATACTTACGTTTGTTATTTATATAATCTTCATTAGTGAAAGTTAGCAATAGTTGAATCATTTAGACGCGCTTCCATCGAAAGGTAAAATTATTAGAGTTTCAGAAAGCCCATTTTATCTCTTTCATATAGGTACACATGTACAAATACGAAATTTTTTTATTGAAATGTAAAAAGTAATATGGTATCTTCTATTACATTGACTAATTACATATGAGAATCATGTATAACTCCAAGAATATGGCTTGGGGGTCTCTACCAGGAACCAATAACTCCTGACTACAAAACGCGTCTTTTAGCGTTTGTGGTCAGGAGTTTTTTTGTTTTAAGGTAAATAATGACGAGAAGGGAATACAAAAAATGAATTTCAAAGTATTTATATTAGCTTTAGCAACAATAGCAGTAGGGCTTGTAGAGCTTATTGTTGGAGGAATATTGCCAGACATCGCTAAAGATTTTAATGTTTCATTAAGTTCCGCTGGTCAATTAATTACAATCTTCGCCTTTACTTATGCAATAGCAGGTCCTGTATTATTAATTTTTACAAGTAAAGTGGAAAGAAAAAAATTGTATATTATTTCACTTTATATGTTTCTAATTGGTAATATACTTACTTATTTTAGTCCAAACTTTACTTTTATGATGATAGCAAGAATTTTAACTGCTATGAGTACAGCATTAGTTGTCGTACTTTCCCTTACAATTGCAGCAAAGATTGTAAATCCCTCTTACCGAGCAAAAGCATTAGGATTAATTTATATGGGTATTAGCTCTTCACTTGTTTTAGGAGTACCACTAGGCATATTAATTTCAAACACATTTGGCTGGAGAGTTATTTTTCTTTGTATAGCTATTTTATCATTGGGATCTATTATCTTAATTTCAGTATTTTTAGAGAAAATACCTGGTGAGGAAAACCGAACTCCTTTATCTATCCAATTAAAGGCCGTGTGTAGTCCAAAACTAGGTGCTGCTCATCTAGCTACCATGTTTATGTTAGCAGGACACTATACTTTATATGCTTATTTTACTCCTTTCTTAGAAGAAAAGTTTCACCTAAGCCCTTATTGGATAAGCATATTTTATTTAGTATTTGGTATAGCTGCAGTAAGTGGCGGAGCGTTCGGCGGTATATTATCAGATAAAATAGGGGCTCCAAAAAGTATTGTGATAGTTATTACTTTATTTGCTCTAATCTTATTTATATTACCGTTCACGACAGTTTCTATTGGTCTATTTATTCCTGTTATGATAGTTTGGGCTGCATTAAGTTGGGGACTTGCACCACCTCAACAAAGTTATTTAATCCAAACCGCCCCAGATACGTCAGATATACAACAAAGTTTTAATAATTCAGCTCTACAAATAGGAATCTCACTCGGTTCCGCAGTTGGAGGTATAGCTTTAAAACAAGTAGAGAATGTTGCCTACATGGCCTGGGTTGGTGGATCTCTAGTTCTATTGTCTTTAGTTTTGGCTATCTTTTCTCTTACTAGACATACACCGATAAGAGAGTGTCATGTGAGTGCTAAACATGTAGATTAACATCCTCTTTGTCTTTTAATCGCAAAGAGTATAAATATAAATCATCAAAAAAAGTCCAGTTATAAAACCGGACTTTTTTTGACGGGATTGCCCTTATCTTTTTCCGAAAAATGAATATGTATAAATTTCTTCTCCTTGAACAAAGAAATCCTCGTACTTTCCTCCTCGTGTCAAATAATTTGAAGTACTTTCATCAATGGATTGAAAGTGTAGATTTTGGATTTCTTTCGTTACTTTTGAAAGTGTAAAATTTTCTCGAAAGTTATTTGTAATTTGGCTATTTGAGCTGAAATTTTTAAATAAAATAAATAAACTTACTAAATAACAATCCGTTTTAAAAAGTGGATTTAATTCGTGAAGTAAAAAATCCTCATGCTCAAAACTATAATTGCTCGTACCAGAATGATCAATTACTACATCAACTGACTGATTCTGAATAGGGATATTCAAAAAATCAGCACAGATAAAGAGAATGTTTCTTTTCGGATTTCTTCTCGCTAATACATCTTTTAAAAATAAAAGTTTATTTAAATCTCGATCCACTGCAATGTATAGGCAATTTTCGGGCAGTTCTTCATAAATGTTTCTCAAAAAGAATCCAAGTCCCGATCCTAAATCCAGTATTAATTTGTTATTTAAATTTAAATGTACTAGTTTCTTTTTCGCCCATTCCCCTTCCCTATGCATATTTTCCAAATACGCATTATCAGTTTCATGAATATAATCCGAAATAGTATCTTCAAGTGACGTTTGCTCATTTACTTTAAACAATTTACCCGCAGTTATAATTCCTGAAGTAATAATATATTCTTCACCACAATTACAAATTAGCTTCCCCTCAGTAATTTGATTGTTAGTAATAATTCCATTTTGAAGAATTAGTTTTTCGCTACACTTAGAACATGTAAGTAAATGAAGTACGCTTAAATCTATCCCTATAATTGAATTTGAAGTTTCATTTGTTAATAATAAATCTTGTAACACTTCCTTTAATTTATCCCGCCTCTTCCCCAAAAGCTCTATTTCCTGTTCCATCTTGTCATATTTCAATTTAAATAAAGATTGGTAAAAAGTATCATTTTCGTAATTCATAGATTTCGCTAAATTTTTATAAAAAAATAGTTCTTTAATTTCATTCAAGCTAAATCCTAGATCTTTGTAATGTAATATAAGTTCTAAATCTATTTGACAATACTCATCAAAAAAATAATGCCCTCCCCTTTTTTCAGGAATAATGAGACCCAGGTCCATATAATGTCTAATTGTATCAATACTTATGTTATTTAATTCTCCAAATTTACCTATTTTCATAGCATCACTACCATTTATATATTTTTTTATATAGATTTCTATTTTTATATTTAAAAACCCTTTAAACTTTCGAAACAACATTATTTACGTTATGTATGGGATATTTGAATGCCACATATTTTATAGGTGTATAATCCTTTTATTTAATTAAATTTCCATCGCATAGAATATACAGGAATTTATAACTTAATATAGAACATAAAAAGGAGCAGTTTATATTCTAAATTAGGGGACATACATACGGAATGAGGGATTAGAAAATGAAAATTGCAATAGTCTGTTTTGATAACTTTACTGATATAGATGTTTTTCTACCATGGGATTTATTAAATCGTGTACGTTTAGTTGGCGGTATTTCTGATTGGGACGTTCAACTATTAGGAACGGGAAAAACTCATATATCCATGTCTGGCTTACGTATTCCCATGACAGGAAGCATATCTGATATTCCGTCTGCTGACGCTGTAATATTTGCAAGTGGTAAGGGTGTACAAAATTTATATACAAATCAAGAGTATCTTAATAGCATTCATGTAGATCCTCAAAGACAATTAATAGGATCTATGTGTTCTGGTTCATTACTACTAGGAGCTAAAAAATTACTAACAGGTAAGAAAGCCACTACATATCCGTCCGTAGTAGAACAGCTTAAAGAATTTGATGTAGACGTTATTGAACAAAGTTTCGTAAACGAAGGAAATATCTCGACTGCTGCAGGCTGTTTTGCTGCTCAAGATCTCTCAGCCTGGATTATAAGAACCCTAATCAATGAAGAAATGGTCGATACTGTTCTAGAAACTGTTCAGCCAGTAGGCAAAGGTTTATATTTTTAATTTCAAATCAAGTTGAGGGATTGGTTGCTCCTCAAAACAATAAAATGAGCCTTTTTGTTTGATGGCGACGTGATATGCCTCCAATTTCAATTCAATTAAATAAAAAACCCGTGAATTATTCACGGGTTTTCCTCTTAATAACTAATTGCTATTGTACCTTCACCTGCATGAACCGCAAATGAAATTGGTAATGGATATAGTTTAAAGTCCATTTCAGGGAATGCTTTTCTAATATCTGAAATCCATTCCTCAGCTCCATCTTTATCGTTAGCATGGAACATATGAAGTACTTTTGGTAATTCTTTTTCGAGTTCATTTTTAATGTATTCTCGACATTTTTGGATTTTGCGAACTTTCTTTTCAAGTAAAAGCTCTCCACCTTTTACTTCTAATATTAAGTTGACACTTAATAAACTTCCAAGTAAAAATTGAACTCCCTTTACACGTCCACTTGCGTAAAGGCCTTTTAAACTTTTCGGGAATACGTGGAAAGGTCTTCTTTTTTCATCTACTAATGTTTTGTGTATATCTTGTAACGTCATACCATCATTGTATAACGATTTCGCTTTTCTAATTAGTTCATCCATTGGATAACTTGTTGTTTCACTATCCAATACCGTTAATGGGAAACCTGCCATGTCTGCAGCTAACTTCATGTTTTGATAAGTTCCACTTACTTTTCCGCTAATAGCAACTGCAAATCCCTCTTCATATTCTTCTTTGCATTTCGAAAATAACTCTACCATTTCCCCTATGTTAGGTTGTGATGTAGTGACAGTTTTACCTTCGTTTAACGCATTATAGACGCGCTCACGCACACCTTCTTCACAATCTTTGTACGACACACCATCAATAATAACTTCAATTGGGATAACAAAGTTATCTCCTTCTGTTGTAAAACTCGCAGTTGTACTATCAGTAATCCAAGCAACACGCTTCATGTTGTTCCTCCCTTAATTCAATTCCTCTTTTCTGACTTTTCTATATATTTATGTTACGAAAAGAGAATATCCCTGTAATAGTAACAGGACTTTATTGTTTTGGCTATAGTAGATGGATATTAAATGTGAATATTTTTTGTCATTTTCACGAAAAAAAGAAGAAAACCGAAGTATTTGCCCGATTTTCTTCTTTTTATACATTATTTAAAGGTTTCATTATCTAAAATTACAACATAATCATTTGTCAATCGACCAGCTTCTTTCGTATAACTAACAAGTCTTTGTACGTTATCACAGCAAAGTTTCGCTCCCCATACGAGTAACGGTACGCCGATGAAGTCGATGTGAAATCTTCTAGAAAACAGACCACCGAAAGTCATTGGTAAAGGCACTGTTGGTGATGTATTAGAAAAAATAATCTTTTCATGACTTTGATAATGTTTTTGCAAAATCTCTCCTAAATGTTTCATCGCAGGTACAACGACTTTTGATGCACCACATCCAATTGTATAAACCGGATTACCATTTTCGTCTATTCCATGAAAAATGATTTTGCCCATATCCTCTGTTTTCAATTTATTAAAGTAATCTACATTCAAAATTTCTTCTTTCGTTAACTTACGATCCGTTGGTAATTTATTTAAATGATAAGCTGCAGCAAGTGAAGTTGAATGTGTTCCGCCAAAATCTGTATAAATGAATATCATATTATCATCCCTTGTTGTAAAAGTTCAATGTTATTTAGTATTACCGTTCACGGCGCTGTTAAACAATGGATGAATACTTTCATGTTTTTTGTATTAATTCATTATATTTTTTCCAAATATAATATCGTTTACTAATTACAGTACCTAATGTGATACATAAAAAGGTATTTGTTACAACCATTAATGTATAGTGAGTACTGCTAGAAAACATACTTTGTTTAATCAAAACCTTCGTACCTAGAATGGCAAGTAGAATAATTGTACTTAACCAATTTCCTTTGCGTAATACATGACCTGTTTCACTATCTAATCGAAATGTTAAAACTTTTCCCCTAATCATTCCAAGGCCCAATCCAATCCTCAGCATTACAACGAATAGTAATACTTTCAATATAGTTAATTGTCCCATATGAATAATAGACTGGATTGTCGCAAAGCACAGCAAAGTCGGAATGAACCAAATACGATTAATATTCACTTTATATTCTTTACCTTGCATTAATATCATTATAAAAACAACAAGTAGAATAACAAATAGAATATCCATTTAGAGTCCTCCTATTTACTTGTTTACATTTGAAAATTATATTCGCTTCTTTTCATTCCATACTTTAAATAAACTAGCTAATAAAAATTATAAAATATAGAATGTGATTTCCCATCAGTTTTAAGCATTGTTTATGCAAAAAAGACGTACAAATAAATAGTACGTCTTTTTTGCATTTATTAATGCGTTCATAAACTCTTTTAACCTTATGAAAAAGAGTTTTCTAATTCTTTCATTATCTTTTCAGGACCCGCTCCTTTATTTGACGGAATAACTACTGTAATACCTAATCCTGGATATACGGCTGAGCGAAAACTGACTCCTGGATCATATCCCATTACATGATATTTGAATATCTTGTTTTCTCTTGTTTCAATCCATATTCAATAGCCGTAAGACTGATTATTATTTACTTGAATATGAGGAGTTAAAAGCATGTTTGTATATTCTCGGCTTATGATTTCATAGTTAAATAACGCTTCCCAGAACTTCAGCATGTCTGGCGCAGTAATAAAAGCACCACCATCAGAACCACCTTTTATTGGTATAGAGTAGGCGTTTGTTCTCCAATTTTGGTTAATTTCGTCTTTTATATATCCTAAAGCTGTGTGTCTTGGTAAACTATCTAAAGAAAAATAGCCAGAATCATTCATACCAATTGGATTGAATATGTTTTTTTCTATATATTCCGTAAATTCAAATCCTGTCTGTTCTTCGATTATTAATCCCAGTATGATAAAACCTGCATTGTTGTAATGAAACTTACTTCCAGGTGCAAACATCATATTTCTGTTTTGGAATAATGGTAAGAAGTCTTTTAAATTTTTTAATAGATACATAGGAGTTTGTTCCCAAAGATCTTCGAAATTATCCATAATACTTTCATCAAAATAATCTGGAATACCCGAACTATGCGTCAGAAGGTGATGTATTGTAATATCTTCATTGAAGTTTGGACAGTTTATGCGTAAACAATCTTTTAACTTTGTTTGAAAAGTAATTATCCCCTTCTCAACAAGTTGACAGATACCGATAGCAGTGAATATTTTACAACCGGAGGCAATTCCGAACCTTGTTTGTAGCGTATTATTTATACATTCATTGCGATTTGCGTAACCAAACGCCTCTTCATAGACTAAGCCTTTTTCTTCTTTTACTAAAATTACCCCAGAGAAATCTATATGCTGATGCATTTCTTTTACAATACTGTCTATTTGATCTTTTGTTTTCATTACAAAAACCACCTTCGTTTATCAATATTGTTCACCCTTCTTATATTTCCATATATAGGAGGGTAAACCCTCCTATTGAATACCGTAAATCAAAACCAAGATTACTATTTTGAATTGATTGACTCAGAGGAATGCACTTTAGAATGTGAGGGCAATAAAGTAAATACACACAATATGATAGTTATAAGCAGCATTACCAATGAGCCTACAATAACCACAAGTTGTATAGAAATAAATTGAGTTGCAACTCCGAACAAAATCGTAATTAAAATGGTGATGCCCGCAATCACAAGCCCATATATACTCCCAATCCGTCCCATGATATGGACAGGGACATTATTTTGATAAAAGGTATAAAATCCTGTGTTTGCATACGCCATAGAGAAAGATAAAATAAAGAATCCAATAGCAGCTATTAAAAATTCATTTGAAAAAGCATAAATTAAATAACCGATTGCTATGAATAATGATCCTATTCCAATTAAAAATGAAGGCGCTATTTTTTTGGATAAAATTGTATTTGTTATAGCTCCTAAAATAAACCCGGCTCCAGCAATACTAACTAAAAAGCCATATTCACTATCTGTTAACAATAAAACTTCTTTCGCAAATGACAATTCAAGTGAATCAGTTGCGGCAACTAAAACCATCATCCCTTGAAATAAGAAATACACAAAAACGATATATAAAGATTTTTTACTGAAATTTAAAACGATGTTCCAATCTTTTTTTAGTACAGCTAAAGATAACTTATCATTTGACGTAGTAATATCGGATTTTTTATCAAGATTAGGTAACAGCAATGTAATTACTCCTGATAAGAGAAATGCTATAGCATTTATATATATAGCAAACTCCGGTGTACTTGCTATTAACAATACTCCCGCTATCGCTGGACCAATTAATGATGCACCAGATCCTATTAAACTACGTAATGAGTTGAAACGTTGTCTTTTCTCTACTGGTATTAATTTCGTCATATATGTCATAGCAGTTGGCTCATAAATTGCACTGGCCATACTGATAAAGAATACGAATACATAAACAATCCAAAGTGATGGAAGTAGAGGTAAAATAGCGATAAATACCGCACGATATATATCGAGGTGAATCATTAACTTCCGTTTATTTAAACGATCAATCATACTTCCTGACCATGCGTTTGTAAATAAGGCGGCTAATGGTTTAATTACATATAAAGTAGCAACAGCTAAGGCTGAGCCTCCCATATTATAGACAAGTACATTCAGTGCTATTAAGTAAATCCATGCCCCTAAATTCGCAATACCAACTCCAGACAGTAGTAATAAAGGATATTTCCAATCTTTAAGTAAGTTTTTCATTTTAGGCCCCCGCTTTCCAAATTGTTTTGAAACAATAAAAAAATCCCACCCCCAAGACTTTTAGTCTTAGGGACGAGATTTATCATCGCGGTGCCACCCTAGTTTGTTAATATGTCGCCATATTAACCTTATCAGGTACTGCATTGTAAATCATGCTTATACCATAGCTCTATAACGGGAGCTCCCGTCACACCACCCCCTAATAAAAGGTTCCGATGTGCTGCTCAGAGGCTTGGTTCAATAAAGAATTTTTACTCCTTTTCAGCTAAATGGAGCTCTCTGTGAAAAATTCATTTTATTTACTCTTCTCTTCACTGCATTTGATTTTTTCCATATTATCACAGAAATATTTAACTGTAAATAAAAAATAATCAGATATTTAATAACGTGGTTCTGTTAATTCTTTTATTTATTATTTTTTCTAAAAATTACGGTGCGTGAAATTACTTAAATCTATAAAATAAAGAGCCTATTGTATATAGACCCTTCACTTTGTCCGAATTAATTTGTATTCGCCTCTACTAACGGTTGTAAAGGTGGTTCTAAGTTTAGTTCTAATGCATCGCCTTCTTGTATATCTTGTCCCTTTTCAATGCTTTGACTCGTTACATAGCCCGTACCTGTAGTCTTTAATTCTAATTTTAATAGTTTAGAGAAATACATAACATCACGCATGGACCAACCTTGTAAATTTGGCATTATTGCGTTCTTCCCTAATAAAAATATACGATCCCCTTCACTCATTACTTCACCAGATTGCGGATATTGTTTTATTATTTTTCCTTCGCCTAAAATTATCGGTTGGAGCTTCTCTTTTTTCACACTATTCTCTACTGTATCCATTGATTGATTGACATAGTTTTGTACTTTTAATTGGGATCGTTTCGTTGCATCTGCCATTTGTTTTTCTGTATATGGTTTCACTTTTAAATATTCAAGGCTATTTTTCATAACTGGTTTAAATATTTCAGCGAGCGGCTGAGCTCCATACTCATCTCCCTTTAACTTTGGCTGCTTAATAGCTAAGTATACAATTAACTCTGGGTCATCAATCGGAGCCATTCCTAAAAATGAAAAAATATAGTTTTCTTTTCCTTCCATATATCGTCCATTTTCAGGATTCGGAATTTGCGCTGTTCCTGTCTTACCTCCTATTGGATAACCATCCACTTTATACATTGTACCAGTACCTTTTGAAGACGTAATAACACGCTCCATTAAGTCTCTTACCTTGTCCGCTGTCTCTTTTTTTATTGGATTCCCAATTTCTTTCGGTTGATTTTCCATAATAACTTGTTTATTTATTGGATTTACAACTTTGTCAACGATATATGGTTGCATCATTTTTCCGTCATTTGCTATAGCAGTAGCTGCTTGGATTAATTGAATGGGAGTTACTGTAGAACCTTGTCCGAAAGAAGTTGTGACTTGTTGAATTTGTGTATTTAATAATAATGTGTTTTTACTTTCGCCAGGTAAATCTATTCCGGTTTTTTGGTTGAATCCAAATTTATTCATATATTGCTTAAATTTATCCGGTTTCAATAACTGATCTTCTAAAATAGAAAAAGCTACGTTGGATGATCTTTCGAAGCCTTCATCAAATGTAATAGATCCCCATCCAAACCCACCGTTATGATCTTTTATATCAGATGAACCAACTGAATATTTTCCAGATTGGAAATATTCTTTCCCGTTATATACCCCTTCATTTATTGCAGCAGCTAACGTAAATATTTTCATTGTTGAACCTGGTTCGTATGCATTTGCGATTGGATCATTTAAAAAATATTCGATATCGCCTTTATTAGGATTAAAACTAGGTTTACTAGACATTGCTAAAATTTCCCCTGTCTTTGGATCCGCTATGATTCCTACTAACATAGAAGAATCATAGTGCTCTTGCGCTTTATTCATCGCTTCTTCTAAAAAACTATTAATTTGTTTATCGAGCGTAAGGTATACGTTATTCCCATTTTTAGCTGGTTCTATTTTCCCTATATCATTTGTAAGCGGGATCCCTCTTGGTGCTCCCACATATTCTATATTCCCGTTTGTAGAGCGCAAATATTTATTCAGGCTCTTTTCAAGTCCAAATTTTCCTTCTGTATTTCCTTTATCGTCAGGTCTCGCAAAACCAAGTATATAGGATGCAAAATCTTCATTTGGATATACTCTTGCTTTTTCTGACATAAAAGATACCCCTGGAATTTTTAATTTTCCAATTCTTTCTTTTACTTCTCTAGATAAATTCCGGCCAACTTTTCCAATTTCAACTTGCGTGCGTCCATCATGAAA
Source organism: Bacillus sp. MMSF_3353 (assembly GCF_030733445.1). Taxonomy (NCBI): domain Bacteria; kingdom Bacillati; phylum Bacillota; class Bacilli; order Caryophanales; family Bacillaceae; genus Bacillus; species Bacillus sp. MMSF_3353. The sequence continues at coordinate 180,886 of NZ_JASHJA010000008.1, forward strand.
ATTTTTTAATACGTCCTCTTTATCAATTTCAAGCGCATCAGCTAATCGCTCTGCAGTTTCATCTTTATTTTTCACTTTATTTGTTCCTTTTAAATTCACAACAACACGATATGTTGTGGAATCTTGGACTAACACTTTTCCAGCTTGATCATATATTGTGCCACGATTCGCTTCCAAAACACCATTTTTATTATGTTGTTCAATTGCTAGATCTTTTACATCTACATTATGTACGACACCTACTGCCTGAATATAGAAAAACCGCAAAAGCATAATAAGAAACAAAACAATAAAAGCAACCATAAAATACCGCGCACCTTTATTCGTTTCAAGTTTATGCATATTTATCTCCTTTCTTTCACAATTAATTGCTACGATGGTGTGCTTTAAATTATGTAGTTTTTTGCTTTCAATACTATATGTTTCGAACTTTACCTTTTAATTCCTTTAAATCGTTCTGAAAGTAGTTATTGTTTCTGTATTTATTTTATTTTTCTATTTATAGTACGGTGCGTGAAATTTATGAATATTCCGTAACGTGATGATTAATTTATAATAAACTACAAATTTAATAGGTGCTAACCTACTTGTTCTTTCGCCACTCTTTTAATGCAAATACCCTTTTCTTATGCACAATAAAAAAGTTCGCCTCTGGATTTCCAAAGGCGAACTTTTAAACAAACTTACAAATAGTTATTTATAAAAATTAAGCTATATGATTATATTTCGCTAGAAAAGGAATTCGTTTCGCTACCAATGCGTACATTTTAAATACAAATCTCGCTATTGGTTCACACATACGTGTACTTTGCATTACTAAGCCGCTCGTAATAAATGTTAAGAAAGCAGCACCAAGTATATCTAGAGGATAATGAACACCTACGTACATACGTGATACACCGACTAATACTGCCCAAATAAGAGCGACATATTTAAGTTTTTCTCCTCTAAGTAAAAATACAAATGCAATGGAAAATACAAGTACTGAATGATCACTAACAAATGATGAGTCTGCTGCATGTGGTACTAATTGATGTACATCATGTGATACAAATGGACGTGGATGGTAATATACCGCATGTATCACAACATTTACTAGTAAAGCGATAATGACTGAAAGTGTCGTATATAACACTGTATATTGTTTTTTAATGGCATTGACTTTCTTTCCATTATTAAACCATAAGATAAACATAAACAAAATTGCTACATATACAGCACTATTTGTAATAGCAATCATTAGCGTATCTAATAGTTTGGATGATCCAGCAAAATTATTAAACCATTGAAATACTGTGTAATTCATAATACTCTCTCCTTAAATAAAAGCGTTCTTGATTTACACAGTATACAACATCAATATGAAAATGGGCTTAAACTTTTCTCATCTAATTCTCATTTTACTAGTACTCATTTGACAATAGTAAGACTAATTATAACGGCTAATTATGTATAAAGCTGAAAAACCTTTCAAATAATACGAATCATATGCTTTTTATGTGTAGAATACATAACATAGCTATTTAAATATACTAGTTGCGAAATCATATTTTTATTACATACGAAGTGCGATATTACCAAATTGTTCTCCTTGTTCCATACGACTTAACGCTTGAATAGCTTCTTCTAACGAATATACTTTATCAATAATTGGTTTAATTTTATGGTTCTCTATAAACTTAACCATTTCATGAAATTCCTCACGGCTACCCATAGATGTTCCCATTATATCGATTTGATTATAAAATAATGCTCGTAATGGTAATTCAATTTTATCTCCTGAGCTTGCACCAAAATTAACAATTCTCCCATTTGGTTTTAATACATCAAAGTATTTTAAGAATATTGCTGGACCTATACTATCAATTATTAAATCTACTTTCTCTCCGCTTAAACTCTCTTCCCAATTTCCAGAACTATTAAAAGAAAAGTCTGCGTCATATGTTTCGGCAAACCGTCTTTTACTCTCTACCCTTGAAGTAACACTTACTTTTGCACCAATTGCTTTTGCAAATAACATGGCAAATGTCGCTACACCGCCGCCTATGCCTGGAATTAAAACATGTTCTCCACACTTTAATCTACCCTTTGTAAAAAGCGCTCTATATGCAGTTAGTGCCGATAAAGATAGAACCCCAGACTCTTCCCAAGTAAGATATGACGGTTTTTCCACTACATTTTCAGCTGGCACAATAACATATTCAGCAAACGTTCCATCCTTCGGTCCACCTAACACCTCTGGTAACTCAGGTATTTCTGCAATATTATCCCATCCAATACTAGGATTAATAATAACCTCGGTTTTCAATAAAGCACCTGAAACCCCTTCTCCAATTTCCGTAACAATACCTGCACCATCTGACCCTAGAACTAATGGTAATTGCATTTCTTTTCTGTTATTCATTATAAATAAATCACGATGATTTAAGCCGGCTGATTTTAATTTCACTTTCACTTCTCCAGCATTAGGTGTTATCTCTGGTAATACTTTATATTCTACCCCTTCAAATCCAGCTTTATATTGATGTACGATAGCTTTCATTTTTATTCCCCCTTTATATTTCTAATGTACTAGAAAGTTCGAAATAAACAAAATAATTTGACCGTAAAAAAGAAGGAATGCACAAAACATCCCTTCTTTTTGAATTATTAAAGTGAAACGGTAGGCAGTGTAATCGTAACGATTGTTCCTTCGTCTTCTTTACTCTCTATTTGAATCGTTCCGTTGTATTTCTCTACAAGTCGTTTTGCAATAGACAAACCTAGACCGTTTCCACCCTGTTTTCGACTTCTTGCTTTGTCCACACGATAAAAGCGGTTAAGAACAAAAGGTAAATCAGCTTCGGGTATTCCCGCTCCACGATCTATGATACAAATTTTAACTTTCCCTGATTGTACACTAGATTCAATACAAATATATTTATTAACTTCTTTTGTATATTTCACTGCGTTATCCATTACGATAATAATAATTTGTTCTAAGTAAGATGAAGGTATTGAGACATATGCCACATCTCCACCCAGTTTCATATCAAATTGAAATTCAGTTTGAAGTACGGCAAAATTTTGTGAGACTTGTTTTAATATGCTATTTACATGGACTGGATCAGCTGCGATTGGATGCATCTGTTCTGATTCAGCTCTTGATAGTTCTAGCAATTCTAAAACTAACTTATTTAAACGATCAACTTCCTTTAAACTGGATTGAAGCGATTTATTTAAAACTGCTGGATCATCTTTCCCCCACCGATTTAACATAGACAAATGTCCTTGAATAATTGTTAGTGGTGTTCTCAGTTCATGGGATGCGTCTTCTACAAACTGCTTCTGTTGTGTAAAAGAAGTTTCTACCTCATCCATCATTTCGTTAAAAAGAAACGATAATTTTGCAAGTTCATCATTATTTTCACGTACTGGAACCCGTTCATTTAGTCCATTTTTCTTTATACGTTTCATCGTATCCGTTATATTTTGAACGCTTGATAATAGTTTTTTCGTGATTAGTAGCCCACCTAAAAAACTAAAGATTAATCCACATATTCCGGCAATAACCATTACCACTAGAATAATTTTTAATAAATGATCGAAAGCCTCTAAGTTTTTCGTAAGTTCAATGGTACCAGTGAACTCTTTTGTTTGAATTGGTATACGCTTAACTAATATGCGATCTTCTACATGTCTTTTTATAAATAATTCCTCATGTGTAACTTGTTTTGGTTTTATCCACGATTCATTAAACTCTCGAGAAACAGAAACAATTGTTTTCCCGTTCATACCGATAATACGAATCATTTGATGTTTATCAATCATATTGTTTAAGAAATCTTTACTGTTTTCAAACGTTTTACTCGAAAGGCTATCATTTTTATCTTGGAAATAGGCCGCTATTTCTGTCACTTGTCTATTTATTTGTTTCTGTTCATAGTCTATAGTCCACTTATTAATTACAATAAACTGCAGAGCACTATATAAAATGAATAAAATAAATACTAGAGTAGTGGACCAAAGTGTTAATTTCCACTTTATAGGTAGATTTCGAATTCGATGCACACTATTTTTGATCATTTCATTATATATCCAGCACCGCGGACCGTTTGGATATATTCCTCCTTATCTACACTATGTAACTTGTTACGTAAATAACGAACGTATACATCAACGATATTTGTCTCAACCATCGCGTCATATCCCCATACTTGATCCAATAAAACATCACGGGTAAGTACTCTATTAATATTTTTCATAAACATCAGTAATAGTTCAAATTCTTTATTTGTTAGTTCGATTTCTTCATTTCCTTTCGTAATCGTTCGCGATTCAATCTGGAGCTGTAAATCTTTGAATGTAAGAGATGAAACATGTTTATTTTCTATATGTTCTTCTCGTCTAAATATAACTCTCATTCGCGCTAACAGCTCTTCAATTGCAAATGGTTTCGGAAGATAATCATCGGCTCCGCTATCTAATCCTGTCACGCGGTCCATAATACTATCGCGTGCAGTCAACATAATAATAGGTGTATTTTTAGTTGCCCTTAATCTACGACACACTTCTAGTCCATTTAACCCAGGCAGCATTAAATCAAGTAAAATAAGATCATAATTTGTTTCAAGTGCGGCTTCTAATCCCTTCCTTCCATCAAACTGAATGTCTACCTTATATCCTTCATACTTTAATTCTAATTCTAAAAAATCAGCTAAACTTTCCTCATCCTCAATAATTAATATGTGTTGCAACAGTAATTCCTCCTATACAGTTAAATGAATGAGTAATCCTATCCCAAATATAATTGCAATGATTTGATGTGCTTTTCTATACAATATCAAGTTTGTTTTTTTATTATGTTTCTGTAAGAAAAATCCAACGATTCCTAGTATGATTAAAATGAAAAGAGAGAATATACCACTATAAAATATAAGCAGATGCCGACTTCCTTTTAATAAAAAATAAATGCCATGAGTAATTGATACAGCTAATACAGTATATCCAATTAATACGTGAAACTTTTTAATAAAAAGATATACATCCTTTATCAATTTAAACCCAATTATATTTTTCTTTTTTAAAAATAACCATATATGACGTAAAATCCATAACGATGCAGCTAAAATTGCCCCGTATTCACCGAAAGAACCTAATTTCTTATTTAACCATTTCATATTTAATGCGTTGCCGTATATTACATTAATAAATAACAATGCTATACTACAAAAAATAATAGTAATGCCTATAATTTTAACATACAAATGAAAATATTTATTTCTTAGTAGCTTCTCCAATTCATTCAAGCTCCTTCCTTATAAACCTTCTGTAACAAGCAGAATATCAAATTAAAAAGAAAGGAACATGAGAGAAAGATTAAAATAAAATGAGAATTTGAAGATCACTTAATTTTATTTAGCGATCTTTTTAGCTTCCTGTATTATTTTTTGAATAAACGGTGCCTTTTCCTTTGTATATGAAACACGATCAAAAGGATATGTAGTTGCAAGTTCCTCTTTTAATTCTCTATATTCTTTCTGTGCCCATTTATGTTCTATAAGAAAATCACGAAATAAAATGTTATTCTTCCACTCCTCACTATTATAAATATAAACATGCAAATGATGGGTACCAGCTCTCCATTTTCCCTTTCTAAAAAAACGTCGATTGGGTGTTTCTTTTGGAACATACTCATATCCAATTTTTAATAACGCTTCAATCCACTTTTCCGTAATTTTCAAATCAGTTACACCAATCATCATATCAATTAGAGGTTTCGCTCCTAATCCTTGTACAGATGTGCTCCCTATGTGTTCAATAGCAATACAATCTCCTCCGAATAAAGAAATAAATTTCTCTTTTTCTATTACATACTCTTTATGCCATTCTTTTTCATATGGCTTAATAACGATTTGTTGTTCCATTTTATCCACCCTCTTATAATCTTTTATTATTATATTTATAAAATTTCATGTGATTAACATAGGATTTTCACAAAATATGTCGAATACTGAAATATACAACTTTATTATAATAAATGCGAGGTATAATATGAAAGATATTCCAGTTGAAATTCAATTGAATCAAGTTACATTCCAGTTAAAAGAACATCATAATTTTGATTGGCTATTGAAATTAGGAAACGTATTTGCGGTTTTTGACCAGCAAGATTCAGGCAATCTATCTTTTGGTGTAGAAAAAGATGGGCGTAAGAAATTTATTAAATATGCAGGGGCACAAACACTTGCATATGAAGGAACTGTGAAAGACGCTATTGAAAGGTTAAAAAAATCGGTTTTCCTATATGAGGAATTAAAGCATGACTCGCTTATAAAACTAATTGAACACTTTCCAGTTCACTCTGGATATGTATTAATTTTCGATTGGTTTGATGGTGAATGTCTCCATTCGCATTGGAGTTTTCCGCCTCCTGAAAAATATACTAATCCAAGCTCTCCATTTTATAAATTTAAACATTTATCAGTTATGGAACGAATTCAATCATTACATTCCATCTTTTCTTTCCATACATATGTCGAAAAGAAAAACTATGTAGCATTAGATTTTTATGACGGTAGTATTTTATATAATTTTCATACAAATGAGACGAAGATTTGTGATATTGATTTATATTCTAAAAAACCATATGTGAATAAAATGGGAAGATTATGGGGCTCCTCGCGTTTTATGTCTCCTGAAGAATTTGAGCTAAATGCTATGATTGATGCAAGAACAAATGTATTTAATATGGGGGCGATGGCTTTCGAAATTTTAGGAGATGGAAAAGATCGTTCCTTTACAAAATGGGAAGCAAGTAGGAATTTATATGAAATAGCGTATCGTGCTGTAAATGAAAGCCGAGCTGAACGATATGAATCAGTTAAAGTATTTTATGAAGAGTGGATAAACGTGGCAAATGCTGAAAAGATATAACCTATATTATTAAAAACATAAAGTTTCTACTATAATCATGTATAATACATATAAAATGGAAATTCAAAATAACGAGGAAAATATTATGAACTTTGTTTATATTAATCAAAACGTATTAAATAATCTTCTTTACATTTTAAGTAGTATATTTATTTTTTATTTTATATATGATAGCGGACGCTATTTAAAGAAATATAAAAAATTACTTATTATCCTTTGTACGAGTATCCCTCTTATTTTATGTATGCGCTATCCAATCTATATGGATGAAAATTGTATTCATGATTTAAGACAAATACCAGTTATAATAGGCACACTTTATGGTGGCTTCCCTGTTGGTATCATTTTGTTTGCTATTTTATTAATTACAAGATTTTCATTTTATGGATTTAGTATGTTAACAATACTAGTTTATGGAACAATGTTTATCGTTACAGCATTCGCATCCGCAAAATTTAATAAGTATAATAGAAAAATTAAAGTAGCTTATGGAATGTTTTTAACATTTTTTCTAGCAATATTTACAACTGTAATTGTATTAACTTTATCAGATTTTGAAGTGAATAATTTGTACATTATTTATTTCATAATATTACCAACCATTTTGATGTTGTTTGGCATTTATTTTAATGAAGTTTTAAAAGATGCAGTATGTATGCGATCGAAGATGATTAAAATGGAAAAAATGGAGATTGTTAGCCAACTTGCTGCTAGTATATCGCACGAAGTAAGAAACCCCTTAACTGTCGTAAAAGGATTTACTCAACTTTTAAAAACACCTAATTTAACTCCAGAATCAAGAGATGAGTATATTGAACATATACTTGAAGAGTTACATCGTGCACAAGGAATTATTGATGATTATTTAACGTTTGCCAAACCTGCTTCAGAAAAATCAGATCATATTTCAGTAGAACAAGAGTTGAACCGAGTTATTAATATGATCTTACCATTATGCAATATGAATACAATACATATTACAAAAGATTTTTCCACAGCAACAATTGTAGGCAATAAACAGCACTTTCAACAATGTTTTTTAAACTTAATAAAAAATGGGATTGAAGCAATGCCTAATGGTGGTACTTTACATATCTCCTCATCTATTAGTAATAATAAAGTTATTATTCGAATTGAGGATAGCGGAATTGGTATGTCACAAGAGCAAGTAAATCGATTTGGTGAACCATATTTTAGTACAAAAACAAAAGGTACAGGTTTAGGTACAATGGTTGCTGTTAAAATCATTGAAACGATGCAAGGTAGTTTGAAAATCCGAAGCGTTATTAATAAAGGTACAACTTTGACAATTACATTGCCGAAATGTAATATGAACTCATCTGAAAACAAATAAAAAAGGAGCATAATTGCTCCTTTTTTATTTGTTTCGATACATAAGTATCTTCTATGTTTTTTAAGTTTACATTTGTGGAGACTAATTAGAAATTAGTACCCTCCGCCCCAGCAGCTGCATCCAACGATAATTAATAAAATAAATAACACAACTAATAACGCGAAACCTCCACCAAAACCACAAGAACCACCGTAACTCATATTTTCTCCTCCTTTTGGTTTGAAAACTAATAGGTAGTTGATCATTTTAACTGGTTCGTATTATACATTATGTAAATATCCCTTTTTTGAGCATGTCCACATAAAAATAAGTAAAAGCACTCATTTGAGAGTGCTTTAAAATGGATACCAAAAGTTTTGAAATACATGTAACTTTAAATACACTGCAACAATTAAAATAAAAATACCTACAAATAAAGCAATGAAATCCCCGCTTTTCGCTTTATTTGTATAAAACCAAGTTCGTGTATTCTTCTTTCCAAATCCTCTTAAATCCATTGCATTTGAAACTGTATCGATTCTATCTAGTGAATGAATAATTAAAGGCCAAAAAATTAAGACACGGTTTTTCATACGAATCCATAAACTTGCTTCTCCTTTTTCAAAAGCTACTCCTCTTGCCTCTTGTGCATGTTTAATAACTTTATATTCGGACTGAATATCAGGTATATAACGTAATGCAATATTTATTGCATATGTAATCTTATAATGAATTCGAAATTTACTTAAGCTACTCACAAATTTGCTTGGATCAGTCGTATATATATAAATAAGTGTAAATGGTAATAACGTAAAATATTTTAATGAAAGTGTAGCTGCATAAAATAATGTTTCATATGTAATTGTTGCATATCCGATATGTAAAAACGAAGTATATGATTCGGTTAATTCAGATCCATGAGTTGGTGTAATAAATAAAATCATGACAGAATTTAATAAACTAAATGTAAATATAACAGTAAAAACAATGCAAATTTTACGAAATGGAATTTTAGCAATAAATAGTCCGATACATCCAATCATAAATACAAATAGCAATACGCGAAAATCAAAAAATAAAAAAGTAAGCGTCATGCAAAAAATAAATAACAACAATTTCACTGCTCCATCCATACGATGAAAATATGTATTATACACCTTCCTCCCTCCTCATAACATCAAAATAAAGTTCTATAAATCTTTCAGGTTTTGCAATACCACTTAATTTAACGAGTTTGAATAAAGAACTCTCCCCTAAGTGCGCTCTATGTAAAGTTTCTGAATTCCCTAATACAGTAGATGCAGTATTATTCGCAATAATTTCTCCTTCATGTAGAACTATCGCTCTGTCTGCATATTCTAATGTGAGATTCATATCGTGTGTAATAAAAATAAAAGATATTCCCTTTGCAGCTAGTTTTCTTATAAACGTCATAAACTGTTTATAATGATAATGATCTTGTCCCGCTGTCGGTTCATCTAAAATAATAAGTTTCGGATTGGTTGTTAGTACAGATGCAATCGTTACTCTCTTTTTTTGTCCGTAACTTAATGCCTGGATTGGCCAATTTCGAAATGGATACAAGCCACAAATTTTTAACGTTTCCTCCGCTCTATGCTTAATTTCTTCCTTTGAAACCTTTTTTAATTTTAATGAAAATGAAACTTCTTCTATAACAGTAGGTTGTGTAATCATATGATTTGGATTTTGCATTACATAAGATATGACTTCACCACGTTTACGAATAGACCAAGAATTGATATTTACTTCATCAAATACAATCCTATCATTTTTTGTTTTGTTTATGCCTATAAGACTATGAGCTAATGTAGATTTACCGGCTCCATTATGACCCAAAAGTGCAACAATTTCCCCTTCTTTAATGGAGAAATTTACATTGTCTAATACTTTTTGTTTATTAGAATAGGAGAACGACAAATTTTCTACTTTCAATATTTCTTTGTTTTTAGGAGTATTTTTACAAAAAACTTGCTTCTCCATCCACTCATTTATTGCGCTACGAACACTTTCTCTTTGAAGATTTTCAAGTGGGTATATTACCTCATTATTACTATCAAACTGTAATCTCTTTAATCCTTCAATGTACATAGGTTCCCTTAAGCCAATAGATGGTAATATATTTGAGGCCAAAATCTCTTCTGGTGTTCCTATCTCAACGATTTCCCCTTCATCCATTAAAATAATTTTATCTAAATCCAGATTGAACATTTCTTCTATTCGATGTTCAATAAGTACAATTGTTTTATTATATTGTTTATGTATATCTTTAATAAGTTCTATCGTATGTAAGCTACTTACTGGATCTAAATTCGCTAACGGTTCATCAAACAATAAAATATTAGCATTTGTCGTTAACAGACCGGCTAAAGAAACAGTTTGTTTTTGCCCTCCTGATAATTCATGCGGACTTTGTTTATGAAAAGTATGCATCTTTACCTTTTTTAATGATTCTGAAACAATCTTTTTCATATCATCTTGATTTACACATTCATTTTCTAAATAAAAAGCTACATCTTCTTCTACTGTAAGACCAATAAATTGTGCATCTTGATCTTGCAAAATTGTTCCTACCTGTTTACTCTGTTCAAAAATACTCCCTTTCCTCGGATCTTTTCCCGCAATAGAAATAGTTCCAGTACTACTCCCTTCATAAGAAAATGGGATTAGCCCATTAATACAATGAGCTAATGTTGATTTTCCTGAACCACTACGTCCAGCAATTAGTACTTTTTCTCCAGGGTATATATGAAATGTAATGTCTTTTACAGTAGGTTGCGCAGCATGTTCATATTGAAAGCTGAATTGTTCAAAAGAAATGATTGGTTGCATGTTAACATCCCTACTTTTCAATTTTTAAATGTGTATGTTTCTTATTAGATTTAGCTAAACCTATTGTAATTGGCAATCCAAGAACTAAAAATACAATAACATCAGCAATTGTTGCTCCTAATACTTGTATAACAATTTTGTCAAATGGTTCTCCCATCACAATAACATCGAATGCCCCAGCAAATATAATAGCAATGACAATACCAATTAACCCAGTAATGGCTAAATAAGAAATATCCCGCTTATTATACGTCCCGTTTTTCACACTAAAGCTAACTCTTTTTTGAATGAGTCCCATTGCAAAGCCGATAATGCCTGAACTAATAACCCACCCCCACCAAATACCCCATCCAGCGATTGTATCTGTTACGGTATGACCGATAAGTCCTATTAAAAGTCCTGCCACTGGACCAAATAACGCTCCAAAAACGGTTAAAATAGCTAATGCAGGTTTAATAAATGTATTGGGTGCAATAGAAAATCCCCAAAGTCCTAATATCCCGTATAATGCTGCTCCAATTCCGATTGCTACTACTAACTTTGTTGATAATTTGTTCATTACAATTCCCCTCCCGTATTAGTCAACTTTTATTACTCTATATTTATTTTGAAAATGAATTATGCATCGACACTCCCTTTCTATACAACAAAAAATGACCCCTTACATAAGAGGTCATTTTCTTCACGTTCAAGAATCCTCTTATCTTCCAAAAAACACATCGTGTCCTCTGCGGAATTAGCACCTTCCTATAAATTTATATAGGGGTTGCTGAGGTTTCATAGGGCCGTTCCCTCCACCTCTCTGGATAAGTATTAATTTGTAATTCGTATTATGGCACTAATAAGTATAAATTTCAACACTTTTCTAATTATTTTTATTTTTCGTTTAACGGCACATTTAAATCATTGTATTCTTATCGGAATTATGAAATAATGAATTCAAAATAGTTACGGGAGGAATGTACGATGAAAGTAATCGGTTTAATTGGTGGACTAAGTTGGGAATCTACATCGTTATACTATAAACATATTAATACACTTACACTCTCTCAATACGATCAAAATGCGAAGCTTGTTTTATATAGCATGGACTTTGGTGAAGTAACTACTTTATTACAAAATCATCAATACGAAGAAGTGAAAAACGAATTAGTCACAGTTGCAAAAAAGGTTGAAAAGTCCGGGGCTGAATGTTTATTAATGTGTTCCAATACGGTCCATTTATTTGCTGAAGAAGTAGAACAGGCAATATCTATTCCACTTCTTCACATTGGTGATGTAAGTGCTAAAAAAATGGTAGAGCAGAATATAAAACGGATCGGACTATTAGGTACGAAACAAACGATGGAACAAGACTTCTATAAATCACGTCTAGCGAACTATAACATTGAGACAATTATTCCAAATAAAGAGGAAAGAAATTTTATTCATCATGTTATTTTAAATGAATTAAGTAAAGGAATTATTTCAGAAACATCAAAAGAAAAGCTATTACAAATTACAAACTCATTAATTCAAAATGGCGCAGAAGGTATATTGCTAGGCTGCACTGAAATACCATTGCTCATTTCCCAAAACGACCTTACTGTACCTGTTTTTGATACCGCTTTTTTACATGCAAATACTGCTGTGCAGTTTGCAGTATAATAATATAAAAGCATAAAGGTAGTGCCTCTATGTTTTTATCTTGGCTAAACTATTTATTTAAAAGAGATGTAATCACTGCAATTGCTTCTTTAGTACCACCACATTCTAAAAAACTATCATTCAGTTTTCGTATACCATGTTTATACTTTTCATTTGAAAGAACGTCTGTTACCGCTTCATTTAAAGTTTGCACATTAACATTCTCTTTCAATAACCGATGTGCTGCTTCAAGTTCAGTTAATCTTTGCGCTATCATTGGCTGGTCTTTATCGTGTGGAATTATAACAAATGGGACATTAAAATAAATGGCATCGTGTACGCTATTCATACCACCATGTGTAATGAAAACATCTGCTTCACTTAATATTTCTGATTGGGGTACGTATGAAGCAATTATAAAATTGTCTGGCGCTTTCTTAATTTTTGAACAATCATTTCTATCACCAATTGCCATTACAACTATTCCATCAAAATCCGAGAAAGTATCAATGCAAGTATTAAAGAATGGTTCGAGTCCTTCAAGCAGTGTCCCCATTGAAATATAAATAACTTTCTTATCTTTAAGTAATTCAAATGGAAACTGTACATTTGTTTTACGCTTTGAAATACTCGGTCCAATAAAAATGTTATTTCTTCCAAATAAATCGCTATTAGGTTGAAAATAGCGACTTGTGTACACAAGAGTAATATCTCCCTTGTTATGCATAAATTGAAGATTATTTTTAGGTGTTACTCCAAATTCATGTTCCATTTGATATAGTAACTGTTCAGAAATTTTATCAGGTTGGAATGGTATTTCTGCATTTGGATGAAAAGGTAATGTTTCCAAAAAATTTGGAGGAATTAAAAATATAGGAGAAGAAACTATGCCTGGAATTTGTAAATACTCCTTTACTAACTCTCCAGCGCCAAATATATCATAAATTACGAAATCAAAATGTATGTTTTCACATAATTGTTTCATAATTTCTAATATATATAAAGAAGTTTGAACATGTACACGAAAGAAAGAATTCAGCCCATCTGGAGTTTCAGAATCAATAGAAATCTCCTTTAATAAATCTGGATGTGTATATACAGTAGCTCCCAAATCTTCAATTCTGCCTTTAAATTGTTCTGTCGTAATATAATGTACGTGATCACCTCGTTCAGTATAGGCTTTGACTAAACTTAATGTAGGATTTACATGTCCCTCTGCTGGAAAATTAACCACTAAAATATTTAGCACTTATTTCTCACTCCTTACATTTCAATTCGCTTATTAAGCATACTGTAATTATTACCGTCAATCTTCACCTAATAGTCCTAATATGCTTGCTACTTTAGGTTGATAAATAATTGTTAGTGATTAAATTAAAAAAGGCATCTACATAAGTAGATGCCAAACCGTGATAAGGAGTGTTCTGTGAGGTTAGAATAAGCTTTTCAGCTTGTCCTATGCTATCAATATATGATTTATTTTATAAAATGTGAATAATTGATAGAATGATTTTACCTCCCTATCACCCATTTTGAACCTATTTCTAAATAAGTCGACTCTAGTTTCTGTACTATTTCATATGTTTTAACCTTCTTGAGAGCTATCTATTTTTATAGTTTCTCCAGTCAATCTCTTATTTTTCAGTTCAAAATAAGCATCTAAAACTTCTTTTCCAATATCAGAGTTAATACCAGATTTATCATTAATAACCCACGGCACAACTACAGAGAATGCTACTTCAGGATTATCATACGGCGCATATCCTGCTAACGTTAAATTATAACATTCTCTTCGCTCACCTTTTTCATTTCTTCCAATATCACGTTCTCCACCGTATACTGTCTGCGCTGTCCCTGTTTTACCTGCTGGCTTATAAGATGCTTTTTGGAACGCCCTTACTCCTGTTCCATCACCTTCTTGGAATACCTTTCTAAATCCTTCTTTTACTTGATTTATATATTCCTCTTTCATATCTATCTTATTTAAAACGATTGGTTCTACTGCATGTACCACTTTACCAATTTCATCTTTTTGCGACGTTTGCTCTCTTACCTCTTGAACAATTTGTGGCTTCATTCGATATCCACCGTTTGCGATTGTTGAAATATACTGTACAAGTTGAAGTGGCGTATAGGTGTCATACTGGCCAATTGAGTAGTCTAGTAAGAAACCAGGTTGATTATCTTTTTTACCAATTTGTCCAGCTGTTTCATTTGGTAAATCAATACCCGTTGGAACACCTAATCCAAATTGCCTGAAATAATACCTCATTTTATCAAAGTACTCCTGTTTAATATTTAATGAACTATTTTTCACATAATCTACACCTGCAATTTTTAATGCTGTATGAAACATATACACGTTTGAAGAGACTTGTAACGCTCTTAAATCATCAATATTTCCAAACTCTTTCCAAGACTTTTTTTCCTTTGTTCCTTTAAACTTCATAGGTGCATCATAAAAATAAGTACCTGGTGTTATAGCTTTCGTTTCAAATCCAGTTAAAACTGTCGCACCTTTCACTGTTGATCCAAGCTCATAAGAACTAGTCATTGTGCCTAATGCATAGTCTTCAACTTCTGTTTTTCCGTCTTTTTCTACAAGTCTTTTCCCGGCCATGGATAATACTTGTCCGTTTTTCGGATTCATCATCACAACGAAAGCACGGTCCAACATGGATTCTGACCCTTTATATGTCTTTAATATTTTTTCAATACTTTCTTCTACTTTCTTCTGTAATTCCATATCTATTGTTAAAGTTAAATTCTTACCGCTCTTTCCCTCAGAAACGATTTCCGTTCTAATTGTATTACCTTGTTTATCTGCAACGCTTCTTACTTCTTTTTTTGTACCATGAAGTACATCTTCGTATTGCTGCTCAATATAACTTTTTCCAACCCTATCATTTCGGCTATAATCACGTACCAAGTAGTAATCTAATCGTTCACTTGGTAATCCTTCATCGGAATTAGAAACATTTCCAAGAACAGATCGGAATAATCCATCATTTACATACACTCTCTCCCAATCAACCGATACGTCTACACCTGGGAGATTCGCTAAACCTTCACTAATTATAGTAAATTCCTTTTCACTAACATCTTTTTTAATAATTTGAGGAGCCATTTGATAACCAGAAGTCATCTTACTTTTAATAGCTAACACTTTTATATCTTTCTCTGTTAATTCCTGAAGATTTTTATCTGTAACCCGTTTTCTTTTTAACTCTTCTATTTTTTTATCTAGCTTCTTGCCGCTAATATCCTTTTCTCTAAATGTATCTATTTCTTTTTTCGATACTAGATTTTCAGCCAGTTTCGGATTTAATTGCATCCAAAAATCTTTCTTATCTGTCTCAGTTAACTTAGCTATATCTTCTTGCGGCATTTCAATTATGTCTGCAAGTTGTCTTGCAGTTTTTAATATATCTTCTGATTTTACACCTTTCATCTTTGTATATGTAATTGTACGTAAAGATTTATTATCAACTACTGGATTGCCTTCTCTATCAAATATTTTTCCGCGTGGGACAGATAGGCTCACAGTTGCATTTTCTCTCTTTTCTACTTCATTTTTATAAGTCTCTCCATCGAAAATTTGCACTTTACCTAACTGTATAATCATTGCAGAAAATAATAAAAATACACAAAGAAATAAAATATTTAACCGCGTCGGTATTGCTCTACCACTTTTTTTCTCATGCTTTTTCACCTTGTCATAATCTCCTCCTTACCGAATTCCTACTAATAATTGAATCTATATATTAAAAGTAATGCACATTTTCTATACAGTACTTTGCACAAATATTAATATACTGATAAAAACTTAATAGAAATTAAAACAAAGGTTAAGAAAAGGTAAAGTTTACTAAATTAAATATAAAAATCCCCAATAACCAAAAGTTAAGCTTTTGGTTATTGGGGATTTAGTAATTTAAGAGTTAATAATTGGACGTATTGATTCGAATCTATCATCATAATTTGATAGAGATTTTTCGCTCTGAGCTTTCGGCAAGTAAATCGTTACTGTTGTCCCGACTCCAACTTCACTCATAATACTTATATTTCCTTGATGACTTTCAATGATTTTATAACTTAACATTAATCCGATACCGGTACCTTTTTCTTTCGTACTATAAAAAGGCTCACCTAATCTCTTAATTCTATCTTCAGGTATCCCTATTCCTTCATCAATTACATGAATAATGACACCTTCATCGTTTATCTCTTTAATATGAATTGTAATTTTCCCGCCATCTGGCATAGCTTCGATTGAATTTTGCAAAATATTAATAAACACTTGTTTCAATTGATTTTCTGAGCATTCAATGCTTATGTCTTTGTTGTCTGCATATAGTTCCACTTGAATATTCGTCATAATTGCTTTTGTATTCATTAACGATACGACATTATTATAAATTTGATAAATATTTCTTTGTTCTGTATTTATCTCATCTGTTTTAGCAATTGATAAAAACTCTTGAAGAATCGCTTCTATTCTTTCAATTTCAGAAAGCATTAAATCAAAATATTTTTCTTGATCTTCTTTATTAATTTGAAATAACTGTATAAACCCTTTAATGACAGTTAATGGGTTCCTCACTTCATGAGCCACACCAGCTGCTAATTGACCAATTGCTGCAAGTGTATCTGATTTATTTAGCAATTCTTCTGTCTTTTTCCGTTCTGTAATATCGCGTACAATGATCATAATTTTATCATGTAATAATGGTAAGCATCTAGCTTCAAAGAAATCGACACTCCCATTAATTGTAAGTGGATATTCAACAATTACATTCGTCCCTTTTTCCTTCACTTGATGAATTGCTTCCTGAAACTGCTGTGCTACTGGAGATGGTAATACTTCGAAAAACTTTTTTCCCATAAAAGCTTGTGCCGGTACGTAAAATTTCGAAGGGGATCCTGCTTTATAATCTATAATTGTGCCATCATCTTCTGTTAAGAAACATAAATCTGGTAAAGCCTTAAAAATTAATTCCAATTCAGACGTTTGTTGTTTTAACTGGTCTTCTATCGCTTTTAAATGTGTAATATCTACTCCGACAGCCCAGTAGCTATATCCTGTTACAGGAAACTGTTCTGATATATTGGACCACATGATTGTTTTGATTTCACCATTTTTACATGTTAAGTGCATTTCCCAATCCCTGAAATTTTTTCCACACGTTAAAAATTTCGTTTGTATTTGGTGACGATAATTATGATCTGGGTACAATAATTGTAGGGCATTTGGATTCCCTATTATTTCTTCAGCTGTATAACCTGTTACAATTTCACACTCCCGATTCCACAATACAAAATCTCCATTATAATCAAGCGCATCAACCATAACAGGCATGTTTTGTAAAATCGTATGCAGTTCCTCCTCTTTTCGAGAAAGCAACGTTGTATTTTTACTTTGAAATACCTTTGTTGCTCCATCTATAATTAGATTTGAAAGCATTTCAAAGTATTTTTGACAATTGAAAATGTCACTTTTGTTTGACCATACTACAAAAGATCCTAAATGTTGATTGTATAAAAAAATGGGGATTTCAATTTTGGGAAGTTTACATATTTTCATTTCATTTATTCCAAAAGAAAATATACATTCTTTTTCAGCATCAAGAAGTTGATGTGATATGTTGGTTAATTTATAAAACTGTTCTGCCATGGTTTCTATTGTACTCACATCAATAAGTTCCATTAGCCGCGCATTCATTCCTTTTTCACCTCAATATGTAAAATTAATACAAATTCAAAATTTATACTTCTCCATTATACGTAGAATGTGCCTTTAGGTATATAGCTGCAGAATAATTATTCGAATAAATTTTATTTTTCAATTAAAATAGAGAAGAATTTGCGTATAAAATGAATCCTTAATCAGTACGTATTTTGTTCATCACATATTAATTCTGAATGTACGACCAATCTAAAACGGATACTCATGCAGAAACCGGATTTTAATATCAGAGTCATACACATCGATTTTAGTAGTATAAAAATACAAAAATATAAAGTTCATAAAATTTTCACAATTAATATGAAAAATATAAACATTTATTCCAATATATTCTATATAATAAAAAGTAATAAGGCTTCTATGAATCTCATAGAATACCTTACCCCTAATAAAAAGAAAAAAAGAATCCATTTGGATTCTTTTTTTCTTTTTATATTACATTACATATTTATATAAAGCATGTGCAACACCGTGTTCTTCATTTGATAAAGTTTCGTATTTACACATTGCTTTTATTTCTTCGACTGCGTTCCCCATTGCAATTGATATGTTTGCTTTTTCCATCATGGATACATCGTTTAGCCCATCACCTATCGCTACAGTATTTTCAACTGGAATATTTAGATGTTCTGCTAAAGTATATAATCCATTTCCTTTTTGAGCATCTCGATGATTAATTTCTAAATTATGCCAATATGAAGATGTAATTGCTAAATCAGTATTATGCAGAAACGCTGCTTTTAACTTTTTTAATTTTTCTATGTCATAAGAAAATGGTAAAAGCTTATGCACATGTATATCAGTTTCTATAATCGGTTTACAACTTTCTGCACTATGAAACGCTGTATGCTCAAGGTATAAAGCTGCGATCGTTTCTAATTCTTTCAAGTCGAAATTTTCTTTTGAACTCTTCACATACTCAATTTCATTACGTACACTCTCTACTCCATAATCCGGTACATACACACCTTTATCAGTATAAAGCTGATAATATAAGCCATTCTCTTCAAGATATTCTACAATTTCAAGTGCTTGCATATTTTGAATTGGATATCTCTTCATCATTTTTTTATCTTTATATATAAGCGCACCATTTTCCGCAATAATTGGACACTCTAAATTAACTTCTAACAACAATCTTTCAATGTCGACGATAGAACGTCCTGTACAAATTGCTACAACATGACCCGCTTCCTGACATTTTTGAATTGCTTCTGCATTCTCTTTACTAATCATTTTATTCCCTGAAAGAAGAGTTCCATCTAAATCAATTGCGATTAATTTCATTATTTCTTCACCACTTTCTATAAATACACGAGTTCATTATAAACAAAAGGTATCGTTTTCATACTGATCTCGTGAAGTACTCCTTATTTATAATTTATGAAAAGCGTTTCAGGTCAAGAAATAATTAATAATAAAATCAAAAACTTTTCTTTTTAAAGAAAAGTTTTTGATTTTATACTATG
>NZ_JASHJA010000090.1:0-1597 GCF_030733445.1 Bacillus sp. MMSF_3353
AGTTGGGACCTTGTCCCTGTGAGAGTAGGACGTCGCCAAGCAAAAACCTAAGTCGATTCGACTTAGGTTTTTTTGTGCTTATTTTTATTTACCAAATGTCATAATCCATAAATTTAATAATCTTAAAGAAGAAAAAAGATGAAATAGAGACTGTTTAAAATGAATTTTGAACGATAATGCCATAAAAGATAATAAAGTAATACATTTAAATGTTAGGTTAAGGTAAGAATTACCTTTTTGTATTAATTGAGTCATGGAATGACTAAAATATTTTACTTTTTATATGAAACCGTTATGTGGAAAATAGCTATTCAGTTGTTTTTCACATAACGGTTTTTCATTTTTAAAGGATTTTACATAAGAAAAAATCTATAATTAAGATAGTTAACATATATTTTTTGATGGGTGTGGGGGATTATGAAAGAAATATGCATGTTATTAGTGGCTGTTATATTATGGGGGACAGCCATTGCGCCAACAAAGTGGGCATTAGAATCTATTCAGCCATTTACTTTGTTATTTATTCGCCTTTTCTTAGCTGGTGGAATCTGTTTACTATTCTCATTTAAACAATTAAAAAGATCAGTTGTACATAAACAGGTCCCGTGGAAAAGAATGAGTTTACTATCTTTTACTGGCGTAGCTGGGTACTTTATGTTCACATCCTACGGTATTTCTTTAACGAGTGGATTGCATGTTAGTATTATTGATGCTGCTTTACCTTTAGTTACAATTCTTTTTTCGGCGTTCTTTTTGAAAGAAAAAATTCGGCTTAATTATTGGATCGGTATTGTATTGGGGGTTATCGGAGTACTTCTTATTACAATTCCATCTAGTAATGTCGATCAAGAAGTATCTTTAATAGGAGATATCCTTATTTTATTAAGTACGTTCTTATTTGCTTTCTATACAGTATTGCTGAAACGACCAAAACAAGAACAGTATCTATCAAACAAGGTTTTTACAACATTAACTTTAATTATTGGAGCTGTTATTCTATTACCATTTGCAATGGCAGAAACTTTTTATTATGGTTTTCCAAAAATCGAAACATGGAAGACAGGGTTTAGTGTAATATATCTTGTTATTGGGGCAACAATTTTAGCGTATTGGTTTTGGAATAGAGCATTAGAGACAGTCTCGGCATCAGTAAGTGGATTATATTTAAATGCGTTACCGTTAATAAGTATAGTTGCTTCAATTGTTCTATTAAATGAATCTTTAACGCGGAGAATAGTAATAGGTGGCAGCTTAGTTTTATTTGGAGTGATATGGGCGGATAAACGTAAACTAATTGATTTATTTATATCAGACGATCAAAATATTAAAGGGAATGAAGAATGTTAAAGTTTATAAGAGCATGTATATAATGTTTAATGGAAAGGACGCTTTGTATGTAATAGGATGTCCTTTTCATTATTTTCATTGAATGAGAGGGATTAAATAACTGAAACTAATATAGAAAATAACTTTGGAATTATTTTTATTATTAATTGAATAAAAGGTGTTGACGATTAGGCTATAGAGGTGTAATATAGAACAAGTCGCCGATGCAATAACGCAGAACGCGGCAAACAAAATGAAAAACTTAGTTGAC
>NZ_JASHJA010000091.1:0-1526 GCF_030733445.1 Bacillus sp. MMSF_3353
CCCAACATAATATGAAAAATCTCAATCTCATTTTTATAGGATGAAATGAGATTGAGACTCTTTTGTTGTTTATTTGCCAGATAATGGAATGGTAACTAAAAATTCTACGCCTTGTTTGGTATTATTTATAGAATACGTGATAAAAAGGGATTCAAAAATTTGTTTTACAATATATAACCCTAAGCCACTCCCTCCTGTATTTCGATTTCTTGACTTTTCGATTCGATAAAATGGTTTGAAAATATGTTGTATATCTTCTTCTTTTATTTGGACACCTGTATTGATAACTCGCATTTGGATGTTGTTTTGTTTAGAATCCTTTGTTAACTTTATATAGACTTTTTCGTTATACGGTGAATACATAATCGCATTATGAATGATGTTTTTACAAGCTTTTTCTAAAAGAACATAATCCGTATAAACAAAAATGTCAGAATGGACTTCCTTTATTATTTGAATGCTTTTTTGAGAAGCAAAAAATTCGAGTTTTTTTGTGATTGTATCTATTGATTTCGAAAGATTTACTTCTTCCACTTGAAGTTTAAAGGTATGTTGTTCTAATTTTGACATGCTTAAAATTTCGCGAACCAGTTGTTCCAGACTTTCAATTATCTGATAATTTCTCTTTAAATACTGGTCACGATTTTGATAAGGGCCGATATTATATATCATCCCTTCTAGGTATCCTTTCATAACAGTAAGAGGGGTTTTTAATTCATGTGCTACAATAGCAAAGAATTCCCTTCGCTTTGTTTCTATTTCTCTTTCTTTTTCAATATCACTTTTTAATTGCTGATTCGCTTTTTGTAAATCAAAAATTGCCTGTTGTAAATTTATGGACATATCATTCAAACTATTGGACAATTCCCCTAATTCATCCATAGAACGAACCTCAATTTTTTCGGAGAAATCCAAGTTTGCCATCTTTTGTGCACCTTTATTAATATAAATAAGTGGTTTAGTAATAAACCTTGAATAGAGATAAGCACTTCCTAAACCAATAACCAGTACAATGATACTAATATAGGGTAGAAAACGTACCAAGACCTGTGAAGCTTCATCGATTGGTTGAAATGTTGCGAACACCACAAGCGTTAAGTTAACATCTTGGAATTGTATTGGCTTGGTAGCCTCATATGAATTGCGAGATTGAGCCAAACCCTTTATTGGTACTGTTGTAACAAAACCTTTTGCCGGAGTCCCCCCCTGAACAGGACTCCCCCGAACAGTACCCTCTTGAATAGCGCCCTCTTGAATAGTACTCCCCTGAAAAGTACTTTGAAGAAAAGGATAATAAATAATTCTTCCCTCATTATCTTGAAGATATATCACTGCATTATTTTTTTGTGCGTATTCATCAACAAGTGGTGTTGCATTTTGAAGCGTAAGATCTTTAGATTTATCAATTATTTCTTGGATTCCCGTTTGAAGCTGATCTGTTTTGTATTTCTCATAAAATTTAGGGAGAAAGAAGTATAAAGTTACATAAATTAAGGTTGCAAAGGCTAACAAAATGAGGGATGTAG
>NZ_JASHJA010000093.1:0-1227 GCF_030733445.1 Bacillus sp. MMSF_3353
TTTTAGTTTGGTTAAGTTAGAAAGGGCGCACGGTGGATGCCTTGACACTAGGAGTCGATGAAGGACGGGACTAACGCCGATATGCTTCGGGGAGCTGTAAGTAAGCTTTGATCCGAAGATTTCCGAATGGGGAAACCCACCATACGTAATGGTATGGTATCCTTGCCTGAATACATAGGGTAAGGAAGACAGACCCAGGGAACTGAAACATCTAAGTACCTGGAGGAAGAGAAAGCAAATGCGATTTCCTGAGTAGCGGCGAGCGAAACGGAACATAGCCCAAACCAAGAGGCTTGCCTCTTGGGGTTGTAGGACATTCTATACGGAGTTACAAAGGAACGAGGTAGACGAAGCGACCTGGAAAGGTCCGTCGTAGAGGGTAACAACCCCGTAGTCGAAACTTCGTTCTCTCTTGAATGTATCCTGAGTACGGCGGAACACGTGAAATTCCGTCGGAATCTGGGAGGACCATCTCCCAAGGCTAAATACTCCCTAGTGATCGATAGTGAACCAGTACCGTGAGGGAAAGGTGAAAAGCACCCCGGAAGGGGAGTGAAAGAGATCCTGAAACCGTGTGCCTACAAATAGTCAGAGCCCGTTAATGGGTGATGGCGTGCCTTTTGTAGAATGAACCGGCGAGTTACGATCCCGTGCGAGGTTAAGCTGAAGAGGCGGAGCCGCAGCGAAAGCGAGTCTGAATAGGGCGTTTAGTACGTGGTCGTAGACCCGAAACCAGGTGATCTACCCATGTCCAGGGTGAAGTTCAGGTAACACTGAATGGAGGCCCGAACCCACGCACGTTGAAAAGTGCGGGGATGAGGTGTGGGTAGCGGAGAAATTCCAATCGAACCTGGAGATAGCTGGTTCTCCCCGAAATAGCTTTAGGGCTAGCCTTAAGTGTAAGAGTCTTGGAGGTAGAGCACTGATTGAACTAGGGGTCCTCATCGGATTACCGAATTCAGTCAAACTCCGAATGCCAATGACTTATCCTTAGGAGTCAGACTGCGAGTGATAAGATCCGTAGTCAAGAGGGAAACAGCCCAGATCGCCAGCTAAGGTCCCAAAGTGTGTATTAAGTGGAAAAGGATGTGGAGTTGCTTAGACAACTAGGATGTTGGCTTAGAAGCAGCCACCATTTAAAGAGTGCGTAATAGCTCACTAGTCGAGTGACTCTGCGCCGAAAATGTACCGGGGCTAAATACACCACCGAAGCTGCGAATTGATACC
>NZ_JASHJA010000094.1:0-1019 GCF_030733445.1 Bacillus sp. MMSF_3353
GTCATAATTATGAGGATTTAATTAGATCAACGTGAGAAAAAATCTTATAAAGTAAAATCTAATTTACTATAAAAATTAGTAATGAGTCACACAAAATTTAAAAATTTCTATATAAAGTATGAATTATATAGGTACATACCAACATACTAAGATTCATGCAACTAAGCTCGAAATCTCTAGATACTGTTATTAGGTTTTTATTTAACTTCTTTATTGTTCGTAAAATTGGTATTTCGTGCGAAGTTTTGAATTATTTTAATATCCACCGTCCTTTTTCTACTCACCCAAACAGAATTTATTGTTTTCTTTTCATCAGCAAGTAAATATTTAATAATAAATGTGTTTACCTATCGATCGATGTGAATTGTTCAGTCACTAACAAAAGCACAACTAGCATAAAAACTCATTTTAAAATCTGAAGAGATTTCCGAATATCACCGAAACTGAATTTTAAAATAAGTAAAATAGCATATGTCGTAGTAATCTATAGCATAGGCTATTTTATATTGTGAATATACTTAAAACGAAAATTGCCTAGAGCACTCTCCCGATTTAAACGTGAATTTTATCAACTGTTCTTTCATATAGATAAATCTATTTTGAGGATTACTCTAATGATTATCATTAATTTATTGTACTGTTTGATATTTTCCTAATTTGGAATGTTGGCGGTTTTTGCATACTTAATAAATAACAAAAAAGCAAGTCTGCTGGAGCAAGCTTGCTTTTTAATAGAGCTTTGACAACTCAAAAACCATTTGCCTACATTAATCATAAATAGAAATTTATATCCATTATTACAAACACTTAATATGCAAATTAAAATCAAAAACCCTTACATATAGCTTTTAATGATTACTATAATCAATCGTAAGAATTAAAAACTATATGCCACTAACTGAGTTATTTATAGTGTACGTAATTTCACAATCGCATCTCTTCAGGGGTACGGCAACCATTCCTTCTTTTTGGAGCCACTCACAAATATAAAGCAAGAGAAGTGATATTTTCATATACTC
>NZ_JASHJA010000009.1:0-172647 GCF_030733445.1 Bacillus sp. MMSF_3353
TCCGCAGTAGCTCAGTGGTAGAGCTATCGGCTGTTAACCGATCGGTCGTAGGTTCGAGTCCTACCTGCGGAGCCATATTATAGAGAAGTACCCAAGTGGCTCAAGGGGCTCCCCTGCTAAGGGAGTAGATCGCGAACGCGGTGCGAGGGTTCGAATCCCTTCTTCTCTGCCAGAATTGGCCCGTTGGTCAAGTGGTTAAGACACCGCCCTTTCACGGCGGTAACACGGGTTCGAATCCCGTACGGGTCATACTAAAAGAGATAGCATAATCTGCTATCTCTTTTTTGTTGTGTAAAAGCGGACTTTGGATAGTCTGCTTTTTTTTATGGGTTTTTTGTGTCTTTAATGCTTGATAGTAATTATTGCAATAAGTTGTAGGAGATTTATATATATGCATTTATTTTTGCAACCTTTTTATTCTCTCATTCGACTATATTAGTAAAGGGAGGAAGAAATAAAAATGGACATAGCCTATCTAGTAAACCAAGCAACAAGAGGAAATGATCAAGCATTTGAACAACTTATTACTTTTGTTCGCCCAAAGCTATATCGAACAGCCTATTCTTATGTAAGAAATGAACAAGATGCACTGGATATATACCAAGAAACAATTTATGAAGCATATCTTTCATTGAGAAAATTAAAAAAGCCGGAGAAATTTCAAAGTTGGATTACTAAAATTCTTGTTTTTAAATCCATTGATTTTGTAAGAAAGTCCTCTAGACAATTTGTTGCGAATGATGAAATGTTATCTAATTTATGTACAGAAGAGAGCATGAATAAATTAGAGCAATCGCTGGATTTAACCGAGGCATTTAATTTCTTAGATCCTACTTACAAAACCATTATTTTATTAAGGTATTATCACGATTTATCTATTAAGGAAATTGCTGAGGTTCTTAATTCTCCAGAAGGAAAGGTAAAATCTCAATTACATCGAGCAAAGCAAGCCTTACGCCCCATTTTAAAGGAGGGATATAGTTATGAATAAAGAAGAAATTAATCACCATATCAATGATATTCCTATACCAGAAGATCGGTTAATTCAAAGAGAAAAAACAGCCATGCTTCAAGCTAAGAAAAATCAGTACCGTAGAAAAAAAACAATTAAGTATTCTAGTCTTATTGCTTGTGGAATATGTGTTTCTCTCTTAGGTTTTGGATTCATTTCTCCTACCATGGCAAAGACATTATCGGGTGTTCCAGTTATAGGCTCCATTTATGCACAATTTAATGATATTGCTTCTGATAAAATTGAAAAGGATGAGCTTGCCACATCAATTGAGAGACGAGATAGTCATAGTGGTTTAACGATGAATGTGAAAGAAGCTGTTTACGATGGTGGACGTTTAGTGGTCACGGTGGAATACAAAGGAGAGAATCCTATTTCCAAAAGTAATGAAGAGAAAGCTGGATTTAGTTATATAACCATTAATGGGAAAGAAGTCAGAGCTGCAATTGGTTCTACTTCACAGAAGTCAAAAGGACAAAACACCATTATTGAGCAGCATGAATTTACTCTGGCTAATTACGGTGAATTTGGTGATAAAATTGATGTTTCCGTCCATGGGAAAGATTTATTTGAACAAACAGGAATATGGAACGTAGCATTTCCTCTTACAAAAGTTGAAGGTGAGATTCATAAATTCACTCCTAATATAAAAACATCAACGAAAGATAATTTATATGCATTAACAGTAAATCAAGTAACCTTTTCTTCACTTTCAACGAGGATTGATTTGACCTTTGATTATCCAAAAGAAATGGAAGCTAATGATAGCTGGCCAGCACTTGATTATACCGTAACTGATGATAAAGGAAAAATCTACGAAGGAGTCAGCTTGCAAGTTGGTAGCACGGGACTATACGGACACCATATTGTTTTAGCTCTTCCACCAATGGATAATCCTCCAAAATCCTTAACAATTGAACCTACGTATCTTAGTGATCTAAATGATACATTAAAAAATGGAGGTGCTGAAGATTTAAAAACGACTGTGTTGCTACAATAATTAAAGAGCTTTGCTAGGTTCACATGTTTATTGACTGTTAATAAGTGACGGTATGTTAATTTGACGTGTATGGAAAAAACATCGCTGTCCAGCTAAGATAAATTTGTATCCATATAATCAAAAGACGCTATTCTTTTTGTAGAAATATACAGAAAGGATGGCGTTTGTTATGCTGTTATCATTGTCGGTTTTTGTCGGTAAGTCGATATATTGCAAAAATCGCTGATATATTTGGAGTTACGGTCCATATATTTAAAAAATCGCTGATATAATTTCACTTACCGACAAAAACATAAGAAAATCCCTTTCACAATCTAAAGAAAACGTCTCCATTGAGATGGATTCCACACCTATTCCATCAACTTTACACTCTATGTGAAAAAGTTCACAAATAGGCCATAATTTGTGAAGTAATTCACAATAATACGTGCTACAATATGAATGTAAAGAAGTTAAACAACATTAAATTAGTATTTTAATTAATTACTTAAACAATCATAAAAAATATATGTGAACAATAGAGAGGGGAAATTACCATGAAAAAAGGTATCAATCGTGTAGTATTAGTAGGAACAGGAGCTGTAGGTTGTAGTTACGCTTACTCAATGATCAACCAAGGTGTAGCTGAAGAATTCGTATTAGTAGATGTTAATGAAGCAAAAGCAGAAGGGGAAGCAATGGACTTAAGCCATGCGGTACCATTCTCTCCATCACCAACAAAAGTTTGGAGCGGTAGCTATGCAGATTGTAAAGATGCAGATCTAGTTGTTATCACTGCTGGATTACCACAAAAGCCAGGTGAAACTCGTTTAGACTTAGTTGAGAAAAATACAAAGATCTTTAAACAAATCGTTCGCGGCATTATGGATAGCGGGTTCGATGGAATCTTCTTAATCGCAACTAACCCAGTTGATATTTTAACTTACGTAACTTGGAAAGAATCTGGTTTACCAAAAGAGCGCGTAATCGGTTCTGGTACTACTTTAGACTCTGCTCGTTTCCGTTACATGTTAGGTGACTACTTAGATGTAGATCCACGTAACGTTCATGCTTACATCGTTGGTGAACACGGTGACACTGAACTTCCAGTATGGAGCCACGCTACTATCGGTGTACAAAAACTAGAAACAATCTTAGCTAACAACGAACAGTACAAACAAGAAGACTTAGATAAAATCTTCGAAAATGTACGCGATGCAGCTTACCATATCATCGAGCGTAAAGGTGCAACTTACTACGGAATCGGTATGTCACTACTTCGTGTAACTAAAGCAATCTTAAGCAACGAGAACAGCGTATTAACTGTATCTGCATACCTTGAAGGACAATATGGTGAGAAAGATGCTTTCGTAGGTGTTCCAGCTGTTATTAACCGCGAAGGTGTACGTGAAATCGTAGAACTTGAGCTAAATGAAGAAGAAAAAGCGAAATTCGCTCATTCTGTAAAAGTATTAAAAGAAACAATGGCACCAGTACTATAATAATTGCTAAATAATTCAGAGGCGGGAAACTGCTTCCTACCTCTGAGTTTTTATATAATTTAATATAAATTCCTTTTCCGGTTTCCCTTGTATATCCCCAATATACCCCTTTTGCTGGATAAGGGTCGTTTATAGAAAAGAGCACTCTACTTTATATAGAGTGCTCTTTATTATTATTTTTTAGGTGTTAATCCTAATTTCTTTAAAATATCTGCCAGTGTACCGCTTTTTGATTTTTCAACAGGTATTTGTGATTTAGATGCATCTGGTCCTTTTTTCAAGAAGTTCTTTTCAACGAAACGAATATCTTTTTCGTCGACAATGCCATCTTTGTTAAGGTCGCCGTCTTTCACAGATAGTCCTTTTTTACCATAGTTGCTAGCGATAATTTCAGCATCTTTCATATCAATTACTTTATCAGCATTTACATCGCCAGCAAGGTTTTCGTCAGGTCGTGCATAATAATATTGACCAAGTAGTTTACCATCTTTTTCAGTACCTAGTTTTGTAGTTAGTCGGCTTGTTAAATGTCCTGGAACCTCCACGTATAAGTTATAATCACGTTTATTAACAGGAAGTCCATTCAATTTGAAGTAACCGTATTTATCAAGTGAGCCTTCAAACTTATGACGGTAAGAATCTGTTGCATATACTTTTACACCAAGCTTTGTATAATCAAATTTCTCATCTAAATATCCACGTTCATTTAAGAATGCACCAGGTTTAATATTTCCTTCTACTTTTGAGTTTAAAGACATAACTGAGAATGTTTGATCTTGAAGCACACGCATTCTGCTTGGCTCTGATTCACCTTGTTTCCAGTAAACGAACACCGGTAAATCTAATTGAGCATTTGCTTCATAAAACTCATCATTTTCTACCTTGAAAGTTACATCAATGAACGGGAAGTCACCATCTAATCCGGCGAAGTTTTTATCATCGATAGCTCCGCCTACTGTAACAGAACCTTCTTCTAGTTTCGGCTCATTTACTTTTGCGGTTACCCCTTTTTCAGAAAGGAGTTTTTCAAAAGTAGGATTCAATTTCGCATTTGCAAATTTGAAGTTCTTCTCTAGGAATTTTACGTTAAATTCTCCAGATACAAATTGTTTCACATGTTTGGCGTTTAGTGTCACAGTGAATTCATCATCTTTATATAATTCTTTTTTATCATAACTAGCTTTTGCATATTGAGCACCTTGCGGAATAAACCAATAGTTATTTACACCGCTTGGATAGTCAGGACCTGCAGTTGCATAATCGAAAATATATACGCCTGTGTTCATTGGACCTTCAGTTTTAAAGGAATCAGGTGTAATACCAACTTTAAAGTCACCATTTTCAGTAATAGGTAAAAACTTGTGCAAGTAGGGAGAATAGTCATAGTACATAACGCCGTTCGCTTCTTGCGTAATGTTTAATCCTTTTCCTCTTAAGTAGTCAACGTTAGAATCATATACATTTCCTTTAACCCATAGTGCTTTTTTACCGTCTTCTACTGTATAGTTTTCTTCATTTAATTCATAAATACCAGGCTGTAATCCAGTTAATTTCACTTCTGGCGGTGTATTATCAATTACGACATAATCACCTTTCACACGTGCTTTCCCGGCTTTATCGTAGCCAACAAATTCAATTGTGTAATCTCCTTCTGGTAAGTCGATTTTTTCATCACCAATTGGTTTTGCAGGATCATTTGTAAAAGGATACACTCTGCCGTTAAAGAATGAATCTAAATAGTAATACACATCTGTTTTTAATCCACTCGTGTTTAATGTTCCGATGAAGCCAAGTGCTTTATTTGTTTTGGAATCTTTCACGATAAGATCTAACGTTTCAAGTTCGCTATTTAATTGGAACGCCCCGTGAACATATGATTCGCGGTATGGATTGAATGTAGATGTATCAGTTGAGATTGTTTTTCTTGATAATAGTGCATTTTCAATACCAGGCTCTGACACACGAATAGAGAACGGAATTTGATACGTTTCTTCTTTATTTTTCGTATTTGTAATATGAATATATCCTTCATATCGGCCTTGCTTTGCACCAGCAGGAATATTAATTTTTGCTTCAATTTCATCTGATTTACCAGCATCAATCGTAATTGTTTCAGAAGTAGAAATTTTTACACCGTTTGCGGTAGCGTCATTAATGGCAGAAGAAGCTGGTGTATAAGAAATTTCTGTTTTAAATTCTTTCTTCTCTTGTTTATTGCGGTTTTCAATTTTAATTTTTCGTTTTTGTTCAATGGATTCCCCGTCTTTTTGATAGTATTTACCGAATGCAATGGATCCAGTTTCGTCTGGTACTTCAATCACTTCATCATTGACAATTGTTTTTGTCGTATCTAACACTTTAAAACTTGTTTCCGTGTGAACAGAGTTATAAGCATCTACTCGTCCAGCTCCAACTTCATATACGGAATACTTTTCTTTTAAATCATCAGCTGTGTTCATAAGAGATGCCTTTACATCGAATGGAGAGTATTCTGGGTGTTCTTGCAAAATAAGAGCAGCAACGCCAGCGATATGAGGAGATGCCATGGATGTTCCTTGCATACGTTCATAGGAAACATCGTAGTTTTCACCTTCTTGCGGGTCGTTAATATATTCAGGTACTGTTGAAAGTACCGCAACACCAGGCGCTGTAATATCAGGTTTAATATCATCATTTGATGTAACAGGGCCGCGTGAGCTAAAGTCTGCAAGATGATCGCCTTCTGTTTGAATATAATTTATTTCATCGAAAGTTAAGGATGTTTTGCCTTGTTCAATTTGAGCTTTTAGTTTTTCGCCATCTTCTTTCGTTAGGCGGAATGCTGGAATGTATTTTGTACTTTCGCCAATATAGTAAGGAATTTCTCCATCCACATTGTTATAAATAATAACTGCTTTTGCACCAGCTTGTTTCGCATTTGCGATTTTTTCATCAAACGAGATTGTACCACGTGCAACGAGAGCGATTTTTCCTTTTACATCTTTTTTACTAAACTCGTCAGGAGTACCGATTCCTACAGATTCAATAGGGAGAGATTGTCCTTTGAAATCCTCTATTTTATCAGTGAAGTTTTTGCCGAATAAAATTAGGTTAGGGAATTGTAATTGCCCAGCATGACCGGATAGTTTCGGTAAGGAAATAGAGCTATCACTTGCTCCAACTGTAATAGCAAATGGAGAAGCGCCTGGTGACCCAAGTGTCGCTGGATTTGGGCCAGAGTTCCCGGCAGCAACGACTGTAACAACGCCCGAAAGCATTGCGTTATTGACAGCGATAGACGTTGGATCAAGCGGATTGTTGCTATCGTCACCTAACGATAAGTTAATGACGTTCATACCGTCAGAAATAGATTTATCGATTGCAGCAATAATACCAGAACTATCGCCGCTTCCGTAAGGACCTAGTACACGATAGTTATACAGTTCAATGTCAGGTGCAACACCTTTTACTGCGGAATCTGATTTATTTTTCTTTTGAGCAGAAACGATACCTGCTACGTGAGTACCATGCGCAGTATAGAAGGAAGAACCGCGATCATCAAATTCAGGAGCGCCAGATTGTTGCCACTCTGTATAAGTTGTTTCCATCGGATCTGCATCGTTATTAATAAAGTCCCAACCTTTTACGGAGTTTGGGTCTACCTTACTAGAATCCTCACCCGATTTTGCGCGATAGCCTTTATACACGTCTTTTAAGTCAGGGTGATTGTAATCAATACCTGTATCTAGTACACCAACTTTAATTCCTTTTCCGGTAATGCCCTCGCTATGTAACTTATCTACCCCAATTTGGGGAATGCTATCTGTTAGTTTTTGAGGTGCTTTCTGCTCTGCTTGTTTTGGTAAATTTAATTTCACTTCGTAATCTTTCCAAATACGTTTTACAACGCCAATGCGTAACAATTCTTCAACTGTATTTGCAGGTAACGTTAGCGCAACACCATTTATAGCGTGCTTATAAGAACGTTTAATTAGTACAGACTGGAAATTCCCTGATTTTACTGATGGGCTGAATTGATAAAGGCGTTTTAATCCTTTTTGGAATTCCTCATGTTCTTGATCAATACGTGCCTTTATATTTTCAGGAGCAGCTTGTAATCCTTTTTCTTTTTGTTTTAATTCATTAATCTTTACTGGAGCAGTTTGAAATTCTACAATGATATTTACTGGTTCAGAACTACTCGTATTAATATCTGGCGAAATAGTAAAACCAGGATTGGCATCTAACGTTTGTAATGCTTGGCGCTGTTCTTTAGAAAGTTTTGATAGTAAAGACTGGGCGTTTGAAGAGTCAATTTGGTTAATAGGGTTTTCAGCAAGTACATTGAACGGAAGGGCAGTTGAAAATAGAACGCCAGCCGTCACAATTCCGGTAACAAAACGATTTTTCTTTTTCATATATAGGCCTCCGATAATTTATATTTTAAAAATTATTTCTCCACGCCTGGTGTTTGTTCTGCATGAAATGTCCAGTTTAGCTGCAGGGAATCACCCTGGAATTTATTTTGATCTTGGTCGTTGTCTTCAAAGGAGAAGAGAACGTGTAAATAATCTGTTTCACCAGATTTAATACCATCTATTAAGTTATGACGTTCTAGAGAAGTAGCTACATCCTCCGGTTTCATAGTTTTTAATTCTGATAATTTTGTTTCCCACAAAATTTCATGATCATCGTTTGGATTAGATGGCTTTCCATCATTCACTAAAAATTTGACGATGATGTGATCGCCTAAATCTTCACCATCATTATTTTGCTTTGCATCTGTAACTTCATAGGATGTTTCAAGTGCTACTTTTGCAATATGCAATGTTCCTTTATTTTCAAGCTTGAAGTTTCTTTCAATCAAATCACCTGGTTTTAAATCTTTCACATTAACAATTACACTTGGGTTAATAGAAAGATCTAGTGTACCAGCTTGAAATGAGTTACTAGATGTTTCAGAATCACTGAAATAGGCGAATACACCGCCGAATGTAAGGGATAAGCCAAGTGAAGCTGTGACAACTCCCATTCCAACCTTTTGTTTTAATGACATAAGAAAGCCTCCTAATTTAATTTTTTATCAAACTTTTTCTTGGAGCATGGACAGAGTAAACATAGTGTTTCAGTATGAATTATATTTGCGAGAGTTCGTAGTTCTTTATTGAGAACAAGTATATGCTTATGAATTTTCCATTTCAATAAAATTGTGACAAAAAATGTTGAGAAACATTTTTTTATGACAGATTATTTTGTTGTGATTTTAAGTGATAAATAGCAAGTAAAATAGAATCAATCTAATGAAATAAAGGTTGAGAAATAAATAATAGGATGAAAGCCTAGTAGGAAATGAAGCGTTTGCAATGGATATTCGTCAAAATTCGATATTTTACACAGTAAATTTGAATATTTTAAGCGAAATTAAAGAAAAAACGAATATTTTTTAAAAAATAACAAGGATATTTCAGTTTTTCGCAGAAATGATAAAGAGTAAAAAAATTCTGTCATCTTAGTGAGGTGAACATATTGGATGTAATAAATTGTGAAGAAGTGAAACGAGATGAGTTTCATACAGAAAAGTACTATGACAGTTATAACATCTTTGGGGCACATATTGTGACGGAAGATGGGATGCGAGGTGTACGATTCACAGTATGGGCTCCTCATGCGAAAGCAATGAGTGTTGTTGGAGATTTTAATGAATGGGATTATGAGCAACATAAGATGCTACAAGTGACAGAAGAGGGGATTTGGTCCTTGTTTGTACCGCATATTGAAGAGAATGAGATATATAAGTATGCGATTGAAACGATGGATGGTGACGTTATTTTAAAAGCAGATCCTTACGCAGTATATGCAGAAGTAAGACCAAATACGGCATCTGTAGTTTTTGATATAGAGGGATATGAATGGAATGATAAAAACTGGATTCGTAAGAGAAAGAAAAAATCGATTTATAAAGAAGCGATGACAGTTTATGAATTACATTTCGGTTCTTGGAAAAAGAAAGAAGATGGCGCTCTGTATTCTTATAGAGAAATGGCCGAGGAGCTCATTCCGTATGTGGTGGAACATCAATTTACACATATTGAAATTATGCCGCTTGTTGAGCATCCATATGATCGTTCTTGGGGATATCAAGGGACGGGATATTATGCAGCGACAAGTAGATTCGGCACGCCACATGATTTGATGTATTTTGTCGATGAATGTCATAAATATGGAATCGGTGTCATTTTAGATTGGGTGCCGGGGCATTTTTGTAAAGATGCTCACGGTTTATATTTGTTTGATGGGACACCGACTTATGAATATAAAGATATAGATGTACAAGAAAACCTAGTATGGGGAACTGTTAATTTTGATTTAGGGAAGAGGGAAGTACGTAATTTTTTAATTTCAAATGCGTTATTTTGGATGAAGTATTTCCACATTGACGGTTTCAGGGTGGATGCAGTTGCGAATATGCTGTACTGGAATAAAGAAGGACAAGAGCAAAGTAATGAGCACGCTGTTTCATTTTTACGAGAGTTAAATGAAGCGGTGTTTGCAGAAGATGAAGATTTTCTTATGACAGCAGAAGATTCAACAGCTTGGCCACTTGTAACAGCTCCAACGTATGAAGGTGGGCTTGGGTTCAATTACAAATGGAATATGGGCTGGATGAATGATGTGCTGAAATATATGGAGTGTGCGCCTGAGTACAGGAAGTATATTCATGAGAAAATGACGTTCTCTTTAATATATGCTTACTCTGAAAATTTCATATTACCGCTTTCTCATGATGAAGTCGTTCATGGGAAAAAGTCGTTATTAAATAAAATGCCAGGAGATTACTGGGATAAGTTTGCTCAACTTCGTTTATTATATGGATATTTCTTTACTCATCCAGGTAAGAAATTGCTCTTTATGGGTGGAGAATTCGGGCAGTTTGATGAGTGGAAAGACCTTGAAGATTTAGATTGGAATTTACATGATTTTGAAATGCATCGTTATATGCATGATTACTTTAAAGAGCTCATAGCATTGTATAAGCGCTCCAAACCACTTTGGCAGCTTGATCATTCACCTGAAGGATTTCAGTGGATAGATGCTAATAATCATGAGCAAAGTATTTTCTCGTTTATCCGCCAAGGGGATAAACAAGAAGATGCGTTAGTTGTCGTATGTAATTTTACGAAAGCTACATATGAAAACTATAAAGTAGGTTTGCCAGATTTCGAGTATTATAACGAGATTTTAAACAGTGACGCTGAGCAATATGGCGGATCGGGGCAAGTGAATAAGAAACGTCTCAAGACGATTCAAGAACCGTATCATAATCAAGCGGCACATGTAGAAATTACAATTCCACCATTTGGCGTATCCATATTACGACCAGTGAAGACGAGAAAGGGGAGCAAAAAACAAGATGGCTCAAAAGCAAAAGTGCGTAGCAATGTTACTAGCAGGGGGAAAAGGTAGTCGATTAAGTGCATTAACAAAAAATTTAGCCAAGCCAGCTGTTCCATTTGGTGGTAAATATCGCATTATTGACTTTACGCTAAGTAACTGTGCGAATTCTGGTATTGAAACGGTTGGGATTTTGACGCAATATCAACCACTCGAACTTCATAATTATATCGGAATCGGCAATGCTTGGGATTTAGACCGAGTAAGCGGTGGAGTCACAGTGTTACCTCCTTATGCGGAGTCTTCAGGTGTGAAGTGGTACACAGGTACAGCAAGTGCCATTTATCAAAACTTAAACTATTTAAGTCAATATGAACCAGAGTATGTTCTGATTTTATCAGGCGATCATATTTATAAAATGGATTACAGTAAAATGCTAGATTACCATATTGAGAAAGAAGCGGACGTTTCGATTTCTGTTATTGAAGTGCCGTGGGATGAAGCGAGTCGCTTCGGTATTATGAATACGAACGAAGAGATGGAGATTGTTGAATTTGAAGAGAAACCGCAATTTCCAAGAAGTAATCTTGCATCAATGGGAATTTATATTTTTAACTGGGCAATTTTGAAAGAGTATTTAGAGATGGATGCAAGAAATCCTGAATCTAGTAATGATTTCGGAAAAGATGTACTTCCGCTTTTATTAGATGAAGGGAAAAAGCTGATGGCGTATCCGTTTGAAGGATATTGGAAAGATGTTGGAACGGTGAAAAGCTTATGGGAAGCGAATATGGATTTACTTCGCGATGAAACATCGCTGAATTTAAACGATCGTAATTGGCGTATTTATTCTGTGAATCCAAATGAGCCACCTCAATATATTGCAGAAAAGGCAAAAGTAGAAGAATCACTTATTAACGAAGGATGCGTCATTGAAGGGGACGTGAAGCATTCTGTATTATTCCAAGGGGTGACGGTGGAAGAAGGTAGTATGGTTATTGATTCCGTCGTTATGCCAGGAGCGAAGATTGGTAAAAATGTTGTGATTGAAAGAGCGATTGTTGGATCGGAAATGGTTATTGAAGATGGAACAATTATTCGTCCAGAAAAAAATGTCGACGATGTAGTACTCATTGCTGAAGGGAAATAGAAAAGGGGGATGAAATGAATGGGAGAAAAAATGTTAGGAATTATTAATGCAACGGGAAGTTTTCCTTCCTTAAAGAAAGTAACAGGGCATCGTTCATTAGCGGCGTTACCATTTGGGGGCCGTTATCGACTCATTGATTTCATGCTTTCAAATATGGTGAATTCTAATATTCATAGTGTAGCGGTTTTTACAAGTCATAAAAACCGTTCACTAATGGACCATGTTGGTTCAGGAAAACAGTGGGATTTAGATAGAAAAAGAGACGGACTGTTTTTATTCCCGCCAAATTGCCAATGTGACCAAGATGAATTTGGGTCTTTTGCACATTTTAGAAGACATATTGATTATTTTTTAAGAGCTAGAGAAGAATACGTTGTTATTACGAATAGCCATCTCGTAACAGCATTAAATTTTCAAGCGGTGTTAGAGCGACATATACATACGGCAGCTGATATTACTGAAGTTTGCCATGAAGGGGTTTCGCTTCAAACATACGTGTTAAAGAAACAATTATTGTTAGATTTATTTGAGACATATAAAGATGTGGAGCAATACAGTTTATTTGATGTAGTGAGAGAAAAGCGCGGAAAATCACTGCATATTGCTACGTATGAGCATACAGGATATGTAGCTATTATTGATTCAATTGAAAGTTACTATAAACATAGCTTAGAAATTTTGCAACCTGCTATTTGGAAGCAATTATTTAAGAAAGAAGCACCGATCTTTACGAAAGTAAAAGATGAACCACCAACTCGTTACCTGAAGGGTGCAGCCGTGAAAAATACAATGATTGCAAACGGCAGTATTATTGAAGGAGAAGTAGAAAATAGTGTTATCTCCCGTTCTGTTAAAATTGGAAAAGGCTCAATTGTTCGTAATAGCATTATTATGCAAAAGAGCAAAATTGGAGATAACTGTATAATAGACGGTGTTATTATTGATAAAGACGTGAAAATTGGTGACGGTGTTGTACTAAAAGGAAACGCCGATGAGCCATATGTTGTAGAAAAAGGAAGCATTCAAAACAGTACGATTAATAGTTATTCTTAAAAGAATCAGTGGGGGTTTTTCCTCCACTGATTAAAGCATTCATTCAAATGAAAACTCGAAGGGAGGAAGCTGCAAGGGAAGTCGTATAAGCTTTTCGTGCAGTGGGACAACAAGTGAATATTTTATTTGCAGTATCAGAATGTGTACCATTTGTTAAATCGGGAGGATTAGCTGATGTAGCAGGTGCGCTCCCAAAAGAGCTAAAAAAATTAGGCGTGGACGTTCGCATTATACTTCCAAATTATAGTCTTATTCCGCAAAAATTAAGGGATGGATGTACGTTACATAAAGTAATTAACGTCCCGCTTGGGTGGAGAAATCAATATTGCGGAATTTTAAAAGGTGAGCAAGACGGGATTACGTATTACTTAATAGATAATGAATATTATTTTAAGAGAGATTCTCTATATGGTCATTATGATGACGGAGAGCGTTTTTCTTATTTTTCGAAAGCAGTTTTAGAGTGTATTCCGCATCTTGATTTTGAAGTGGATGTTCTTCATAGCCACGATTGGCATACAGCTATGGTGAATTTCTTACTGCGTGAAAAGTATCAAGATAATCCATTATATGAGCATATTAAAACGGTGTATACGATTCATAATTTGCAGTTCCAAGGTGTATTTCCTCCTGAAGTGATGTACGACTTGTTAGAACTTGGTGATGAATATTTTCATAGTGAGCAGCTAGAGTTTTATGGAAATGTGAACTTTATGAAGGGCGGAATTATTGCTTCTGATCAAATTACAGCGGTTAGCCCGACATACAAAGAGGAAATTCAATATGAGTTTTTCGGTGAGAAGTTAGATGGGTTGTTACGAAAAAATAATGGTAAGCTTAGCGGCATCGTAAATGGAATTGATACGAGCGTATATAATCCAGAAACAGATTCGTATATTACTGCTCAGTATGATGCAGAGTCATTAGAGGAAAAGAATGAAAATAAACGCGCCTTGCAGCGTTATTTTGGTTTGCCAGAAAAAGAAGATACACCAATTATTTCGATGGTAACGAGATTAACGAAGCAAAAAGGTCTTGATTTAGTACGTACTGTATTCCGCGAAATAATGGAGGAAGATGTGCAATGTATTATTTTAGGATCAGGTGATTCTGAATATGAACAATTCTTTGAGTGGATGGCATACGAGTATCCTGAGAAGGTAAAAGTGTATATCGGATTTAATGAAGAACTAGCCCACCAAGTGTATGCGGGAAGTGATTTATTCTTAATGCCATCACTATTTGAACCGTGTGGACTTGGACAACTTATCGCATTAGCGTACGGTACAATTCCGATTGTAAGAGAGACAGGCGGATTAAATGATACTGTACAATCTTATGACGAAGAAACTGGAGAAGGAAATGGTTTCAGTTTCACGAACTTTAATGCGCATGACATGTTGCACACGGTTCTTCGTGCGATTGAATTTTATCATGATAAACCGGTATGGGAGCAGCTTGTAAAACAAGCGATGACTGAAGATTATAGCTGGGAGAAATCAGCTCTTGCCTATAAGAAATTGTATAAAAGTCTCATGGAATAACATGTAGGTGGTGAAGAAATGTTTACTCATGTTGAAAGTTTCAAATCAGCTTTTCTAGAAAAGTTAGAGACGATGTATGGTAAAAGTTTTAAAGACTCTACAACTCGTGATCAATACAATACGCTTGGGTACATGGTACGTGAGTATATGAATAGTCAATGGATTGCAACGAACGAAAGTTATCGGTCTGGAGAGCAAAAGCAAATGTATTACTTATCCATTGAGTTTTTACTTGGGCGTTTGCTTGGAAGTAACATATTAAATTTAGGCATCAGGGATGTATGTGAGCAAGGACTTTCTGAGCTTGGGATTTCTTTGCAACAGTTAGAAGAGGTGGAAGCAGATGCAGGTCTTGGAAATGGTGGACTTGGACGATTAGCAGCCTGTTTCCTTGATTCACTTGCATCTTTAAACTTACCAGGTCATGGCTGTGGAATTCGTTACAAGCACGGCTTATTTGATCAAAAAATTGTTGATGGTTATCAAGTTGAATTTCCAGAACAGTGGCTTCTGCATGAAAACGTATGGGAAGTAAGAAGGCATGATCAAGCTGTAGAAGTAAGTTATTTCGGCAATGTTGAACCGCTATACATTGACGGGCGTTTAGAGTTCAGGCATACGAATGCAGAAGTGATTATGGCAGTACCATATGACGTTCCAGTAGTAGGTTATGAGACGAGTACTGTAAATACACTCAGACTTTGGAATGCTGAACCAGTTCCTTTCCCGCAAAATTGCAAAGATATTTTGAAATATAAGCGTGAAACAGAGGCGGTATCGGAGTTTTTATATCCAGATGATACGCATGATGAGGGGAAAATACTTCGTTTGAAGCAACAGTATTTCCTCGTATCAGCAAGTTTGCAAAATATCGTTCGTATGCATAGAGAAAGATATGGTGACCTTCGTCAATTACATGAGAAAATTGCGATTCATATTAATGATACACATCCAGTTTTGGCGATTCCAGAACTAATGCGTATTTTATTAGATGAAGAAAAACTAGCATGGGAAGAAGCTTGGCACATAACGACACAAACGATTTCTTATACGAATCATACGACGTTATCAGAAGCGCTTGAGAAGTGGCCAATTCACATTTTTAAACCGTTATTACCGAGAATTTATATGATTATTGAAGAGATTAATGAACGTTTCTGTCGTGAACTTTGGGAACGTTATCCATATGAATGGCATCGTATTGAAGAGATGGCGATTATTGCGCATGATCTTGTGAAAATGGCTCATTTAGCAATTGTCGGTAGCCATAGCGTAAATGGTGTAGCAAAAATTCATACGGAAATTTTAAAGCAACGTGAAATGCGATTGTTTTATGAGTTTTATCCAGATAAGTTTAATAATAAAACGAATGGAATCGCTCATAGACGTTGGTTAATGAAGGCGAATCCGCAGCTGACAAACCTTATTTCGGAGGCGATTGGAACAGAGTGGAAGAAAGAACCGATTAAGCTTCAAGAGCTACAATTAGTTCAATATGATGCGAGTTTTCAAGAGAAATTTGCAGAGGTAAAACAAGAGCGTAAAGAGATTTTAGCGGAGCGTATTCATAATAAAATGGGGATTACAATTGATCCTAATTCTATTTTTGATGTGCAAGTAAAAAGACTACATGCTTACAAACGACAACTATTAAACGTTCTTCATATTTTATATTTGTATAACCGTTTGAAAGAGGATGCTAGTTTTACATTTTATCCGCGTACTTTTATCTTTGGAGCGAAAGCATCACCTGGCTATTACTATGCGAAAAAAATTATTAAATTAATCAATGAACTCGCAAGGAAAGTGAATAATGATCCGTACGTAAGCCAATATATGAAAGTTATCTTTCTAGAAAACTATCGAGTGTCTTTAGCGGAAGATATATTCCCAGCTGCGGATGTGAGTGAGCAAATTTCAACTGCGAGTAAAGAAGCATCAGGAACAGGGAATATGAAATTTATGATGAATGGTGCGATTACACTCGGAACGTTAGACGGAGCTAATGTTGAAATAAAAGACCGGGTCGGTGATGATAACTGTTTCATTTTTGGCTTAACAGCGGAAGAGGTTCTTCATTACTATCAAAATGGTGGATATCGTGCAAGTGATTATTATCACCACAATATGCATATTAAAAAAGTAGTAGATCAGTTAACGAATGGTTTCTTTGCACATTCGGGAGCTGAATTTGAAGCGATTTATGATTCTCTCGTAATTCAAAATGATGAATACTTCGTTCTGCGAGATTTTGGTCCATATGCGGAAAGACAAGAAGCTGTCGGTAGAGCGTATGAAAACCGAACGAAGTGGCTAGAAATGTCGATTTTAAATATTGCACAGTCTGGTCATTTTGCGAGTGATCGAACGATTTTACAGTATAGTAATGAGATTTGGAGTATTGGTAATGCCGTTACACAGTATTAAGTGAAAGTCCCTTTTGAAGGGACTTTTATTCATGGAGACAAAGTGTATTCACTTTTAAAAGAGGAATATAATTGCTAAAAAACGAGCTTAATCTCATTAAGCTCGTTTTTCCTTTTTTGCTTAAGAAAGAAATGGGATGGCAGTATACATGATACCTGTTCCACCATATTCTCCAGTCGCAAAGTATGAAAATGTAAAGAAACCCGTAAACGTAAAAATTACAATGAGAAAAAGTGCAAAGATAAATTTTAGCATGTAAGGTCCCCTCATCCAAAAATAACTTCATATATTATTATAGTATAAGGATATAGGGTTTCCAATCATTACCTGGTTAAAAATGAGAAGTCAGACATGTTTTGTATGTTGTCATGGCATGATTATTTGTAATAGATTTTGTGTTTTTTGTAAAAGTCATGTTGTGATGAACGTGTGCATATTCCCAGTCTTGGTCATTAAAATGGACATTGCGCGGAGGGAGAAGAGGAACGACATCAAATAGATTAACGAAGCGAAAGCTACTAGCTACTTGTAGTTTATAATAATTACGAAATGCAATATCGCCCACTTTGGGAGAGGCAAATGTATAAAGACCGTACTGTGCGAAGGCGGTGTTGATACGCGCATCGAGTATATGTAGTGTGGCGAGCGCGCCGCCTAAGCTATGACCTGTTGCAAGGAGTTTTTTATGGGCTGGTAGTGATACGAGCATATCCATAATAGAATCTCGGCAAGATTCATAAATGGAAAGAAAGCCGTTATGGACATTTCCGCTGTTTAAAGCATATGGGTATGGTTTTTGGTTAACGAGTGAATCGATAATCCAGTCTGTATCTGTTTGTGTTCCGCGAAAAGCTACAATAATCGTATCCTCAGATTCTAGTATGAATCCGAACCATTCTGTCGTTTGAATGGTTTTTCCTTGAAAGCCTTGTACATATTGAAAACCATCCGGTATTTCGAAAATCCCATTTTGTTTATATTGTTCATACGTTAACTCACAACAAGAAGCTAACAATATGGCGGTATCTTTATCGAAGGATAAAGGAGTACGCATTAAGGAAGCCCTCCTTAAGAAAAGGTATAGTTCAATATATGCAGTGAGGGACTTGATTCATTCTTTTGGAGGGGGCAAATAGTTTGTATCGCGTATATAAATTAGTGGATGAAATTATAGCGACTTATGGACGAATCATGCCAAAATAAAACAGCACCCTATAAGGGCACTGTTTACTCTTTTCCATCTAATAAACGTCCAAGTCCGCCTAAGACGCTGCCTTCACCGCTGTTTTGAGCTGCTGGGCTTGTAAGACGTGCTGCTAAACGGCTAAGTGTTAAGGACTGAATCCAAACCGTTCCAGGACCTTCTAACGTTGCGAAGAATAAGCCTTCGCCGCCAAATAGAGCTGTTTTTACTTTTCCAACGAACTCGATATCGTAGTTAACGTCTTTTGTCATGGCAACGAGACAACCTGTATCGATGCGAAGTCTTTCGCCAGGTTTTAATTCACGCTTATATACAGTTCCTCCTGCATGCATGAAAGCGAGTCCATCACCTTCAAGTTTCTGCATGATGAAACCTTCACCACCGAAGAAACCAGTTCCAATTTTTTTCGTAAACTCAATTCCGATAGAAACGCCCTTTGCTGCACAAAGAAACGCGTCTTTTTGACAAACGACTTTCCCTTGATATTGTGTTAAATCAACAGGGATGATTTTTCCTGGATAAGGAGCGGCGAATGATACGTGGCGCTTGCCATGACCTGTATTTGTAAAGACAGTCATAAACATACTTTCACCTGTAACAAGACGCTTACCAGCGCCCATTAATTTACCGAATAGACCACTAGATGGGCCAGAACCATCACCGAAAATGGTTTCCATTTCGATATGATCTTCCATCATCATCATTGCGCCAGCCTCTGCGATAACGCTTTCTTCTGGATCTAATTCAATTTCAACAAACTGCATATCATCGCCATATAATTTATACTCGATTTCATGTGCTTGCATTTTTTCACCTCATCATATGTAGTAATTATATTGTACAGAAATCAAAGGAATTAGAATACTGTAGATTTGTTAAT
Organism: Bacillus sp. MMSF_3353; assembly: GCF_030733445.1. NCBI lineage: Bacteria > Bacillati > Bacillota > Bacilli > Caryophanales > Bacillaceae > Bacillus > Bacillus sp. MMSF_3353. Next base: position 19,123 of record NZ_JASHJA010000009.1, read on the forward strand.
TTTTGAATAAAAATAGAATGAAAATTTAAGGTTATACTAGGATTATAAAAAACGATGGGTTGAAAGTGTTCTCATTTGACGTTTTTGACATAGCATGATATAGTGAAAATACTATTGAGCTACATAATGTGGTACGGAAATAAAGCACGTTGTATTAAAGGCTGTAAGCTTGTTATACATTCATGTCCTTTATATCCACCTTTTCATGTGGATTCATAGTTTCATTTTTATTTAGGAGGTACATGACATGCAAACAGGTAAAGTTAAATGGTTTAACGGCGAAAAAGGTTTTGGCTTCATCGAAGTTGAAGGCGGAGAAGACGTATTCGTACATTTCTCAGCTATCCAAGGCGACGGCTTCAAAACTTTAGAAGAAGGTCAAGAAGTTTCTTTCGAAATCGTTGAAGGAAACCGCGGACCACAAGCAGCTAACGTTACAAAAAACTAATTAGCTAGCGAAAAAAAGCATTCCGAATTTCGGAATGCTTTTTTTATTCTTTGGAGCTAGATTCATTTGAAGATAACTCGCCTTTGAAAGTACGCTCTTCAAAGTCATCAAGCATTTGTTCATACTCTTCATGTTCTTCTGTGGCGAAAACTTGAGGATTTTTGCCATACATGTCTGTTCCTATAAAATTTTCGAAATCCTCTACATACCCAACATTTTCTTCACTATTTACGTACATGCCATTATAGTTTTTGGAATCCTGTCTTTCTAAATCGGACGGTGTTTCCGATGTCCCATAATTTGCGACATCTTGCCATGCATCTTCAGCATCGTATTCTACAGAATGATCTTCGTCGTGCTTGTGAAAAGAAGGAGCCAACACCTCTTCTTCAACTGGTCGCGTGTTCATATTTAATTTATTTGTAGTGTGCTGAATACATGTTGTAGCGGTTGGCATTGCCTCTAATCTTTCAAACGGAATTTCTTCGCCAGATACTTCGCAAATTCCATACGTACCTTCTTCAATTTTTTGCAGGGCATGTTTTGTATCTTCTAGCTGCTTATGCCAAAATTCGATGAGCCCGAAATCTTTCTCACGTTCGTACAATTCTGTAGCCATATCACCTGGATGATTGTCATAGCTAGATAATTCTCCAACAGAATCGCGTTCAGAAGCACGATCTGTATTCTCATGAGTTTGTATTGTTTGTTCAACTTCTTGCTGTTGTTTTTCTAAAATAGATTTAAATTGATTTATTTGTTGTGGAGTTAACATAGTCGTCCACCTTCCTACAATTCAGTTTCTTTACATAGTATGAGCGTTGAGAGTAGGAATTATGAGCTGAAATTGGTATATGAAAAAGGAGCCACGTCAGCAGCTCCTTTTTATCCCGCATTAACGGGCAGTTGATTAAAGTTTCACTTTATAGGAAATATCCAAGCAATAATCCGATTCCCATGAGGAGACCGAAGATTGTATTTGTTTTTGCTGTTGCAATCATCGCAGGTACCATTTCCATTGGAATACTTTTGCCGATAAAGCCTTTCGTCGCTTTCAATGCTTTCGGTGCACTTAAAAATACGATAAGCATCCATGGTGATACGATGTTAACGATAATTAGAGCGATTGTCCAAATATAAGAAACGATGAACATAGAAGCGAGTACACCAACGGCTCTTTCGCGTCCAACGAGAATTGCTAACGTTTTACGACCGTTTTCTTTATCGCCATCTAAGTCACGAATGTTATTAGCTAGTAAAATGGCACCAATTAAAATGGAGCTTGGAATAGATAGTAAAACGACTTCTGATGTTACAGTTCCAGTTTGAATAAAGAATGAAATTCCAATAATAATGACACCCATAAATAATCCGGCTGTTAACTCTCCAAATGGTGTATATGCAATTGGAAGTGGGCCACCTGTATAAAGGTAAGCAACGGCCATACAAACAAGACCGATTGCAGCAAGCCACCAGCTAGAATTCATACAAATATAAACACCTAATAGTATTGCGATCCCGAAAAATCCAAATGCTAAGTTAAGCACCGTTTTTGGCTGAATGCCATCGCGAACGATAGCGCCGCCGATACCAACTGACCCTTCGTGATCGAGTCCTCTTTTATAATCAAAGTATTCATTAAACATGTTTGTTGCTGCTTGAATGAGAAGACAAGCGAGAAGCATCATAAGGAAAAGAGGGAGATGTATTTGATTTATACCTCCGACCTGCATCGCATAGGCTGTTCCGATGAAAACAGGAACGAAAGCTGCTGTTAATGTATGGGGACGTAGTAAACTCCACCAAATGCGCCAGCCGGTTTGCTTACTTGGCTTTGGCGCCGTAGGAGAGGAATTCGTTTCGACGTTCATTTCCATGTTGAATCCTCCTTTGGTCACATATTGTACACAACTAAGTGTAGAAAAAGCATCATTTAGTGTCAACGTTTATTTTCTAGGAAGAGAAGGTGAATTTCTCAGAAATGCTAAACGTTGACAGGCCTTTCGTTTGAGGTGTATCTTAAAATCAAGCGTAATTATGACTATTTTTCGCCCATAGGGGGGAGACAATTGTGATTCAAACGAAACAAATAGGCTTGCAAGAAGTTCTTAGTGCAGCCATTAAGCGTGCAACTGATGAAAAAATATTGGTGAGCTTCGTAAAACAAATAGACTGGATAGATCCGCTTCTGTTTTATGCAGCAGGAAAAAGGATCTCATTCGAAAATAGATGTTATTTTGCAGACCCAGCTCAGCATGTAATATTTGCTGGAATTGGCTCTGTTTTCACTATAGCAACTTCTTCTCACAAACGCTTTCAAACGGCTCGTGACGAGTGGGATAAAGTAAAAGAGAAAGCATTTGTACAAAGAGAAAGATACGAATTTGGAACAGGTCCTCTTTTATTTGGTGGATTTTCATTTGACCAAGAAAAAGAGAAAACCGACTTATGGAAAGAATTTGATGATACGACATTTTCACTACCAGCATTTTTATTAACTGTAAAAAATGAAAAAGCATGGTTAACAATGAATACATTCGTTTCAGCAACTGATTGTGCAGAAACTCTTTATAACGAAATTGTTTCTTTAGAAGAGAAAATTTTTTGGGAGAGTAAATGTGCACTCGAAGGATCGAAATTAACAGTTACTTCTAAAGTAGAAGTAGATCCGCAAGGCTGGATGAAGGCCATTGAGAAAGTGCAGGATGAGATGAAGCAGGGGAACGTGCAGAAGGTTGTATTAGCGAGGGAGCTAAAAGTAGAAATGGATCATCATATTGATTCTGCTCTTGTTTTAGAAGCACTTCGCATTGGGCAACCAGATTGTTACGTATTTTCTTTTGATTATAAAGGAGCATGCTTCTTAGGAGCGACGCCAGAGAGATTAATTCGCAAAGAAGATGAGAAGTTTACTTCGATGTGTCTTGCTGGTTCAACTGGTCATGGTCAATCTATAGAAGAAAGTAAACGAAATAGTAATGCGCTTCTTCATGATGAAAAGAATTTAGCTGAACACGGTTATGTTGTGAACATGATTCGAGGAGTACTAAATGAGCACTGCGAATCCGTTAATATTCCGGAAAGTCCGGGCTTATTAACAACGAAAAACTTAATTCATTTATATACGCCTGTAGAGGCAAAAGGCGATGCGAGTCTTTTGACAATGGTAGAAGAATTACATCCAACACCAGCTCTTGGCGGGACACCTCGTTTGGAAGCGATGAAACTGATTCGTGATGTTGAATTGTTAGACAGAGGGTTATATGGTGCACCGATTGGCTGGATAGATGATGAAGGAAATGGTGAATTTGCGGTTGCACTTCGCTGCGGATTATTAAATGGCGCGAAAGCATCCTTATTTGCTGGGTGCGGGATTGTAATTGATTCAGTACCGCAACTTGAATATGAAGAAACAAGCTTGAAGTTTAGACCGATGCTTGGTGCTTTGGAGGAATTAATGAAATGAACAATCATATAGAAGCATTATCATATTATTTAGGCGCGTTCGTGGATGAACTGACGCGTCTAAATGTATGTGATGTTGTCATTAGTCCAGGCTCACGGTCAACACCGATTGCTCTACTAATGGAACAACATGAAGGAATGAACACATATTTACATGTAGATGAAAGATCAGCGGGATTTTTTGCGCTCGGTATCGCAAAAGCAAAAAAACGCCCTGTTGCATTATTATGTACGTCAGGAACGGCAGCGGCGAACTACTATCCAGCTGTATGTGAAGCTTTTCATTCACGAGTACCGCTTATCGTCTTAACGGCAGATAGACCGCATGAATTAAGAGATGTTGGTGCACCACAAGCGATGAATCAATTCAATTTATACGGTACATTTGTGAAGCAATTTACAGAGATGGCACTTCCAGAAGCGAGTGAGGCGATGTATCATTATGCTCGCATGACGACGCAGCGCACGATAGCAAGCGCACTTCTAGCGCCGCAAGGACCTGTTCATCTTAATTTTCCAGTTCGCGAGCCGCTTATCCCAGATTTCTCATCAGAAAGTTTATGGGATAAAGGACGCGGGGAATATACAGGAGTAGTTCAGCAAGGGAACGTGATGATGCCGAGTGAATATGTAGATTCTCTTGTAGGGCGCCTTTCACATATGGAAAAGGGGCTTATTATTTGTGGAGATGATAGTCATTCAGAAATCGCAGCGTTTACGGCAGAACTAGCTGAGAAAACGGGATATCCAATATTAGCGGATCCACTTTCTAACATTCGTAGCGGACATCACGATAAAACGATGGTAATCGACTGTTACGATACATTTTTACGAAATGAGCTGTTAAAAGAAACGTGGAAGCCAGAAGTTATGATTCGTTTTGGTGGGATGCCTGTTTCGAAAGCATTAACGCAGTTCATCAAAAAACAGACGAAAGCTGTTCATATCGTTGTTGACGAATCTGGACAATGGAGAGATCCAGCTCTCGTTGCGACAGAAGTTGTCCAAGCAAGTGATATTGCATTTTGCAGTGCATTAATAGAAAAACTGCCAGTTATGAAAAAGAATGATTGGTTCGGAATGTGGCAACATATAAACGAAAAAACGAAGGAAACGCTTCGTGAAATGGAAACATATGAAACTGCATTTGAAGGGAAAGTTATTACGGATATCGTCCGCGTACTACCAGAAGGGGCAACATTATTTGCGAGTAATAGTATGCCAATTCGTGATACAGATTCATTCTTCTTCACATCGGATAAAAATATTCAAGTGATGGCAAACCGTGGTGTAAATGGGATTGATGGCATCATTTCGACAGCTTTAGGAGCGAGCATTATTTGCGATCCGCTCGTATTAGTTATTGGTGATTTATCATTCTATCACGATTTAAACGGATTATTAGCCGCAAAATTACATGAATTAAATATAACGATTGTCGTTGTAAACAATGATGGTGGCGGTATTTTCTCATTCTTACCACAATATGAGAAAAAGGAACATTTTGAATCATTATTTGGAACGCCAATTGGACTTGATTATGAGCATGTTGTCAAAATGTACGGCGGTTCATTTAGTCGTGTAAATGGTTGGGAGCAATTCCGAGAAGAGGTACAAAAGGGAACGACGACGGAAGGTTTACACGTTGTAGAAATTTGTACGAACCGTGATGAAAACTTAACATTGCACCGTAAATTGTGGGCAAAAACGCAGGACGTAATTACTACATCGTTGCAAGGTGAATCAAAATGAACGTAACGCTGCAAGGTGTATCGTATGAATATGAAGTAGTCGGAAGCGGGGAACCACTTCTACTTCTTCATGGTTTTACGGGAAGCATGGAAACGTGGCGTTCCTTCGTTCCTTCTTGGAGTGAGCAGTTTCAAGTCATTTTAGTAGACATTGTGGGGCACGGAAAAACGGAAAGTCCTGAAGATGTAACTCACTATGATATTCGAAATGTAGCATTGCAAATGAAAGAACTATTAGATTACCTTCATATTGAAAGAGTGCACATACTTGGCTATTCAATGGGCGGTAGACTGGCGATTACGATGGCATGTCTATATCCAGAGTATGTACATTCCCTTTTGTTAGAAAATTGTACAGCTGGGCTCAAAAGTGAAGATGAGAGAGAAGAACGTCGTGAAAAAGATGAGCGACTTGCCGATAAAATTGAGCGAGAAGGCATCAATAGTTTTCTAACGATGTGGGAAAATATTCCGCTGTTTGAAACGCAAAAACGTTTAGCACAAAACGCACAAGAAGCAGTGCGACAAGAAAGACTTGCTAACAATCCAAAAGGAATTGCAAATAGCTTGCGCGGCATGGGAACAGGGGCTCAGCCTTCATGGTGGAACGAGCTGCAAAACTTAAAAATACCTGTTCTTTTAATGAACGGGGAGCATGATGAAAAGTTCTTTCGCATATTAAAAAACATCGAAAAATGCATCTCTGACGCGAAATTTGTGAAAATTGATGGTGCTGGCCATGCAATTCATGTGGAACAACCGGAAAAGTTTGATACAATAGTAAAGGGATTTCTAAAAACTATGCAGTGATGCTTTTTCATCTAAGAAGGAAGCTACACTTATAGAGGAGATCAGAAATATACAAGGAGGTAGTTGTAATGGCTATTGAATGGGTAAAAGAAGGCAATTACGAAGATATTATTTATTCAACATACAATGGTATCGCAAAAATTTCGATTAACCGTCCTGAAGTACATAACGCATTCCGTCCTAAAACGGTAATGGAGTTAATCAACGCTTTTGCACAAGCTCGTGATGATGCAAATGTTGGCGTTATCATTTTAACAGGTGAAGGTGGACGTGCATTCTGTTCTGGCGGCGACCAAAAAGTTCGCGGTCATGGTGGATATGTAGGTGACGACCAAATCCCTCGTTTAAATGTATTAGACTTACAACGTCTAATTCGCGCAATTCCTAAACCAGTTATCGCAATGGTAGCAGGTTATGCAATCGGTGGTGGACACGTACTTCATATCGTATGTGACTTAACAATCGCTGCAGACAACGCTGTATTCGGACAAACTGGTCCTAAAGTAGGAAGCTTTGACGGTGGATACGGAGCTGGTTACTTAGCTCGTATGGTAGGCCACAAGAAAGCTCGCGAAATTTGGTACCTATGCCGTCAATACAGCGCACAAGAAGCGCTTGATATGGGCTTAGTAAACACAGTAGTACCATTAGAAGAGCTTGAAGCAGAAACAGTACAATGGGCACAAGAAATCTTAGCAAACAGCCCAATGGCACTTCGTTTCCTAAAAGCTGCATTCAACGCAGACACAGACGGTCTAGCTGGTATTCAACAACTAGCTGGAGATGCAACGTTATTGTACTACACAACTGACGAAGCAAAAGAAGGTCGTGACGCGTTCAAAGAAAAACGCAGTCCGGACTTCGGTCAATTCCCTCGTTTCCCTTGATCAAACCAAAAGCGGAGCCGACTGTTTAGCCTCGTAGGCTAAGGTTCTTTCGCACAGAAAGTGTTTTTTACTTTCTCGCTTAGAATGTGAGGGGGATGGAGCTTCTGACGAAGAGGCGCTTTTTGCCTCGTAGGAAGGCGTGAAACGACCGACTGTTCTAGCCGCTGTAGCTAGATGAGATCAACCGGAAACAAAATAACTAAGAGACTTGATGTCATATCAAGTCTCTTTCTTTCATGAAAGGAGAATGAGTGATGGAGACGATGCCAAATTGGTTAATGCAACGTGCATTTTTAACACCAGATCGCACTGCAATTGAAATAGAGGATGAAAAGGTTACTTTTATGGAGCTGCATGAAAAAGTAGTATCTGTTTGTGAACACCTCACGCATGTAGGAGTGAAGCGTGGGCAAAAGGTGGCTGTTCTGATGAAAAATGGTATGGAGATGATTACAGTTATTCACGCCCTATCTTACGTAGGTGCAGTAGCTGTGCTTTTAAATACGCGTCTTTCAAGAGAAGAGCTACTTTGGCAAATGGATGATGCTGAAGTTATATGCTTAGTGACGGATCAAGATTTCGAGGCTAAAGATGTTCCTGTATATTCGTTCGCCGAAGTGATGAATGGATCGAAGGCGGAAGCCTCTATACAAGAAGAATTCTCTTTAGAAGAAGCGATGACAATCATTTATACGTCAGGGACGACAGGAAAACCGAAAGGCGTTATTTTAACGTACGGCAATCACTGGGCAAGCGCAGTCGGTTCTTCGCTTAATTTAGGGCTTCGTGATGATGATTGCTGGTTAGCTTGTATGCCAATGTTCCACGTTGGCGGGCTATCTCTTTTAATGAAAAATGTTATGTACGGAATGCGTATTTTACTCGTTCCGAAATATGATGCTGATTTTATTCATAAAGCACTTCAAACGAGAGGTGTTACGATCATTTCTGTCGTTTCTAAAATGTTAACTGATTTATTAGAGAGACTTGGAGAAGAGACATATCCATCTTCTTTACGATGTATGTTACTTGGCGGAGGACCAGCGCCGAAACCGTTATTAGAAACTTGTGTAGATAAAGGAATTCCTGTGTATCAAACGTACGGTATGACAGAAACGTCGTCGCAAATTTGTACGTTATCCGCAGATTATATGTTAACGAAAGTAGGATCAGCTGGGAAACCACTATTTCAGTGCCAACTTCGTATTGAAAAAGATGGCGTAGTAGTACCGCCGTTTGTGGAAGGCGAGATCGTAGTAAAAGGACCGAATGTAACAGGTGGTTATTTTAACCGTGAAGATGCGACAAGCGAAACAATTCAAAACGGATGGCTTCATACTGGTGACCTCGGTTATTTAGATGGAGAAGGATTTTTATACGTACTAGATCGCCGCAGTGATTTAATTATTTCTGGCGGAGAAAATATATATCCGGCTCAAATTGAAGAAGTGTTGCTTTCTCATCCGATGGTAGCGGAAGCCGGTGTTGTCGGTATGACTGACGATAAATGGGGACAAGTACCCGCTGCTTTTGTTGTAAAAAGTGGAGAGGTAACAGAAGAAGAAATTCTGCATTTTTGCGAGGAGAAATTAGCGAAATATAAAGTGCCGAAGAAAGCGTGTTTCTTAGAGGAATTACCACGAAATGCTTCGAAAAAATTGTTAAGACGAGAGTTAAGACAATTAGTGGAGGAGATGTAAGTGGAAATAAAAAAAGCGACACTTCATATAACGGAAATGCCACTCGTAATCCCGTTTGCTGCAAGCTACGGAACGTATGAAAAGCGTGAAAGTATCGTCATTGAATTAGAAAATACGGACGGATACATTGGATTTGGCGAAGTTGTTGCGTTCTCTGAACCGTGGTATACGGAAGAAACGGTGAAGACAGCGCTACATGTACTTCAAGATTTTTTAATACCGGATTTATTGAAAGCTGAAATTTCTCATCCGAATGAAATACCAGGGTTGTTCAAGCATATAAAGAGAAACAGAATGGCAAAGGCCGGAATTGAAGGGGCTGTTTGGGATTTATATACAAAGCGTCAAAAGAAGTCATTAGCGACATTGCTTGGCGGAACTAGGACTGAAATTGAAGTAGGCGTTGTGATTGGTATCAATACAATTTCGGTTATGTTAAAACAAATCGAGAAGTATGCAGAAGAAGGATATGAGCGTTTTAAAGTGAAAATAAAGCCAGAGCACGACTACGAGTTATTGAAAGAAATTCGTAAAGAGTTTCCAAGCATCCCGTTAATGGCTGATGCAAATTCAGCGTATACATTAGCTGATACGGAGAAACTGAAACGATTAGATGAATTTCAATTGATGATGATTGAACAACCGCTAGCGGATTACGATTTTCTTGATCATGCACAACTGCAAAAGAAAATGGAAACGCCGATTTGTTTAGACGAAAGCATCCATAGTTTAGAAGACGCGCGCGTTGCGATTACGCTTGGCAGTTGCCGAATCGTTAATATTAAACCAGGGCGAGTGGGTGGATTAACAGAATCCATTCAAATTCATGATTACTGCATGGAGCATAACATATCAGTTTGGTGCGGTGGTATGGTAGAGATGGGGATTTCACGAGCACAAAATGTTGCGCTTGCTTCACTGCCAAACTTTACGATTCCAGGTGATATATCTGCCTCTAGCCGACATTGGGAGAAGGATATTATTTCGCCGGAAGTGATGCTTGAGGGCGGAAAGGTGATTGTACCGCAAAGTGTTGACACTGAGTATGAAGTAAATCGAGGAAGGCTGGCGGAAATCACGAAGCAGCGGATAGTTTTGGAGCGGTGAATTTAATCAGGATGCCCGCAAATAGCGGTAGGATTTTGTTGTTAATTGTCGGTAAGTCGATATATTTCAATAATCGTCGATATAATTTCATTTACAAAGGTTACTCCTGTGAGTAACCTTTTCGTATTGTACAAATTGGATAGACTAGTTTACAATCGAGCGTATAAAGTGAAACTTTAATCAGTGGGGGCATCCCCACTGATTATTAGTTGAACCAATCGGGCTTTTATGGGCAGTTGATCTTCCACCTAACTTCTTTGATTCACCCGAATTTTGAGGTGGGAGTCTTACTGCCCGCAAATAGCGGGGTAAAGGGGGAGTAAAATGAAGAACATTTCAATTTTAATAGCGGATGATGAGGCAGAAATTGCTGATTTAATTGAGATACATTTAGAAAAAGAAGGTTACCACGTCGTGAAAGCAGCTGATGGAGAAGAGGCAATTCATATTATTGAAACGCAGCCAATCGATTTAGTGGTTTTAGATATTATGATGCCGAAAATGGATGGTTATGAAGTGACGCGCCAAATTCGCGCGAAGCACCATATGCCAATCATTTTCTTAAGTGCGAAAACGTCTGATTTTGATAAGGTGACAGGTTTAGTATTAGGTGCAGATGATTATATGACGAAACCTTTTACACCGATTGAATTAGTCGCACGTGTAAATGCACAATTACGCCGATTTCTTACGTTAAATCAGCCGAAGGTAGCGGAGAATAAATCTGCTTTAGAGGTAGGCGGAGTCGTTATTGATCCTGAGCGAAGAACAGTGAATGTGTACGGAGAACAAGTTGAATTAACACCGAAAGAGTTTGATATTTTATATTTATTAGCGAGCCATCCGAAGAAAGTGTACAATGTGGAAAATATTTTTCAGCAAGTATGGGCAGATGATTATTATGAAGGCGGAAATACGGTTATGGTACATATTCGTACGTTGCGGAAAAAACTTGGGGAAGATAAAAGAAAGAATAAGTTAATAAAAACAGTTTGGGGAGTAGGGTATACTTTCAATGGCTAAAAAGATGAGAAGCTTTCGCTCGAAGATGGTTATGCTATTTGCGTTAAGTATGATATTTGCTGGTGGCGTAACGTATATCATTTATGAAGGATTACGGATTTATTATAAATTAGTCGTTCGTTTTGAGGATCCGTTAGCTCAATTTCGTTCCATGGTAAGACAAATTGGGGATGTTAATTTCTTTTTGATTATTTTCATTCCTCTATCCATTATGTTTTTCTTCTTCCTTACTAGGCCGTATTTAAAATATTTTGATGAGATTTCAAACGGAATTCATCATTTGGCAAACGGTGATTTTACAAATGAAGTGCGCGTTTCATCTAATGATGAGTTTGGATATATCGCACGTGAAATAAATGTAGCGAGTGAAAAATTAAAGGAAGCGGTTGAACGAGGAGACTTTGCGGAAAGTAGTAAAGACCAGCTCATTGTTAATTTAGCTCACGATTTAAGAACGCCGTTAACATCTGTTTTAGGTTATTTAGATTTAATTCTTAAAGATGAGAATTTGACGAAAGAACAAATTAAACATTTTTCCACAATCGCTTTTACGAAATCCGAAAGGCTGGAAAGTTTAATTGATGAATTATTTGAAATTACGAGAATGAATTATGGGATGTTGCAGCTGGACAAAAGACCAATTGATATAAGTGAATTGCTTATACAGTTAGAGGAAGAATTGTATCCGTTATTAGAGAAAAAGGGTTTAGAAGCGAGATTGAACATGGATTCTTATTTACCTATTAGCGGTGATGGAAAATTATTAGCGAGGGTATTTGAAAATCTTTTAACGAACGCGATTCGTTACGGGTATGATGGAAAGTTTGTCGATGTGAACGGATATATTGAGAGTGAAGAGGTAGTCGTACAAATTATTAATTACGGAGATAGCATTCCGGAAGAAGATTTACCGTATCTTTTTGATATGTTTTATACAGGTGATAAAGCAAGGTCAGAGCAACAAGGTAGTACAGGCCTTGGACTGTTTATCGCGAAAAATATTGTTGAACAGCATGATGGGAAGATTTCTGCTGAAAGTAATGTGATTAGGACGATATTTGAAGTGAGATTGCCAAAAGAAGAGAGCGGAGCAATTTAATAAAAATTTAAACTTTACCCCACTTTTTATTTTAATAGTTTTTTCTATTCTATACGTAAGTTACGTTAAGGAGGAACTAGAAATGAAAAAGTGGGTATTTATTTCTCTATTTATAGCATGTACAATCTGTGTAGGTTTTTATATATCACCGTTATTTCAAAAAGAGATCGATGTTAAAATTGCTGACAAAGATAATACGGTAAGAGCTGCGAATACGGAAAAGATAGAGATTACAAAAGAAGAAATTTATAAAGGGGATCTATTATTAGTTAATAAAGATTACCCAGTTAAAAAAGATAGTATTAGGTCTGACATTATAAATGTAAATCACAATAGTGAATTAGTAAGAGGTTACGTCATATTTGATAGAAATCTTCGCTTATCAAAGGGTGTTGTGAAAAATTTTTTGAACGTTGTCGATGCAGCTGGAAAAGATGGAGTACAGCATTTCTTAATGAGTAGCGGGTATCGAGATTTTAAAGAGCAAAGTAAATTGTATAAAGAAATGGGATCTGACTATGCACTTCCAGCAGGATATAGTGAACATAATTTAGGATTATCACTCGACATTGGATCTACGCAAAAGAAAATGGAGAGAGCCCCTGAAGGAAAGTGGATTGAAGAGAACGTATGGAAGCATGGCTTTGTTTTACGTTATCCGAAAAATAAAAGTCATATTACAGGCATTCAATATGAGCCGTGGCATATACGCTATGTCGGATTACCTCATAGTGCGATTATGCAAAAGGAGAAAATTACATTAGAGGAATATTTGGACTTCTTAAAAGAGAAAAAAGAAGTTTCAACTGATGTTGAAGGTAAGAAATATACGGTTTCTTATTATAAAGTTTCAGATCGTATGAACGTGAATGTTCCAGCGAATAAGCAGTATGAAATTTCGGGGAATAATATGGATGGGGTTATCGTGACGGTTCAGGAATAGATAAAGAGGTTGTTCCCTTTTGGAGCAGCCTTTTCGTATATAAGAAGGGGATTGGCGTTTTTTGTCGGTAAATCGATATTCCTTGTTGAAGCGTTGATATAAATTCCTGTACTATCATTATTTTGAGGAGTATCTTTTATTTCACCTTTAAACATTATAACGTTATATTTACTTCTCCCTTTTTTTGTGTTACGCTAAACGTGTGAAAGACATATAAAATGAAATTTTAATGTAAGCGTATTCTTGTGGCTTCTTATAGAAAAGGGTGGAAGTACAATGACAGAACGATTCGTACTACGTAATGTGAAACGTGTGAACGGGGAAGAGATTGACATTGTAATTGAAAATAATAAAATCGCACAGGTGACGAAAGCTGGTGCTGGCGAGGGTGGAAAGGTTCTTGATTACTCAGGTACTTACGTATCGAGTGGCTGGATTGATTTACACGTTCATGCTTTTCCAGAGTTTGATCCGTATGGCGATGAGGTGGATGAAATTGGCGTTAAGCAAGGGGTAACGACAATTGTTGATGCGGGTAGCTGCGGAGCTGATCGTATTGCAGATTTAGTACAAAGTAGAGAACAGGCGAAAACGAATTTATTTGCCTTTTTAAATATTTCTCGCATCGGTTTGAAACGAATTGATGAATTATCCAATATGGAATGGATAGATAAAGAGAAAGTAATAGAAGCAGTAGAAAAGTATAAAGATGTCATCGTTGGGTTAAAGGCGAGAATGAGTAAAAGTGTTGTTTGTGACAGCGGAATTGAACCGCTTCATGTTGCACGCTCGTTATCTCGTGAAACATCATTGCCGATTATGGTACATATCGGTTCAGCGCCTCCTCGCATTGAGGAAGTTGTACCTCTTTTAGAAAAAGATGATGTCATTACACATTACTTAAACGGGAAAGAAAATAATTTATTTGATGAAGAAGGCAAACCGCTACCTGTATTACTAGATGCAGTGAAGCGCGGTGTTCATTTAGATGTTGGTCACGGTAATGCTAGTTTTTCTTTTAAAGTAGCAGAAGCGGCGAAGCGTCACGGTATTGCCTTTAATACAATTAGTACAGATATTTACCGGAAGAATCGTATACACGGCCCAGTGTATAGTATGGCTCACGTTCTTTCGAAATTCCTTTACTTAGGTTATCTGCTAGAAGAAGTAATTGATGCGGTTACGAAAAATGCGGCAGAGTGGCTGAAAAAACCAGAGCTTGGCCGTATTCAAGAAGGCGATATTGCAAATTTAACTTTATTTACGGTGAAAGATGAACCGATTACGTTAATTGATTCAGAAGGGGATCAGCGCATTGCTGAAAGAAGAATTGATACGAAAGGGGTTGTAATCAATGGGTCATTCATTGAATGCTAAGTACGGATTAAAAAGAGTAATTAATGCGAGCGGTAGAATGAGTATTTTAGGTGTATCCGCTCCTACAAATACAGTTATGGATGCGATGAAACATGGTGGACAAAATTATGTGGAAATTGCAGATTTAGTAGATAAAGCAGGAGACCATATTGCGAGAATTCTAGATTCGGAGGCAGCAGTCGTTGTGAATTCAGCATCGAGCGGAATTGCGCTTTCTATCGCTGGTATCGTTACAGAAGGAAATCACCGTAAAAGTGAAAGACTTCATCAAGAGGTCATCGCGAAAAACGAAGTGATTATGTTAAAAGGTCATAACGTTCAATACGGTGCTCCTGTTGAAACGATGATTTATTTAGGTGGCGGTAAGCTTGTTGAAGTGGGTTACGCAAATGAAGGGAAAGCAGAGCATATTGAAGATGCGATTGGTGAAAATACAGCAGCAATTCTATATGTGAAATCCCATCATGCCGTGCAAAAAAATATGATTTCTGTTGAAGAAGCATGGGAAGTTGCGCAGCGAAATAACGTACCACTTATCGTCGATGCGGCAGCTGAAGAAGATATTCAAAAATATGTGAAGTATTCAGACCTTGCCATTTATAGCGGTTCAAAGGCAATTGAAGGACCAACTTCTGGTATTGTCGGCGGTAAACGAAAATATATCGAGTGGCTGAAAGTACAATTACATTGCATCGGAAGAAGTATGAAAGTTGGGAAAGAAACAACTTTCGGTCTACTTCAAGCACTTGATGAGTACGGAGTAAAACAAGATAAGAGTGAGCAAGAAAAAGAGTTATTACAAGTACTTATGCCGCTAAAAGAATTAAACGGTGTAAATGTAACGATCGTTCAAGATGAAGCAGGAAGAGCAATCTTTAGAGCACGCATTCACATTAACGAGAATGAGTTAAATAAATCAGCAAAAGATGTTGTAACAGCATTACGCGAAGGGGAAATTGCCATTTACACACGTGATTACGGAGTAAGACAAGGATTCTTTGATATCGATCCACGTCCACTTCAAGGTGATGACATACATGTAATTGAAGAAAAAATGAGAGAAATTGTAGGGGGAAACTAAAATGACAAACATTCAAAAACGTTTTTATAAAGGCCGCGTAGCATTAAATGTATTAGCGAACAATATTGAAAATGCGAAAGACATTTTTGAGGCCGCAGAAGGTTATGTAGTTGTTGGAGTGTTATCAAAAGATTATCCAACAGTAGAAGAAGCAGTTACAGCGATGAAAGCATACGGAAAAGAAATTGATGACGCTGTATCAATCGGATTAGGCGCAGGAGATAATCGCCAAGCAGCAGTTGTAGCTGAAATTGCGAAGCATTATCCTGGTAGTCATATTAATCAAGTGTTCCCTTCAGTTGGAGCGACACGTGCAAATCTTGGCGGAAAAGATAGCTGGATTAATAGTTTAGTATCACCAACAGGAAAAGTAGGGTACGTAAACATTTCTACTGGTCCAATTAGTGCAGCTGGAGAAGAAAAAGCAATCGTTCCAATTAAAACAGCGATCGCACTTGTACGTGACATGGGCGGAAATTCATTGAAGTACTTCCCAATGAAAGGTTTAGCTCATGAAGAAGAATATCGCGCAGTTGCGAAAGCATGTGCGGAAGAAGGCTTTGCATTAGAGCCAACAGGCGGAATTGATAAAGAAAACTTTGAAACAATTTTACGTATCGCATTAGAGGCAAATGTAGAGCAAGTTATCCCGCACGTGTACTCTTCTATTATTGATAAAGAAACTGGTAATACGAAAACAGAAGATGTGCGTGAGTTATTAGCGGTAGTGAAGAAGCTAGTTGATCAATATGCGTAAGAAAATTGCAGCATTCGGCGAAGTAATGATGCGCCTGCAAGTACCAGGATATGAGTTATTGTCGCAAGCTAACGCATTAAATTACTCCTTTTCTGGTACAGGTGTGAACGTTGCAGCGGCACTTTCTCATCTCGGGCATGAAGGCTTTCTTATTTCAACTTTACCGGAAAATTCTGTAGGGGATGCTGCGGTATCACATATTCAAAAGTTAGGCATTCGGACGCCGTTTATTTCAAGAGGCGGTAAATATGTCGGCATGTACTTTTTAGAAAATGGATTTGGCGCACGTGCAAGCCGCGTTACTTATTCAAATCGATTAGAAAGTAGTTTCAATACGGCATGTGAAGACATGTATCAATTTGAAGAAATCGCAAAGGAAATTGATATCGTTCATTTTTGCGGGATTACACTTGCGATGAATGATACGGTGCGCCATCATATGAAATCTTTAGCGAAAGCAGTGAAAGAAAACGGAGGAACTGTCGTCTTTGATTGCAACTATCGTCCATCTCTTTGGGGAGAAGACGGGTATAAGCAGGCGAAACCACATTATGAAGAAATGCTGGCTCTTGCTGATATCGTTATGATGAACGAAAAAGATGCAATGTTCGTTCTGGGAATGAAAACCGAGGAGACGGAGCGAGAGGCGCAACTTGTTGATCTTATTCCAAAGGTTGCTGAAACATATCATATCGCTACAATTGCTGGTACACATCGCTCTATTAATAGCGATAATACACACTCGCTTCGCGGGTTTATATGTAAAGATGGTGCGTTCACTTTTGCAAAAACACTTACGTTTTCTGTATATGATAGAATAGGTGCTGGAGATGCTTATACGAGCGGGATTATTCATGGCGAGATAGAAGAGTTTGCACCAGAGAAAGCTGTTTCATTTGCGTCAGCAGCTGGAATGCTTGCACATACAATCGTCGGTGATACGCCAATGTCATCAGAGAAGGATATACTTCGGGCAATGACGGCATCAGTAGGTGATGTAGAAAGGTAGTGGGTGTAACGGTGAACGTAACGAGGAAAAAAGGACCATTATATTTACAAATAAAAAATATTATTCGTGATCGAATATTGCATGGTGTATATGCGATTCATACGAATATTCCTTCCGAACCGCAGTTAGAAGAAGAGTTCAAAGTGAGCAAAATTACAGTGCGTAATGCGATTAAAGAACTTGCTCAAGAAGGATATTTAGAAAAGAAAAGCGGTAAAGGAACGAAAGTTATCCGTAATACTTCTGCGACAAAGTTGTCAAAGGGTAAGAAATTTACAGAAGTGTTAGTGGAAGAAGGATATAAAGTACAGAAGAAATTGCTCAAAGCAGAAATCGTTCATAATGAAGAAGGAACGGTGCCATTTCGATTATTCGGTAAGGAAAGTTTTCGCATTGAACGTTTATATACGTTAAATGATGCACCGTACATTCATTATACGCACTATTTCTCAGCACACATGGCAAGTACAGATTTATCGGACTTTGACTTGCAATCGCTTTACGATTTAGTGGAAGACCGAGGTATACATTTAGAAAACTTCAGAGATGAATTCGCTGTTGGGCTTGCGCCTAGTTTCGTTGCCGAAGCGTTAGGTGAAAAAGAGGGGACAGCGCTATTAAAACGTATGCGCTATTCTTACGATGAAGTTGGAGAAGTAATTGAATATAGCGAAGGCTACTACAACACAGAAATGCAGCATTATGTAGTGAATTATGACGTATAAAAAAGAGGGGATTCGCCCTCTTTTTTTATAAAGTGTTTCATTAGATTCATCCCGCACCAATTAGGTGCTTATTGCCTGCAAATACGGGATAAAAGTAAGGGGAATGAGAGATGGATATATACTTATTAATCGTCACGTTACTTGCAATCGCGATTGTTATTTTAGGGGTATCATGGTGGAAATGGCATGCATTTATTAGTTTAACAGTTGCAAGTTTATTTTTAGCTATCATGTCTGGATTGAATTTGACGAAAATAGTGACTGCCTATGAAACTGGTGTCGGTAGTGTACTAGGGCATCTAGTTGGTATTTTAGCTCTCGGAACAATTTTAGGAAAAATGATGTCCGATTCAGGGGCCGGCATGCAAGTGGCAGACTTCTTTATTCGATTTTTCGGTGTAAAGAAACTACCTTGGGCTATGTTATTTGCAGGATTTGTTATAGGGATTCCGGTATTTTTTGAAGTGGGGATCGTCATTTTATTACCACTTGTTATTTCTATTCGAAAAACGACGAAGCAAAATATATTATTAATTGCGTTACCTGTTATTGCTGGATTATCTATTGTGCACGGGCTTGTACCACCACATCCAGGGGCGATGACAGCAATCGGTATTTATAACGCGAACTTAGGAAAGGTACTTTTATATTCATTACTTATCGCGTTACCAGCAGCCATTATCGCAGGACCGATATTTGCAAAGTGGGTACATAAAAGGGTTATACCTGAAAATGAACCAGAGCTTGTTCGAGTTACGACTGTATCAACAGATTTACCAAGTCGTAAAGTTTCATTTTTTATTATTTTATTACCAGTTGTATTGATGATTTTATCAGTAGTTGCACCATATATTTCATTACCGAAAAAGATAACTGAATTTTTTGTATTTATAGGAAGTCCAGTAATTGCTTTACTTATTTCATGTTTTGCAGCATTTTATTTACTTGGAATAAGGCAAGGAATTAATAAAAAGGTGATTAAAAAATTAATGGATGAAAGTTTATTACCGGTCGGTTCCATTATTTTAATTATTGGTGCAGGCGGTGGATTTAAACAAATATTAATTGAAAGCGGCGTTGGAACAGCGATTGCCCAAATGGCAGAACATATATCGTTATCACCAATTGTGTTAGCTTTCATGGTAGCTGGATTAATTCGAATTGCAACAGGTTCAGCGACAGTAGCATTAACGACAGCAGCAGGGATTGTTTCACCAGTTATTCAGCACATGTCAGGTGTAAATTTAGAATTGCTCGTTATAGCAACAGGTGCAGGATCATTAATGTTTTCTCACGTAAATGATGCAGGGTTTTGGCTTGTAAAAGAGTATTTAGGATTAACGGTGAAGGAAACGTTTAAAACGTGGACGGTACTTGAGACATTGTTATCATTTATTGCATTTGGTTTTGCGCTTTTATTAAATACTTTTATTTAGAAGATACCTTAATTGGTATCTTTTTTTGATGAAGCCCATTTCCAAAAACAAGCCCGTTTTTAGGTAAGCCAAGCTTCCTATTCGCCCTGAAAACATACTATAAATGGAATCCCCTCATTTAGAGCAAGGTGAACTTGTTATGAATGATACTAAAGGAGGAATAGAGTAATGAGCGAAAAGTGTGAACACAGACATGATGATTGTAACCGCAGACACCATGGTTGCGGAGGCGGTTTTGCGCTTCTAATCGTATTGTTTATTTTATTAATTATCATCGGTGCTAGCTGCTTCGGCGGAGGCGGAGGCGGTTGTGGTTATGGTGGTTACGGCGGTTATGGCGGCGGCTATGGTGGATATTGCTGCTAATTAAAAACTATTGAAAATAGCCTTGTGCATACTGCACAAGGCTATTTTATTCATATTTTTATATGCTGTGATAATTTATTAATGTACAGAGAACGGATTAAGAAGAAGAAAATGATCTCGATAATCCCGAAAAAGGTGAGTATAATTAATAACTCTTTTAGTAATGAGAAAGAAAACATGCTTTGTAAAAACTTAACCGCAAATAATGTGTGAACACCAGCAACGATATAAGGAACGAAAAATAAAATTCCTAACTGAATCGTTGCAGAGCGAAACATTTCTGATTCAGTTAAGCCTAGTTTTGTAATCGTAATGTATTTTTGTTTTTCATTCGTTAAGTCGTTATACATACGGAAGTATAAAACGCTAGCCGCACCGATAAAGAAGATAAAGCCAAGAAATGCCCAAATAAAGAATTGAGCAACTGCATTTTCTTTATTATGGAGTAACTCATCAGTAGCTGTATAAATATTAAAAGGAACGGGAGATGCATGCTTATCGTCTTTATGTGCCTCATAATATTTTTCGGTGTCATTACTAATACTTTTTAATATATTTTTTGTTGGAATAATTGCATTTTCCCAATTATCCACGAAGTAGTTATAAACTGTAATGGTTTCAATATGAGGAATCATAGTATCGATTGCATAATCTTGCATAATAACTAAATTTGCTAATGCAAATGGTGGTGCTATTCCTTTGTTAATAAATCCCTTTATATAAAACTCCTTTTTATTGGATTCAAGCGTAATTGTATTTTGTTTTACAAATGGATTTGATACAAGGTTTAATAGCTCTGGTGAATAGCCAGAAATAATGTAAACTTCTTTTGAATCAAGGGTGATTGTAGGTCTCTTTAACTGTTTAGCAATTTCGTTATAATCACTCATTTTCATAATTGCAATCTCTTCTTTTGAAGCAGTATCTTTTAAAAGCGTAAATTTATATTTTTTATATTGAAAATGAGCATTGGAAAGTTCGGATTCAATAGTATTAACGTGCTTTCGTTCAAGGGAATGATCCCCTTCTAATTTGTATGTGAAGGGAATAGGATATCGCTCTAGTATCGACGCTTTTGTATTATTATTCGCAGCAAATAGTCCGATAATAATCGTAAATGCAAGCGCAGATAGCATAGAAACGATAAAGAGTACATTAATATTACTACGGGTACGAGCAACTAAATCTGAAATCCATAACATGTTTATTTGTTTCAAATAAAACTTTCTACGCTTCTTTAAAATATAGATAAAAAGAAGAAATGTTTGTGAAAAGAAAAAATATGTTCCGATTACTACGAGTGGCAAAATAGATAATATAATAAAGAAGACAGATCCGTTTTGCACATTTTTTTCGGTTACGTAGCCTTGTGGATAACCAGCAATATAATAACATAACCCTAAACAAGTTAAAGCAAATATCGAAATGAGTATAGACGGCCTTTTTTCGGCTGTCACTTTCTTGTTCCCTTTAATAAGATGGACTGTTTTACGCGTACGAATAAACATCGGTGTAAACGTAGAAACGATTAAAAATAAAATGATAAACGTTACGGTTGTCACGATTATCGCTTCTGTTGGCCAATATAAATAGAGACCTTTCGCATTTGTTAATTTCGAAGTGACTAATAAGAAAAAGTTAGAAAATACAAGGCCACCTTGAATGCCGATAAAGATAGACAATATCCCGATGATCATGTTTTCAGTAAATAAAAGTCTTTTTAATTGTTTCTGTGAGATACCGAGAATCGTGAGTATCCCGAATTGCTGCTTCCGTACATTTAAAAATGTTCCAATTGAATATAAGAGAAAGAAGAACGAGAACATAACGATAACAAGCTGTGCTGTACTAGCTAAGTTCATTAGAGGATCACGTTCTTGAAAGCTTTGTACATTTTGGAAGCGCGGGTGATACGCGTATACAGTAAATGAAAAGAAAACCATGATAGAAAAAGCACTACTTACAAAATAAGCGAAATATGCTTTAGAATTACGCGAGACATTTTTAAATGCAAATTGCCAAAATGTCATCCACGTCTTCCTCCTAATAATGCTAAAACATCTAATATTTCTTGATAAAACTTTTCGCGATATAGCCCGCGATGTAGTTCGTTGTAAAGCTCGCCATCTTTAATAAAAATGACGCGGTTACAGTAACTTGCTGCGAATGGATCGTGCGTAACCATTAAAATTGTTGCATCTTCTTCTTTATTCAATTTCGTAAATAGTTCCATCACGTCAATTGCCGCTTTTGAATCTAAATTTCCCGTTGGCTCATCGGCAAGTAGAAGTGACGGATGATGAATAACAGCACGTGCTACTGCGGTACGTTGTGCTTGTCCCCCAGAAACTTCAAAAATACGTTTGTCTAAAATATGATCAATGCCAAGCTTTTTGGAAATGTTATTAAGCTTTTCGTCCATTTCTTTTAATGGAACATTATCTAATGTTAAAGGTAGTACGATATTTTCACCGATTGTTAGTGTATCTAGTAGGTTAAAGTTTTGGAAAACAAATCCTAACTCTTGGCGGCGGAAAATAGCTAACTTCTCTCTACGAAATGTGTGCGGTTTTTTTCCGTTAATCACGACATCACCAGAAGTAGGGGAATCAATTGTAGAGATAACGTTTAAAAATGTAGATTTACCACTACCAGATGGTCCCATGATAGCGACAAATTCACCTTTATCTACATGTAAATTTATATTTTTTAAAGCAGTATGAGGGACTTTTCCTTCATACACTTTTGAGACGTTTTTTATGTGTAAAACTTCTTCCATAGTAATCACCTTTCTATCCGTTAAAACTTAATGTGTTGTGATAATTTTTGCATATAGAAGGAACGAATTAAAAGGAAAAATAAAATTTCAACCGTTCCAAAAATCATAAGTACGACTGTAATCTCAGCGAAGAACGAGAGATGTAATACTTCTTGTAGCATCTTTGTCGCAAACATCGTATGAATCGATGCCATAATGTATGGAACAAAGAAAAGAATTGCAAGTTGAATTGTAGCAGATCGTTTCATCTCAGCTTCTGTTAAACCGATTTTTGTAATCGTTACATACTTTTCTTGCTCATTTGTTAAATCTGTATACATTCTGAAGTAAAGAACACTGCCAGCACCAATAAAGAAAATAACACCTAAGAAAGTCCCAATTAAGAAGAACGAAGCGACATTTTGTTTTGTTGTGTATAGAGAATCGCTCGCTTCACTTGCATGGAAAGGCGGGTGCTCTGCTTGAATGTTGTTCCCGTCTGTATTCACTTTTTCTATGAATAAAGAGCCGATGTTATTAGCTTTTTCCCAGTCCTTAACTTTAAAGCTATATACACTCATCTGTTTTGAAACGGATGATAACGCCTCTACATTTTCATCAGATAGTATGAGCAATTGGTATATTAAGCGATTTGGGAATGGGTTATAACTTTTATATTCTTTCACTTGTAGTTGTAAATTGTTTTGAGTAAGTGTAAGAGTATTTTTCTTGTCTTTATTATGAAGCGTTCCAATAACCTGATCATCTAAGTCTTTCATAAGAATATAAGATTCATTCTTATTTACCGTGAGCGTTTCCCAATTTAAAGCCTTAGCAAGTACATTATAGTCACTTTGTTTAATTGCATAATAGAGCTGAGAATTTCCTTCCGCTGAAGATACTTCATATATATCCGTTTTAAATTGTTTATAAGTAAATTGCTCTTCGTTAAACTTTTGTTTTAACCAATTTAAATGTTCATCCGCTAACGTATTTTCAGTATGTGATAAATATGTAAAAGGAAAAGGATTTTCTCTTACTGTATCGAACTTCATAAATTTACCAAAACCATATAAGAATGTAATCATAGTAAAAGCAAGTGTTGATAGCATCGCTACAATAAAGAGCATGTTAATGTTTGTCCGAATGCGCGCTGCTAAATCAGAAATCCAAAGCATATTAATTCGCTTCATATAAAATGTTCTTCGCGTTTTTAATATACGAATGAGTAAAAAACTAATTTGTGAAAAGAAAAAGTATGTTCCAGCTGCAACAAGTGACGGAATGAGAAATATACTGGTGGCGGCGTACAAAAGCCCAACTACTTCGCCGAGCGACATGAAATATAGCGGATTTGCTGCTAGTACGTATCCAGATATTAAACATGTCGCACCAAATAGAGAGATGAGCACGGATGCTTTTCTTTCTTTTTGTTTTGTTCCTTCTTTTAAAAGACGTACAGCCTTTCTCGTCCGAATGAGCATCGGCGTAAACGATGAGACGAGAATGAAGAGTCCTAGAAAAATGATCATAGTTAAAATAATGGCAGCTGTTGGCCAATATAAATATAAACCAGGAACATGTGTAATTTTGGCGGTAACTAATAAAAAGAACTGCGAGAAGACAAGTCCAAGTTGAATGCCGAAAAAGATGGAAAGAACACCAATTAGCATGTTTTCTAGAAATACGAGTCTCTTTAATTGTTTTTGAGATATGCCAAGTACTGTTAAAATCCCAAATTGCTTTTTTCGTACTTTTAAGAAAGTACCGATTGAATATAGTAAAAAGAAAAATGAAAAGAATACAATGACAATTTCTGAAATTGTCATTAATATGTTCAGAGCAGCATTCACGCCTGTCATATGCAATTTAGGATGAAATAAATAAACCGCAAACGAGAAAAAAATTGCAATGGAAAATGCACTACTTACAAAATAGGCGAAATAAGCTCTGGCGTTCCGGTTTACGTTTTTGAATGCAAACTGCCAAAATGTCATTCACCTGAACCTCCTAATAGAGTGAAGAAGAAAAGGATATAAGAGATACCCTTTTCCTGTACTAATATATTTATAAAACTTAACCATTCGTATACTCTGATAACTTTTGCATGTAAAAGGAACGAATAAATAAGAAAAAGATGACTTCAACGACTCCAAAAATAATAAGAACAGCTGAAATTTCTTTGAATAGTGATAAATCAATTACGTCTTGGAGCATTTTTGTTGCGAACATTGTATGAATGGACGCCATAACGTACGGAACGAAAAATAAAATGCTAAGTTGAATGGTTGCAGATATTTTCATCTCTACATCTGTTACACCAATTTTTGAAATTGCTACATATTTTTCTTGTTCATTCGTTAAATCAGTATACAGTCTAAAGTAAAGAACGCTACCTGCTCCAATAAAGAAAATGACACCTAAGAATGTCCCGATTAGGAAGTATGCGGCACTTCCTGATGTAATTCTATATAATGAGCCTGCTGATTCATAGGAGCGTATAAGGGGTCCTTCGTATTGGAATTCCTGTCGATCTCTTTGTATTTTTTTCATAAAATCATTAGCAATTTCATACGTCTTTTCCCAGTTTTGTACGTTATAATTGTACGCTGCTACATGCTTTGTTGTATTTGGTAAGTTGTTTACAACAGCGTCAGGTAAAATTAAAGTTTGATATGAAAAGTCAGAGGGAATGGCCCCTACTTGTTCATATCCTTTTACTTGTAATGTCGTATTTGTGCTAGAAAGTGTAATGGATTTTCTATTGTAGCTTGGCTCAAATTGGCTGAATAAGGTGAAATAAGCGCTACCTGTTAAGACATATGCTTCGTTATCGCTCATGAATAGTTGTTTCATTCGCAGGGAAGCTGCAAGTTTGTTATAGTCACTTTGTTTCATTGCATAGATGTCATTGTAAGTCGTTATACCTTCATCTTCTTTCAGTGGTGTTTCATATAAATCAGCCTTTAGTTTTTTATAAGAGAAATCTTCCTTTTGTAACTGCTTTTCAAGCCAAGTTAAATGCTCGTTAACAAAAGGATTTGCGTCATATGAAAAATAAGAAAATGGAAAAGGTGAAGTTCTCGCAACATCTAGCTTTGTAAACTTTCCGAATCCATATAGGAACGTAATCATTGTGAAAGCAATTGTAGAAAGCATCGCTACAATAAAAAGCATATTGATATTCGTTCGAATACGACTTGCTAAATCCGAAATCCAAAGCATGTTAATTCGTTTCATATAAAAATTTCTTCTTTTCTTTAAAATATAAATAAGTAAGAAACTAATTTGAGAAAAGAAAAAATATGTCCCAATTGTAACAAGTGCTGGAATCACAAAAACACTTGAAACCATATAGATAACGCCTACTTGCGTGTTTATTGAGAAGAAATATTTAGGGTTTGCAGCTAAAATATAACCACCTAATAAACAGATAGCACCAAATAGAGAAATGAATATGGATGGTTTTCTTTCCTTTTGTTTCCCACCATTAGTTTTTAAAAGGTTTACCGTCTTTTTCGTACGAATTAGCATGGGTGTAAATGAAGATACAGCGATAAAGAGACCAAGAAATACAATCGTTGTTAAAATGAAAGCATTCGTAGGTGGATATAAATATATCCCTGGTAGATGTGTAATTTTCGCTGTCACTAATAAGAAAAATTGTGAAAATACAAATCCAAACTGCATACCGAAAAAGATAGATAAAATACCAATTAACATATTTTCAGTGAAAACGAGTCGATGTAATTGTTTTTTTGATATACCTAAAATAGTTAAAATACCAAATTGCTTTTTACGAACTTTTAAAAACGATCCAATTGAATAGAGTAGAAAAAAGAACGAGAACAAGACAATAACAACTTCTGAAAAAATCATTAATCCTGAAATTTCAGAGATCATAGTGGGATTTTGTAATTTCGGATGAAACAAATAAACAGCAAACGAAAAGAAAACAGCAATGGAAAAGGAACTACTTACAAAGTAAGCAAAATAAGCTCTCGAGTTGCGCGTTACATTTTTAAATGCAAATTGCCAAAATGTCATAATATGTACCTCTCGCTAGAAGGCAAATATGTAGTTTTATTGCAAAAAATGTATGAGAGTAAGTTCTCATACATTTTGCTAGCATATGTTCCGATCATGCTTCGGTCACCTTCTCCGTAGTTTCTGCTTGATTATTTGCAGCGTTGTGGAAGATGATTTTAATCGTCGTTCCTTTACCAACTTCAGAATCTAGTTTGACAGAGTGACCTAAATAATCACAAATTTTACTTACAATATAAAGTCCCATACCAGTAGATTCTCCGAATGCGCGACCATTTTTCCCAGTGTAAAACGGTTCAAATACTCTTCGAATATCTTCTTGCGGAATACCAACACCTTCATCGCGAACTTCTAAAATAATATCTTTTCCGTTTCGGTAAGCAGATAGGAATACTTTCTTTCCGCGCTCACCAGAGTAACGAACTGCATTTGTCATTAACTGATAAATGATGAACTTTAGCCATTTCGCATCAGAAGCAACTTTTAAATCGGAATGAACTTCTAAAACAGGGAAGACCCCGTTTCGAATGAATAGTTCTTTTAATCCGTTAATATTTTTTGTTACCGCATCTTTTAACGAAATCGTCTCAACGTGGAAATCTTCATGGAAGTTATTTAACCTTGCCATATATAAAGCCATATCGAGTCCTTGATTTAATCGTTCTAATTCTTTTTTGAATTTCGGAATCAAATGTTCATCTTCCATTTCGAGCACCATAAGTTGCATAACAGACACAGGTGTCTTCATTTGATGCACCCAGTGGTTAATGAATAATTGATGTTCTTGCTGCTTTACTTCATACGATTGTAGTTCTTTTTGGAATAGACGATACTGCGTGCGCACGAGTTCATTTACACCGTGAGGCATCGGAGCAGTTGCTCTTTCAATAAACGCATCTTCCATTTTCTCTGGTTGCTCACTTAATCTATGGTACATTCTACGATTGCGGACGTAACGATAAGCGAGGAAACAAATGAATAAATATAAACTTAAAACGACGAAGTAAAATTTATTATTTTGAAATCCATCTACTGCATCATACAGAACGAAAATGATGCCGAAGTTTAATACATATAGTAGAAAAAATGCAAAATGATCACGTAAAAATAGCTTCATGCTTATTCACTCCAAGTTGCGTTAAAACGATACCCAAGTCCACGTACTGTTTCAATAGCATTTTCAATACCAAGCTCATTGAACTTTTTACGAAGACGCGTAATGTTTACGTTTAATGTATTTTCCTCAACGAAGCTTTCGTCATCCCATAGGGCAGCTAATAAATCTTCACGGCTCGCTGTACGAGGGAATTTAGATAATAACATTTCTGCTAAAATTGCCTCTTTCTTCGTTAAAAGAACTTGCTCAGCACCGAAATGGATTTCTGGGCGTTCTGGGAATAGTTTTAAACCTTCTACTTCAACGATACGTTCAGAAATATTTGGCGCATAATCACCGTAAATACGGCGTAATTGACCTTTAATTTTCGCCATTACAACGTCATAGTGGAACGGTTTTGTAATATAATCATCCGCACCGCTTTCAATCGCCATAATTTGTTCCATCTCGCCAGCACGCGCTGAAATGAAAATAATTGGACAAGTAGATTCATGACGAATTTGACGGCACCAGTAGAATCCATCGAATTTCGGTAAGTTTACATCAAGTAAAACAAGATGTGGTTTCACTGCATTAAACGATTCCATAATATCATCGAAATTCTCTGCAACAACAGCTTCATAGCCATATTTTTGAATGTGAGATTGTAGTAATGATGAAATATTTGGATCGTCTTCAACGATTAAAATTTTATACATATGTATACTCCTCCTAAAAAAACAATTGTAGCTATAGTGTATCATGTGTTTCAAGTCTTTTCATTATGTTGAAATGTAGGCTAATAAACAGTATAGGTCAAAAGTGTGAAAAGTAAAAAGGGCTTATGTATAATTGACAATTAATTGGAAGTGATTTAATATTTAGATAAATATCTAAATGTCTAATTAGTGAAAGGAAGAAAGACATTGAATCAAGCATTCAAAGCATTAGCAGATCCAACAAGGCGAAAAATTTTGGACTTATTGAAAGAAGATGATTTAACTGCTGGTGAGATTGCTGAACATTTCAATATGACGAAGCCAAGTATTTCACACCACTTAAACGCACTTAAAAATGCTGAACTTATTCAAGATGAAAAAAAAGGGCAATTCGTTATGTACTCTTTAAATACAACTGTATTTCAAGATTTATTGACTTGGGTGTTTACATTTACGAATAAGGGGGAAGAGGGGAAATGAGGAAGCATATATTTCCGTTATTATTAATTGCTTTAACGATTATTGCATGGTGTGCCGCGTGGCCGCATTTACCGGAGGAGGTTCCGAGTCATTGGAATCTTGCTGGTGAGGTAGATGGACATATGTCAAAAATGGGCATGATGATTTTGGATGTTGCAGTTATGGTTTTTATATATGTGTTATTGACTTTATTGCCTAAGATAGATCCGAAGCATGGGAATTATAAGAAATTTTCTAAAGGATATAATGTAATGAATTATAGCGTATTAGTCCTATTATTTTTAGTAAGTATCATTGGAATTGGTGCTGGATTAGGTTATGACATTCCCATGAATAGTACACCGCATATTCTTGTTGGTCTTTTATTTATAGTCATCGGCAACTATTTACCACAATGTAAACCAAACTACTTTGTAGGTATAAAAACACCGTGGACATTAAGTAACGAGGAAGTGTGGAGGAAGACACACCGTTTTAGTGGAAAGGTGTTTGTTGTATTAGGAATTATTATGATGTTAAGTATTTTTGCCCCAGTAGTATGGAAAGCTTTCTTAATAATTGGGATTATTATCGGTGCAGTAGGACTAACGATGGGATATTCTTATGTTGCTTATAAAAAAGAACTAAAAATGTAAATAAAAGCTGCTTTTCCTTCTAAGGAAGAGCAGCTTTATTTCTTATTTCTTCAAAATCGGTATCAAAATTTCACTTTTAAAGTTTGGAGAAGATACATCTTTCTGTTCATTCCACAATATTTCCGGTCCTACCGCTAATTCATAGTTGGAAGAAGGAAACCATTCGGAATAAATGCGTCCCCATACATTTTGTAATGTTTCAGGAAATGGACCGACAGCTTCAAAGATAGCCCACGTTGAAGCTGTGACTTCAAGTTGCGCGAATTGCGCTGGACAATTTTTCGTTGTGGCTACTCCAATGTAGTGATCAAGTTCTCCCTTTTCCTCCATCCTTCCTTCAGAAAAGTTAGTAGAAGCACTAATAATTCCATTCGGTTCCATGTTTGAAAGGGACTTTAACGTTTGAATGGACTCTGGATTTAAACTCTTCCACATAGAAGCAATTTCTTCATTTACACCATTAAACACAATCGGTACTCGTTTCGTAATACCAATAATTCGAAATGGTTCTTTTTCTTTAATTCGATAATTCATTTCATTTCCTCCTTGAATCGATAACTGGAAGGTCATTGGTGAATAAGCTTTCAAAGAACGAATTGTACTTCGAGCTTCTGAAGGCGTTATACCGTGCAAGTTTTGAAAGGCACGTGTAAAGGAATCGGGTGAGTTGTATCCATATTTGATAGCGACATCAATGACTTTTGCATTGCTATCTTTTAGTTCAAAAGCAGCAAGAGTAAGACGCCTACAACGAATATATTCTGATAGTGATACGCCAGCTAGGAAAGAAAACATTCTTTTGAAATGGTATTCAGAGCAGTAAGCTATTTTTGCGACTTCTTTAAAATCAATTTCATCTGTTAAGTTATTTTCAATATATTGCATTGCCGCATTCATGTTTTTAAGTGAATCCATACGATGACCTCCTTGTTAAATAGAATAGCAGGAACAAACGAAGTCCATCCGACATTTCATGCACAACTTTGTAGGGTACATTTTTAACCTTACAAAATTGTAATGTTCCTGTAAGGAGAATGAATGGATGGTATGATATCCCAATGCTATAGTAACAAAGTACTTTTGTTCAGTAGGTTAAATTTTTATATCTTTACTTATGCGTCTTACATAACTGTCATGTTTGTGTAAGAAACATCGATAGTGGCAAGAGTAGAGAGTGTATATAGTTGAAAATAGAGAATAGAAGAAATGAGGGATGTCGAGATGAAAACAGTGTTAGAAGCAAAAAATATTGAAAAAGTGTATGACACGGGTGGTAATAAATTTGCAGCGTTAAAAGGTATCAACTTACAAGTAAAAGAAGGTGAGTTCGTTGGAATTATGGGACCTTCTGGTTCGGGTAAGACGACTTTACTAAACGTTCTTTCTACAATTGATAATGCGACGAACGGTGAAATTTTAATTGATGGAAAAGATATCGTGAAGATGAACGATGATAAGTTAGCGTTATTCCGCCGCGAT
Organism: Bacillus sp. MMSF_3353; assembly: GCF_030733445.1. Taxonomy (NCBI): domain Bacteria; kingdom Bacillati; phylum Bacillota; class Bacilli; order Caryophanales; family Bacillaceae; genus Bacillus; species Bacillus sp. MMSF_3353. The sequence continues at coordinate 50,321 of NZ_JASHJA010000009.1, forward strand.
CATTTAGGGTTCATTTTCCAAGATTATAATTTATTAGATACGTTAACGGTAAAAGAGAACATTGCGTTACCTCTTGCGTTATCAAAGGTGAAAGCGAGTGAGATTGATCGCCGCGTTCTTGAAATTTCAAAGAAATTCGGTATTGATCACATTTTAAGTCAGTTCCCATATCAAGTGTCAGGCGGACAGAAGCAGCGCTGCGCAGCATCGCGTGCGATCGTTACGAATCCTAGTATGATTTTCGGGGACGAGCCGACAGGAGCGCTTGATTCTAAATCAGCGACAGATTTACTTGAAAGTATGAAGTCGTTAAATGAATATGATAACTCTACAATTTTAATGGTAACACATGATGCGTTTGCGGCGAGTTACTGTAAACGAGTTATTTTCATTAAAGATGGTGAGTTATATAAAGAATTGCACCGCGGGGAATTAACGCGTAAACAGTTCTTCCAACAAGTCGTTGACGTAATGTCTTCCATTTCCGGAGGTATGGCTGATGACCTTATCTAGCATTGCCCTCCGCAACATACAGCGGAATTTTAAAGACTACTTTGTATATTTTGCATCTATGATCTTTAGCATCGTCATTTATTTTACATTTAAGGCGTTGCAGTATAATTCACAAATGGAAAAAGCTGCGGAAGCTTCTAAAAAAATTAGCGGAGCGTTCCAAGTTTCAAGTGTTATGCTAATTATTTTCGTAGCGGTGTTCATTATATATTCGAACGGTTTCTTTACAAGGAAGCGTAAAAAAGAAGTTGGGCTATATTCCTTATTAGGCATTCGTAAAAGACAAATTGGTAAAATGCTGTTTTATGAAAATATGTTAATGGGATTAATGTCTTTAATTATCGGAATTGCGATCGGTAGCGTTCTTTCAAAACTATTCCTTGAACTACTAATAAGTATGATGGGAATAAACTTAAACGTTCATTTTGAAATACCGATGGCCGCAGTTATTGATACAGCACTTATTTTCTTTGTGATTATTTTGTATACATCACTTCAAGGATATCGTTTAATTTATCGCTTTAAGCTAATTGAACTTTTCCGAGCGGAACGCGAAGGAGAAGCAATGCCAAAAGGATCCGTAGTGATGGCGTTAATTTCAGTTTTCTTAATCGGTTCAGGTTATTTCTTAGCGTTAATGTACATGAAAGCAGTTATGTATGCAGACTTTATGGTCGTTGCATTATACATTTTACTAGCGACAGTAGCAGGAACTTATTTATTGTTTATGTTCTTCACAGTATTTGTATTGAAGCGAGCAAGAAATAATAAGTCAGCATTTTATAACGGTATGAATATGGTAACGACATCGCAACTACTATATCGCATTAAAGGAAACTCGAAATCACTAGCAACAATTGCTATTTTAAGTGCAGTGACATTAACAGCGGTTGGTACGTCAGTTACGATGTATTACAACACATTTACGCAATCAAAAGTTGCTGCTCCGTATAGTTATTCTTACGAGAAAAAAGATGAAGCACTAGATAAAAAAGTAAAAGAAATACTTGCTGGAGAGAAGAGCAATCATCCAGTGACATATGAATCAGAAGTTGAAATGATTCCTGTGAAGGGAACATTTAAAGGTGAAAGAGCAGATCAAGTGCTGAACACACATTATAATGTTACGAAGCAGTACCAGCTTATTTCTCAATCAAGCTTTAATACAATTGCGAAACGATTAGATGTAGAGCCTGTAAATTTAAGTGCGAATGAAGCCTTTGTATACGATAGCCTCTATATTGAAAAACTTGATTTTGGTCCTCTTTATACAGGAAATAAAGCTGTATTTCCTGTTGGGAATGAATCGAAAGAGCTAAACATTAAAGGTGTAAATAGTAGAAGTCTTACAAACTTAAATGAACTATTTGTAATCGTTCCAGATCAAACATATGAGCAGGCGAAACAAGTATATGAAACACGCGCTGTAAAAAATATTGATGTAAAAGGTGAGCGAAATAGTAAAGAGTTAACAGCGAAATTAGCAAACGTTATGCCAGCAGGCGAATCGGAAGTTTTAAAACCATTTAACGATTTCTATACAGGATTCCAAATGGGAATTGAAACGACAGGTTTAATGATGTTCATTGGGCTATTCTTAGGATTAGTTTTCCTATTAGCGACAGGCTCAATCATTTACTTTAAACAGCTTACAGAAGCAAGTGCTGACCGTGATCGTTACGTTGTTCTTCATAAAATTGGTGTAACGAAGCAAGAGATGAAGAGAGCTATAGCAAAACAAGTGAGCTTTATCTTTGCTATTCCGTTAATTATCGGTATTTTACACAGTTTATTTGCACTAAAAGGTTTGTCAAATATATTACCATTTGAAATTATGATCCCGCTCCTAATTAGTATTGGAGTATATGGTGTCATTTATATCGGATATTACTTCCTAACAGTTCGTTCTTATTATAAGATTGTGAGTGCGAAATAATAAGTGAAGCTGCGAGAAAATAAGAAAGCCATTTACCTAATTTTTTATGAGGTGAATGGCTTTTTTTACGTTCTAATTATAATGAAGAGATAATTAACGCGCATCGATTATGTCGATGAAACTAAAAGTATGCTTTCGGTTAAAGGCATCTATGCAAAGTAAAGAACGCTTCAAAGGATTTAATTCCATTACAGTCATATAACTTGTAGGGAAATAACCATCTTTATAATAAGTGATCAATATTTCTTTTTCTGAAATGTAAGAGCGTAATAAAGTATCTTCAATTTTGTCTCTATCATCATAGGGTGATACTATTTGCGATTCTTTCATATCAGTCGATTTTGATATATTTGTACTACTCATGCTTTCTATTCTCCTAACAATATATTTTCTATATGGGAAGGCTAATTACTATGGAAGTACCTTGTGTGATAGAACGAAGTAAGTATGGATGATTGGGAGCAGGATTGGCTTCGTACTAAAAAATTATCAAATTCATTCACTTATTTATAGTAATTATTTGTCATTCTTGTACTTTTTTGAATGGGATTCAAACTTTATTAAGGGGAATAAATCGATGTGATGAAGGTGAGCTAGTATAACAACTATCTCACCTTCTATATTAAGTAAGCATTTTTATATAACGGTATGATTTTCACGATATTGTCTAGGCGTCATACCCGCAATTTTTTTGAAGACTCTTGTGAAATAACTTTGATCATTAAAATTAAGCCAGGCACAAATATCTGATAATGGATAAGTCGTTAATGTTAATAATTTTTTAGCTTCTTCTACTCGTTCTCTCTGGATGTATTCAATTAAAGGAATTCCCACTTCTTTTTTAAATAGTTTTGATAAATAAGTAGGGGAAATATGTAAAAGGTTAGCAAGATCATTCAAAGATATTTCATCGTAAATATGCTTGTTAATATAATTGAGGCACGTAGTAATGGAATTAGAATATGCTTGATTATGATATTCTTTTACACGTTCTGCAAAAGTACATAATGCATCTTCAATTAACCTATTTACGGAATACATGTTATCTAGTTTCTCAATCGTTTGTATATATAAAGTACCGAGTGAAAAAGCAATATGCGATGGAAGATTACCGTCTATCGCATATCGAATAGCTAGCGTAATGGCGATAATGCCATTATTTTTTTGGTTTCTAAGCTGATCTCCTTTAGACCAAATTGTCGCATCTTCTTGGGGGAATGAATACGCATATTGTATGACCTTTTCTGTATTGCCTTCTTTAATGGCTGAAAAAAATTTGCGTTCCAATGATATGTCATAATTTTGCGAATCATGCCGGCGACGTTTTGAAATGTATAAATCAGGATTTACGATTTTATAAGAAACATCTTCGAGTAATTTATTCTCTTTCCAGACAATATCTCTATCTAATTTTTCATTAAAAATGACGTAATGTAACCAAATACTTATATCAATTAACGTGCTTTTTTTAATCTCGGGTAGAAATTGATAGTAATCTACTCCTTGTTGCATTTTATTATTACAGTTGAAATACTTCATCAGTTTAATCGCCATTTCATCTGATACTTTTGGATAGGTAGTCGGGCCGATTATAATTGTACCTTTTATATGTTCATGATTTGTTATATGGATGCTAATGAAATTTTCAAGATACTTATTTCCTTTGAAAATTGGAAAATTGCAAGGTACGTTTTCTTGATAAATTTCATTAAGATGTTCTTCTTTAGAAGAATAAAATGGACTACCAATTGTATGAGAAGTAGATTCATATACAATTTTTTTATCAGTAGATAGAAATTGAACAGGAACATGGAATGTTCTATGTACAAGGTCACATAAGTGCTGTAGGTCGATGGAATTATTCATTATCTTCTCCTTTTAAATAGTTTTGGAATACCACATATTCAGACTCAAATCTATATTTCTTATTATTTGCCTTTGTTTGCTTACATGAAAATAATTACATATATTGGATAATGATGAAAGTTGATTTACAAATTAATTTCCGCAGATAGTGCATGAAAATAAACGTAGTGATGGTACCTTCCATAAAAGTTCTTTTTATATCTACTATACCAAATTAATGAATATAAAAGAGGTATTTATATATGGAATAAGAAATGTTTCATTCTTCATAAAATCTTAAGAAATCTCCTCAATTTTTGTTAAGAAACGATAGTTATACTTAGAAACAAGTTAAAAACTATCGAACGAATGGGGAGAGGGTTACATGCAACTCATAACATTCTTACATGAATTTATAAAACATCCGAAACATACTGGTGCAATTGCGCCAAGTTCAAAAATATTAGCAAAGAAAATGGTAGATGTCATTGATTTTAATAGAGCGAAATGTATCGTAGAGCTAGGGCCTGGTACAGGGGTTTTCACGAGAGAAATTATGAAGAGAAAGAAGAAGGAAACGATATTTCTTCTTATTGAAATTAATGAAGTGTTTTGCAAAGAGTTAAAGAGAAAGTTTAAAAATGAGCAGAACGTCATTGTGGTACATGGTTCAGCTGAAAATATAAAGAAGTATATGGAAGAATTACAGATAGAATGCATTGATTACGTCTTATCGGGATTGCCTTTTACATCTTTACCAGAAGAAGTTTCAAAGCGTATTTTAAACAATGTAATGGAGGCGATACATGAGACAGGTGAATTTATTACATTTCAATATTCACTTGTGAAAAAAGGATTTATACAACATTTCTTCCCTGAAATTACGCTCGAAAAAGTGTGGCTCAATTTCCCGCCAGCGTACATCTTTAGCTGTAAAAAAGAGTTAAGAAGAGCTTATGCCTAATGGAATTACATGAATTATTATCTTATATTGAACAGTATGGCTATTGGGCACTATTTTTCTGTTTATGGTTAGGTATTATCGGTATGCCAATTCCAGACGAAATGATCGTAATGAGTGGTGGGTTTGTCTCTTCATTAGGGATATTAAGTGTCATTCCAGCATTTTTATTAACCTATTTAGGCGTTGTATCTGGGCTGTCGTTAGGTTATATAGTAGGAAAAATATTTGGTATAAAAGTACTTGATAAGCTAATGAAAAAGAAAAAGGCGAAATATCTTTTGAAATCTCAAAAAATGGTAGAGAAGTATGGCCATTATGCGTTAGTCACAAGCTACTTCATACCAGTCGTCAGACATATCGTACCGTATTTAGTTGGAATGAATAACATGTCATTTAAGACGTATGCTTTGTATTCCTATACGACAGGACTTGTTTGGACACTTGCTTACTTTGTACTCGGTTCTTTATTTGGACAACATATTGAAAGGATTGTAGCGCTTGCGATAGAGTATGGCGTGTATTTTGGCGGAATTGTTTTTGTTGTTGCGAGTGGTGCTTATTTGTATAAGCAAAGAAGAAGTACGGTGATGAGTAAATAAATAGAATGAGGGCTTACGCTTATTGAGAGTAGTATAAAAGGGAGAGTTATTTTGTAGAATAACTCTCCCTTTTAATGTAATAGCTTTTCATTACTTACATTAGGTGTTGTTTGAAATACAGTTATATAAATTGTTAATATGATTGTATTGATTAGATTAGCTAGTATAGTCATAAAATCACTTGATGGAGTGATAAGAACAAAGATTGAAAGTATGGCAGAAGCAAGTGGAATAAACTTTTGTAGTGTAGTTAACTTTCCGTCTTTATGAAGCTTCGAAGATTGAAAGAAGCAAAGTAAGAAAATAAAGGACGTAAATAATAATCCTAGATAGCCCCATCCATCTTCAATATACCAAGGTAAAAAGCTCATTCTTGATGTGAAAATAAATAAATTGAATACTAACGTGCTAATGATTAGCGTATTTAAAATCGTGATATTTGTCTGTTTTTCCATTTGAATTATACTCCGAAATTTATTTTATCCCGTATTAAAGGGCAGTAAAATCCCCACTGATTAAAGTTTTACTTTATTGAGATGTTTTTGCCATTTCCATAAATCGCTGTTCAATTTCATCGAAATCGAATGAATGGCATATTCTGCGGTCTTCTTTATCTAAAATTCGATAATGTTGAGATAAAATATTTTGTTGTATTTGATAACCGTTTAATTCTTTTATTTGTCGCCACCACACTTTTCCGCCTAACGTCTTCGGGAAGTTTGTACTGTAATGTGTAAAAGCGATTGTTTTTATAATTTCATTCACATCATCCCCAAATGTCATCTGGACTGTATCGCTCTGTTCGAAGAGTGTTACGACACAAACTGCGCCTGCCCATGTTAGCGTGCGTCTTCCTTTTTCGATTTCTACTAATGTTTTCTTCGATAAACCAATAATTTCTGACATTTTATCTTGTGATAGATTATTTTCAACACGGATGAGTTTTAATTTTGAATTAACGAGTTCAATAAATTTTTGTTTATCCATAATGCAGCTCCTTTTTCTTATAGTGTAAAATTACACTAAAGGTGTAATTTTGTCAATTGGAGTGTAAAAAGTTATTTTTTGTCTATTTCAATCTTTTTAATTAATATTTCACTTTTAGTTTAAGAAAATGTTAAGAAATCGAACGAGTTTTTATTAAGAAATAAGCTCTATACTTAGAAAAACCTTAAAGAAAACATAATGAAAGGTGGAATATAGATGAAAAGATTTATTTTTGGATCACTACTTGTTATCGTCGCAGGAGCGGCATATTTATTAAAGGGGAGCGCGGGGTTTGATAGAATGAATCCATTTCTTGATATAGAGGACCATTATGCAATAATTGATAACGATGGAAAAGAGTTAGGTGGAAATAAAGGTCGTGAATATAAAGTGAAAGCTTATGATGAAAATGGTAAGAAAAAAGAAGTTACAATTGACGAAGTAGATGAATTACCAAAAGGCTCATACTGGCATGTGCTTACGAGAGGTAAGTTCTTACATAATAAAGTACAAGTAACAACAGATAAAATTCCTGATGGAGCGAAGGCGAAATTAGGATTATAAGTATAAAACCGATTCTCAATGAGAGAATCGGTTTTGTTGTTTTATGGTAATGTTTAGTGTAAGGGGGCGAGGGTGATGCTACTCATTGTTAGTCTTATTTTAATCGGGGTTATGTGTAGTATGAGAATAGTATCTTTACATATGATAGAACGAGAAAAGATAGAAGAGCGATATGTATATTGTCCAAAATGTAATGCGAAAATTAGGAGAGGCAATTCTGCTCCCTTTTGTTCGAAATGTAATTTAACATTTTAATTATAGGGAATTTGAAATCATTTTGTATGGTTTTGGATTTTTTACACGAAAGCGTAAGAAAGAAATAGGTCTTTACTCTTTACTAGGTATTGGAAAAAAAGAAATAGGCAAAATGCTGTTTTATGAAAATACGTTAATGGTTTTACTATCGATTAGTAATCGGCATTGTAATTGGTAGTTTACTTTCAAAATCATTCCTTCAGTTATTAGTAAGCATGATGGAATTAGGCGTAAACGTTCATTTTGAAGTACCGATTGGAGCGGTTATTGATACAGCATGTATTTTTTTGTTTCATTTTTCTTTATACATCTTTTAAAGGATATAGCGTTATTTATATTAGTTATTATTTCTTAACGGTTCATTCTTATGTTCGGATTGTGAGTAAATGAAAATAGTGATAAAGTTTTTCGTTTTTTATTAGCTAAAATGAGGTGTGCATAACTAAGGTTTGATAAGGGGAATTTGAAACAGAAAAGAGATGGGAAAACCATCTCTTTTCTGTTTCAATGTTTTACGCTATTATCTATTTTCTTTCTATTCACATATAGGAAATGCATCTTGTAGATAAGGAGAAAGATAATCCTTTATTCTAATATTTAAAGTGGAGAAAAGCAGAAGTTAGAGCTTTTGTAATAAACGCTCGCTACTATTCATATCATTTTTGCATAATGGACATTTTGGTTCTTCTTCTAATGAAAAATTTTTACGCATCCATCCACGGCAGTCTTTTGCCGTGCATTCCCATATAGCTATCGCTTCGGGATCTTCTACAGGCTTATCATTTTTTCTCCAATACATGTGATCGCTCCTCTAAAGTGAAAAGTTTTTTTGAAAAAATAAAAAGGTTGTTAACATTTTTTGTTAACAACCTTTTACTTATTAATTATACTGTATTTTTCGCAAAAATGCGAAGTTTAGTAATTATTAAAGTATAATAAAGTATTCATTACACAACCGCAGGATTATAAATCATCGTAAAGTGTCCTTGTAATAGTTCAATATGACAAGGTGTATGAAGCGAGCTTTCTCCATCTGTATCTACTTCTTTTTCTTCTTCTGTTTCAATATGAATGGATTTCGCTTTTACGTGGAAGATGTCATTTTCATTTGAGTCTTCAAATAGTTTCTTTCCGATATAATCTTTAAACGCTTGAATGCCTGTTGATTTGACTACGAAAATATCAAGTGTTCCGTCGTCGCATTTTACGTTCGGGATAAAGGACGGGATCCCGCCAAGATATTCACCGTTTCCAACCATAACAAGGACAGCTTCGTCTTCATATATTTGTCCATCGTACGTAATTTTTACGGGGAATGTTTCAGCATTCTTTACAGTTCGAATAGTGCTTAAGTAGTAACCAATTTTTCCGAGCTTTGCTTTCTCTTCGGCATCAATATTGTTTGATACTTCAGATACGAGTCCAATGCCCCAGAAATTTAAGAAGTGTTGGCCATTTGCTTTTGCGACGTCAATTGGTTTTACATGTCCTTGTGTAATAAGCTTTGCTGCTTCTGCGATGTTTTGCGGAACGCCAAGTGTACGAGAGAAGTCGTTGCAAGTGCCGCCTGGAATGATTGCAAGTGTAGGTCTAGTTTCAAGAGGTGCTAAGCCGTTTGTGCATTCAAATACAGTGCCGTCACCACCAAAGACGATAATTAAATCTACTTTACTAGCAAACTCTTGGCAATATTTTGTTGCATCGCCTTGCTCTTTCGTATGAAGGATATGTAAGTCAGGAAAAGCTGCCGCAAGAGGTGGTACGATTTTCGTTAAGTTCGTATGTAGATCACCTTGTCCTGCTTTCGGATTTACGATGAGGAGTACTTTTTCAAATTTTGTTTTTGTCATTTTATTCTCTCCCTTTGTCTTTTACGAATCGTGATAGAAAATAAACTTCCATCAATGATTGATAGAAGTTTATTCTATTATATTATTCCGTTACAACTGAAGCGATAAATGGTAAGTTACGATATTTTTCTGCGCAGTCGATACCGTAGCCAACGATAAATTCGTCTGGAATTTGGAAGCCAACATATTCAGCTTTTAAGTCCACTTTACGACGCTCAGGTTTATCAAGTAACGTACAGAATTTCAATGCTTTCGGTTTATGCATAAAGAAGTGGTCTTTTAAGAAGTGAAGTGTTAAACCAGAATCGATAATATCTTCTACGACAATTACGTTTTTTCCAGTAATGTTTACATCGATATCTTTTAATAGTTTTACTTTGCCAGTTGTTTCTGTTTGATTTCCGTAGCTAGATGCAGAAATAAAGTCGATTGTTACATCGTTTTTAATGTGACGAATTAAATCGGCAGCGAATACGAAAGATCCTTTTAATACAGCGATTACTACGATTTCTTCTCCTTCAAAGTCACGTTCGATTTGAAGTGCTAGTTCTTTTACTTTTTCTTGTAATTGTTCTTCAGAAATTAAAGTATCTTTTATTTCAAGATTCATTGGAGTCCTCCTACAGTGTAAAACTTGTGAACATTTCGACTGTAAAGGAAAGAAGGGGAAAAGTCAAAGAAGATATAAGTTTTTTACAGAAATCCCCACAAAATAGTCAGATGATATGATATACTGATCATATAAAGAAAACGCTTCCAAAAAGGGTGATTATGATGAGAAAGAAAGAGTATACAAGTGCAACATTTATAAAAGCATTACTTTTAACAATTGTTCTTGGTAGTTTGGCTTACATAATTGATGTACCAGCGATTCGAATTTCACTAATTGGAATGACTTTAGTATTAGGCGCAATTTCCCACGGTATGATGTCACAGCTACAAGAAGCTGGAGTGGATCATATGAAAGATCATATAGATAAGAAATGAGAAACCTTCACGTATAGAGAGTGAAGGTTTTTTGTTTCTTACAAAAATGTAAGGTAGTTGTAAGGCAAATCGATAGTTGCATAGTAGTGTTTTGGATAAACTATAGGTGTAAGGTAAAAGGCAAGCATATTTTAGGTAAATTAAGTTTTAGGCACTCTATATGTGAAAAAGGAGTAGGAGGGCATGGAGAAACGTTGGACGACCTTTTCTTTTTTAGCAACTAGCAACACCGTAATGCTAGCTGGCGAAATGGATTTTTTGCACTTGTTTGATCGAGAAGACGATCATTCTTCTTCTAAATTTACAATGAAATGGAATAAATGGAGCGAAAGTTGTAGGTTTGAAGAAGAGGCCCCTAACGAAGAGCAAAAGATTATTTTGACAAACCCTATTAAAGCGTGGGTTGTTCAACGTCGTAAGTGTAACGTCAAAAATCACTTAAAGAAAACTGAGCCGAGACAATTAGTTATCGCTCCGGCCCGTTCTACTTCTAAATCACGCGAAAGTAACATGTAAATATTGAGACACACACCCGAAAAAACATCGTATATATTGCGATGTTTTTTTATTTTTCTACAATGAAATCTTTAAATGAAATATATTTCATCTGCATCTTATATTTATATCTCTTGTTTATTCTAGTGATACATCCGATGCGAGTTGATGTGAATAAAATATAAGGAGAGAATGAAGATGAAAAAGAGACTATTACCAATTTGTGCAATGGCACTTTTAACAGTAGGATATTCTTCAGTAGCGAGTGCGGATACTGGAACAGTAACAAAGGAAGAACAGGCACAACTGCAGCAAGATAAAGCGAAAAAAGAAGCAGTGATTAAAGAACAGCAAAAAAGTGAAGAAGAGAAAAAGCGAATAGCGCAAGAGCAGTTGAAAAACGATAAGGCGAAAAAAGAAGCATTGATTAAGGAACAGCAAAAAAGTGAAGAAGAGAAAAAGAGAATAGCACAAGAACAGTTGAAAAATGATATGGCAAAAAAAGAAGCAGCACAAGTACAACAAAAAAATGGTGCGGTAAAAAAAGAAGTAGCGAAGCCAGCTGTACAAGGTGAAAAATTACCAAACACAGCATCTAATAATGTAGCAATGATGGCACTAAGCGCATGTCTTGTAGGGATAGGGACATTATTTGGTTTGAATCGTCGCAATAAAGTTAAGGCGTAAATAAAATATTGTCCTATAAAGAATGGAATAATTTCATATATTAAAAATGGTAGGTTATTCCTACCATTTTTGGCATGGAGGGATGAACATGAAGTTACTCAATTATATAGGTATCATATTGATGGCCATAGGGCTATTCACGGGATCATATTACGCTATGGAATGGTATAAAGGAAAAAGCTCTGCTCAACAATTAACGAAAGAAGAATTAAAGAGCCTTGAAAATATACAACATAAGCAACTTTCTTACGAAACACCTGTAACTTCCCAAGTACCTTCTTCTCAAACAGAACATAAAGAAGGAGAAAAGGTTGCACTGTTAAATATACCGAAAATAAAGAAGAAGTTTTCTATATACTGGGGAGCGGATGATGCAACGTTGAAGAAAGGAGTTGGAATGTTCGTTAGTGATGTAACGACAACACCATCTGGAGGGGGACATACTGTACTGAGTGGACACCGGGATACTGTCTTTACAGATTTAGGGGAGTTAAAAGAAAAAGACACTCTTGTTTTAGAGTATGATAATAAAACTTACACATACGAAATTCAAAAGATATGGATTACCCATGCGGATGATCGTACTGTTATTATAAAAAAAGAAGAACCGATATTAACACTAACGACTTGCTATCCATTTGATTATATAGGGGATGCACCAGATAGATATATTATCGAGGCGAAGTTAACGGCTAGTTATTCAAAATGAAGTGATAGTTTCTGAAAGCGGAAGGGGGATACATAAGTTATGTCAAAAAACATTTTAATTGTGGAAGATGAAGATATTTTGCGTGAAATATTAAAAGATTATTTTTTGAGCGAGCAATATGTAGTGTTTGAAGCAAGAGATGGGAAAGAAGCTTTAGTTGTATTTGAGGAAGAAGAGGTTGATTTAGTTATTTTAGATATTATGTTGCCGGAACTTGATGGATGGTCTGTTTGCCGAAGAATTCGTAAAACATCTGAGGTTCCTATTATTATGCTGACGGCACGTGTAGATGAAGATGATACGTTACTTGGATTTGAACTTGGGGCGGATGACTATGTGACGAAGCCGTATAGCCCACCAATTTTATTAGCAAGAGCGAAAAGGCTGTTAGAAAGTAGAAAAGTAACGAAGCAACTTCTAGAGAATGAAGATGATACATTATCCATTCACGGTATTCACGTCCACTTCCCATCGCGCACTGTTACGGTAGATAGGACAGACATTAATTTAACACATACTGAATTTGAAATATTAGCGTATTTCATGAAAAATCAAGGGATTGTTTTAACGCGAGAGCAACTCATTTCAAGAATTTGGGGATATGAATTTGCTGGTGACGATCGAACGGTTAATAGTCATATTCGTAATTTAAGAAATAAATTAGGAGAGAAAGCAAAGTGCATTACAACTGTAGTACGAACAGGTTATAAATTTGAGGGGAATGTATGAGAAAGGGGATTGTACTAAAATTATTTGCCCTCACAACAGCATTATGTATGTTAATTTTAGCGACGATATTTATTGGACAAACGATATTTTTTAAACAATATTATGCGAATCGAAAAGTAGAAGATATTAAAGTGAATTTAAATTCCTTTGAGAAGAATTATTTGAATTATGCAGGAAGTGCAGAAGGAATTCAGAAGCTGGAGCAAGACTTTTTAAGAGAAAATAATACGTGGATTACAACGTTAGATCAGAATGGGAATTTAAAACATGCGGATGATTTTTATTTTGAAGTAACGATAGATCGTAGGCAACAAAAGAGCTTTGGACAACAAATATTCAAAATTCCTTTATACAATCTCGTCAATATAGAGGAGATTGATAATAAATTATCAGATCCGTTTTTAGGACAAGAAATTTATTTTTCTGGCGTGAAAAAAGGTGATAGTTTTATTCCATTCTCTTTCGCGTTAGGTAAGCAAAATTTAAATGGATCTAATAAACCGTTAGAAAAAGCGTTTCAGGAGAAAATGAAATTAGATGAGGAGAAAAAGAGAGCGGATCAAGAACAACTTGTTAAAGAAAAGAAACCAGCTGTTCAGGAAGAATCTGCTCAGGAATTAGATACTTACATAAGAGGACGTGTTACGAAAGTACAGTTTCCTGATGTAAAAGGTCTTGTAAATCCAATTTATAAAAATAGTCTATTCTTAGATAGCATAAAAGAGTTTCAAAGGGATGTATTACTAAATGAAAGTAATCAAATAGAATATTCAATAAAAACAATGGACTATGAAAAAAATGATATAAAATATAAATTATTAATGAAACCAATAACAGAAAGAGACGGATCAGTCACATATATTTATGCGATGGCTTCTTTACAGCCTGTAGATGAAGCTGTACAAATGGTGCAAGATTACTACATTTACATCATTGCATTTGTAGTCGTTCTTATTTTTCTAGCTTCGTTCTATTATTCAAAACAAATTGCAAAGCCGTTATTAAAAATAAATGATACGACGAAGAAAATAGCACACTTAGATTTCACAGAACAAATACCGATTACTTCAAAAGATGAAATTGGTGATTTATCGAAAAATATTAATGTATTATCTAATAAGCTCCATTCGCATATTGGACAGCTAGAACAAGATATTGAAAAGGAAAGAAAGTTAGAAAATACGCGGAAAGAATTTATTTCTGGTGTTTCGCATGAATTAAAAACACCGCTGAGTATTATGAAAAGCTGTATTTCTATTTTAAAAGATGGAGTAGCTGAGCATAAAAAAGAATACTATTTTCAGGCAATGGAACGAGAAGTAGATAAAATGGATACTTTAATTTTGGATATGCTGGAGTTAGCTAAATTTGAGTCAGGTACATATAAAATGAAAAAGGATGTATTTTATATCGATACAGTAATTGAAGATATATGTGAACACCTTTCTGTGGACATAGAGAAAAAAGAACTTCATGTGCATAAAAATATATGTTCATTTGAAGTAGTCGCAAATCAAAGTCGGATTGAACAAGTAATCGTGAACTTCATTACGAATGCCATACGTTATACACCGAATAAAGAGGATATTATTATTTCTACAATAGATGAGAAAGATCGTATAAAAGTGTGTATTGAAAATAAAGGTACTCACATTGAAGAAGAGCAATTAGATAAAATTTGGGACCGTTTTTATCGCGTGGATGCAGCTCGCCACCGTTCACAAGGTGGAACTGGGCTTGGTCTAGCTATTTCTAAAAATATTTTAGAACTGCACGATGCTGAATATGGGGCAGAAAATACAGAAGATGGTGTATTATTTTACTTTTATTTACCTAAAAAAGCGTAGATGATGCATGCTACGCTTTTTTAATTTATTTTCATATTATCTTTACCTAATCTTTATTTTTAAGCGATATAATCTGGTTAGAAAATGAGGTTATGTAAGGAGTCGATGAACCGTGCATAGCAAGTGGCTAAGTATAATGGTATTTATTTTCTTTTGTGCATTTATTGTATTTTTAATTGATATTACGATATAACAAAAAGAGCGCTTATTAAGCGCTCTTTTTGTTTGAATTTATTTGATAAGCATTGATGCTCTTGAATAAGCGAGGTGAAGTAAGAAATAAAAATATAAGTAAAACGGTACATAAAATAAAAGAACCGAGCATTGTACTGCCGTTTACGATTAATGAGTATAGAACTGCTGATTGACCTTTCGGTGCATATTGTCCCCAGAAAATAATACCAGCAATAAAGTGGCAGAAATAGCGAGCAAAGCTACCGATAAATGTAGCAAGGATAATATAAGCAAGGACTTTCTTACCTTCGTTTTGTTTTGATGAAGGTTTTTCTTTACGGCTACCTAAACTTGATTGTTCTAAGTTATTTTCATTAGACGTTAAAAGTGCTTTTTGAATTGGACGATAGAATAAGCCAGCAAATCCGATAAAAGCAAAGGCAATGAAGTACTCAATGAAAGCTTGAATAGGTGTTAAAATGTAAGCATCTCCTACGACAATTTGTAATAGTCCCCAAACTAAACCACCTAAGAAAGCTGATTTAAAGCCCCAGCGGTATGCAATAATAAAAATAGGAATCATAGCGAATGAAATGGAACCGCCTGTTGGAAGTTTGATTGATAATGGTAAAATGTCGATGACCAAGGCGAAGGCTGCAAGAATTGCAGATTCGATCATCGCTTGTAAATTGGTGTTACGCATGTTGTCTCCCCCTAAATCCAAGTTGTGCAAAAAAGAATAGATATCATAGGAGGATACGAAATACGTAAATAAAAAAGAGGTATGTATTTCGGACGTTTGCACAATCCCTGCGTTAGCATTAACTAACAGGTTCGAAGGGTCGGAACGAAGTGTTCCCTCTCAGCGGCATGGCTCCCCCAGTGATAACGAGATTCTTTATTTGCTATTGTTTATTGTAAGCGAAATGGATGAGAATGGCAAACGAATACAGTATGACAATGATTGAAATAGAATTGTAGCGAAATGTTAATAAATATGAAGCAAAAGGGTATAGTACAAGAGAAATAGAGTGTGCTATAATTTTTTTGAAAATAATTATCATTCTCTTCTGAGGGGGAAGGTTATGAGCTTAGTAGATATTAAAATCGGTGAGAAAGTGTTAGTAAAAAGCGTTCAGTCTTTAGATCATTTACTGAAGAGAAGATTGGCTGCTTTCGGTCTTTCTGAAGGAAGCGAACTTCGCATGAAGCAGAAAGCGATGTTCAAAGGTCCTTGTACATTGGAGTGTCGTGGACAGTTAATTAGTATTCGTCATTGTGACGCGAAAATGATAAAGGTGGAATTAGCGTGAATAAGGTAGCTTTGCTAGGGAATCCGAATACAGGGAAGACATCATTATTTAATGCACTTACTGGTTCTTATGAATACGTAGGAAACTGGAGCGGTGTAACAGTAGAAAAGAAGGTTGGTAAATTAAAAGATAAGCAAGGAACATTAATTGATTTACCAGGTGTTTATGATTTGAATCCAGTTTCGCGTGATGAAGGTGTCGTTACAAATTTTCTACTAACAGACGAATTTCATCATATGTTAAATATAGTGGATTCTTCGCAATTCGAGAGAAATATGCATTTAACGTTGCAATTACTTGAGTTTGGAAAGCCGGTTTCAATCGGATTAAATATGGTCGATGTGGCAAAGCAACGAGGCATTGTAATTGATGTAAAACGATTATCAGAGCTATTAGGTGTAACAGTCGTTCCGGTCGTTGCAAGAAGTGGAAAAGGCTGTGAAGAACTACTTGCTACTCTTAAAGAAAATGACAAAAACGAGAAAAAGCCATTCATTATTTCATATGGTGTACAGATGGATGAAGGAATTGGAGAGGTAATAGCTCTTTTAGAGACAGCGAATTATAAGCATCCAAGATGGTTAGCCCTTCAATTTTTAAGCAATAACGAAGTAGTAGAAAAAGAAATGAAAGCATTACCAATTTATAAGGAACTTGTAGCCATTCGATCTCGCTTAGAAGGAAAACTTGATTGTACGTTGGAAGAGCACATTTACAAAACTCGTGAAGCGTATATTGAAAAGTTAAAAACAAATGTTATGAAGCATGAGAAAGAAGGAAAAATTCCTTTTTCGGAAAAAATTGATAGATTAATTACACATAAAATTTTAGGACTTCCAATCTTTTTAGCAGTTATGTTTTTTATTTTTCAGGTTACGTTTACGTGGATTGGTACACCTTTATCCGATATGTTAGATGAATTTTTTGGTGGACAGCTTACGGATTGGGTAACGGCTGGGCTCACAAGTGTTGGAGCTTCTGATTTTATTCAAGCACTCGTTACAGAAGGTATTATTGCCGGTGTTGGTGCGGTATTAGTATTCGTTCCACAAATCTTTGCACTATTCTTTTTCATTTCATTATTAGAAGACTCAGGATATATGGCGCGAATTGCAGTTGTTATGGATAGAATTATGGAGTTCTTCGGTTTAAATGGAAAAGCATTCATTCCGATGATTATCGGTTTTGGATGTAATGTTCCAGGTATTATGGCAGCGAGAACGATTGAACAAGAAAAAGAACGTTTACTTACAGTTCTTGTAACACCATTTATGTCTTGTTCGGCACGTTTACCTGTATACGCATTATTTGCGGGAGTATTCTTCCCTCATAGTCAGGCAACTGTTGTGTTTTCTTTATATGTTGCAGGTATTGTTCTTGCATTATTAGTTACAAAAATTATGTCTCTTACCATTTTAAAAGCGGAAAAGTCTATTTTCGTCATTGAACTACCTCCTTACCGCGTGCCACAAGCGAAAACGTTATGGCTAAGCACGTGGGAGAAAGGGAAAGGATTTGTTCGTAAAGCAGGTACATTCATCTTCGGTGGTTCTGTTGTCATTTGGTTATTAAACTATGCAGGTCCATCAGGATTTGGTGTTGATATGGGAGATAGTTACTTAGCGATGATTGGTGGATTTATTGCACCACTATTTGCACCGCTCGGCTTTGGAACGTGGCAAGCTGCAGCATCTCTTTTAACAGGATTTTTAGCGAAAGAAGTTGTCGTTTCTACAATGGCAATTATTTATGCGGTGAAAGAAGATGTGCTTGGAAATGTAATGGGAGCACATTATACTGCGTTATCAGCATATGCATTTATGTTCTTTATTTTATTATATGTTCCGTGTTTAGCGACAGTAGCTGTTATTAAACGTGAAACAGGATCAACGAAGTGGACAATTTTCTCTGTCGTTTATCCACTCGTTGTTGCTTATGTATTAACGTTCATTATATACCAAGTTGGATCCTTACTCGGATTCTAGAAGGAGATGTATTAGAGTGATGGTCAATATTATAATCGGAGCTATCATTTTTGGTTATGCAGCATACACGTTAGTTAATTTTGTAAAGAGAAGTAAAAAGGGAAAATGCGCAGCATGTTCTTTAAATAAATCATGTCAGTCGCAAACTTGTAGTCCGGATATGGAGCAAGTTGCTCATAAATAGAAAAAAGCTTTGCGAATTTCGCAAAGCTTTTTTGTTTTACCTTTTAATTTTTACAAGTTGAGAAGCTTCTACACCGTTGTAGCCAGGGAATTCTTTACTAGGGTCTTTATCGAATTTTAATACCCCAACAGATTTTTCATCGCCTTTTACATTTACGTAAGTTGCATCATCAACAATCGCGAACATGTCGGCATATGCACGTCCACTTCCGATAATTGTATTGCCTTCGTATTTTAATTTTGCCCCATCAAGTGTAGCATTTTCTACTTTTTCTTTAGCAAATAATACACCTTGTTCTGCTGTTACAGCTGGTAATTTATTAAGTGGTTTCGTGTCGTCTTTTTCATCAACTTTGCTAAGTAACTCTTTCTTCACCAGTTCTTCACCAGTTTTCTTATCCATAACAAGAACTTTTTTACCCTCTAATGTAGTCATTTTCATTTTATAGAAGTCTTTTTCTTTCACTTCTTTTTTGTTTTTATCTGTAATTTGTTGAACTTGTTCTTCTGATCCGTACAGTACAAAACCGTTTGCTTTCTCTCCTAATAAAGAACAACCTGATAATGCTCCGAATGAAATTGCTGCTGCTAATCCGATGCCTACTAATTTTTTCATGATGATTTCTCCTTTTTATATGTTTTATTGTAAATACAGTTTTTGTATTAGTTCTGAAATGATGAGAAGCTTGTTCGTTGCTTCTGGTATTAGTGTATAAGAAATATTGCAACGTAACTATCGAGTTAGCTTACAGTAACATTACAATAATGTAATTTAGTGAAAGTGCATAAAAATAAGTCAATTCTGAAGAGGGTTAATGAGAATATATTAGGAATACAATGTTTTATATAGAATGTCATATTATATTGGCTGTATTTTGGAAATAACATGTAAGGACATATTAGTTTTGTTATAATAAACACGTAGGCTGTAAAAATGAATATTCTTTACTGTTAAGGGAGATTTTTCAGTTTTCCAAGTAGTGAATTTGAAATATGAGGTAAGTCATAGGAGGAATTAGAATGTCTGTATTTAAACGATTACGAGATTTAACAATGTCGAATGTATATTCATTAATTGAAAAAGCGGAAGATCCAGTTAAGATGACGGATCAATATTTACGCGATATGCAAGCGGATGTACAAGAAGCTGAGAAAAGTGTAGCAGCTCAAATTGCACTTGAGAAGAAATTCAAAATATTATTTGAAGAGCAAGAAGCACTTGTGAAAAAACGTGAAGAGCAAGCTCATATGGCTGTTCAAGCAAGCAATCTTGATCTTGCACGTCGTGCTCTTGAAGAAAAACAAAACGCAGAGCAAAAGATGAATGAGTATAAAGCAAGCTATGAGCAAAACAAAGCTGCTGCCGATAATCTTCGCCTGAAGCTAGAAGAAATGCGTAAGCAATTAACAGAGCTGAAAAATAAACGTGAAACACTTGTAGCACGTGTAAATGCGGCGAAAGCACAAAAGAATATTAATCAGGCGATGTCTGGATTTGATTCAAATTCAGCAAAAGCTGGTTTAAGTCGTATGGAAGAGAAAGCTCTTCAATTAGAAGCTGAAGCAGAAGCAAGTGGTGAAGTGTATAAAAAAGAAAAGTCATTAGATGATGAATTCGCAAGCTTAAACAAAAATTCTGCTGTTGACGATGAATTAGCTCGTATTATGAAGCAGTATGAGAAATAATATAGAATAGACAAAGAAACCGACATGTCTGAAGAGAATTCATGTCGGTTTTCTATTACATTTTAGAGGAGGTTTTGCAATGACATGGACAAATGTGTTAGCCATGCTTGTATGGACTGGAGCAAGTGCAGTACTTTTATTTGCAATTATGTGGGTTGATTCAATTTTTACTAAATACAATGATTTAAAAGAAATAAAGAATGGGAATACAGCTGTAACAACGCGTTTCGTTATGAAATTATTCGCGCAAGGGTACATTTTATCTCAATCCATAACGAAAGCAAATGACTTATGGCAAGCGCTACTTGCATCAGCAGTTTCTTTCGTTATTTTATTAGTGGTAGAAATGTTTATCGAATTTGTGTTAAAGAAAATGTCCGGTTTAGATTTAGAAGAAGGTACGAAAGAAGGCAGTGTTGCGCATGCGATGTTGGCCGGATCATTACATATCGTTGGTGCACTTATTTTAGGTGCTTGTTTATAAAGAGAGAAGGAGGGGTAAATCATGAGTTTATTTAAACGAATTAAAAATATAATGAAGAGCCCAGAACCGTCGAAACCGGAGAAGAGTTTGTTAACGTTAGCTCCTGGCGATATGATTGAAGTTTCATTAGTCATGTACGAATTAACTGGGAAAACGAGTATGCATTCTCGTAAAGAAATTGTTTTAACACTGCAAGACGGGAAAGATATTCGTTATTTAAAAATTGAAGATCGTGAAAATACGTATTACAAATTATATACACCAATCGATGGTCGTTTAGATTCAATTGATGAAGTTCCGACGACAATTGAAATGGATGATACAGAGTACCATATGGAAGAGCAATATAACGGACGTGTTGTTGTGATGGGGAAAACACCATTCTCTGCTTCAGAGGAACAGTACGTATGGGAATTCCAATCAGATAACCGAAAATTATTACGTATTGAATGGCAAAATGGTCGCACAATGATGTATGAGGGAGAAGCAATTATTCCTGCTGATGTACAAATTATAAGAGCAACGTAAGGGGGCGTAATCATGTCAAACCGATTGTTTACCATGATTAAATCGTTCGTAATCCCTATACTTGCTATCGTTCTATTACTTGTTGTTGCTGGATATGCCTTATCAGGTTGTCAAGGCGGACAGACAAAGTCGATTCAAGACCGTTATCCACTAGAATCTGTCGCAAAAGAAGGTAAACAAGAATCTTACGTGTATAGGGCCGCCAATCGGTCAGTTCCTGAAGTCGCAAAGGAACTCATTAATGAAAGAGAACCGAAGCAAGCATCTAAAGAAGACGAAAATCAAATGTTCCTCGTTTATTCTGATAAGATTTATAACTTGCAAAAGGATAAAGAGAAACCTTCTGATACGTTAATTGAAATAAGTAATAAAGAATTTGTCCGTCAAAATTACCAACCATCCTTCCTGCAAGGATATATTATGGGAAGTATTTTAAACGATATATTCGGTTCACGAAAATCATCATACGGTGATTATCGCGGATATAATGACAGACAAAATCATAAACCGGTTATTCCAGAGAGACCGCCTACGAAAGAAGAAAAGAAAACCCCGCCTCCAATTACGAAGGAAGGGAAAGGATCTATCATTAAGCGAGGCGATAATGTAGATTCGAAACCTTCCGTAGGAGATACAGGAAGTATTACGAAAAAAGGAAGTAGTACGCCTCCGCCTTCTACTGGAAGCAAAGGAAAAATTACAAAAACACCAGGTGGCTCGAGCGGATCAGATGTGAAGCCGAAATCATCTATTAAAACGCCGCCAAGGAATACATCTCCTCCGAAAACGAGGGTCGGTGGTTCAGGAAAAATTACGAAGAGAAGATAGGTATAGAGGCCGAAAAGGAGAAGTTGCTTTTCGGTCTTTTTATTATGGAAATTAATTCCTTGTAGCTGGTACAATTAAGTTATAAGGAGGAAATTAGTATGACTATATATAAAAGGTTTAGTTTGATTATGTTCCTCGTTTTATTCCTCAGTTTGTTTATTAGCACAACGATGAAATTTCACTTTGTAGTAGGTATTCTATGGATACTATGTACATGTACTCTTTTTCTATATGTTCCGCTGCGCTTTCAACATGAAGTGCCTGCCTTTCAAAAATACGTAGCATGGATTAAGAGAGGAAGAAGATGGGGAGAGTAAAATTATATCAGCGATTATTGAAATATATCGACTTACCGACAACGACCGCAACTTCATAATAAGAAGAGGGTGTGCCAAATTGTTGGCACACCCTCTTTATTCATGATGATTAATGAATATCACGTTTCTTAAAGTTACCGCCTTTTACTTCTGCTACGTCATAAACTGTAATAAAGGCCTGTGGATCGATTTCATTAATAAGTTCTTTCATTTTACTTTCTTCTAAACGGTTAATTACACAAGAAATTTCTTTGAATTTCTCTCTTGAATAACCACCGTATACTTCGTTATATGTTGCACTTCGGCCTAAACGATCACGAATTGTTTCTACCATTAATTCAGGCTCTTTCGTAATGATTTTAAATGCTTTCGAACCACTTAAACCAACTTCAACGATATGAATCACTTTCGAAGCAATAAAGTAAGCAATTGCCGAAAGGATAGCTCCTTGAAGACCGAATACTGTTGATACGAAAATAAATACGAACATGTTTAAGAATAAAATAAGGTCACTTGTTCCAAAAGGTAACTTACGAGAAAGCAATACAGCTAGCATATCGATTCCATCTAATGCGCCGCCGTTACGTAATGCTAGTCCCATACCGAAACCGATAATAATACCACCAACAACTGTAACAAGTAGTGTATCGCCTTCAATAATAGCTGGTATTCCGTGCATAACAACAGTACCTACTGCTAATGAAGCAATCCCGATAATGGAATAAATAGCAAAGCTTTTACCGATTTGCTTATATCCTAACCAAACGAAAGGAATGTTAATAACTGCGATTAGAGCTCCTAATGGCAATCCAAATAATCTTGAACTAACGATACTTAAACCAGTCACACCACCGTCTGATACGTTATTTGGAATTAATACTGCTTCTAATCCGTACGCTGTGATAAATGCCCCAATAATAATCATCAAAGCTTTTGAAGCAATTTTTAGCTTATTGGGCTTGTTTTTGATAATTTTCTCCATGTAATTTCCTCGTTTCAAACTAGTTTCTTATTTGTTACGTCATTCACACCTAACTTCCATTTTAACATTTAATTTGAAAAATTTCTCCTTTAATGGATGTATGCAGGGGATATTATGACCATACTCACTTTAAAATATTTTTGAAGTGAGTATAAGAAATCCCATCCTTTCAAAGGATGGGAGACTATTAAGAAATGATAAAACTAAGCACGGATAGGAATAAAGAAAATCCTAAAATAGCTCCGCAAACTTTCATATGACGTTTACGTCCCATCACAACGATTGCGACATACTCACGAATCATTGCATTAGGCCAGTAATAAAATGCAGTTTTTGATCCGATTCCTTGGCTATTAAGCCCCGCTTGTCTTGCATATATACCAGCGCGGAAAAGATGGAAATTATTCGTTGTAAAAATACTTCTATACTTACCTTCAGGTTTTAAAGACTCCATAATTTCTTTAGAGAACGACATATTTTGATATGTGTTTACAGAGCGATTTTCTTGCACTGTATGTTCAAGCGGGATTCCTTTTTCAACAGCGTACTTTTGCATCGCTTCCGCTTCTGGAAGACCTTCATCTGGACCTTGTCCACCAGAGAAAATGATTGTTGGTGGTGTATTCACAGCGGCTTGTTTCCAGTAAAAGTCGATTGCTTTATGAATACGACTTGCAAGTAAAGGCGGTACTTTATCATTAATTAAGCCGCTACCAAGAACGATGATGAAATCTTGATTACGCCTTGGTCTGTTGAATTGATATAGAAAATAAGCGCTTAAGAAGTTAGATAAGTGTATAAAGAAATATAAGGTTATAAGAGAAATTCCACCAAAAATAGGTTGCAAATGCGGTGAGAAGAAACTTGCTGGACTTATGAAAAAGAATAATATACAGAATAAAATACCTAAAGCAGCAATGAGTGTTAAACAGTTAGTGAACCGTCGTCCTTCTCGTTTCATTAAAATTCTCGCATTCAGAAATAGCCCAAACATTAAAGCAACAACACCGAAAGGAATCATAAGAATAAGTGCTAAAATAGGTAAAATTATACTATAGCGTAGGACATCAATACTTGAATTTACAGATATAATCACACAAAAAAGAAGGAAAAAACAGAAAAAAACATTAAATAAAAAGCCGTTTATTATTTTTCGCGGATCCTTTAAGTAAGAGATAAGAAAAATAATAAACAATATAAGAGGAATAATTCCAAAATACATAAATATAGTACACCTCAATTTGTATAATAATTTGACATACCCTTTATATTACATGATTTTATAATTGAAAATGAAAGAAAAAATGATTTAGAATTTTCTCAATAAAATATATAGATACATATGTTACAATGTATGGAAAGCGATATATTAAAAGTAAAATGGTTGAAAAGGCACTCTATGGAGTGTCTTTTCTTTTTTTCATGTAATTATGCATATTATATTTATTTTCAAGTGAAGAGGATTAAAATATAAGTGGTAGGCAGACTATATAAAGCAGAATTTCTTACAAACATTTCCCTCTACTTTTTGTATCTAACAATCGTATAACAATAAATAATTCTGTTTTATAGCGTCTGTTTATGAAAGGTGCCCTCTTTGAAGGCACCTTTTTATTGTTTCATGTAGATACTTTTCACTGTTGATATAGTGGAAAGTATCTATACTAAACATTAGCAATCTTCCGTATAAATATTATCAATTTACTATATATTCCAGTGGTGTTAACCTACATATGAAAGGCTTTCTTTTTCAAAATATTACCCCTAATAAATTTTTGAAGAAGTCAACTGTCTCCAAAACTGCCATTCATGCTTAGCAAAAAAGAATCCTTTTGGATTCTTTTTTGTGTTCGACATAATGTGACAAAATATATTTAAATAATTTGTTATATTGTTAAATGGTTATTATAGGAAAGAAAAGGAGACTTAAGTATGGGATTTAAAAAATTAATTTTAACAGGTGCAATTGTTGCAACTACAGCATTTACTTCAATTGGAACAGCGCAGGCAAGTGCAGATTTTAAAGATGTTCCAAACAATCATTGGTCTTATAAAGCGATTATGGATTTAGCAAATAAAAACGTTGTTGCTGGATACGGAAATGGGATTTTTGGATTTGGTGATGATGTAACACGTGAGCAAGTTGCAGCTCTTATGTTCCGTCATTTAAAACCGACAGTAAAAGAACAGTATAACAATCCGTATAAAGATGTTACGGATCGTTCAACTATGTTTAAAAAAGAGATTCTTGCTTTAACAGAGATGGGTGTATTCGTTGGAGATAACACAGGAAAATTTAGACCGAAAGATTCGTTAACTCGTGAAGAAATGGCACAAATTTTGACAAGGGGATTCCAATTGCAAATAAGAGGCGATCATAATTTCCCGGATGTAGATAGAAATGGATGGGCGAATCCTGCGATTACTGCAATTAAATCAAATTATATTACGGCTGGAACTGGTGATGGTAAATTCGCACCTAAAATGCATGTAAGTCGTGAGCAATACGTTCAGTTCTTATATAATGCAACGTTACCATTTGAAGAAAGACCAGGAGCAAAACAACCACAACCAGAAGTGAAGCCAGAAGTAAAACCAGAAGTAAAACCTGAAGTGAAACCGGATCCGAAACGTTTTGCTAATTGTAAAGAAGCAAACGATGCTGGATATTATGACATTACAAGAGATAGTCCATATTATGGTAAGCATTTAGATCGTGATGGCGATGGAATTGCTTGTGAGAAAAAGAAAAAAGGTAAATAAGAAAAAGCACTCAGTTTGAGTGCTTTTTCTTATGGAAACATGCTATTTTTTTAGGCGGTTCTCATAAAATAAAAGTAAGGAAATGAAAGTAGGTGACAAAATGCCGTCAGTTGTGGAAGGCGTTATTATTGAAAACTGTAACGGAACGATTAATTTAGGAGATAAATATAACGTGCAGCCGATTGAAAAAACGAAAGCCTATAATGGATCAGGATCATCGAATACAGGAAAAAAAGTACAAACATTTAGTGGTATTAGTACAGCAGATGTAAGGGATAGCGATGCGAACGATCAAGGAATACAGTTTACTTTATAGATAAATATGTAAAATTGCATAAAATGATGAACGTGCCCTGTGCTACAATCTAGCTGTGAGCTGTTCATGATTCTTCTGTATTATAGTTGTTAGATTGGAAATATAACATCTTATCAAAAATCATACGTACAAAAAAGACACTTCAAACGAAGTGTCTTTTTTTATTTTAGTGATACCCTTTAGCAGAGTCTTTATGAATTTTATTTTTAAAGATACTGTAGCTCCAAAGTTGATATCCAATAACAATTGGTACCATAACCATTGCAACGAAGAACATAATTTTTAAGTTTAATTGACTACCAGCTGCGTTATATAGCGTTGTACTATAAGCATCATTAATACGAGATGGTAACATTCTTGGGAACATACCTGCAAATCCAGTTGTCATAAACATTGCGATTGTTAAACAAACGAATGTGAATGCGAGACCTATATTATGTTTGTACACCATAATAAGTGCGAGTACACTCATTAACATGGCAAGTACCGGAAGAATGAATAGTACCGGATATTCTGTGAAGTTTTGGAATAAATTTGTACGATTTGCAGTTGCTACATAGAAAATAGCTAAAATGATAGCAGCTGCCATTGAAAATGGTCTTGCGATTTTATAAGCACGATCAGATACTTCACCAGTTGTTTTAATCATAACCCAAAGGGCGCCAGATACGACGAATATAGCAGTGAAGAACAGACCACCTAAAATACCATAATGATTTAGTAAGCTTAGTAAATTTCCTTCATAGCCATTTTTTCCGATTTGTAGTCCGTAATAAAGGTTAGCGAACGTAACACCGAATAAGAAGGCGATTAGGAAACTACCAATTGTAAATGCCCATTTACAAGTTTTTTGCCAAATTGGTGAATCGTCTTTATGCATAAATTCAAGTCCGGCAGCACGAGCAAACAGTGCGAGTAATACTAAAAATAGTGGTGTATATAGGTAACTAAACATATTTGCATATGTGACTGGGAAGGCAGCAAATGTTGCGCCACCAGCTGTAATTAACCATACTTCATTACCACCCCAGAATGGGCCGATTGCTTCTTGTAATTGATTTCGTTCTTGTCGGTCTTTCGCAACGAAAGGAAAAATCATTCCGTTACCAAGTGCATATCCATCAAGAATGAAGTAAACTGTCCAAATCACGCCCCATAAACAAAACCAGATAATTGCAAGCATATCATGAGACATGAGCTGCACCTCCCTCAGTAGCAGGTTCTTCTAATGCTGCTGGTCCTTTTTTCGCGAACTTTAGCATTAAGTATACGTCTGCGATTAAAAGTAATGTGTAGAACAAGATTAAACTAATTAATGAGAACCAAATTTGTGGAACAGATATAGGTGATACAGATTCTGCTGTACGCATTAGTTTATAAACTGTCCATGGTTGACGACCTACTTCGGCAACAATCCAACCAGCGTTAATTGCGATATATGGTAGTAAGACAGACCATATTGTAATTTTTAAATAACGTTTTGAGTTTTCTAGTTTTCCTTTTCGGTTTAAGTAGAAACCGTACCAAGTTAATGCCATAAAGAACATACCAAGTGCAACCATTAAGCGGAAGCTATAGTACACGAGGTTAACATTTGGACGTTCATCTTTCGGGATATCTTTTAAACCAACAATTTCGCCATTAAATGAGTTTGTATAGAAGAAACTCCCTAGTTTCGGAATAGTAAGGAATTCAAAGTTCTTTTCGTTTTTTACATCAGGAATTTGAACAATCGAAAAGCCTTGTCCTTTTCCAGTTTCCCAAACTGCTTCCATCGCAGCTCCTTTAGCTGGTTGATATTTAGCTGCTGATACACCAGACTGATGACCCATAAACGGTGTAACAGTTGCAGCGAATAAACCTAACATTAAACCAAATTTAAATGATTTTTTGAAGAATTCCACTTCATTTTTACGTAATAAATGATAGGCGCTAATTGCCATAACGAAGAAAGCACCAACGATATAACAACCAATTACAGTATGGAAGAACATGTTCCAAGCATATGGATTTGTCACAAGTGCCCAGAAATCATTTAATTCAGCGCGGCCGTTACGTACGACGTAGCCAACAGGATTTTGCATAAAACCGTTTGCTGTAATAATCCAAAGGGCGGAAATATTTGTTCCAAGTGCAACCATCCACATACAGAAGGCACGGAACTTTGGTGAAATTTTGTCTTTACCGAATAACCATATTCCCATGAAAGTAGATTCTAAGAAGAAGGCAACGAGTGCTTCGATTGCGAGAGGTGATCCGAAAATATCTCCCATATATTTGGAGTACTCAGACCAGTTTGTTCCAAATTGGAATTCCATCGTAATCCCAGTTATAATCCCCATTACGAAGTTAATTGTAAATAATTTACCCCAGAAATTTGCCATTTTGCGGTATGTTGGATTCAATGTGCGGGCGTATTGAGTTTCCATACATGCTACTAAAATAACAAGTCCGATTGTCAAAGGTACAAATAAAAAGTGATAAAAAATAGTAATTGCAAATTGAAAACGACTCAGTAACAGAACGTCGGACATAATGAAAATTCACTCCTTTTTTACATTATCTACAATCAGTTTATAGTGAAAATACGTTTTAAATAGGAGGGACTTGTTACAAAGGTGTGTGTATATTTTGAAAGAATTATGTCGGTTATCTGAAAATATCTTATTTTCACTATAAAGTAATATCCTTTTTGAGTTTTTTAAATTTTGGTACACTATATAAGTAATGTAAATGAGAGAAAAGAGGGTTCTTTACTATGAAGTCATTAGAAGAGATTTTACAATACAATGAAAAATTCGTTGAAGAAAAAAAATACGAAGAGTACGAAACAGGTAAATTTCCAAACAAAAAGATGGTAATTATCTCTTGTATGGATACTCGTCTTGTTGAATTATTACCGAAAGCGATGAATATGCGTAACGGTGATGTGAAAATTATTAAAGTAGCAGGCGCTGTTATTTCACATCCGTTTGGAAGTATTATGCGTAGTATTTTAGTTGCTGTATATGAACTTGGTGCTGATGAGGTTTGTGTAGTTGGTCACCACGATTGTGGTATGGCAAAAATTCAAGCAAGCAGTACAATTGAGAAGATGAAAGAGCGCGGTATAACAGAAGAGAAATTAGATACACTTCGTTATTCTGGAATCGATTTAGAAAGATTCCTACAAGGATTCTCTAGTGTAGAAGAAAGTGTAGAACATAGCGTATCAATACTTCGCAACCATCCATTACTTCCTGAAGAAGTACCTGTTCACGGTCTTGTTATAGATCCTGACACAGGAAAATTAGATTTAGTTGTGAATGGTTACGACAATTAAGAATTTACTTTGTCATCCTTTTTATCTGGGACAGGATCAAATCCTCCCGGGTGGAAAGGGTGACATTTTAATATACGCTTGCATGTAAGCCAAAACCCTTTCAGAGCACCATGTTTTTGAAATGCTTCTAATCCATAATGAGAGCAAGTTGGGTAAAAGCGGCACGTTGGTGGTGTCATTGGAGAAATGAATTTTTGATAAAAGCGTATAATCCCAATAAAAATCTGTTTCATAATGGTCTCCTTTTCAGCATAGTCTTAAAGTATTATAGCACGACTGTACATAATACTTTACTAATGTTGATTTCCGTTATATCATATTGGATATAACGGAATTAAATTAAAAGCGGGAGAGATGTTGTATGCCATCAGTAGAAAGCTTTGAATTAGATCATACGATTGTAAAGGCGCCTTATGTAAGACATTGCGGAGTTCACAACGTAGGTAGTGACGGTATTGTAAATAAATTCGATATTCGTTTTTGCCAACCGAATAAACAAGCAATGAAACCAGATGTTATTCATACGTTAGAACATTTATTAGCATTTAATTTACGTAAATATATTGATCGTTATCCGCATTTTGATATTATCGATATTTCACCAATGGGCTGCCAAACAGGATATTATCTTGTAGTAAGCGGAACACCAACGGTTCGAGAAATCATTGATTTATTAGAATTAACATTAAAAGATGCGGTTCAAATTACAGAAATTCCAGCTGCAAATGAAACACAGTGTGGCCAAGCGAAGCTTCACGACTTAGAAGGAGCACAACGCTTAATGAACTTCTGGTTAAGCCAAGATAAAGATGAACTTGAGAAAGTATTTGGATAAAAAGAAAAAACTGCCTGTGAAAGGGCAGTTTTTTTGTAACACGATGATAAATGAAATTATATCGACGATTTTTCGAATATATCGAACACAACTTGAAATATATCAACGATTTTTTTAATATATCGATGTTTCGAAACTGGATATCGACTTACCGACAAAAACTGCCAATAGTATGAATCAAATATAAAGAAGAGGCCGTCTAACATATGTGTTGGGCGGCCTCTTTTTTATGAAAGTATACTAGACACCCCAACATATAAAATAAAGGCAGAACCGAGAAAATAAACAAATGCTTTTGCTTTTTGCCGCTCTTTTATTTCATCGATTCCAAAAAGGATAAACATAATACTCAAAAGGATAAAAACGTATGGTAAAAGCATAGAGATATTTGCGAAGAAGCTAAATAGGGCGAGAATAAGAGCGATAGTAGCTATTATAATTCGAATGTTTTTAAACATATAATTCTCCTTTAAAAGAACATTATAAATGGAATAACAAAAACAATCGTAAAAAGACTTAAACCGATGCTAATAGCTCCAATTTGTTTTTGTTGTTTTTGAATCGTCTCAATTCCTACTAAAATGCCATATATACTAAAGAGGAACAAAATGATAGGTGAAAAGGTTTGAAAGTTCATTGTAAATGTGCTGTATAAACATAAGATTAAAGTAATAAAAACGATGGTTAGCTGTACTTTTCTTATATGCATTTTAACCTCCTAGTAGAAAAATAATTACCGAGAGACAAAAATTATAATAGCAACGATTAAAGTGAATACGCCAGAAAAGAAGGAGAGTGTACTATGTACTTTCTTTTGTTTCTGTTTTTCTTCTGCGCTCATGATGAAGGTCATAACAGATAAGGCGATGAGCATATAAGGCATTGTAACAAGTGCGTTTGTAAACATTCCGGATAAAGCGAGAGCGATGACGATAAGAGCCGATACAATTCGTAATGTTTTTAGCATACAAATCTCCACCTTTTAAATAGATTATTTACCGGAATATTTCTGAGAAGCCAAGCAGTAAAGCACCAGCTCCAGCCATGAAAGCAAGTATGCTGCTAGATTGTTTCTGTTTTTTTATTTCCTCTAAACCTATAGTGAAAGCCATAGCCCCTAAGAAAATGAACATGTAAGGCATAATGTCTCTGTTACCGCTAATAAATCCATAGATTGCTATAGATAAGGCGATAAGTGCAAAAGTAATTCGAACGCCTTTTAACATAAAAGCCCTCCTTCTAGTTTATGTAGGTAATGATGAGAACAATCTAAATGAAAGCACCTGCAACAATACAAATAAATCTAGTTCCTGAATCCTTTTTCCTGATTTGTTCAATGGTAATAAGAAGCAGTAAAACTCCTAATAGAGATTGTGAAAGTGGTAGAAAGTTATGTTGAAATGTCAGTAAATTAATACTGGATAGGATGTGGGCTAAAATAAGTAGTATATGAAGCGTATTATGAATTCTTCTTGCTGTTTTTTGTATAAGGATTATCTTCTGGCTTATCAACAGAATGTTTATAAGCGTAGCCTTTATTAATCGTCATGACGGAGAGTACTAGTATGACTAGGACGATTATAATACCGATAATTAATATTTTGAACATGGAATCCCTCCTTTTCTTTATTTTACATAATTTTGTAATTGATGAAAACAATAGAAATTAAAAGGATGAAAGAAGGGTGTTACATGGAGACGAAAAAAACATATTATATATCAATAGGAAACGGTCAAATTTCACAAGTGAAGACGGCGGATACGTATAATTTTGAGATTTCCGCAAGTGATGAGGAAATTACGGAGTTAAGAGAGTACTTTGATCAAGCATATGTAGAGGATTTAGGTTCATTTGTACGTTCTCACGTTCCATTTGTTGAGTATCATCACGATTCGAATAATGACCGATATGATGAACAACTACAAAAAGCATATAAAATGATTTACGATTTAGGTAATCATGAGACGAAAGAATTAGTCGCGCAAATGGGAATAATCAATGGATTGTAATTGGATAATATTATGCAGAAAAGCGAGAATATGCTACAATTTGTGGTAGGAAAAACTTGTAACCATCAATAGGGGAGTAATGGCATGTACAAATTTAAAGATTATTACCACAATACTGTACAATTATCGTTTGAACGTTATCCATTTTCTCCTGAGCCAAAGCATGTTTGGGTTGTATGCCGGTACGGGGATCAATGGTTATTAACGCATCATTTACGTCGCGGTCTTGAATTTCCAGGTGGTAAAGTAGAATTAGGGGAAACACCGGAAGAAGCGGCAGTTCGAGAGGTTCATGAAGAAACCGGCGGCATAGTTTCTGATTTAACTTACTTAGGACAATATAAAGTATCTGGAAAAGACAAAATAATCATTAAAAACATTTATTTTGCAACAATTAGTGCGGTAGAAGAACATACGCATTACGAAGAAACGAAAGGATCTGTTTTATTAACAGACATTCCTGATAACATTAAAACGGATAGAAAATTTAGCTTTATAATGCGTGACGATGTACTGGCGCGCACGATGAAACATATAGAAGAAATCGGCTGTTTTACGAAGTAAAGTGGCCGGTTTCTTTTTTTGTTTGTAAGAATAAATGTAAATATATCTTTACATCATTTTGGGTATATTATACAATTTTGTAAAGATATATTTACATTTTAGGAGGGGGAAGATGGATAAAAGAAAAGAAACGACTGTTACTGTTTCGATGGGGAAATTAAATTTCTATTCATGTTGTATAGCATTTGCTCTGGCGATTGGAGTTAGTTTTTTACATTCACTTCTTTCAGGTGAGTTTCAAATTGAAATTACGTTACCAACCTTGTTTCTTTTTATTATCGCAATGATTGTTCTTGTTTGTATTCATGAAGCGATACATTTAATAGGGTTTCGCTATATCGGTGGTGTTCCGTGGAGTGAACTGAAATGGGGTGTTAATTGGAAATTAGGTGTTGCATATGCTCATTCTAAACAGGCGATTACAGTAAAGCAAATGAAGAAAGTGTTAATGCTGCCGTTTTTACCAACTGGAATTTTGCCAATTGTAATTGGGTTAACTACGAATGTGCAATCCATCTCATTTTTAGGGATTTTACTAACAGCAGGTTGTATCGGTGACATTGCCCTATATCAAAAAGTTTCAAAGTTTCCAGATGGTGCGCAAGTTAAAGATCATCCGAGTAAACCGCAGTTTACAGTATATGAATAATAAAGGAAGGGGAGGCGTTTTTGAAAAACGGCCTCTTTTTTGTTTGTCAGCTTTTGTCGGTAAGCCGATATATTGTAAAAAATTGCCAATGTAATTTATTTACTATTATTTTGTTTTCATTTTTACCTCTAAAAACGAAAGCACCTCCAACAAATCGTTCACTATACGTGGATGCTCAAAATCATCCCAAAATGAATCTCTCTTCCACACACCAAGAATCCCTACTCGTTCAGAACCAAGCACGTCGTTTTCTGGATGATCTCCAACGTAAAGACATTCTGTGGCCTTAACATCTAGCTTTTTTAAAGCCCGTTCGAAAATCTCAGGATGTGGTTTTTTAATTCCTTCCGCTTCTGAAACGAGAATTGTATTTGTATACGTATGTATGTTTAGTGCGCGAAGATTATTCATTTGAAAGTCAGTAAAGCCATTTGTAATAATACCAATTTTAATATTTTGTTGTGTTAAACGCTGAAGTAATTCATGCATATTTTGGAAAGGAATACAATGATGTTGAAAGTTTGTAATGTAGTCGTACAGCAGTTGCTCTGGTGTTAAAGTGGTAATGTTGTATTCGCAAAGGAGAGTAGCATATACTTTATCTTTCCACGTATAGCCATTATTATCGAGTTCAAGAAACCGAGAACAATACCCTGTTTTTTTTATGCTCATTAAGTGAGAGGCAAAGCGATTATATTGATCATGAATAAACTGTTCTAGAGATTGGCGCCGATCTAATAGTGTTCCATCTAAGTCGAATAAGACTGCTCGAATCATGAGAAACCTCCTTACAGTTTGTATAATTAATTATCGCATATTCGTTAAAAAATGATTATGATATTTTTGTAGAATGGAATAATGGAGGATTGTATGAAGAGACTGTGTGGCAAGTTAGTAGGGTTGATCGTCGCAATTGGTTTAATAGCAGGATGCGATAGTTCTATGAAGAGTGTGAAGGAAAAAGAAATTTGTAAAACAGAAGAAGAATGTGTGGAAATAGGAGATAAGAAACTTCAAAAAGTATATGAAAAAATAGATGGATTATCTGAACTTGAAGCAGTAGAAGATTATGATATAGAAGAGCATGAAAGTGCGAATATGAAAGAGGCAGAGCAGAAAAAAGAGGATGACGAAAATTATTTCTTTTTAGCCTCTTATTATATTGATGGTGATGAAATTGTAGATCCTTATTTTGAAA
Organism: Bacillus sp. MMSF_3353; assembly: GCF_030733445.1. Classification (NCBI taxonomy): domain Bacteria; kingdom Bacillati; phylum Bacillota; class Bacilli; order Caryophanales; family Bacillaceae; genus Bacillus; species Bacillus sp. MMSF_3353. Next base: position 85,425 of record NZ_JASHJA010000009.1, read on the forward strand.
AAATAGAACGGAAACGTTTAAATAAAGTATTCGCTGAAGATAAAGAAGCGAAAGAAGAGGTACTACAACAGCGTCAAGATAGAGGTTATCATGAAGACTTATGGGATATGTACCGTACTCTCATTCCAGCTAAATATCGCGGGAATATAACAGAATTTGATTTAATAACGGACGGTTATGACGGTGTTGTTGCTCACGTTATGCCTAGTATGGAGAATCCGAAAGATTGGACCCTAAGCTTAGATACACTTGATTCCGCGGTAAATATCGATGAAGTGATGAAAACATTAATTCATGAGACGGCTCACGTGTTGACGCTCGGGCATAAGCAAATACCAGTAGATGAAAACTATGTAAAGGATTTTGAAGAAGATAAAGATATTTCAACGTACCGAAATAACTGTGAAACTCTTTTCTTACAAGAGGGATGTGCGAGGGGAAAATCTTATATTAATCAATTTTATAACTCTTTCTGGAAGGACATTGAGCAGGAGTGGATAGAAAAGAAAGTAGAAGAAAGTGAAGAAACTCAAATTGAATTTTTTAAAGAAAAGCATGAGGAGTTTGTCTCACAGTATGGAACGACAAACGTAGCGGAAGATATTGCAGATACGTTTACAGCATTTATTTTGCAAGATTCAAAAAAGGTGAAAGAAGGATCGGAGTTAAAGTATAAAAAAATTGCGTTCTTCTATCAGTTCCCTGAGCTTGTAAAAATGAGAGCGGAAGTGTTGACGGGATTATATGATGTTTCGAAAACGTTAGAACAACAAAGTGGACACTAATGCGAGTTATATATGTTAGCCAAGAAAACGTAAAGAATTTTAGTTCTTTGCGTTTTTTATGTTGATAAAATTGAAAATTCTGTCTTTTTATCAAAAAGAAGAAGGAACTGAAGCTTTAAAAGAGAATTAGTATAAAAATGTCACAAATTAGACACAATTATAATGCGCATATTGTAGGGACTATAAGTTTACTCTCAAGGAGGTAATGAAACGTATGAAAACGATTCTTGCGGTTGCTGGTCTCATTTGGGTAATGTCTCACGGTTTTCCGATTTTTGAAGGAGAGCAAATTCGTAGTGCATTAAATAAAAAGTATGATGATTATCATGTAATAGATCGAAAAGAAAATGTCGTTACAGTACGTGTGAAGGATTGTTTCCATACAGTTACAGTTGCGGATGGAAACGTTACAAATGAAACAAAGATGTGTGATAAAAGGTAAAGAAAGAAGCTGACTATAGTTTATCGCCCTAAGTCAGCTTCTTTTTCGTTTTCCAATTAGAAGTTTTTCAAATGCCTCAACAAACACATACATAAGTGTTGCGAGGACGCAGGTGAGTAGTACGCTCAGTAAGACGAGCGTGAAATTAAATACTTGGAATCCGTAGCTAATTAAGTAGCCAAGACCTTGTTTAGAGACGAGAAGTTCGCCGAATATAACACCGACCCATGATAAACCAACGTTCACTTTTAACGTTGAAATAATTGCTGGGAAGGATGCAGGGAGAACGACTTGCTTATAACATTGCCATTTATTTGCGCCAAACGTGTCCATCACTTTTATATAGTTAGAATCGACTTCTTGAAATGCGCTGTAAATAACGAGAATGGTAATGATGATGGAAATGATTACCCCCATTGCAATCGACGAAGAAATATTTGGACCGAAGATTACAATGATAATAGGTCCAAGTGCCACTTTTGGCATGGCGTTTAGGACGACGAGATAGGGGTCGAGCACGCGAGCGAGAAGTGGCATCCACCAAAGAAAAGTAGCGATAATAGCGCCGAGCACTGTTCCAAGAATGAAGCCTACTCCTGTTTCAAGTAATGTCGTCCATATGTGAACCCAAAGCGAACCGTCAATCCATTTACTAAGGAAGAGATCCCAAATGCTTGAAGGAGAGCTAAAGAGTAAAGGATCAATCCACTCTTTTTTGCTAGCTATTTCCCATAGTGAAAAGAAAAGAATGAGCAGTAAAAGCTGCAGTGAGCGTGCTAACCATGCACGCTTACGTTCTTTTTTCTGAAACTGTTCATGTAGTTGCTTTATATTATCCAAGTCGCTCCAGCTCCTTCCATATATCTTGGAAGAGGGATGGGAAGTCATGGTGGTGGCGTGATTCTAACGGTGATAAGGAACGGATGCTTTCTGGGACGATAAATGTTTTTGCAATTTTCCCGGGATTCGCTTGTAGTAAATAAATACGATCACTCATCGCAATTGCTTCTTCAATATCATGTGTTACGAGTAGTGACGTTTTCTTATATTTGCGTAGTAAGTTGAAAACGAGATCTTCTAGTTTCAATTTCGTTTGATAATCGAGTGCTGAGAATGGTTCATCTAGCAATAAAATTTTAGGATCGGTCGCTAACGTTCGAACGAGAGCGGCACGTTGACGCATACCGCCGGACAGTTCACGAGGGTATTGCTCTTCTACATCATGTAGACCGACTTGTTTTAAAAGCTGTAAAGTATGTTCTTTCGTCTGTTCATTGTAAATTTTTCGGGTGTGAAGTCCGAGCATAATATTTTCTTCAATTGTTTTCCAAGGGAACAAGTAATCTTGCTGCAGCATATATCCCATAGATGAAGTTTTCGTTGTAATAGGCTCACCATCTAAAAAGACGATACCTTCAATTGGATCAAGTAGCCCGGCAATAATGGAGAGGAGTGTCGTTTTGCCGCAACCACTTGGACCGAGTATAGAAATAAATTCGCCTTCTTCCACTTGTAAGCTCATATCTTCGAGAATTAGTTTGGCATTCTCTTTCGCGAAAAAGCAGTGAGAAACGTTACGTATTTGTAAAAAACTCATACACTTCGCCTCTATTTCTTAATAACGCTTTCGGCAATTTTTGTATTGACGAGCGCTTCATGTGGAACTTCTTTTTGTAATTCGCCAGCTTCTTTCATAATCGTTTGGAGCTGTTTCCATTCTTCAGCATCTAATAGCGGATTTGTCGCATAAGAATGTTGCTTTTTATAACGTTCAATTACTTTTACTGTAATGTCCTTTGAAGTGTCTTTAAATAATGGAGAAACGGTGTCAGCAATCTCTTCTGGACTATGTGTATCAACCCATTGTTGTGCTTTATAGAGCGCACGTGTGAATTTTTCAGCAGCATCTTTATCTTTCTTTAAGAAGCTTTCTTTTGCCATGAACGTTGTATACGGAACAGTTCCAGATTCATTTCCGAACGAAGCGACGATAAACCCTTTTCCTTCTTTTTCGAATATACTTGCAGTCGGTTCAAAGAGCTGTACAAATTCCCCAGTACCAGATGCAAAGGCACTTGCAATGTTAGCAAATTCGATGTTTTGAATTAAGTTTGTATCTTTGCGAGGATCAATGCCATTTTTCTTTAAAACGTATTCTCCAACCATTTGCGGCATGCCGCCTTTACGCTGTCCTAAAAACGTAACACCTTTTACGTCATTCCAATTAAAAGAGTCTAATTTTTTACGCGAAACTAAAAATGTTCCGTCTGTTTGTGTAAGTTGTGCGAAGTTAATGATAGGGTCTTTTGCACCTTGTTGATGAACATAAATAGACGTTTCAGAACCGACGAGAGCAATATCAATTCCGCCAGATAATAGGGCGGTCATCGTTTTATCTCCGCCAGCTGTTGTTTGGAGGTCAATATTTAATCCTTCATCTTTAAAAAATCCTTTTTCAATCCCGACATATAAAGGGGCGTAGAAGAGAGAATGGGTAACTTCGCCGATGCGAATGTTTTGCGTTTGTTCTTTCGTACCTTCCTTTTTACTACTGCAAGCAGCAAATGTGAAAACAGATAGTAACATGATGCAAAAAACAGCTATAAATTTTTTCACTATATGACACCTCCTAGAAGTCACTCTACAAGCATGATATGTAGGTAAGTGCCCATATGTGAGTGTAGATAGCAGGAATTTTTTGGGTGATAAAGAAGTACAAATATAAGGGGTGATAAAATGGAGTACGAATATGATGATAGCGTACATTTACATCTTGACTATTTCGGAACAGAATGTGATATGGAATCGATTGCTTATAAGCGGAAGAATGAAGACGTGTGGGATGTGTATTTTAATTTTGGAACATATGGTCTTCAGAAAGATGAGATCGAGACAGGTAGATTTATGGACGAATATGCTGGTCATTACGTTTTTTCTGTACATGCTCGTGATCTTAGTTGGGAATTTGGAAGTGCTCAATTTGAAGAGTGGGTCTTGAAAAATCATATAGTAGAAAAATCGCTGCAAAAATAGGGAGGAATTTTGTGGTCGATTTTCTCATTTTCTTGTTCATTTTCGTAGTCGGTTTTTTTATTATGCAAGTACTCATTTACAGATTTGCAAAGAAAAACATTCAAAAATATACAAAAAGAAAATGGATTCATATGTGGCTAGAGATGAATATGAAAAAGGGCCCGAGATTAGATCTTTTTGATTTTGTAGTTATCTTACTTGTATGTATTATATGGAAAGTATGGATGTATTCTCTTATATAATACATATGCTCATGTCTGTTAGAATGAAGCAGAACCTGTCAGTGTTGATAGGTTCTTTTCTTATGGTAACAATTTTGTGAAGCGTAGTTCATTTATGCTGTTAGAATATAGAGCGAAGAAGGTTTATCCCGTTCAATCCTGAATGGTTCGGACTTATTAAAGTTTCACTGCATTTTTAAGGGGAAATTAAGGATACATGTGTATTATTACAAGCACATAGGGAGACTAGCTGCATACAAATATGGTATTTTGTATATGACAATATGTTTGTTGATGCGAGACGAAGGGGTAAAGGAAAGAGGGAATAAATTGCGCTTTAATGTTTTTACACAGCGACGAAGAAGAGATGAATTTCATTTTAGTTTCTCGGCTCAGCAACCGAGAAAGAATCTATTAATTTCTATCATTCTTAGTGGAATGTGGGCGATCTGTTTAGAAACGCTATTCTTTGTTATGTTAAGGTCTTTCGAATTTGAGAGAACGAAAGATTTTTTTAATGGGGAAATACCGCTAAGTATACTCATTATTGTTTTGTGGAGTGTACTACTATATATCATTCATTTGAATAAAGGCATCAGTCATAAGCTTAGGCCGGCTATTCGAGTGTATGTCGTATTATTTTTAATTGCTCATACAATGAATTGGATGTATATCATAGTGCAGGAGGACATGAACCTTATAGTAGTAAATACATGGGTGTATTTACAATATGGACAGTATATATTAAGCCTGTTATTTATTTATATGGTATACGTTTTTGCATATAATTTGCTTGGAAGAGTTTTCTTAAGTACAACGATAACTAGCTTAGTCTTACTTATTTTTGTGATGGTGAACCATTTTAAACTCATTTTTAGAGGAGAGCCATTCTACCCGTCTGATTTTACACAGATTGGTCATATGAATTCCGTTATACCGATGGTCATGGAGTATTTTAGTTTTTGGAATATGTTCCTGACAATCGTTGGCATTGTGTTGATTGTATTTGTAGTTACGTATATACGAAAGTATATTCCAGTTATAAAATCACATATTATTATGAGGATTATTTTAATATGTGGCTCTGGGTTTATGTTGTATGGATATAGTAACTATCCTACTACCTTTATGAATGATTTATTTATAAAAGGTGGAGTAGACATCCGTGCATGGAATCAAGCTGCAAATTATAAAGCGAATGGTTTTATTATTGGATTTTTAAGTAACTTAGATACGACAGTTATTAAAGAGCCAGAGGAATATTCAAAAGAAAATATGCAGCAAATTGCAAAGGATATAGAAAAACAATATAGCGGCAAAGTAAAAGCACAAAAAAAAGTAGAGAAGCCGAACATTATATTTATTATGAGTGAAGCATTTTGGGATCCAACAAAATTAACGAATCTTTCATTTAGCGAAGATCCAGTGCCGAATTTACATCATTATACAGAGAATTTTCCAGGTGGACAAACGATAGCTCCTACATTTGGAGGGAATACAGCGAATACAGAATTTGAAGCCTTAACGAGTTATTCGATGAGTCTTTTAATGCCAGGTTCTATACCATATCAACAAGCTGTTCCAAGCCAAAAAGAGATTCCATCGATTGCAAGTGAGTTGAAAAAACAAGGGTATTATGCAAGTGCAATTCATGCGTTTAATCGATCGTTTTATAAACGTGAAGATGTATATAAAACATTGGGATTCGATAATTTTAATGCAGAAGATACGATGAAAAATAAAGAAGTAGTGGGAGACAATATTGGTGATTTATCTATGAGTAAAGAAATCATAGATGAATTAAATAAGAGAAAAGAACCTACATTTATTCATGCGGTGACGATGCAAAATCATTTTCCGTATACGCCAAATATGTTTGGAGAAAATAAAATAGAAATTAGTGGATTAACAGAAGAGGAATCGAAAGCGGAATTAGAAGCATATACAGAAGGTGTAAGACTGTCTGATGAAGCTCTGCAATATTTAATCGAGCAGCTTAACGATTTAGACAGACCTACTTTATTAGTCTTCTTTGGAGATCATTTACCTATGTTAGGAACTAATAAATCTATTTATAAAGAAGCAGGATATATAGAAAATGAAGAGACGGTAAGAGAAAGATTAATTATGTCAGAAACACCATTGTTAATGTATGCAAATTTTGATTTGCCAAATGACAATTTAGGTTTAGTAAGTCCAATTTATTTTTCTAATCTTGTTTTTGATTATGCAGGACTAAATCAATCACCGTTTTATCAATTTTTATCGGAAATGCATAAAGAAATACCGGTTCTTAGAGATGAGTTAAAGGTTAATAAAGATGGGGAAGAGATAACAGATTTAACAAAGAAACAAAAAGAAATGTTAGAGCAATATAAAATGATCCAATATGATTTACTTGCTGGAAAGCAGTATAGTAAAGATATACTTTTTAAATAGAACAAACAAAAAGAACTTGTATAACGATACAAGTTCTTTTTTTTATAGTATTTAACGGGGTAACCAGACAAGCTGGGTTTAGGGAGTATTACCTGTACATTTAGTATAAATGTACAGGTAATCGTTTTATTGATTGATTTGTGAGAAATATGTGAATTTTAATCTTTTCAAAAAATGCGTTCCAATTGAAGCGATTTGGTATAGATTTTTATGAATGCAAAAACTTTATAAGTTCTGCATTTAATTCATCCGCTTGATCAATTGGAGAGCCGTGACCGCTATTTGTAAGAGGATGTAACTGAGAATTTTTAATCCGCTTTTGCGTGAGTTCAGCGCTTTTGTAAGGGATAAGTTGATCGTGAACACCGTGGAATATTTTTGTTGGGACGTTAATTTCACTTAAATCTTTCGTTACATCTTCATTTGCGGCTGCTTGCAATATTTTGATGAGAGCGTAGGAAGCAGACTGCATACCGAGATAAGAAAACCATTCTAACGTAGCAGATCCTAAGTTTCTATTAAAAAATGATAAAGATACATCATTTAAAAATTTTGGCATATTGGCATACATTTGATTAATGAGGGTATCTGCTTGTTCTTTTGGGACACCATAGGGCGATTCTTGATTTTTAACGAAAGAGGGGGAAACAGCATCGACTAATACAAGTTTAGAAATACGATGGCCATTATAGCGGGACATGTACCGAATAGAAAGAGCACCACCTAATTTTTGCGCTTCATCCCAAATTAATGAGTGAATGCCGAGCTTCGGCTTCCAGTGAAATTTTACGAATCGTGACTTTCCATTTTTATTCACTAAGCGAAATGTATGAACGCCAAACCCTTGCATCATTCGAAAACTTCTTGGAATGGCACGATCAGACATAATCCACATCATCATCGCAGCCGATTCTTGGTTATTGGCGATGAAGTCCCAAAATGTATCATGTGCTGTTTGTCCCTGTGGAATCTCATTATGCGGTTCAGGTTTAAGGGCGTGAATAAGATCAGGGAATTTAATGCCATCTTGAATGAAAAAAATAGGAATATTGTTTCCTACTAAATCAAAATTTCCTTCTTCTGTATAAAATTTAACGGCGAACCCTCGTACATCTCGATTTGTTTCATTCGCCCCTTTTGATCCAGCTACTTCAGAGAAGCGAACGAAAAGGGGTGTTTTTTTTGAAGGGTCTTGTAAAAAGTGGGCCATTGTTAGCTCTTCTAAAGATTCATATAGCTCGAATATACCATGTGCACCGTATCCACGTACGTGAACGACTCTTTCAGGAATTCGTTCACGGTCAAAATGAGCAAGCTTTTCTCGCATTAGGAAATCTTCTAGAAGGGTAGGACCACGATCACCAGCGGTTAAAGTATTTTCATCATTTGAAATGGTAACACCTGTATTTGTCGTCATTTTCTTTCCTTCATTCTCACGCGTGAAGGGTTCCAGTTGTTCTGTTTTTTTATTTTTTTTGCCGTCCACATAAAACACCTCCCATAATATACGTATTATTGTTTATAGCTTTTATGCTTATATAGCCTGAAGATACTTTGCTTTATTGGGATGATTTTCCTCAAATGTTCGATTTATCTTTGTTTGTCTATGAAAATCATTTATTATAATAAATGGTATTCTTCGAGATATTATTTTGAAGGGGTGTTGAAGTGAAAGGAAGTTTTCTATCATATAAAGAAGAAGAAAGGAATGCAAAAATTTTTTTATGGGTGCTATATGTCATTGTTGTTTCATACCAAATTTTCTATGCAATCGTATTAGAAAATAAATCATTAACGGATATGGGACATAGCATACTATGGCAAGTTATTTGCGGAACTGCAATACTCGGTGTGAATGTATATTTAATAAAAAAAGAGAAAGCGAACCTTGTTAAATATGCATGTGTATTTGCATACATAGGAATAGAAATCGTTAATATACTTTCGTATATGCTTTATAATGAGGCGGCATTTGATGGAGTAAATATAATAGAAATTATTTTCATCTTCTTTGTACCTATATTTTTAAATAAAAAATATTTTGTGTTTGTACTTTCGACAATTGTAGGGAAATATGTTATTTATTTATTCGTATTAAAGGAAGTAAAAGGATTTATGTTCCTCATTATGTATACACTCGTATTAATAGCGGCATACATCATTTTAAATCGATTTATACAATACCTTTCAGCGGTAAAGGAAAGTATTAAGATTGCTAGTGAATCACAAAAATTAGCAGTAATCGGAAAAATGGCAGCGACAGTGGGACATGAAATTAAAAATCCACTTGCTTCATTAAAAGGGTTTACGCAATTACAACGAGAGAAGCATGAGGAGGACCCTATTTACGAACAGATGATTTTTGAAATAGAAAATATGAATAATATGATAAGTGAGTTAATGGAAGTTGCTACATGTAAACCTTCTGTTTATAAGAAACATAATATAGGTGAAATTGCATTACAAGCAGTAAAAATTGTTCGCGAAAAAATGAATGAATCTAGCGTCCAGTTTATTTCTAATGTGGAAGAAAAGACGATAGAAGTTGAATGTGATGAGCGGAAAATAAGAGGAGTCTTTCTATATGTCATAAAAAATGCTCTGGAGGCAATGGAGCAAGGTGGCACATTAGAGTTACGGTTAGAAAACAAAGGACAAGATTATGTAATGCTAAGTGTAATTGATAATGGTTACGGTATTAAGAAAGAAAATTTAGCTCGTGTTAAAGAGGCCTTTTATACAACGAAACAAGATAAAATTGGCCTAGGACTTACTGTAGCGAATCGGCTTGTTACTGAGCAGCATCTTGGTGAATTACATATTTCAAGTGAAAGAGATATTGGAACTAGAATAGATATTATGCTCCCGAAGCAACGTGGAAATAATGAAATCCAAGAGGGAGAAAAGCTAGGAGTTACGATATGAATAAAGACGATATATTTAAAAATGAAGAAATGAAGGCACTGAAAATATTTTTAAGTTTATTTTTCATTATATTTTTTGTATACGATCTTGCCTACGAATTTATTGTACCTTTAATAGGAGGAGAGCAAGAAGGAGTAGGACAATTTGAAGATGGTTTAGGTTTATGGCTTTATTTTCTAATGGTGATTTTGTTTTGTATTGGAGTATACTTCATGAAATGGAAGAATCCATTTGCAGTGAAATATATTATTCTAATTGGATATAACCTACTAGATTTTATCCATAATTTTATGATTTACTACGGTAGTGATGCTGAGTTTGATGGTGGGAATATAGTAGAAGGATTTTTTATTTTATTTGCCCCACTCTTTGTGAACAAAAGGTATTTTTGGTTAGTTACTGGTATACTTGTTGGGAAATACGCTCTTATAGGAATCATTATTCACTCGTCACTCGTTTTAATCCCGATGGCATTATATAGCGTATTTACTATCATATGTTGGATTATGTTTTTAAGGTTTCAATCTTACGTTCGTACGCTTGAGATGATGGATAAAGAAATACAACAAACAGAAAAGCTAGCAACTGTTGGGAAAATGGCTACAGTTATTGGTTACAAAATTAGAAGACCTCTAGCTAATTTAGATAAATTTGTTAATAAGCAAGCAAATAAATATCCTGAGGATAAAATATATAGTGATATTATGAAACAAGAAGTAGAGCGAATTCATACAATCGCTACAGAACTTAGTGGATTTGAGAAATCTAAATCACTAGAATCAGAAGTTCATAATATAGAAGAAATTATCGCTTATGTTATTCGAGTTATGGGAAAGCCTGCTTTAAAGCAAGGAGTGCACATACAAGGTATTTATAGTAAAGACATACCATCGATTACATGCGATGAAAAACGATTAAAGCAAGTATTTTTTAATTTAATTAAAAATGCGATTGAAGCAATGTCAGTTGGCGGAACGATTACGATTAAAGTGACTGTAGAAGATGCAATCATTGTTCAAGTTAAGGATGAAGGTTGCGGTATTCCAAAAGACAAAATTCCGAAGTTAAATGAAGCTTTTTACACAACGAAAGAAACGGGAACAGGTTTAGGTTTAGTAGTTACAGAAAAAATTATTAAAGACCACAACGGTAAAATGAGTTTTGAAAGTGAAGTTGGGGTTGGAACGACTGTGAAGATTGTATTGCCAATGTAATGAAAAAATTTTTAAAAGGGAGATTACTTATTTGAGAGTGATCTCCTTTTTTTGTTAAATAAATTACTGTTAAGAAGGAACTAAATATTAGTGATTAGAAAAATAGAATATACAGCACTGGCAGTAATTCCAGGGTTAATATAAAGAGATATAGCATCCCCTCTTGAAACAGGGTTTCCAGTTGTAATGCTAGTCCAAGTTACAGTAGCCGGACCTACGGCTGGAGTAGGATTAAATACTTGAATTTGTCCTGATCCAGTATCCGTCGGTTTAATGGAAAATACTATAGTTCCGGTAATTTTGTCCGTGGTAGTTAAGGTAATAGTAGTTAAAATGTAACTGGAAGTAGGGGCAGTGAGGTTTGTTGGGACATTCCTGCAAATATCAATCGTATAAACAGCAGCAGGTAAGTTATTTACATTTATAGATGCAGCAAAGCCAACTACACTACCGTCTCCAGCAGTGACATATGGAATAACATTGGAGTCAATGCCAGGAGAACCCGCTATACGTTGAAAACCAGCATTTGTTCCTTGAAAAATAATACTTTTTGCTGAGGCACTACCTGCAGCTCCAGTAGGTCCGGTAATGCCAGTAGGTCCGGTACTACCAGTAGAACCAGTAAATCCAGTAGGCCCGGTAAATCCAGTAGATCCAGTATTCCCCGTAGGCCCAGTACTGCCAGAAGGTCCAGTATTCCCCGTAGGCCCAGTACTGCCAGAAGGTCCAGTATTCCCCGTAGGCCCAGTACTGCCAGTAAATCCAGTATTCCCCGTAGGTCCAGTGATGCCGGAAGGTCCGGTACCGCCAGAAGGTCCAGTACTGCCAGTGTTTCCAGTAGGTCCACTTTCTACTAATACGATATAATCTGGAGATACATTCGGAAATCCTTGAGGTGCATCTTTTTTTACAACATAGCCGCTGCTCGTATAAGTGACAACTTGTCCTTTTTTATAGGTGGGGGCGGCTGCTAGACTAAAGGCGGTAGTACTTTGGAAACCAGCTCCGGAAGGCCCGGCAGAGCCAGAAGGTCCAGTACTACCAGTGGGTCCGGTGTTCCCGGAAGGTCCAGTGATGCCGGCAGAGCCAGTGTTTCCAGTAGGTCCGGTGCTACCAGTGGGCCCGGTGTTTCCGTTAGAACTACTATTGCGTCTGCCGTCGCAACTAAAACAATTACGTGGGTACATGTATGTTCTCCTTTCTATATTTTGAAAAACTAGTTTTAAAAATAGAACCACTATATACATATTATGAATTCTATATTTTTGTGTGTTCAATCGTATTGTGTATAGATTTTAAAATAGAGAGGAGAGTTGAATCGTTATAGAGCCAACGTTTCTCTTGTGGGCCGAAAGTAACACCCAAGTCAAAATTAAGCTGCAAATAAATCTTAAAGCGCTTCTTATTTTTTCATAGCAAAATAAGAAGCGGTTAGGAAACAAATAAAGCCTAAAATCCAACCAATAGAAGGAGAATAAGGAAGTATATGTTGTAATAGCATTCCGCTAGAAATAAAAAAGCTACCGAGTAGGCCTAAGAAGATGGGGTATCGCAGTAATTTGAACATGAGTGATACAACCTCCTTTATTACATATATTGTATATTAGTCTTAATTTTATGTATATAAATTTAAGAGAAAATGGTGGTACAATGTATGAAGGATATGAGAAGAGAGGATGAAGATTAACATATGTACGTTACTGTAACAGAAGCAGCATATAAAAAGATTATGGATACGATTCCAAATGAAGCGAAATATATAAAGTTATTTTACGATAATGAAGGTTGCGGTTGTGTAATGAGCGGAATTATCGATTTAGTAGCTGTAGCAGAAAAAGATGAGCGCGATGTGGATATCGAATCTAGCGCAATGAATTTTATCGCAGATCGTACAAAGCTTGTATTTATGGATGATAAGTTAACAGTTGATTGGCATGAAGTTGGAGGAACTTTTCAGCTGAAGAGCCCAAGCCAATTTTATAATCCAAATATGAAGTTACACGTTCGAGTGTAAGAAAGAAAAGATGGTCCAAAATATTTTTGGACCATCTTTTTATTATATAAGGTACTATTATTTTCGTTTTTTGTTGATAAGTCGATATATTCGAAAAATCGTCGATATAAGTTTATGTACCAAACAAAGCAAACCTCTCCATACAATACAAAGATTTTTTCACATAATGAAATATACATGTGATTGAATTTTCTGTATAATCTTATTTGCGGAGGGGATATGCATGAGAAGATGGGGGATTGAGTTATTAATTTTAGCAGTCGTTATTATTTGGGGGATTAATTTTACGATTGCTAAATATGGACTTTTAGAATTTACAGCAATTGAGTTTACTGCACTTCGGATGATATCAGCGGCACCGCTTATGTTACTCCTTACATTTTTTATTGAAAAGTCGGTTTATATGGAACGAAAGGATATACCTAGATTAATCATCGTTAGTGTTGTAGGTATTGTACTGTATCAAACGTTATTTATGGAAACTGTCAAATATACGTCCGCTACAAATGCCTCTTTACTCATTTCTATTTCACCTATTTTTACAACTGTATTTGCTATTTTTTTGAAACAAGAAAAGTTTTCTTCTCGAAAGCTCATCGGTTCTATAATTGCCTTTGGTGGTGCTGCATTAGTTTTATTAGCAGGGCATTCGCTTGCTAGTTCTTTTTATGGTAACGGAATTGGACTTATTACATCAATATGCTGGGGGCTTTATCCTGTTTTAGCAGGTCCATTAATTAAAAAATATTCAGCACTACGTGTTACCGCATGGTCAGCATTAGTTGGCGCGATTCCGCTTTTATTGTTAAGTGGACCACATGTATTTATAATGCCATTTCACATTACACATGGAATGACACTATTCGCTTTACTATATTCCATTTTCTTTGTAACAGTATTTGGTTTAGTGATGTGGTATGTTGGTATTCAAAAAATTGGCGCGTCACATACGATGGTATATATGTATATAACGCCACTTGTAGCTGTTTTATTTGCAGCTATATGGGCAAATGAATATGTATCATTTCAACAAATAATCGGTGGAATTATTATTTTCTTCGGTCTATGGTTTGTGAAATCGGAGAAAGTAAAAATTCATTCTACTGCGGGGGAACCTATATCAAAATAGGAAAACAGATCATCTATGATCTGCTTTCCTATTTTTTTATTTTTGGTAAGAAGACGAGAAATAAGATAGCAGTAATAAGTGGAATTAAGTTTAAAAATGGAATACGGAAGAGTGTGATAAGAATAATACCTGGAAGAAGAACACCGAGGACAGCGTAGAAAATACTATGATTTTTCGTGTACCAATACAATGAAAGTCCAATAAGTGCAGGGATAATGAGGTGAATGAGAGCCATTAAAAAATAAATCATTAGACGCCCCCTTTATTTGTGTACTTATTACATCATATCCGTATGTTCATAGATTGATATCACTTTTTTCATAAATGGACGAAAAATGTTTGGAAAAACGTCACAAATTATGAGAATATGATGCTTGAAATCTTGTATAATATTATTTCCTGAAAACATTCAAACAACATAAACATACTGTTTATGTTGTTTTTAATTTGAGTGAAATGAATTTTAAGTAGTATGAACTCGAAAGAAATGAGTTATACAGCTTTTGTTGGATAGATAAAAATTACTGAAGAGGAGAACAGCATGATTAGTATGTCATTAAGATCATTTAAAATTCAATCGTATTATTTACTAGGTTTTCTTTTGCTAGGATGGATGTTAACACCGTTTTCAGCTCATTTTCTAGGTGCTGGAATTGGACTTATCGTAAGTATGTATTGTGTTTGGCTTTTAGGGAGACGAATTGAGAAGCTTGGAGATAGTATCGTAAAGAAAACGAAAGCACCGACGCTCGGTATGTTTAATCGTTTTGCAGCTGCCATTTTGGGCGCTGTTATTATGTACGAAATTGAGCACCACATGGTTATGTGGGCATTTGCAGTAGGGATTCTGGGGGGTTATTTCTTAATCGTTGTGAATTTAGGCTACTATAGTATGAAAGATGAGGAAGAATTAACAAAGAGCTAAAAAGATAAAAAGCCTCTTTTTAGGTGGAATAGAGGATCCGGCGAGGGGTAGTTACAATAGGAAGCATAATTTTGCATAAAATACAGGTTGCTGCTTCCTATAAGCTAACATGAAATCACGTATTAGTATGACTCTTATGTTCTTTAAAAAAGGTGGATATAATACAACAAATTATTCCGGTAATTAGAATAATATATTTTATCGTTTCACTTGTATGCTCAAATAAATTAACGTTAAGCATCACAAGTCCCCAAAACATTTGGATCGCTCCGTAACTGAATAAAATTTTTCCTGTACGAGAAAAATTTTTCATAGGCCTCATCCTTTCCTTCATATGTAAATTTTATCATAAAAAAATAATAATGAATGAATATAAAATGAATTTTCTGTGATTTCACGAACTAAGTCATAGATGAAGAGATAAGATATAGAAAGAAGCTTACGTTTTTAACGTAAGCTTCTTTTTTATGTAAGTGTGTATAACCGTTAAGCCGCATTGGGTTTTGTCGGTGAGTACGCGGAACTTTACGGTTACACGACACTTATTCATATGAGTAAAAGGGGTATTCCAACAGAAAGTTTGTACTTAAGCGATTGGACCGCCTAAGTTAATAATATCTTCAGAAACGCTGTCGAACTTTTTGAAGTTCTCTTTGAATTCGCTCGCAAGCTCGATTGCTTTCGCTTTGTAAGCAGCTTTATCAGCCCAAGTTTGTTCAGGCATTAACACTTCGTCAGGTACACCTGGTACGTGAAGTGGAACTTCAAGACCGAAGATGTCATGTTTAGCTGTTTCAGTTTTCGCAAGTTCGCCGCTTAATGCTGCTTGAATCATTGCACGAGTGTAACCTAAGTTCATACGTTTACCAATGCCGTATTCGCCACCAGTCCAGCCAGTGTTTACTAAGAATACTTTCGCATCGTGTTTCTCGATTTTTTCACCAAGCATTTCAGCATAGCGAGATGCATCAAGTGGTAAGAATGGTGAACCGAAGCAAGTTGAGAATGTTGCTTGCGGAGATGTAACGCCGCGCTCTGTTCCTGCTAGTTTACTAGTGTAACCACTTAAGAAATGATACATAGCTTGTTCTTTTGATAACTTACTGATTGGAGGCAATACGCCAGATGCATCAGCAGTTAAGAAAATGATTGTATTTGGGTGTCCAGCAACACTTGGCAGTACGATATTGTCAATCGCATGCATAGGGTATGCAGCACGAGTATTTTCTGTTAAAGTAGTATCGTTATAGTCTGCGATACGCGTTTGGTTATTAATGATAACGTTTTCTAAAACAGATCCAAATTTGATTGCATCGAAAATTTGTGGTTCTTTCTCGTGAGAAAGGTTTACACATTTTGCGTAGCAACCGCCTTCAATATTGAATACACCGTTATCAGACCAACCATGCTCATCATCACCGATTAATTTACGGTGTGGATCAGCAGATAATGTTGTTTTACCTGTTCCAGATAAACCGAAGAATAGTGCTACGTCACCTTCTTCACCTACGTTTGCAGAGCAGTGCATAGAAAGAATATCTTGTTCAGGTAGTAAGAAGTTCATAATAGAGAAGATTGATTTTTTCATTTCTCCAGCGTATTCTGTACCACCAATTAGTACGATACGTTTTTCGAATGAAACCATAATGAATGCTTCAGAGTTTGTACCGTCAACAGCTGGATCAGCTTTGAAATTCGGTGCAGAAACAATTGTGAACTCTGATTCATGAGTTGTTAATTCTTCTTCAGTTGGACGAATGAATAATTGATGTACAAATAAATTGTGCCATGCATATTCGTTAATAACTTGAATTGGTAGGCGGTAATTGCGGTCAGCGCCTGCAAATCCATTGAAGATGAATAACTCTTCTTTTTCTTTTAAGTATTCTAAAACTTTAGTGTATAATTTATTAAAATGTTCTTCAGAAATCGGTTGATTCACTGCTCCCCAAGCAATTTTGTCAGCAACCGATGCTTCTTTCACAATAAATTTATCTTTAGGAGAACGTCCTGTATATTTTCCTGTTGAAGCAGAAACGGCACCAGTAGAAGTTAATTTCCCTTCATTTCGCATTAATACTTTTTCCACTAATTGCGGAACACTTAGTTGAATCTGTGCATTGCTTCCGTTCAATAATTCGTGTAAACCAATTTGGACATTCACAGTACTCATATTTATATACCATCCTTTTCATTTAATGAAATATTTCTCGTAATCCCCAACAAGAGTATAACACAATTATATAAATAATGTATACTATTTATTTCTTTTTGTTTGTGTGAATGTATTATTTCCTTATTAATATTTCATTCCAGGCGTATTGAGAAAAACTTTCAGGAAAATGTGAATATTAATTGACAAATGAATATCATTTCTTTAGTATAGGTTGGGACGGATACTCTCTTATCCCGAGCTGGCGGAGGGACAGGCCCGATGAAGCCCAGCAACCTCACTTGTAGTGGTAAATACAGGTGAATAGGTGCTAAAACCTGTGCGAGGCTAACGGTCTCGAACGATAAGAGCAAAGGGCAAAAAGCAGTATGCAAGTAGCAAATTAAACCTTTCCTCTATGTAAAGTAGGAAAGGTTTTTCTGTATGCTTGTGTGGGAGAATAAATGTATGTCGCAGTTTGTGGCAAATTAAGGATGAGTTCCGTACAATATATACAATTACTGTAGGGAGGTTTACCACATGACAAAAAAACGTCATCTGTTCACATCTGAGTCTGTAACTGAAGGACATCCAGATAAAATTTGTGACCAAATTTCTGATTCAATTTTAGATGCGATCTTATCAAAGGACGCAAATGCACGTGTAGCTTGTGAAACAACTGTAACAACTGGTTTAGTATTGGTAGCGGGGGAAATTACGACTTCTACTTACGTAGATATTCCAAAAATCGTTCGTGAAACAATTCAAGGCATTGGTTACACACGCGCAAAATACGGATTCGATGCAGAAACTTGTGCAGTTTTAACATCTATCGATGAGCAATCTGCTGACATCGCTATGGGTGTTGACCAAGCGCTAGAAGCACGCGAAGGTCTAATGACTGACGCTGAGATTGAGGCAATTGGTGCGGGAGACCAAGGTTTAATGTTTGGCTTCGCATGTAATGAAACACAAGAATTAATGCCACTTCCAATCTCGCTTGCTCACAAATTAGCTCGCCGTTTAACTGAAGTACGTAAAGATGACACATTATCATACTTACGTCCGGATGGAAAAACGCAAGTTACAGTTGAGTATGATGAAAATGGTAAACCTGTACGTGTAGATACAATCGTAATTTCTACACAGCATCATCCAGATGTTACATGGGAAGAAATCGATCGCGATTTAAAAGAGCATGTAATTAAAGCTGTAGTTCCAGCAGAATTAATGGATGGAGAAACGAAATTCTTCATTAACCCAACTGGCCGCTTCGTAATTGGTGGACCACAAGGTGATGCTGGTTTAACAGGACGTAAAATCATCGTTGATACTTATGGTGGATACGCTCGCCACGGTGGCGGTGCATTCTCTGGTAAAGATGCAACGAAAGTTGACCGTTCTGCAGCATATGCAGCTCGTTATGTTGCGAAAAACATCGTAGCAGCTGGTCTTGCTGACAAAGCAGAAGTACAACTTGCATACGCAATTGGTGTAGCACAACCAGTATCAATTTCAGTTGATACATTCGGGACTGGTAAAGTATCTGAAGACGTACTAGTAGAACTAGTTCGTAACAACTTCGATCTTCGCCCAGCTGGTATTATTAAAATGCTAGACTTACGTCGCCCAATTTATAAACAAACAGCAGCTTACGGCCACTTCGGACGTACTGATGTAGACCTAACATGGGAACGTACAGACAAAGCTGCAGCTTTAAAAGAGCAAGCTGGTCTATAATATATGAAAAAAAGCTTTGCGCCGTGAGCGCAAAGCTTTTTTTATTTTGTTTTACTTCCAATTTGAATACATGAGCTACAATACACTTCGCCGTCTAGCTCAATATACTTTTTCATATTCGTCATACTATTTGCTGGAAAGGGCATATGAATCCATGCTTTTTCATACGTTTGTATTTCTTTTTTACATGATTTACAAAGGATTGGTTTCTTCTGGAACATATGTAATCAACCTTTCATTTGACGTGCTTTACCCGCGCAAAAGGCACTGCATAGTAAAAATAGTGTCGCGAATATAATGCTTACTAATGTAGCGTATGGAATTGCGCCTTTTAGAGAAAAGCCGACAGTAATGGAAGCGACGAATAAGAGGATGAATGTTGTTGTTAGTTTTTTATAAAGTTCCATAGTGAGTGAACCCCCAAATTATTTTGTAATTTAAAATGAAATCTACTATGTGGAAAATATAAGAGGATTTAAAGAGTAGCTAATGATGTGTAGTCTAGGAGTATAAGAAAGTATATTTTCCTTTTTGTGGTTGTATATACTTATATTGTATCATGGTGTATTAGCGGCTTCATACATAATTGTGTAAAGATAGGTATGATAAAATGAAGAAAAGACTTTAGGAAAGGGAAGATATAAAATGAGCGTAACCGAACATAAAAAACAAGCACCGAAAGAAGTGCGTTGCAAAATCGTAACGATTTCCGATACACGTACGGAAGAGACAGATAAGAGCGGACAACTATTACATGAATTGTTAAAAGAAGCGGGACATAAAGTAACTTCTTATGAAATTGTAAAAGATGATAAAGAAAGTATTCAGCAAGCGGTGTTAGCTGGTTATCATAAGGAAGATGTAGATGTTGTATTAACAAATGGCGGTACTGGTATTACGAAACGCGATGTCACAATTGAAGCAGTATCAGCGTTATTACATAAAGAAATTGTCGGATTTGGTGAGTTGTTCCGCATGATTAGTTATTTAGAAGATATCGGAAGCAGCGCAATGTTAAGTAGAGCGATTGGTGGTACAATTGGGCGCAAAGTAGTTTTCTCGATGCCAGGATCGAGCGGAGCAGTTCGCCTTGCGATGAATAAATTAATTTTACCGGAATTAGGTCATATTACATTTGAGCTGCATCGCCAATGAGTAAGTATGCTGGAATTGTATTAGCAGGCGGTATGTCGAGTCGATTCGGTGAGCCGAAAGCGTTAGCAATTTGGAAGGGAACTACTTTTGTTGAGCATATTGTGAAAGTGATGGGAAATACTTTGCAAGACATTGTAGTAATTAGCCATACTGATATAAAAGAGCGAGTAGAGCAACTCGTACAAGTTCCTGTTATAGAAGATATTCCGCATTATAAAGGAAATGGACCGCTTGCCGGCATTGTATCAGGTATGGAATATATAGAAGCAGATTGGTACGCTATTATGCCTTGCGATGCACCAAACGTTTCGCCAGAGTGGTTTACCATTTTACTAGAGCAAACGAGTAATGAATATGATGCGGTTGTACCTATTATTAATGGAAGAAAACAACCGTTACTTGCAGCGTATCATAACCGTGTGAAAGAAAAGATGTATGCTTTGCTTCAGGAAGAAAAAAGAAGTGTGGGCCAGCTTTTATCACAATGTAATGTAAAGTATGTTGCTGGAGAAGATGTACAAGCGCATGCGGATTGGTTTATAAATGTGAATACGAAAGAAGAATATGTGCAGGCTCAAAAAAACCTTTCAAATGAATGAAAGGTTTTTTGGTATACAGAAATTGGGGAACAATTACTGTATAAAGGTATGTGAGTAAGTTGATTTTAAGGGGAATTCTTAAAATCAATATACAGTTAAAATACTGTATGACCATATATTAATTTTTATGGGTTTTTATTACAAGTCTGTTTGGTTATGTTTATTTTTGATATAATGAATATAGAAATAAAACAATGTTTAACCTTATGTATCATTTATGAAACTAAAATTTATAACTGTGTAATAAACTCCCTTCGTCTAGTTGAAGGGAGCTCTTCTGTTTAAGCGAGTAATTCTGATGCGGTGTTCTGAAGGACGGTTTCATATTGGTCAAGTAACCCACGGAAAATCTCATCCCAGCTTTTTGTTTTAGCATAAGATGAAGCCGCTATGCTCATTTGCATAAGTTGCTCTTCATTTCGCAATAAAGAATGGATGGATGATAGAAATGAATCCGCATGTTTGGGCGGGCAAAGAACTCCTGTCTGTCCATCCGTAATAATATTTTTAACCCCGCCACTATTTGCACCGATGACAGGTGTACCGCATGCAAGTGATTCGAGTACGACATTTCCGAACGTTTCAGTAGCGGATGGAAATACCATGATGTTAGAACAAGCATATGCTTCAGCTAAATCCTTACCTTGTAAATATCCAGTAAAAGTGACATTTGTATTCGGAACAGCTTCACGTAAATTTATTGCTAGAGGACCGTCTCCTGCAATGAGCCAATGAATATTGTTTCGAGTATGCGCTGTTTTCGCAATAAGGTGTTGTAACGTATCAATATCTTTTTCAGGGGCAAGCCGTCCAACATAGGAAAGGACATACTTCGCTGTAATATTATATTTTTTTCGGAATAGGTCTGTATTGTAAGATGGATGAAAGAGTGTGCAATCTACACCACGTCCCCATATGGAGAGGGAATGAAAGCCTTTATTTTTTAGTTGGTGTAACGTTTCAAAGGAAGGAACGAAATTTTTTTGCATATGGCTATGAAACCATTTTAAATAGTTCCAAAGCATGTTAGAGAGAAATTCGATTTTGTAATAGCGTAAATAAGCATCGAAATCAGTATGATAAGAACCGACAACTGGGATGTTTAACTTTTTTGCATAATACAATCCACAAAGTCCCATGTTGAAAGGTGTAGCAATGTGAATAATGTCAGGTTTAAAGGAAAGAAGTTCTCGTTTAATGCGCGGAGTAGGAAAAGAAAAGCGGCATTCTGGATATAATATTGTTAACGGGATACTTCTCATCTTGTTCACATTAGCTACGAAATTATCTTCAGCTGTATGCTGAGGGGCGAAAACAGAATAGGCGATCTTTTCTTTCTGAAAGTAACGTGTTAATCGTTCTAATGTTTTCGCAACTCCGTTAACTTGTGGCGTAAAAGTATCGGTAAAAATGGCGACTCTCATCATATCACTCCTTTATGTGAAAAGTGGGATGAATTGATAAAAAGAGATGATGCCAGAGCAAGTGCCGAGGCACATACCGACGAATACATCAGACGGATAGTGAAGCCCTAAATAAATGCGAGAAATGCCAACGCATAATGCTAACGGTAATAGAAAAGCAAATATGCTTGGATTATAGCAAATAAATGGAATAAGGACAGAGAAAACGGCTGTTGTATGACCAGACGGGAAAGAGTGGTCTTTTAATGGATGGACTGGATATTTCGCATCCTGAATTGTTAAATAAGGGCGTTTTCGCGGATACCATCTTTTTAATATTTGTACAGGAATATGGCTAATTGCTAAAGAAATAGCAGTTGCGATTGCAGCTTGATGCAAAGTCCCTTTTGCAAAAATTAAAAAGAAAAGTGTGAGTGCGATTGAGAAAGTAGCACCACCGATATGAGTAATATTGCTGAAAAAGATATTTAATGTTTTTTGATCAAAGTATCGGTTAATTCCTTTGAAAATGTAACATTCTATTTTATACAGTCCACTGACCTTCATGAAAATTCTCCTCCCTTGTTTACATATATATGGAGATATTAGCTTTTATTTTAATAAGATTTTATTGAGGGAGTAATAATGTTTTGTAAAGAAAAAGTTAGTTTTTATCTCGCTTTAATGGGCAGTAAGACCCCCACCTCAAAATTCAGCGAAAGCAAAGAAGTTAGGTGGGGGATCAACTGCCCATAAAAGTCCGACTGGTTCAACTAATAATCAGTGGGGGATGAAGAAAAACCCCACTGATTAAAGTTTCACTTTATATAAAAAGCTGCCATTAAAGTGGCAGCTGGAAAAGTTACTTCTGTAATGATTTATAATACTGGCCTTTTTCAACATATTGTGTGCGAATTCGCTCCATGTCTTTACGGTCTTCTTCTGTTAATTCACGAACGACTTTAGCTGGTCGACCGAATGCTAATGTGTTTGGCGGGATTTTCTTTCCTTGTGAAACGAGGCTTCCAGCACCGATAAAGGCTCCTTCACCAATTTCAGCACCATCTAATATAATAGATCCCATTCCAATTAAAGCATCTTTTTTAATATGACAGCTATGTAAAATAACTTGATGCCCAATGGTCACGTCGTCTTCTAAAATAAGAGGATACTGTGGGCTTTGGTGAAGTGTACATTGGTCTTGTACATTTACCCGGTTTCCAATGATTGTTGGTGAAACATCACCGCGTATGACTGTATTAAACCAAATACTTGATTCTTCACCAATGGAAACGTCGCCTGTAATCGTAACATAATCAGCGACAAAAGCACTACTCGCAATTTTCGGATTTTTTTCTTTGTAAGGATATATCATGTAAAGTCTTCCTTTCCTAGAGACTAGTTTCAGTGTATCAAATTATGAGAAAGAGTGAAATGGAGGAGGTCCGTATGTGGAATTATGAAACAGAGGAAGCGAAAGCTGTCGTTGTTATCGTGCACGGCGCAATGGAATATCACGGACGTTATGAAGCCGTTGCGGAAATGTGGAATCATATCGGCTATCACGTCGTGATGGGGGACCTTCCGTCACACGGAACGACTTCAAGAAATAGAGGACATATTGATTCATTTGATGAATACATAGAGGAAGTTAAATTATGGGTGAAAGAGGCAAGAAAGTATAGGTTACCTATTTTTATATTTGGTCATAGTATGGGTGGTCTTATTGTCATTCGTATGATGCAAGAAACGAAGAGAGAAGATGTAGACGGCATTATTTTAAGTTCGCCATGTTTAGGCTTAGTAGCTGGACCTTCAGCACCACTTCAAGCTGCCTCAAAAATATTAAATATTATCGCTCCAAAATTGCAATTTGCAACGAATCTTACAGTGGAAATGTCCACTCGTAATCATGAAGTTAGGGACGCGATGGAGAATGATTCATTGTTCTTGCGCAAAGTATCAGTACGTTGGTATAGTGAATTGATTAAGTCTATCGAAATTGCTCATAAAAAAATAGATGATTTTCCAGATGTTCCGCTCTTGCTAATGCAAGCTTGTGAGGATAAACTTGTAGATAAAATACGTGTCCGCACTTGGTTTGATAATGTTAAAATAAGTGATAAGGCTTTTAAAGAATGGCCGAATTGTTATCACGAGTTATTAAATGAGTATGAGCGTGATGAAATTTTGAATTATATTCAGTCATTTACTGAAATACGCATCAATAACATAATAGAAACAAACAAATAAGTAAATTATTTGTACATCGAATAGAGGAGATGAAGGAAGAAGTGAACGTACCGAGTAATCCCATAACGCTCATGGCGAAAGTATACCGTGATGTGTTTCCGGTAGTACACCATGAGCTAGCGGTGTGGAAAGAGCGTGCCTACCATATTCCGAATGATGAGCTTCATAGTCAGGCAATCGCGAGTATTGAGAATAAAACGTTTCATTGCGAAGGCGGTGGTATTTTAGCACTGTTAGCAAATGAGCACCGAGAGGAATGCATTCGTTTTATCGTAGCGTATCAAACAATCAGCGATTATTTAGATAATTTATGTGACCGCAGTACATCACTTGATCCGAATGATTTTGCCGCACTGCATGAATCTATGTTAATGGCATTATCACCTGAAGTAGAAGGTGGCGGTAATTATTATCGCTATCGTGATGATCAAGACGATGGTGGTTATTTAGATGAACTTGTTGAAACATGCCAAGATGTTTTAAAGAAAACGAAGCACTATGACAAAATTGCTCCTGTTCTTCATGAACTTGCTTGTTATTATTGTGATTTGCAAATTCATAAACACGTGAAGTTAGAAGAAAGAGAACCACGCTTACAAAAATGGTTTGAAGCACATAAAGAAAATTTACCTGAAATGAGCTGGTTTGAATTTTCAGCATGTGCCGGTTCTACACTTGGAATCTTCTGTCTTGTAGCATATGCATTTCATGATGAATTACATGATGAAGATATTGCGAAAATTAGACAAGGATACTTCCCATACGTACAAGGACTTCACATTTTACTTGATTATTTCATCGATCAAGAAGAAGACCGCGCCGGCGGGGATTTGAATTTCTGTAGTTATTATGAAAACGAGCAAGCGATATTAGATCGTATGAAACATTTTGTAGAAGAAGCAGAGAAGAGCATTGGTGATTTACCTCATGCGAAGTTTCATCGTCTCATAAGCCGAGGGTTACTTGGTATTTATTTATCAGATCAAAAAGTATCAGCACAAAAGAATATGAACAAAATGGCACGGCGCATTGTAAAATACGGAGGGCTTACTTCACGATTCTTCTATTGGAACGGGAAGATGTACCGAAAGAAAATGGCGCAGTGATGAAAAAAACCACTCATGTAGAGTGGTTTTTTGTTATAATATGGTAAATGCTGGTGGTGGAAATGAAGCGATTGTTTCAAAAGCTATATGAAAATATTGAAGTAACGTTACTCATGCTACTTTCCATTTCATTTGTAACTGGAATGTATATGATGATGAATAGGCCAAGTGGTCCTACTATGATGGATTATGTGCCGCAAGTAATAATTGGCACAATTATTATTGTAGATATCGTGTTCTTAATGAATAGTAGAAAAAAACAAACGAATAGTAAATAAAAAAGCATTTGTACACGGGAGTACAAATGCTTTTTATTATGATCGTATTTTTGCAAATACATATATGAGAAGTTCAATTGCGAAAATAACTAAAACAGATAGTCCGAATAAAGGCATGACAGCGCCTAGTATAACCATCATGATAAAGAAAACGATTATGCTTTTCTTATCTCTTTGTTTTGGCGGTGCTGCTAATTTTCCTTTCGGCTTTCTTGCAAACCACATTTTTACTCCGTAATAAATAAGAAGTAATAAAGATAATGTCGTTAGTAAGCATAATATTTTATTTGGCCATCCGAATAAATGACCTTCGTGAAGCGGGATACCGTAAGTGAACCATTGTGCAAATAAGCCATAATCACGATAGTCCGTTTTTGAAATGAGTTTTCCGCTATATTGATCAAAGTAAGCTGTTATTTCTTCATTTGGTGCCACATCCATGCCCGTAATACCAGAACCGCTCGATTTCGAAACGGTGAATACACCTTTCGGATCAGTTGGTAGTGAGATAACGTATGGCTTTTTTATTTCAATTCCTTTTTGTAATTCATCGACAGAAATTGTTTTTGGCTCATTTGAATTCGATTCAGGAGGAGCTTCTTTTCTTGTTGCCCACGGCAATTCTTTTACCTTTGATTCAGGCGGTGCCATATACAACTTGGGATATCCAATCGATTCATTCGACGATGCGATTTTATAAATTTGGTTACCCATAAATCCTGACCATGGCAATCCAGATGCGACTAACAAAACGAGTGGAATTGTAAATATAATACCGATAATAGAATGACGTCGTTTTGCTTTTTCTCGCTTAGTGGATGCCGGTGTGTTTTTGAACTGGCGTATACTCATATACAATCCAGTCACAATTAAAAAGATTGTCCAGCATGCCGCAAGCTCTACAGTATAGTTGACGACAGTGCCACCAACTAAAAGAGAACTATGTAATTCCCGCATTATATTGGCAAACGTTTCACTTGCATTTTGATCTCCAATAATTTGATTATTGCTATCTAAATACACATATTTTTGTTGCCCTGTATATTCATTTGCAATAGTAAGCCTCGTATTATAATCCCCATTAAACTCACTAATTTTCGCCACACTATAATGTGGATATTTTTTCTCTGTTAAGGAAATAGAATCAGACATCGAAATAGATTCCGTTTGGGCGCTCTTCCCAAAATATAAATCTTTATAGATGAAATCTTCAACTTCTTCCCGAAATAAATACCCAATTCCGCTCAGTGACAACGTAATAAGAAGCGGTGTAATAAAAAGCCCAGCATAAAAATGCCAACGCCAAAAAATGTAATGAAGCGAACGATTTACTTTCATACTTTCAGTTCCCCTAACCTTCCCTATATGAATAAATTCCTCATTTTAATATAGCGAGATTAAGTGTGGATATTTTGAAGGAATTGTGAAAAATGTTAAAAGTTTTGGGGAGGTTTTCTATGTTTATGAAGATTTCTTTGTATTTGATAGATACATCCTAACAACCGCCTCAGCAAGACATTGAGAGGAATCAACAAAATCCTCATCCGCCACAACATTTAAATCGGTACATGCGATAATTGCGGTATCTACTTCATTTCTCAATTGTAAAACGAGCGTATGCCACAATTCGCGGGCTTTTTCAATTTCTCCGCCTTTAATACAAGAAATAGTTTGATTAATCATTTCTTGCCATTTTCCATGATGAATGTATTCTATATTCCGTTTTGCAATACCGTCTTGATAAATACCAGCTTGAATTGTCGCTTCTGTTGCGAGAAGCGCGACTCTTTTTGTACTTTCAGGAATTGCTTGTAACGTCTCATCGACTATATTTAAAATCGGGATAGAAAGAGAATGCTGTAATTCTTCAAAATAAAGATGCGCTGTATTGCAGGGCATAGCGATAAAGTCTACGCCAATACTTTCAAGTTTTTGTGCCCCTTCAATAATTGCTTTTTTCATCGCCTCATGATCAATAGGCCGATCCATATAAAACGGTGTCGGACAAGAATAAATCATCATATGAGGAAAGTCCATATCATGCTTTGCTCCGTATATAGTTTGGCACCCTGCTACAACTGTATCAACGAATGGCCCAGTTGATTTTGGTCCCATTCCTGCTAGTATTCCGATCATTGGTTTGTCTCCTTTAATATGTAATTAAAAACGTTTTTTACGAAGGACAAAAAGAAATAAAGTAAGTAATAAAAATGAATATACGATAGCCCAAGCTGTGAGCCATAGCGTGTGAGTAAGTATATTAAATTTGTATTGTCCAAGCATTAGAAAGCTTTCGACAGGTGGTAAAAACCATAGTAACTCTTTTTTAAACCGGATTGAGGCGATTGTTATAAGTAATATAAATATCAGGCTAAGCCAAGCTGTGCTTGCTTTTGGAATCATATTTCTAGTAAATAAAGTTGCAATTGAAATTCCTAGTATAGAGAAAGACATATGAGCGAGAAATCCGACTAGGAATAAAGAAACTGTCATTTTTTCATTAAACATTTGCAAAATCATTGGATAGATTACGGATATAAAAGATAGCACAGTACAAATGAGAAGAGCGGTAATATATTTACCCACATATAGTGCGGAAATATTATTTGTGTGAGAAATAGTAATTTGTTCTTGTACAGGATCTTCCGTATGAAAAATTGTGATTGTAATCCAGGCAGATAATAAATAAAGGGCGAGAGCTGTTTCTAAGTATGTCGGTACAATAGGAGTCGGCTTATATGTATATACAAAAAGTAAGCTCACAAAGTACATCGCAATAGGAGGGACGTACTTATACGATTTTGTATAGTCGAGAAAGTGATAACGAATAAGAGCAAACATAATAAACCTTCTTTCGATTTAAAAGTTAGGTTGTAGCAGTGTGATAGATGCTTTTTTATGTAATAAAAACTGAAGCATTTCGTTTGTATATTCTTTTTCGATTTGTAATTGAATAAGGTTTTGATTTGAATTGTGTGTAACGTGTATAAAACCTAATTGTTTCCGTAGTTCTATCGCTGAAAACGTTTCGTGAACGATTGCTTCAATATAGACTTGTTCTGCCACTTTTTGCACAGAGATATCTTCTGTGATTGTATGATTTGCTAACGTCACAATTCTATCGGCGAAGTTTTCTAGTAGTTGTTTTTCATGACATGTGAAGAGTATAGATATGCCTTGTTGTTTTAATGAGAGTAAAATATGTTCTAATTCTTGCTGAGAGTTAGGATCAAGTCCAGAAAGAGGTTCATCTAAAATTAATAAATGGACGTCTGTAAGCAATGCTTGCATAATGCCAGTTTTTTGTTTCATACCTTTTGAAAAGTTTCGTAAAACGGAATGCCTTGCATGATGTAAATGAAAAGATTCAAGAAGCATCGGAATTTTATCTTTTAAATATTTTGTTGATAAGCCGTGGATGTGGCCGAGATGATATAAATAATCCTCTAATGTAAAACGAATCCCTTCAGGAAAATGTTCAGGTACATAGCCAATTTGTATATGTTCTTTTCTTTGAAGTGTCCCTGTTGTAGGTGAAATAAATCCTGCAATTATTTTGAGTAGAGTACTTTTTCCAGTCCCGTTCCCGCCAATAATAGCGAGTGCCTCTCCTTCTGGAATGGATAAATCGATGTTGTCTAGTATAAGTGATTTGCCGTACTTCTTTTGAATTCCCCTTAGTTCTACTAGCAAAGTTCTATCCTTCTTTCTTCAAATAGTGTATATATCCATTATATAGGAGAATAAGAAAAAGACGTGCAATGAGTGCACGTCTTTTTTTGTTATGTTTTGTCGAATCGTCGATATATCGAAAAAATCGTTGATATATTTTATCGCTTCTCAATCGCCACAATAAATGGTGGGTTATTTTGCTGGTTAATGAAGCCGTATCGTAGTACGTGAGCTTGTTTTTGGTCGAGTTCTTCTGCAAATTTGAGAACAGCGTCGCGTTCTACTTGTCCTTCTGGGTGTCCGTGGTAAATGACAAGGACGATGATTCCTTCAGGTGCCATTACTTCTAGTAATTGTTCAATTGCCGAGAGTGTTGAGTTCGGTTTTGTAACGATATGCTTGTCACCACCAGGAAGGTAACCTAAGTTGAAGATAGCGCCTGTTACTTTTCCTTTTGCATCTTCTGGTAGTACGGATAGAAGCGTATCGTGACTATCGTGAACTAAAACAGTACGTTCAAAAAGCTCTTTTTCTTTTAGACGGATAGTAGAGCTTTCAATTGCTTCTTTTTGAATATCAAATCCAAATACTTTTCCGTTATCTCCAACGATTTCAGCTAGGAAGCATGTGTCATGTCCATTGCCGAGCGTTGCATCTACAGCGTAATCGCCTTCTTTTACTGCCGTTTGCAGTAGTGTGCGAGCAAACGGTAATACACGTTCTAATTTCATTGTTGTTTCTCCTCATTTGCATATTTTCCTTGCCAGCTTCCGCGGCGTACAAATTCTGCATCGATGGAATTTAATACTTCCCATTTATTTAAGCTCCACATTGGACCAATCATTAAGTCAGGCGGACCGTCACCTGTGATACGGTGCACAATTACGTCTTCTGGAATCATTTCAAGTTGGTCAACAACGAGACTTACGTAATCTTCAAGAGAAAGGAATTCTAGTTGTCCTTTTTCATATTGCTTCACCATTGGCGTTCCTTTTAATAAATGAAGTAAATGAATTTTAATTCCTTGTACATCAAGCTTCGCTACTTCACGAGCTGTTTCCATCATCATGTCGTAATCTTCAAGTGGAAGACCGTTAATAATATGAGAGCAAACTCTAATGCCATGCTTACGTAATTTATTTACACCTTCCACGTAAGATGGGTAATCATGAGCGCGATTAATAAGGTTTGCAGTTCGTTCGTGAACAGTTTGTAAACCGAGTTCAACCCAAAGGTATGTGCGTTTATTTAAGTCCGCTAAATATTCAACGACATCGTCCGGTAAGCAATCTGGACGAGTGGCGATAGAAAGACCGACAACGTCTTTTTCTGCTAGAAGCGGTTCGAATTTTTCTTTTAACACTTCAAGTGGTGCATGTGTATTTGTGTACGCTTGGAAATAAGCGATACATTTTCCGTCTTTCCACTTTGAGCGCATTTTTTCTTTCATTTCATGATATTGCGTTATAACATCATCGCGGCGATCACCAGCGAAGTCACCAGATCCGGCAGCACTACAAAATGTACAACCACCGTAAGCAACTGTACCGTCACGGTTCGGGCAATCGAAGCCAGCATCTAATGAAACTTTAAAGATTTTTTCACCAAATTCATTTCGTAAATGGTAATTCCATGTATGATAACGTTTATTGTCGTTTGTATATGGAAAAGGGTTTTGAACCTTCATTACTTTCCCTCCTAAGCCGAGTCAAAATGAAACAAAATCCATTATAACATACTCATAAGGTAGAGATGGAAGGGACACACTAAAGGGGAATTGAAGCAAGGAGGGACAATTATGGCAGAGCGTCAATCACTTGAATCGTATATTACACAAGCGGAACAAGCGGTGGAATATGCGAAAGAACAATTAGACCAAGGTATGAGACAAGAGCATTATAATACGATGGAGTATTCAGATGCACAGTTACAATTAGAACAAGCATATAACGATTTACAAACGATGCAGCAACATGCGAATGATGAGCAACGTGAGCAGTTAAATAGAGCACGCATGGCAATTCGCCAACTGCAACATCAAATGATTATTACACCGCACTAATAAGGAGTGAATGTAATGGCGAAACGTTCCGATCAAAATAATCCAGAGCAAAAAACGCAAAATGGACATAACGCTGAGTTTTCAAATGAACTTGATCCAGTTGTTCAAGTGAAACAGCGCAACAGTAAAAAAGGACAACCTCAAAGATCAAAGCAATCAGAGTAAACCAGGTCGCAATATGACCTGGTTTTATTTTGCTATATGACAATAATGTAAGATTTCTGTAAGGTTTGCCGATAGTTGTAAGCTTACTTTTCCAGTAGAGTAAGGGAGGATTAAATTTTGGACAAGGAGTTGCTTTATGGGGAACAACATTACAAACAAACGAATTGATGAGTTAGATTACATTCGTGGCTTCGCATTACTGGGGATTATTTTAGTAAATATTCTTGCACTACTCAATATTAAGGTACCCGATCCTAATACAGTAGATGCCAGTTATCAAAGGTTTCTATACTTATTTGTAGAAGGTCGTTTCTTCTCGATTTTCTCATTCTTATTTGGAGTAGGATTCTACATCTTTATTACAAGAGCAATTGCGAAAGGGAAGAATGGGTACGTTCTATTTCTACGCCGCGTAGTTGCACTATTTATTTTTGGTTTAATTCATCAAATGTTTCAGCCTGGAGAAGCACTAGCGTTATACGCAATTTGTGGATTAGTCGTTTTACCGTTTTATAAAGCGAAAAAAGAAGTGAATGTAGTACTCGGTCTTATTCTTACGATAGCTTTTAGTATTATGGCAGCTAAGGAATTATTACCATTAGGTTTAATTTTATTAGGTCTTGCTGCAGGGCAGTATAAAGTGTTTGAAAACCTTTCAGCAAAAATCAAACAAGTCGCTATTTTTACAGGCATTATGTTTGTTTTAAGTGTTGCAGCGTTATGGTATCAATATGGGCACGTTCCTGCTAATCCATTTGTAAATATGATAATTATGAATGAAGATGGAACAATGGACGCTGCAGGTCAATTCTTAAAAATTGGTGTTACAGTTGGACCAATTATTTCAGCTTTCTATGTAGGAGCATTAATTTTATTACTTCAGTTAAAACCAGTTCAAACATTGTTAGCACCATTGAAATACTACGGTCGTATGGCTTTAACGAATTATATCGGACAAACTGCAATGATTTTAATTGCTGGTAGTGTATGTAACTTTGCAGGAAACTTAACATACATGCAGACGTTATATGTATGTATCGCAATTTATGCTATTCAAATTGTGTTTAGTGTAATTTGGATGAAAATCTTTAAAATGGGTCCACTAGAATGGATTTGGCGTGTTATTACGTATTGGACGGTAACACCTTTAAAGAAATAAGGAGAGAATTGGGCTGTTCCTTTTGTGGAACAGTCTATTTTTATTGTCATCTTTTTTCGGTAAGTCGATATTCCTTTGAGAATCGCTGATAAAATTGCATTTACCAATGAGGTTGATCTAAAAAAAACGAACCTTACACGCGCGCCTTTTTTATATTACAAAAGTGTAAGGTAATTGTAATGTTAACAAATAGCAGTTCTCTTCTAAAAGGCGCAAAATAGGTAATGGAAAAACAAGCGTAGGAGGATATATATGACGAAACCAGTTGTAGACGTGAAAAACGTTCAAAAAGTGTACGGTAAAAAAGGTGAGAACCAATCACACGCGTTAAAAGGTGTTTCATTCTCAATTCAAGAGGGTGAGTTTGTTGGAATTATGGGACCATCTGGTTCTGGTAAAACGACATTATTAAATGTAATTTCAACGCTTGATAAAGCAACGGGCGGCGTTGTTGAAATTGCGGGTACGGATATTACGAAAATGAAGCAAGGTGAGCTTTCTGATTTCCGTTCACAAAAATTAGGATTTATCTTCCAAGACTTTAACTTATTAGAGAACTTATCTATTTATGAAAACATCGCACTTCCACTTTCCCTTCAAGGTGTTTCATCACGTAATATTGGACCGAAAGTAGAAAAAGTAGCGGATATGCTAGGGATTACAGAAATTCTTCAAAAGTATCCATCTGAAGTATCTGGTGGACAAAAGCAGCGTTCAGCAGCAGCGCGTGCACTTGTGCATGAGCCAGCAATTATTTTAGGGGACGAGCCAACAGGAGCTCTTGATTCTAAAAATGCAACGAGTTTACTTGATGCGATGACAAACTTAAATAAAGATCAAGGTGTATCGATTATGATGGTTACGCATGATCCGTATAGTGCAAGTTACTGTCAGCGTATTTTATTCATTCAAGATGGTGAGCTATATAAAGAAATTCATCGCGGTGGTACGCGTGAAGAGTTCTACAAAGAAATTTTAGATGTACTTGCAGATTTAGGTACACAAAAAGCGTAAGAAAGGAGGTTCCAGTATGTTATTTAAACTTTCCATGTCGGGGCTGAAGAGTAAGCTGAAAGATTATATCGTCTTACTTGTTGGTCTTGTCATGTCTATCTCAATTTTTTATATGTTCCAAACGTTAGCGCTTAATAAAGCGTTTATTGAATCTAACTCAGTTATTCAATCAATTGGATTCGTATTCCAGGCAGGTTCATTTTTACTAGCCATTATAACGTTCTTCTATATTTTATATGCGAACTCTTTCTTATTATCTCTTCGTCAAAAAGAGTTTGGTATGTACATGATGTTAGGAGCAAAAAAACATAAAGTTACATTGCTTATGTTTATTGAAACGATTGTATTAGGTGCTGCGTCTCTTGCGATTGGTATTACAGTTGGTGTAGGACTTGCAGAAGGTATCGGACAGTTATTAATGAAACAATTAGAATTTGCTGGTGAAGGCTATAAAGCATTTTATCTTCCATCTATGACTGTTACTTGCATTTTCTTCTTTGCACTATTTGTATTATCAGCAATTATGAACAGTATTAAGTTATCACGTATTTCTGTACTGCAACTTGTACATGCAGATGCACAAACAGAGCGTGTTGCAGTAAAAGGAAAAATGACAGGTGTCGTTGCAATCCTTGCTGTTATTTTATTAGGAATTGGCTATGCATCAATGATTTATATGGCAAAACTAAGAGAAATGGGAATCCTTATTGCATTAATTACAACAACAACTGGTACTTACATGCTATTTGGATCACTTCTCCCAGTTATCATTAGAAAGTTAAAGAGTAATAAAAAACGTAGTGAAAAAGGACTTAATGCTTTTACGTTTGCACAATTAAATTTCCGTATTAATAGCTTAACGAAAGTACTTGCAACGGTAGCGATGTTAGTTGCTCTTGGAGCGGGTGCAATTTCAGGTGGTATGGCGTTTAAAAATAACGTTATAAAAATGGTTGATGGTTTAGTAATATATGATTCAGTTATTCATAACCCAACAGCTGAAGAAAAGAATATTTTAGATGGTATTACATTTAAAGAGAAAAATGAATATCGTTACAAAGTTGATAATAAATACGTTTATTATGTAAAAGAAGATTTAGAGAAAAATCCTCCTTTCGTACAAGATACAAAACAGATGGAAAGTATGAAGGATTTAGGAAAAATAAAGAAAGTTTCAGAGGAACTGCCAGTAGGTGCAGTTTCTAGAGAAATGAATGAAAAAGATGCGAGTGCTAAAGAACTTCCAGAAGAATGGAACGAGGCTTTCAGAACAATTCAGCCATTTTATCTATATGAAGATCATGCAATTAAAATTGTAGATCAGAAAATGTACGATACTGTAAATGGTAAAGAAGGAATCGTAGTTACTGGAAAAACAGACGATTTTGTAGCATACACAAAAGAATGGAAAAAACTTGACGAGTTGCAGCTAGTTAAATATAAAAATGTAAAAGCTGAAAGATTAGATAGTAAATATCAATCTTACAATGGATTCTACGGCGTTGCGAGTGGAACAGTATTTATGGGATTCTTCCTCGGAATTGCGTTCTTAGCAATGATGGCAAGTTGTTTAATGTTTAAAATTCTTTCTGGTGCATCAAAAGATATTACGCGTTATCAAATGCTTCGTAAAATCGGTGTGCGCCGTGAGTTATTAACGAAATCGATTTATAAAGAATTATTCTTAGTATTCTTATTCCCGGCAATTGTGGGTATTGCTCACGTATTAGTTGGTATGAATATTTTCGGATTTATTTTAATGGATCCTTACTTCCGTATTTGGGTACCGATCGTAATTTTCGTAGTTATTTATGCGATTTATTACTTCATTACAGTTCAATTGTATAAAGGAATTGTTCTTCCAAAAGAAGATTAATAGGTAAAAAGCCGAGTGAAAGTGCTCGGCTTTTTGTATTTTCAGAAAAAACACTTTAATGTTACTGAAATATATAATATAATGTAAATAAGTAACATAATATGAAAGTATCAGCAACCGGAAAATGAAAGGAGTAATCCGATCTGTAGAAAGAAGCTGAACTTGTACTCCCCCTATTTTTTCTACCCACACCGTATTTGTACAATCATAAATTTCCAAATGAAAAATTGTCGTAAGAGTATATTGTGAAAATAATGGATAATACATGGAAATCTCATAGCATGATAAGGTAAAATGGACAGGATAATGAGAAAATTACCGTTCATAAGATGAGGAGATACATGTATGGAAGTTGTAGAGGCATTAAAAGATATAAGCCAAATTGAGGCTATGAAAAAGTATTTAAAAGAGCATTCGCAGCGAGATTATCTTTTATTTGTTATTGGAATTAACACTGGATTAAAGATCACTGAACTACTTAGTATGAAATTTGAAGAGGTATTGAATGAAGATGGAACTGTTAAAGAGTTCTATTCTCTTCCTGTGAAAGATGAAAAATTTAAACAAGATATTTATTTAAATACAAAAGTAAAAGAAGCCCTTTTAGAGTACGCACAATCTATTGATGCTCAAAGAGAAAACTACGTATTTCAATCTAATAAAACGAAAAATTCAATCTCACGCCAACAAGCATATCGTGTTATCCATAGCGCAGCTGAAGCGGTTGGGATTGTTGGAAAGATTGGAACGAATTCAATGCGAAAAACATTTGGATTTCATGCGTACAAAAGAGGAATAGCGATTGCGCTATTGCAAAAGCATTTTCATCACGCAACTCCATCAGAAACGCTCAAGTATTTAGGAATCTCAAAAGATGAGAAGTTTAAAACAGAGATTGATGTAGATTTGTAAGAGCCGTAACTAAAAACTTTAGGAGGCGGAAAATATGAATATTAGAGAGAGTGAACTACCTGGCATTGGATGTAAATTTGAAGTGATAACAAAAGGTAATGAAAAAATGGTTATTGTGATTCATGATGATGGCCGAAGAGAAATGTATCATTTTGATGCGGATCATGATGAGAGTATTTCAAGCATTTCTCTTCGTGATTCTGAAGCGAGACAAATTGCGGCTATATTAGGCGGAATGGTATATAGGCCGCAAGCGCTAGACACAATTGAGATGGCTTTTGAAGGATTATCAATTGAATGGTTTAAGGTGGAGAATAATGCACCAGTAGTACAACAAACAATTGGTAGCTTACATGTCAGAAAAACATATAACGTAACGATTATTGCTATTTTGAAAAAGAATATGAAGAAATTCTTTAATCCAGGTCCAGATTCTATTATTGAAGCTGGCGATATGCTCGTATTGTCGGGTGAAAGACATGAAGTGAAAAGAATTATTAATGAATTGCTTTCAGCAGGAGGTGATTCCTAATCGATGGATACTTTAATCTTTGAAGTTGGAACTGCGTTAGTATTAGTAGCTTTTGCAGCTATCCTCGCTGCGAAGTTAAAGTTCTCGATTATTCCGTTTCTCATTATACTCGGTATGTTAGTGGGGCCTCATGCCCCAGATTTAGGACTTATCGATTTAAGGTTTATTGAAAGCGGAGAAGTTATTTCCTTCCTCGGCCGTGTTGGCGTCATATTCCTCTTATTCTACTTAGGTTTAGAATTCTCAATAAAAAAATTAATTAAATCAGGAAAGTCGATTGCTTTTGGGGGTAGTATTCATATATCGCTTAATTTCATATTGGGTTTACTTTATGGATATGTTATGGGTTTTCCCTTATTAGAAACATTAATTATTGCTGGAATCATTACAATCTCATCGAGTGCAATTGTTGCAAAAGTAATTGTTGATTTAAGAAGATCTGGTAATAAAGAGACTGAATTAATATTAGGAATCATTATGTTTGATGATATCTTTTTAGCTGTATATTTATCAGTCGTTTCAGGGTTAGTACTCGGTGGTGCAACATCATTTGTAGGTGCTCTTACATCGGTGTTAATCGCGGTAGGGTATATGCTACTATTCTTTGTAATCGCTAGAAAAGCTACGCCGTTTCTAAATAAAGTATTAGATATTTCGTCAAACGAAATTTTTATTATCGTAATATTCGCCATTTTATTCTTTGTAGCAGGATTTTCAGAAACGATTCATGTTGCTGAGGCAATTGGAGCATTATTGTTAGGACTCGTCTTTTCTGAAACAGAGCATAGTGATCGGATTGAGCATCTCGTCGTTCCATTTCGTGACTTCTTTGGAGCCATATTCTTTTTCAGTTTCGGTTTAAGTATAGATCCGTTTTCACTTGGAGGAGCAGTGTGGTTGGCATTAGGAGCAGTTTTCATTACGCTCATCGGTAATTTTACAGCTGGAATGATGGCGGGACGTAAAGCCGGGTTATCGCATAAGGCTTCTACGAATATCGGTTTAACCCTTGTATCACGCGGAGAGTTCTCCATTATTGTAGCCAATATCGGCATTGCGGGTGGTTTAATGGCAACGATTAAACCGTTCTCTGCACTGTACGTTTTAATATTAGCATCGTTAGGACCGCTATTAACGAAGGAGTCTGGGAGAATATACTCTCTACTAGATAAAATATTTAAATGGAGTGCGAAAGAACGTGCGAAGCGAGAAAAAGAAGTTGGATAGTATAAATAAGGGGGAGACTGCATGAACTTTATGTAGTCTTCCTTTTTTATATATTGTTGTTGATGTCGTTTTTTGTCGGTAAGTCGATATATTTTAATAATCGCTCATATATTTCGGGAATCGCCGATATATTTTGAGATTCGCTGATATATTCCCCAAATCGCTGATATATTTTCAAGTGACAATTCATATAATTTCATTTACCGAAAAACCATTATCTGAATTTCATCAACTATTAATCAGTTGCCTTCCTATTTAAAAACGACTACAATTTTACTGTTATAGATGAACGAAAAAAATAGAATAGGAGGGGAGACTATGCCAAGGAAAGTATGGCTATTAGTAGCTGGGATGATTATTAATGTCACGGGTGCTTCTTTTTTATGGCCTTTTAATACAATTTATTTGCATGATCACCTAGGAAAATCTTTATCTGTGGCCGGAATGGTATTAATGATCAACTCGCTTACTGGTGTAATCGGAAACTTGCTC
The DNA here is from genome assembly GCF_030733445.1 of Bacillus sp. MMSF_3353. Taxonomy (NCBI): domain Bacteria; kingdom Bacillati; phylum Bacillota; class Bacilli; order Caryophanales; family Bacillaceae; genus Bacillus; species Bacillus sp. MMSF_3353. The sequence goes on from NZ_JASHJA010000009.1 coordinate 124,349, forward strand.
GGCGGTGTTTTGTTTGATAAATGGGGCGGTTATAAATCAACTTTAGTAGGGATTGTCATTACACTTGTATCGATTTTAGGCCTTGTGTTCTTCCACGGTTGGCCGTTATATGTTGTGTGGCTAGCATTAATCGGCTTTGGTTCTGGAATGGTCTTCCCATCGATGTATGCGATGGTCGGTACGGTTTGGCCAGAGGGCGGAAGACGAGCATTTAATGCGATGTATGTTGGGCAAAACGTTGGTATTGCGATCGGAACAGCGTGCGGTGGTTTAGTTGCATCTTACCGTTTTGATTATATTTTCTTAGCCAATTTTGTTTTGTACTTTGTTTTCTTCTTAATTGCTTTTATTGGATTCCGTGGTATGGAAGACAAGAAAGAGCCAGGAGTGCAAAAAGAAGTCGAAACGAAAAAAGGCTGGACACTTACACCTGGATTCAAAGCACTTCTTATCGTATGTGTAGCATATGCTTTATGCTGGGTTACATATGTGCAGTGGCAAGGGGCGATTGCGACTCATATGCGGGAATTAGATATTAGCCTCCGCCATTATAGTTTATTATGGACGATAAACGGAGCGATGATTGTTTGTGCGCAGCCACTTGTTAGTATGTTAATTCGCTGGATGAAGCGTTCTTTAAAACAACAAATTATGATTGGAATCGTCATTTTTGCGGCGTCATTTATTGTGTTAAGTCAAGCGCAGCAATTTACGATGTTCCTCGTTGCGATGGTGACGTTAACGATTGGTGAGTTATTCGTATGGCCAGCAGTTCCGACCATTGCAAATATACTTGCACCAAAAGATAAGTTAGGGTTTTATCAAGGGGTTGTAAATAGCGCGGCGACTGTAGGGAAAATGTTCGGACCGGTCGTTGGCGGAGCAATTGTTGATTTATACAATATGGAAGTATTGTTTATAGCAATCATGGTAATGCTTGTAGTAGCGATTATTGCAACGAGCATGTATGATAAACGAGTAAAAGTAGAAGAAACAGTAGAAGAAAAAATTGCAGTTTAGTTTGACGGAACATGTAACATGTTTTAGAATATATTTAAATAAAACAACCTTTGGAACAAGGGAGATAGCTCGGCTGTCCTAAGACGAATTCGTTAGTTATGAAGAGTAACGATTAACCGAGAAGCCTTAGCTTCAAGTAAGCTCTTTAGAGATACGAAGTGGTGGGTAGTTCACATTAACTTATATTTGTAATAACAGTGAGAAGGAGTAGTAGTAATAGAAGCTGGTTTAGAGAGTTGACGGTCGGTGCAAGTCAATCCACGTTTCGTTATGAACTCGCCTTTGAGTTGCAGTTGTGAAACTAGTAGTAGCAATTGCCGTTAATCCACGTTACGGATCTAAGCGAATGTATATTTGTACATTAATTTAGGGTGGTACCGCGGGAATCTATAACCTCTCGTCCCTTTCTAGGGATGAGAGGTTTTTTGTATTTTGGGCGGTGAAAATAAATAGAATTTCAAGGAGGGTATCTCATGAGCTTTAATCATCAAAATATTGAGAAGAAGTGGCAAGGGTACTGGGAAGAGAATAAAACATTCCGTACGCCAGATGAGACAGAAAAACCAAAATTTTATGCACTAGATATGTTCCCATATCCATCAGGTGCAGGCCTACACGTAGGACATCCAGAAGGTTATACAGCGACAGATATTTTATCTCGTATGAAGCGTATGCAAGGATATAACGTTCTTCATCCAATGGGATGGGATGCGTTCGGTCTTCCAGCAGAGCAATATGCACTTGATACTGGAAACAGCCCGGCAGAATTTACAGAGCTTAATATTAATACGTTCCGTAATCAAATTAAAGCATTAGGCTTCTCTTACGATTGGGATCGTGAAGTAAATACAACAGATCCAAACTACTACAAGTGGACACAATGGATCTTCCTAAAACTATTTGAAAAAGGTTTAGCTTACGTTGATGAAGTACCTGTAAACTGGTGCCCAGCACTTGGTACAGTACTTGCAAATGAAGAAATCATTGACGGTAAGAGTGAGCGCGGTGGACATCCAGTTGAGCGTCGTCCGATGAGACAGTGGATGTTAAAAATTACAGCTTACGGAGATCGTCTATTAGAAGATCTAGATGAGCTTGATTGGCCAGAAAGCTTAAAAGATATGCAACGTAACTGGATTGGTCGTTCTGAAGGTGCAGAAGTACACTTCAACATCGATGGTACAGACGAGAAATTCACAGTTTTCACAACGCGTCCTGATACACTATTTGGTGCGAGCTACTGTGTACTTGCCCCAGAGCATGCGCTTGTTGCTGACATTACAACAGCAGAGCAAAAAGAAGCTGTAGAAGCTTACATTAACTCTGTTAAAATGAAGAGTGACCTAGAGCGTACAGAACTTGCGAAAGAGAAAACTGGTGTATTCACTGGTGCTTACGCAGTTAACCCAGTAAATGGTGAGAAATTACCAATCTGGATCGCTGACTATGTTCTTGCAACTTACGGAACAGGTGCTGTAATGGCAGTTCCCGCTCATGATGAGCGTGACTATGAATTCGCATCAACGTTCAATCTTCCAATGAAGGAAGTTGTAAAAGGCGGAGACATTACGAAAGAAGCATACACAGGTGATGGTGCGCACGTAAACTCAGCATTCCTTGATGGTTTAAATAAAGAAGAAGCAATCGTAAAAATGATTGAATGGCTTGAAGTAACGAGCGCAGGAAATCAAAAAGTAACGTACCGTCTACGTGACTGGTTATTCAGCCGTCAACGTTACTGGGGTGAGCCAATTCCAGTAATCCACTGGGAAGATGGCACAATGACAGCTGTGAAAGAAGAAGAATTACCATTAGTTCTTCCTAAAACAGAAAACATCCGTCCTTCAGGTACAGGTGAATCACCACTTGCTAACATTGACGAGTGGGTAAACGTTGTTGATCCTGAAACTGGTAAAAAAGGTCGTCGTGAAACGAACACAATGCCACAATGGGCTGGTAGCTGCTGGTATTACCTACGTTACATCGATCCAAACAATAGCGAAGCACTTGTAGATCCTGAAAAAGTAAAACAATGGCTTCCAGTTGATATTTATATCGGCGGAGCGGAGCACGCTGTACTTCACTTACTATATGCTCGTTTCTGGCACAAAGTATTATACGATATCGGTGTAGTTCCAACGAAAGAGCCGTTCCAACAATTATTCAACCAAGGTATGATTCTAGGTGAAAACAACGAGAAAATGAGTAAATCAAAAGGTAACGTTGTAAACCCTGATGATATCGTAGCAAGCCACGGTGCAGATACACTTCGTCTATATGAAATGTTCATGGGACCATTAGATGCTTCAATCGCTTGGTCTGAAAATGGTCTTGACGGAGCTCGTCGTTTCCTAGACCGCGTATGGCGTCTATTCATTCAAGATAACGGTGAATTAAGTGAGAAAATTACGGATGCACCAAATAAAGAGCTTGAAAAAGCTTACCACCAAACAGTGAAGAAAGTAACAGAAGACTATGCAGAACTTCGCTTCAATACAGCGATTTCTCAAATGATGGTATTCATTAACGATGCATATAAAGCTGAAACACTTCCGAAAGAATATGTAGAAGGTTTCGTGAAAATGATTGCACCAGTTGCACCTCACATCGGGGAAGAGCTATGGAGCAAACTTGGATACAATGAAACAATCACATATGCAAGCTGGCCAACATTTGATGAGTCTAAACTTGTAGAAGATGAAGTTGAAATCGTTGTTCAAGTTATGGGCAAAGTTCGCGCGAAACTAACAATGAGTAAAGACGCATCAAAAGAAGAAATGGAACAACTTGCACTTGAAGCAATTCAAGACCAAATTGAAGGGAAAACAGTTCGTAAAGTAATTGTTGTTCCTGGAAAACTTGTTAACGTTGTTGCAAACTAATTCATTCTAAATAAAAGCTCAGAGCATTTATGCTCTGAGCTTTTTTGTGTAGAAAATAATTTCAGGATCTCTTTCATCTAAATTTTCAACTATTCCACTACGTACAAATAAAAGAGCGGAATTCCAATACAGACAAACACCTATTTTTCTATAGGAAATATGATAAAAAAGGTAGGCTAAATTGAGTAGAAGAGGTGAAAGGAATGAAAGGGATGGACAATAATGCACCACATGGCTTCTTCGGAGGCGAATCGGACAGTTATACACAAATGATGTTAATGGGAGGAGCTGGCCAACAAGGGTACGGTGGAATTCCGAGCTGGATGGGTGGAGGAGCAGGGGGATTTCCAACATCGGTAGCGGGCATGCAAACTGGAATGCCTACATTAATGGGAGGGTTTTCGACATCAGGGGCTGGAATGCCTACAGTAACAGGAGGATTTCCGACATCAGTAGCTGGCGTACAGACAGGAATTCCAGTAGGAGTACCAACTACATTTCCTTCTTTCGTTGGAGGAGTGCAGACAGGATTTCCGGTACCGGGAGTAGGTGTTGTAGCAGGTGGAGTAGGTGGTTATCCGCAAGGTGTTCACGGTCATCATGTACATCACCACCACCAAGGCCAACACGGTCATCATGGACATCACCACCATCAAGGCCAACACGGTCATCATGTACATCATCACCATCAAGGCCAACACGGTCATCATGTACATCACCACCATCAAGGTCAACATAGTCATCATGGACACCATCATCACCAAGGTCAGCACGGTCATCATCATCACCAAGGTCAACACGGCCATCAACAACAAGTACATCACCACGGACACCATCATATATATCCACAGGCTGTTCTTTATCAAACGCATCAAGGTCAACACGGTCATCATGGTCACCAAGGCCAGCACGGTCATCATGGTCACCAAGGCCAACACGGTCATCATGGTCAACACGGTCATCAAGGCCAACACGGACACCAAGGTCAACACGGTCATCAAGGCCAACATGGTCAACAGCACCAACAGCACCAACAGCACCAACAGCACCAACAGCACCAACAGCACCAACAATATCAACAGCAACAATCTTCTCCTTGGACAGGTGGAATTGGAGCAGGAGGAGCAGGAGCAGCAGCAGGAGCGGCTAGCATTAGTGGAGCAGCAGGGCACGCTGGACACGTGGGTCATTAATGAATTGCAGAAAAAAAGACATAATAAAAAACTGCTAGGAAATCCTAGCAGTTTTTTTCAGCTTCTTGGCGCTGGCGTTCGATTTCAGCACGAAGTTGTGGTTCTGGTGCTTGCCAGCCTTCTGGTTTTAGAATTTTGCCGTCCCCTTCACGGAATCGAGGTTTTCCATCAGGGAATAGTTTTGCCATGTTTGCGTTATTTACAATTTCGAATCCTTTATCAGGACGTACGCCCATTTCGGCAAACGTTCCGAATGCAAAGTAAATAAGGTCAATTAGTGCATCATATTGATCTTCAACAGTCGTTGCTTCTAGAAATTCTTCTAGCTCTTCTTGCATAAAGCTAGCACGAATTTTTGCACGTTCTTCTGTTAATTTCGTTGGAGTATTTGTCACAGGGTGTCCGAACTCTTCATGCATTTTTGCAACAAGTTCGTATCCTTTATCTAAACCTTTTTCGTTTGTCATGTTGTTTCATCCTTTCTCGCTTTGTGCCGAATCTCATTGTAACATAAGGTGATTATGAAATGAAAAAGGACTGTTCAAAAGTTTCATCTTTTAGTTAAGGTAGGGAAAGATTATATCGACTAAACGACAAAACATAACCTATTAATAAAAGAAAGCCATCCCGGAATATTTTTGGGACGGCCTTGCTCGTTATTTTTCTTCTTTTATTAAAATGGATAAAAGAAGATCGATGCCAAACATACCAACGAGCAACATTGGAATAACGACAAGTAAATAACGTGTGAAGGAAACATTTTTTAAGTATGTATGAGCAAATAAAAAGACGCCGAGAAATAAAATACCATTTAAAATAGGCTTTACTAATTTTTTAGACATAAGCTCCCCCGTAAATATCTTCTCTCTCTATCTAAAATAAAAACTCCTCTTTCCGTTGTATCATGCTAGAGAGAGGAGTTCAATCATTTCTCATTCAATTACACCAGAATTTGTAATATTTACGGTGTATTTTATAGTAACTGGAACATCTTTATACATTTGCCTCCACTCTTCTAATTTGAATGGGCGATAATGTTGCTTGTATTTAGCTCCTAGCCCGAGCGGATCGACACCTAAAGATTTGAATTGCTTAATTAACTTGTTACCTTGTATATCCAATTGTTTTTGGATGGCTTTCTCAATCTTTTTTGTGTTCTTAGCATTCTCTAAGTTAATTTGTTTTGATACTTCTTGAATGCGAGCATCAATTTTAACATGAATGGAAAAAGAAGGCTTTCCATTTTTTATTTTTATATCGTATGTTGGAACAGAACGAATATTATTAATCATTACGTACCCAGGATTTGCTTTAAATTCATGTGAATCCAACTTATGTTTCTCTAAAAGTCCTTTGAATACAAACATATCTTTTTCTGCAATTTTACCAACATATTTATCCTTTTTAAAAAGACCAATTCCGGTGATTTTTATTTTATCACCATGTTTCTTTAAAATTGGAATATAGTAGTCTTGCCCTTCTTGATAATAACGGAATGCTCCTACATGCAGATTATCTGTTGGTAAAGGACCGGTTTCCATATTATGTTCTAGCATTTTTTTTATATAAATTGCAACGTTGGATGAAGTCGTGTACTTTCCTTTTAAAAGTTCAGTACCATTACCTTCAAGTAAAGCAACATATAAGGCATTTCCAATGTTTACATCGCGAATTAATGTATCGAAGGAAGCAACCATTCCTTTCTTAGCAATTCGGGTGGTAAATAGAGCAACTCGCATTTGCCCGCTAGCAAATGGTTGAGAAGACTCTAAAGATGTGTCTGCTTTTACTTGTTTTACAGCATTTGCTGTTCCTTCAAAAACTTGAACTTTGTTCCCTTTTTGCTGAATAGGACAAACAAATGTTACCTTTATTTTATTATCTTTTGCTACATCAAAGACAGTTCCTTGGATAAGGTGTACGTCATCGATAATATTTTTTTGTAAACATCCAGTTAGACTGATGAGTGTTATACAAGAGATAAGTATTAATTTATTTTTGATTTTTTCCATTTTCTTTTCACCCACACAATGATAAATAGGATTGGGATGTATACATAAATGAGCCAAAAGCTCCCTTTTGATGCATTACTAATAAAATTATTAATATCGTGTCTGTTTGTTAAAAGTTGTGAAACAATGAGGGTGATAATGATAAAAGCGATTAAAACACCTCTTTGTTTTACACGGAATATTTCGTGAGTTGCTCTCATTGCCGCCCACAAAGGTAGAATAAAACTTGTAATAATAACGAGGGCATAAGCTGAAATTGCAATATATTCTAGCCTTTCTATGAATGGTAATTGAATGACTTGGGTCATAGAAAGTTGGGCCCATATCGTTTTTAATAATTGTTTTTCACTAAAAAACGAAAAGGCTAAAAGGGTACTAAATAAATATAGAAGGTTTGAAAATAGTGCTCCAAGCTGGGCGTATTTATGAGATTGCATAGGCTTTTTCACAAATGGATACACCATGAGGTAAATCTCAAAACCGGTCATACTGTAGATTGACAGTTGAGCGGATTTTAAAATGTCTGAAAAAGAATGTGTGAATATAGGTAGTAAATTATCCCAATGTGAATATTTCAAAACGAATAAGCTTAGAAATAAATATCCTAATGTACCACCAACAGAGATGACGCAAATACCGGTAATTACACGAAATCCAGAAGAAATAATGTAATAGCTAACTAAGCATAAAAAGAGTGTTAACATCCAAGTGGAAGCGGTAGGAAACATCCACACTTGAATAATTTCAACGTATGTTCGAATGACGGAAATACTGACGATTAAAAAATAAGCAGCAAAGATGATGTTAACGCCGTTCCCTAGCCACTTTCCAAATGTTTGCCGATGTAAGTCGATTAAATTACCGTTTGTTTCTTTTAATAAAAAATACATCATCCATATAAGAATCTGGATACAGATTCCTGTGATTAGAACGCCCATCCAGCCATCGTATCCAGCGGCCTTGGCAGTAATTCGAGCGAAGCCGAGAACGCCAGCTCCAAACTGTGCACCGTGAATTAAGAAGAAGACAAAGACAGGAGATATTTGATATTTTTCTTGAACTTTACTCATCGATGCACCTCGTTCTTTAATCATCAAAGTCTGATCTATGTTTTGTTGAAATTCCTTTTGCTGATTTTTTTACATGTTGTGGCCTCGCTTGTACATCCCTTGTATCAATCATCGTTAAAGGAAAACGAATCCAAGAGTCCTTAACCGACTGTTGTCTCGTCGGATAAAACAAAGCGTACGGCTTACGTAAGGAAGTAAGTCTGAATAGATGCGTAAATAAGAAGATAAATCCAAGAGAAATCCCGAACAATCCGCCTATTTCTGCAAACATAAGAAATGGAAAGCGTAGTAATCGAACTGCATTACCCATTTTATAAATAGGTGTAATAAAGGAAGCAAGTGCTGATAAGGCAACGATAATTAATAAAATATTACTCGTTAAACCAGCCTGTACAGATGCTTGCCCGATTACGATACCACCTACAATTCCGAGTGTTTGACCAACTTTCATCGGTAATCTCGCGCCAGCTTCTCTCAATAAGTCGATTGCAAGTTCTAAAAAGAGTGCTTCAATTAAAGGTGGGAATGGTACTTGTGCCCTTGATAAAATCAAAGTTTCAAGTAAATCACTTGGAATAAGTTCATAATGATAATTTAAAATTGCAACATATAGTGGTGTAGCACAGATTGAAAATAGAACAGCGATAAGGCGTAAAATGCGTGAAAATGTAGCGTATAGCCAAGAAACGTTATAGTCTTCTGGTGAAATGAAAAAATCGAAATAGGATACTGGCGTAAGTAGAACACTTGGAGAACCATCCACAAAAATAGCAATTTTCCCATCAATGAGTGCTTTTGTAACTCTATCAGTACGTTCTGTATTGATATAGAGAGGGAAAATCGACTTTTCACCCATTAGTTCTTGTATATAAGCACTATCATTAATTTGATCATATTCAAGAGCACGTAATGACTCCTCGAGAAAATCTACATTTTCTTTTTCAGCGAGGTTGTCTAAATACATCATGACAACTTTTGTTTTGGAAAACTCGCCGACAATCATTTCTTTTGTTTGTAAATCTAAAACAGGAAGACGTTTTCGAACTAAATTAATATTTGTATCAATATCCTCTACGAAACCTTCTTGAGGACCGATAACAGTCGATTCGTTTAAAGGAGGGCTTGGTGCCCGATACGTATCAATTGCAATGTTTGCAAGCATACACTTTTGGTCTTGCTGATTTAATTGAATAATCGCATGTCCCTTTAACACCATATCCTCAATTTTTTGTAAATCGTTCGTAATTGTAATACCGCTCATTGGAATATGTTCTTTTAGCTCTTCTAGTGAAGCGTTAGGTCGTTCTAAAAGAGTAGGCATTAAATACTTTTGTAATTTCTCTCCATCAAGCGAAGGGCGATAGTAAGAAATCCAATAAGGCATCGTTTCATCGTCAGATGTGTGATAATTAACAAAATCGCTAGATTTTTTAAGTTTCTCTATTAAATCTTGTAGAGAGTGAATCCGGTCTTTTTCTGGTTTCGTAAAATCATAAATACTATTATTTCCAGAGTTTTGCTGCTGATCTTGATCCGAGTTCCCTTGTTTAGAATGTTGTTGCTGATTCTGATTCGAGTCGTTTTGTTTAGAGTTTTGTTGTTGATTCTGATTCGAGTCGTTTTGTTTAGAATGTTGTTGTTGATTCTGATTCGAGTCGTTTTGTTTAGAGTTTTGTTGTTGATTCTGATTCGAGTTGTCTTGTTTAGAGTTTTGTTGTTGATTCTGATCTGAGTCGTTTTGTTTAGAATGTTGTTGCTGCTGATCCTGAGAAGGCTCTTTGTGTTCCTCTTTTTTTTGCTCGCTATTGCTATCTTTATTATGTTTCATACTTCTAGTCTGTTCTTTGTTATCATTCTCTTGGTTGTTAGGCTGTTGCTCCGAGTTATCTGTTTCGTTTTTCTCTGTCGTATTTGATTTTTTTTTCTTACGTAGCCAATTCCAAATCATATGTATGCCCTCTTTGATTGTGTAATATAATGCTATTTTGTGGATAATTTTGTATATTATTCATTTATTTATGAAAAGAAGGAGGAGATTAGTTTGCATAGAAAAAATCCTTTAGTAAGCAGCAGTTCATACTATGGCGGGAAGAGGGCGAGTCTGTGCAATTTGTAAAAAAGGAAAAGTTTGTTTTAAGAGAGTTTACGTTTGAAAATGGTAGGGGAATTCCTGTTCAAATGGGGTATGAGACGTATGGTACTTTAAATAGAGAAAGGTCAAATGCGATTTTGGTATGCCATTATTTTAGTGCAACGAGTCACGCGGCAGGGAAATATACAGCGCATGATGAGGAGTCTGGTTGGTGGGATGGTTTAATTGGACCGGGAAAAGCAGTTGATACAAATAAATATTTTGTTATATGTACTGATAATCTTTGTAATGTGCAGGTTAAGAACCCTTATGTGTTTACAACGGGACCGAAATCGATTCATCCGAAAACTGGAGATGAATATGCGATGGATTTTCCGGTTTTTACATTTCTTGATGTAGCTCGTGTGCAATATGAGTTAATAAAAGATATGGGAATCTCAAGGTTACATGCTGTAATGGGACCGTCAGCTGGTGGGATGATTGCGCAGCAATGGGCTGTTCATTATCCTCATATGGTAGAGCGGATGATTGGTGTTATTACGAACCCGCAAAATCCAATTATTACGTCGGTAAATGTAGCGCAAAATGCAATTGAGGCTATTCAACTAGATCCAAGTTGGAAGGGCGGAAAATATGGAGAAGATCAGCCAATGAAGGGACTTCATTTAGCAAATAGAATGATGTTTATGAACGCATTTGATGAGCATTTTTATGAAACGACATTCCCTCGTAATAGTGTAGAGAAAGAACCTTATGAAACATTTGCTGCATTAACATCATTTGAGAAAGAAATAAATAAAGTGACATATAGAAGTATAGAGTTAGTAGATGCAAATTCGTGGATATACACTGCGAAAGCAGTTTTATTACATGATATTGCGCATGGATTTTCGTCTTTAGAAGAGGCGCTTTCTAACATAGAAGCAAATGTACTTATGATTCCGTGCAAACAAGATTTGCTTCAGCCGTCACGTTATAATTATAAAATGGTAGACATTTTGCAAAAACAAGGGAAGTATGCGGAAGTGTATGAGATAGAAAGTATAAATGGGCATATGGCAGGAGCATTTGATATTCATTTATTTGAAAAGAAAGTTTATGAATTTTTAAATCGGAAAGTATCTAGTTTGGTGTAGAAAATAAATGGTGTGAAAAAGGTGCGATGTATGTAGTAGGCACCTTTTTTTACATGATTTGTAGACGGAAAATATATGTGGCAATTGCTATACCGAAGAATGCGATACTAAGCAATAGAAATAAGAATGACATTTCTTGTGGTGATTTTATCTTTTTATTATTCTTCATACTAAGTGCAATAATTGCGGCGATTAAGAAAATGATGCCCGTAATGAAAAGAAAAAGTGTCATTTTCATTGGCTCCTTTCATAAAACAAGTATATTGAGGATACAATGCACGAGTTATGTTTGTAAAGAATAAGTTTTGCGAGAAAATTGAGAAATAAAATTTCCATTCTTTGCGTTCTTTCTTTCGCATGCTAAAATTGACTAGATATGCTTGTTTAAGGAAGAGACTAAAGGTTTTATTGTATATAAGGAGGAACGACATATGACAGAAGTTAAAACAATTACTACAGAAGAAGTGCAAGAGCGTTTAGAAAATGGAGAAACGTTATTTTTAGTAGACGTAAGGGAAGATGAAGAAGTAGCGGCAGGGAAAATTCCAGAAGCTGTACATATTAAAATGGGTGATATCCCAAATAAAGTAGATTTCTTTGATAAAGAGAATGAATATATCTTTATTTGTCGCTCGGGAATGCGCAGTGAAAATGTATGCCATTATTTAAATGAGCAAGGATTTAAAACAATGAACATGGTTGGCGGTATGCTTCAATATGAAGGTGAAACGAAATAAGTAGCTAAAAAAACTTGAAACGTGTTTGTTTCAAGTTTTTTTCTTTTGCATACAGTGTACAAAAGGGGGATAGGTAAATGGGGATTAACTTGCGGAAAGTAAAAATTATTAATAATACAGGGGCTGTTAATGTCGGTGACTGTTATGATATCTCACCTTTAGCTGTAGCAAAAATATATGCAGGTGCTGGAGGATCGAGTGCGGCTATTTTTTTAAATGGGAAAAGGCAGCCAGAAGCGGTGATTCGAACATCAGTATTTCTTCCGCCATTAGCAACGAGTACACGTACATTAGGTTCATAGAGGAAAGGTAGAGTGTAATTATGCCTGCTCATATAAAAGAGTTTGTTATTGTGAATAACACTGGGAATATATTTACTGGTGATAATTTGAGTGATACGTCATTTACTGCTACGAAATCGTATAGTGGCTCAATGGGGTGCACTTGGATTGACGTTGTTACAGTAATAGGGACGGAGACGAAGCTTTGTTTACAGCCGGGTGATTCGGTGACGACAACATATACAAGAGGCACTCCTGCCGGTACTGTAACAGGAACAAATATGGGGCAAAGTGTAAATGCATCGAGTATAGCACAAGCTGTCCCTAATACAGATAATATGGATTCAATTGCTGGACTCCCTTAAGGATTTAAGGGAGTTTTTATTATTTCAAATAAAAATAGTCTTTGAGTTTGTTTTTGTAAATACATATTAAGAAGAAGAGGTTTGTTTCATGTAAAAAAGATGGTGTGCAGGTGGTGAAAGTGTGAGAGAGCGCGATAAAAAACATTCATTAAACTCTAATTTCAGAATTTCACCAAATCTTATTGGTCCTACCTTTCCACCCGTTCCAACGGGATTTACTGGCATTGGGATTACTGGCCCAACCGGTCCCCAAGGTCCGACTGGCCCTCAAGGACCAAGAGGATTACAAGGTCCGATGGGGGAGATGGGCCCGACAGGACCTCAAGGTGTGCAAGGGATACAAGGACCAGTTGGACCAATAGGTGCAACAGGAGCAGAAGGACAGCAGGGGCTGCAAGGATTGAGGGGAGCACAGGGAGCTACAGGAGCGACAGGACCAGAAGGAGTGCAAGGGTTGCAAGGTCCGATTGGTCCAACAGGAGCGACTGGGGCACAAGGTATACAGGGGATACAGGGGTTACAAGGTCCGATTGGAGCGACTGGACCTGAGGGACCTCAAGGAATTCAAGGTGTGCAAGGGGTACCAGGTGCAACAGGTCCACAAGGAATACAAGGGGCACAAGGGATACAAGGACCACAAGGACCGAGTGGAAGTGCGGGGACAACAGGAGCAACTGGTCAAGGGGTTACAGGCCCAACTGGAATAACAGGTCCAACAGGGATAACGGGTCCATCTGGAGGACCACCAGGTCCGACGGGGGCAACTGGTGCGACAGGTCCAGGAGGTGGACCGAGTGGAAGTACAGGTGCGACGGGAGCGACGGGAAATACAGGGGTAACAGGAAGTACAGGTGTAACTGGAGTAACGGGAAATACAGGACCGACTGGAAGTACAGGAGAAACAGGAGCACAGGGATTGCAAGGAATACAAGGGGTTCAAGGGCCAATTGGACCAACAGGTCCAGAAGGTCCGCAAGGTATTCAAGGTATTCCGGGGCCGACGGGCGTAACTGGTGAACAAGGAATACAAGGAGTTCAGGGAATTCAAGGGATAACAGGAGCAACAGGAGATCAAGGTCCACAAGGTATACAGGGAGCTATAGGGCCTCAAGGTGTAACAGGAGCAACAGGAGATCAAGGTCCACAAGGTATACAAGGAGTACCGGGTCCAACAGGAGAAACGGGACCACAAGGAGTTCAAGGGATTCAAGGCCCGATGGGTGAGATCGGACCAACAGGACCAGAAGGCCCAGAAGGACTTCAAGGTCCGCAAGGAATCCAAGGGGTGCCAGGACCAGCTGGAGCAACAGGTCCAGAGGGGCCGCAAGGTATACAGGGAATCCAAGGGCCAATAGGAGCAACAGGTCCAGAAGGTCCACAAGGTATACAGGGGGCTATAGGACCTCAAGGTGTAACAGGAGCAACAGGAGCACAAGGAGCAACTGGAATTCAAGGTGTACAAGGGAATATAGGAGCAACAGGTCCAGAGGGCCCGCAAGGAGTGCAAGGTACTCAAGGGGAAATAGGCCCAATAGGTCCAATGGGAATACAGGGCGTGCAAGGTATTCAAGGAATTCAAGGTCCAACGGGTGCGCAAGGAGTGCAGGGGCCACAGGGAATTCAAGGGGGCCAAGGTCCAACCGGAGTAACAGGAGATACGGGTGTAACCGGAGCGACAGGGGAAGGAACTACAGGCCCGACAGGAGTAACCGGTCCAACAGGGGTAACTGGTCCTTCTGGAGGACCAGCAGGACCGAGTGGTCCAACGGGGCCATCAGGTCCGACAGGAGTGACAGGTCCATCCGGTGGACCACCTGGACCAACAGGAGCAACCGGTGTGACAGGAGCAACTGGAGATACCGGTGCGATAGGCTCAACTGGAGTGACAGGAGCGACAGGAGAAACAGGAGCAACTGGTGTGACGGGCTTACAGGGACCCCAAGGAATTCAAGGTGTTCAAGGAGAAATAGGTCCAACCGGTCCGCAAGGTGTTCAAGGTCCCCAAGGGATACAAGGAGTAACGGGAGCAACGGGAGATCAAGGCTCACAAGGAATCCAAGGCCCGCAAGGAATCCAAGGCCCAACCGGTCCACAAGGAGTACAAGGAGATCAAGGCCCACAAGGGATTCAAGGTGCGACAGGAGCAACAGGAGCACAAGGTCCACAGGGAATTCAAGGAATCCAAGGAGTGCAGGGGCCGACCGGTCCACAAGGCCCAACAGGAATTCAAGGTGTTCAAGGAGAAATAGGTCCAACCGGTCCGCAAGGCGTGCAAGGGTTGCAAGGTCCACAAGGCCCGACAGGGGATACGGGAGCTACTGGTTCACAAGGTCCACAAGGAATTCAAGGTCCACAAGGCCCGACGGGATCCACTGGAGCAACAGGAGCGACAGGCCCACAAGGAATTCAAGGAGCACAAGGAATCCAAGGTCCAACGGGATCCACTGGAGCAACAGGAACACAAGGTCCAACAGGAGACACGGGTCCAACCGGTTCACAAGGAATCCAAGGTCCAACCGGTTCAACCGGAGCTGGAGCAACCGGGGCCACTGGAGCAACGGGTGTGACCGGAGTTAGTACAACTGCAACGTATGCATTTGCGAATAATACATCAGGAACCGCTATTTCCGTTTTATTAGGTGGTACAAATGTACCATTACCGAACAATCAAAATATTGGACCAGGAATTACCGTTAGCGGAGGAAATACCGTATTTACGGTTGCGAATGCGGGGAATTACTATATAGCTTATACAATAAATTTAACAGCCTCTTTACTTGTAAGTTCTCGTATAACTGTAAATGGCAGTCCGCTTGCAGGAACAATAAATTCACCAGCAATAGCTACAGGTTCATTTAATGCGACAATAATTGCTAATTTGCCTGCTGGAGCTGCTATTAGTCTGCAGTTATTTGGATTAGTTGCAATAGCTACATTATCTACGGCAACGCCAGGAGCTACGCTAACTATTATTAGGTTAAGTTAATAGGGAGAAAACCTTGGGGCTTTTATGCTTCAAGGTTTTTTATCCCGTTATAAGTAGGTAGTCTAATTGGTTAGGAAAGTTTCACTTTATTCACTTGAGCAAAAACATCGCAGTTCGAAAATATATTATAATAGAATGAAAAGAGAGAAATTTGGCAGAAAGGGAGGGTGGCGATGCAGGAGATGGTTACAGATTTTTTTGGACGCCCACTTCAAGATTTGCGCATATCTGTCATTGATCGTTGCAATTTTAGATGTACATATTGTATGCCAGCGGAAGTTTTTGGGCCAGATTATGCTTTTTTGAAAGATGAGTTTTTACTGACGTTTGATGAAATTGAGCGTTTGGCAAAACTATTTGTTAGCATCGGTGTACGAAAAATTAGACTTACTGGTGGCGAACCACTACTGCGTAAAGATTTAACAAAACTTATTGCTCGTCTCGTGAAAATTGAAGGGTTAGTAGATATAGGGTTAACGACAAATGCAATTCATTTAACGAAACAAGCAAAAGCATTAAAAGAAGCTGGATTACATAGAGTAAATGTTAGTTTGGATGCAATAGATGACGATGTATTTAAGGACATTAATGGCCGGAATATTAATACGAAACCTGTTATAAAGGGAATTATGGCTGCAAAAGAGGCCGGGCTTGATGTAAAGGTAAATATGGTTGTGAAAAAAGGGATGAATGAACATCAAGTACTTCCGATGGCTGCTTATTTTAAAGAGCAAGGAATCACACTTAGGTTTATTGAGTTTATGGATGTTGGTAGTACAAATGGATGGAACTTTGATCAAGTCGTTACAAAGCAAGAATTAATTGAAATGATTCATAGTGTGTATCCACTTGAGCCAGCTGAAGCGCATTATTTCGGTGAAGTTGCGAAGCGATATCGTTACGTTGGAACAAATATCGAAGTCGGTTTTATTACTTCTGTTTCAGAGTCATTTTGTTCCTCTTGTACGAGAGCAAGAATTTCGGCAGATGGAAAGTTTTATACTTGCTTATTTGCGACAGAAGGATTGGATGTAAGGAAACTTCTTAGAGGAAATCTTTCGGATGATGAGTTAGTAAGCGTTATACAAGATGTATGGATGAATAGAAAAGACAGGTATTCGGATGAACGGACAGAAGAAAGTGCAAAGAATCGTCCGAAAATTGAAATGTCTTATATAGGAGGATAAGAAAGGGGGCTATCGTATGCAGGAGCGATATTCAAGACAAATATTATTTTCTGGTGTTGGAGAAGAAGGTCAGAGAAAAATTAGAGAGAAGCATGTGCTTATTATCGGCGCTGGCGCTCTCGGGGCAGCGAATGCAGAAGCAATTGTTAGAGCAGGTGTTGGCAAAATAACAATTGCGGATCGTGATTATGTAGAATGGAGTAATTTACAAAGGCAACAATTATATACAGAAGAAGATGCAAAGCAATATAAACCAAAGGCGGTAGCAGCAGCAGAGCATTTACAAGCGATTAATTCTGAGGTGAAAATAAATCCGGTTGTGACTGATGTAACAGTGCGAGAAATGGAAGAGCTAGTGAATGATGTAGATTTAATATTAGATGCGACAGATAATTTTGAAACGCGTCTTCTTATTAATGATATTTCACAAAAGTATAATATTCCGTGGATATATGGTGGTTGTGTCGGAAGCTACGGAGTAACGTATACAATTTTACCAGGAAAAACACCGTGTTTCCGCTGTTTAATGGAACATCCAGCGAGCGGGGCAACATGTGATACGGCTGGTATTATACAGCCCGCAGTACAATTAGTAGTTGCGCATCAAATAACGGAAGCGCTGAAAATATTAGTAGAAGACTATGGGGCACTTCGCGAAACGATGTTATCGTTTGATCTTTGGAATAATCAACAGATGGCATTTAAAGTGAATAGGCAGAAAAAAGACACATGTTTATCTTGCGGAAGATTACGTACATATCCGAGTTTAACATTTGAAGCACAAACAAAAACAGAAGTGTTATGTGGCCGAAATACAGTACAAATCCGTCCAGGTGTGCGGAATGAATTTAATTTAGAAGAAATTAAAAAGCGCTTACAAAGAAGTGTGGATGTAAAAGCTACTCCGTATTTATTATCATTTCCGGTGGAGGAATTTCGTTTTGTTTTATTTACAGATGGCAGGGCGTTCATTCATGGGACGAATGATATAAATATAGCAAAACGCTTATATGCAAGATATATAGGTTGAACCTAAAGGGAGCCCTTTAGGTTCAACGGAAAGAAGATTAAGACTTTCTCGTATAATCTCCACTTTTTCCACCTGTTTTTTCAAATAAGTAAGTTTCGCCAATAATCATACCTTTATCAACAGCTTTGCACATATCGTACACAGTAAGAGCTGTAGCGGAAGCGGCTGTTAAAGCTTCCATTTCAACACCGGTGCTACCTTCTGTTTTAACTTTTACTTCAATAAGTAATCGATATTGTTCTTCGGATTGTTTCCAATCGAAAGAAACGTCAACACCTTTTAATAATAAAGGATGGCACATTGGGATAATATCAGAAGTGCGTTTCGCAGCCATAATACCTGCGATTTGTGCAACTGCTAATACGTCACCTTTCCCAATTTCATTGTGAGAGATTTTATCGTAAATTTCTTTTGTAACGACAATGCTAGAGCACGCAATTGCTGTTCGGACGGTTGCTTTTTTGTCACTTATATCAACCATCTTCGCGCGTCCTTGGTCATTAAAGTGTGTGAATGAAGACATGGAATTCCTCCTTGAAGTTAATTTCTATTTAATATATAAAGTTTAATCGAGATAAAAAAAATTGCAAATATGAGGTGAGAAACGATGATAGAAAAACGAATTCCAATTCAAGTTGCTGAGGCAGTAGAGAGAGTAATGGAATATGCGAAAAATGGTGAAGTAGAAGAGGTTTCTATTACGGAAAGTTACGGGAGAATTCTTGGGGAGGATGTTATCTCTGATCATGACGTTCCTCATTTCGATCGTTCTCCTTACGATGGTTTCGCGATTCGAGCAGAAGATACGAAAGAAGCACATCAAGAGAATGCGATTGAGTTTGAAGTAATAGGAGAAATCGGGGCAGGATCTGTTTTTACAGAAGAAGTAGGACATTTTCAGGCGGTTCGTATTATGACAGGAGCAGCTATTCCAGAGGAT
The DNA here is from genome assembly GCF_030733445.1 of Bacillus sp. MMSF_3353. Taxonomy (NCBI): domain Bacteria; kingdom Bacillati; phylum Bacillota; class Bacilli; order Caryophanales; family Bacillaceae; genus Bacillus; species Bacillus sp. MMSF_3353. The sequence goes on from NZ_JASHJA010000009.1 coordinate 143,280, forward strand.
TGTAATGCAGTCGTAATGCTAGAGTTGACGGAAGGTTTTGAGAAGAACGGAAAAACATATATGAAGGTAAAGCGTCCTTTTCATAGTGGTGACAATGTGTCATTTAAAGGAGAAGATATAAAGAAAAATCAAGTTCTCGTTCAGAAAGGTGTTGCAATTAATCCAGGTGTTGCCGCCTTATTAGCGACGTTTGGATATAGTACTGTGAAGGTTGTAAAACAGCCTGTTGTTGGTATTGTGACGACAGGAAGTGAACTGTTAGAGGTACACGAGTCGTTACAGCCGGGGAAAATTAGAAATAGTAACTCGTATATGATTGCCGCTCAAATTATGAAAGTCGGAGGGAAAGTGCGTTATTATGGCCAACTTGCTGACGAGTTAGATGCATGCTTTGCAGCTGTTCAATCAGCGATGAATGAGGTTGATATTTTAATTACAACAGGCGGTGTGTCGGTAGGAGATTATGACTACTTGCCAGCTATTTATGAAAGATTACAGGCGAATGTACTCTTTAATAAAATAGCGATGAGACCAGGAAGTGTAACGACAGTAGCTGAAGTTGATGGAAAGTTACTTTTCGGTTTATCAGGAAATCCGTCAGCTTGCTACGTAGGCTTTGAGCTATTTGTGCATCCGGTTATAAAAACATATTTGTATGCGAAAGAACCCCACGTATATAGAGCAGATGCTATTTTACAAAAAGATTTTCCGAAGCCAAATCCGTTTACTCGTTTTGTAAGAGCAAACGTGACAATCGTGGACGGGGCATTACAAGCGATGCCGGTCGGTTTAGATAAATCGAGTGCGGTCTCTTCACTCGCCGATGCGAATGCTTTTATTGTGTTGCCTGGAGGAACGAGAGGATTTGAGGCAGGGATGAAAGTATCTGTATTATTGTTAGAGCACGACGAGGGATGTGATTGGCCATGGGCAAAGCCCCTTCAATCTTACAAATAGTAGGATATCAAAATAGCGGGAAAACAACGCTCGTTGAGAAAATTGTGTATGCATTAGCTGAACGAAACATGAAAGTTGCTACAATTAAGCATCACGGGCACGGAGGTTTTCCAGAAGTAGCGCAAAAAGATAGTGAAAGGCACCGAAAGGCTGGGGCTGTTGTCAGTAGTGTAGAAGGCGCTGGATTACTTTCACTGTCGTCATTAAGAGAGGAATGGTCCTTGCAAGAAATTATTCGCTTATATGAGTTTTTTGAAGTGGATACAATTTTAATAGAGGGCTATAAAAAAGAGAGCTATCCGAAAGTAGTATTACTTCGTTCTGCGGAAGACGTTGAACTTTTACATAAAGTAGAAAATATAGTAGCGGTTATTACGTGGCATGATGCACCTGCAAACTTACGAGAAGAATATAAAGTATTTCATATAACAGAAGAAGAGTTGTATATAGACTGGTTTATACAAACGGTAAGGAGTACGAAATGACAAATACGTATTATGAAGTAATTGATACAGAAATCTCGATTGAAGAGGTAGCAAAGAAGGTTATTCGCCGCGAATGCGGTGCTGTTACAACATTTATTGGAACGGTTAGGGAGTTTACGAAAGGGCGTCGTACATTATACTTAGAATATGTCGCTTATAAAACGATGGCAGAAAAGATGCTAGAGAAAATTGGCTCAGAAGTGAAAGAGAAGTGGCCAGGTACACACGTTGCGATTACACATCGCATCGGTACACTGCAAATTTCTGATATCGCGGTTGTTGTTGCTGTTTCAACACCGCATCGTAAAGCGGCCTATGAGGCGAATGAATACATTATGGAACGTATAAAACAAGTTGTTCCGATTTGGAAAAAGGAGTTTTGGGAAGATGGAGACTCATGGATTGGTGATCAATTAGAAAAAACGCCATATCCGGCAGGGGAGCCTGGGAAGGAGCTGTAAGTATGATTCGAGTATTATTATTTGCGCACTTGCAAGAGGAAGCAGGAACAAGTGAATTACAAATAGAGAAAGAAAATATTACGGTTGCAGAGTTAAAAGATGTTGTTGCTAAAGAATATAATGTACCAGTGACAGCATCAACTATGGTTGCGATTAATGAAGAATATGCGAATGAAGATGATACGATCCGAGATGGTGATGTTGTTGCACTAATCCCACCAGTGAGCGGTGGTTAATATTGGATTCATTCAAACGACTTTCCTACATAGGGAAGTCGTTTTTTTATGGAAGTTTTGCGAACACTAACTTATAGAACAAGGAGGGTGTTATGAAAAAAATATGTGTAGTTAGTACAATGCTATGTGCAATCTTTTTCTCTTCTCCAAGTGATTCTTTTGCGAAAGAATCGAGGGAGCAGCTGTTAGAGAGTGCATTATCAAATAGGTACTATTCAGTTATTAGACAAGTGACAGAAGATCAGTATGAATGTGCTTCCGTTATAAATATAAAACGTCTCGGTAAGAACGGTGAGTTCGTTCCTAGATTTGAAATTACGCTACAATTTCTTACGTTCCAAGGTGCACATAATCCGCCGAATGATAAAGTTACACTTATTTTGGAAGATTATTTAGATCACGTAAAAATAAAGAAGGTGGAGCGAGAAAAGAATGTTTCTGGTGCTATTGCAGAAAAAGTTTGTGAACGGGAAAAAGAAAAAATAAAAGCTCACTCTAATGATTCAGAGTGATAACTTATGACATTTAGTAAAGAAAGGTAATGAGCGATGGACATACTTTTAGCGATTTTACCGGCTATATTTTGGGGAAGTATTGTGCTATTTAACGTGAAACTGGGCGGGGGACCGTATAGTCAAACGCTCGGTACAACGTTTGGGGCACTTATTTTCTCGATTGTTGTTTATATTTTTATGAAGCCAGTATTAACTCCTACTGTTATTGGAGTTGGAATTGTGTCAGGTTTATTTTGGGCACTTGGTCAGGCGAATCAATTAAAAAGTATTGATTTAATGGGCGTTTCGAGAACGATGCCCATTTCAACAGGACTGCAATTAGTTGCGACGACTTTATTTGGAGTCATCGTATTTCATGAGTGGTCCACGACTATATCAGTCGTCCTTGGTGTTTTGGCTCTCGTTTGTATTATTATCGGTGTTATTTTAACATCACTTCAAAGTGAAGAAGAAAAGAGTGCAGAGCAGGCGGGTAATTTTAAAAGGGGCATTATCATTTTATTGATTTCAACAGTCGGTTATTTAGTTTACGTAGTAGTGATTAGGCTATTTAACGTAGATGGTTGGTCAGCTTTATTGCCACAAGCAGTTGGTATGGTGTTAGGGGGCGTTTTGCTTACGTTTAAACATCATCCATTTAATAAATATGCACTACGAAATATTATCCCAGGATTAATTTGGGCAGCTGGAAATATGTTTTTATTCATTTCGCAGCCGCGTGTTGGAGTGGCAACAAGTTTTTCGCTATCGCAAATGGGGATTATTATTTCAACGCTTGGCGGGATTCTTATATTAGGTGAAAGAAAAACGAAACGCCAATTAACGGGGATTGTTGTCGGTATCGTTTTTATTATCGCAGCCGGAATAATGTTAGGTGTTGCAAAAAGTTAAAGGGGGTATTGAAATGTATAGTGATTTAGCAGGAAAAGTTGTCGTTATTACAGGATCAGCAACTGGTCTTGGAAGAGCGATGGGAGTACGGTTTGCTAAGGAGAAAGCAAAAGTAGTAATTAACTATCGCTCACGAGAGTCAGAAGCGCATGATGTATTAGAAGAAATTAAAAAAGTAGGCGGAGAAGCGATTGCTGTAAAAGGTGATGTGACAGTTGAATCTGATGTCGTGAACCTCATTCAATCTGCTGTGAAAGAGTTTGGTACGCTTGACGTTATGATTAATAATGCAGGGATAGAAAACGCGGTCCCGTCGCATGAAATGCCGTTAGAGGATTGGAATAAAGTAATCAATACAAATTTAACAGGTGCTTTTTTAGGAAGCCGTGAAGCGATTAAATATTTTGTAGAACATGATATTAAAGGTTCTGTTATTAATATGTCGAGTGTTCATGAGAAAATTCCGTGGCCACTATTCGTGCACTATGCGGCGAGTAAGGGTGGTATTAAACTGATGACAGAAACGTTAGCGTTAGAATATGCACCAAAAGGTATTCGAGTAAATAATATTGGGCCAGGTGCAATAAATACGCCAATTAATGCCGAAAAGTTTGCTGATCCTAAAAAACGTGCTGACGTAGAAAGTATGATACCGATGGGCTACATTGGAAAACCGGAAGAAATTGCAGCAGTCGCAACGTGGCTTGCTTCCTCAGAAGCGAGTTACGTAACTGGAATTACGTTATTTGCAGATGGTGGAATGACTTTATACCCGTCGTTTCAAGCAGGGCGCGGTTAATAAAAAAGGACAAAGAGATTATCTCTTTGTCCTTTTTTCTGCAAAAAAAAATAGCGGTCGGCTATTTTAAATTTAATGATTAATTGTATCTTGAAGAAATTCTGTTGCTTGATGTTCAGAAACATTTTGCACAAGTGCAACTTCGCTAATCATCATTTTGCGTGCATTATCTAGCATTTGTTTTTCGCTCGCATTTAATGCTCTCTCTTTATTACGGCGAAGTAAATCGCGAACAACTTCTGCGCTATCTTGCAGATTGCCGTTTTTCATTTTTTCCATATTCATTGTATATCTCTGTTTCCAGGAAAGTGATGTGTCTGATTCCCCGTTTTGAAACTCAAGAAGTATAACATCTAATGTACCTTTATCTACGATATAACGAATACCTGATTTTTGTAATTGATCCATAGGAAGCATTATTTGCATGTCTTTACTAATGATACGTATCACACAATATTGACGTGTTGTTCCTAATATTTCTTTCTCTTCAATGGCTTCGATGACTCCTGCGCCGTTCATTGGATAAACGATTTTATCGCCAATTTGAAACAAATCATCCACCTCCATATGTGGTAACCACTTTTAATGATAGCACAAGTGAGTGAAAATGTCAAATTTTATATAATACCATAATGTTGATATTATAGTCAATAAGTAAAAACTCTTTTTTTTTTTTTTATATTTTTTTGCTCTTATTTATTGATGATTTTTTTGAAAAATAGTACAGACGAAGAAAGAAGGCATATCCACTTATTTTTAAGCATAAAATGTAAAATCGTTAATACAATATACCTAAATCCGTTCTTTGCAAGGGAGGGAGAGAAGGTGGGGCGCACAATAAGAATTGATATTACAAATAAAGTTGTAGCTAAATTTAGACCGGATTATTTGGAATTATATACGAGTAAATTTATGATAGGTAAGTTTTATGTCTATACTGAAGGTAAACAATATGTGTTAGAAGACGGATATATATATGAAGACGGAAAATTTTATCGCATCATAGATACGCACCGTGGCAATAATCAAGCGGCGGAGGGCTGCGATCTAGGATGGTGTTAACATGATTCGTGTGAAAGTGTTTGATGAAAGTCACGAAAAAGACTTAGAAGACGCTGTAAATGTTTTTTTGAAAAAGATTGATGATAGTAATTTTGTAGATATTAAGTACCAAGTCGGTGTCTCCATTAATGATGACGAAAACCAAATTTATTGTTTTTCAGCAATGATCGTTTATAAAGCATAAAAAAGAGCTGGGTGAGCCAGCTCTTTTTTATGTTTTATGTTGGGACAACATGTGTCGGTAATACGTTCATAATAGATTGAGTTGTGCCTAATTTCTTTTTCGCTAAAAGAGGCTCCCCTGTTTCATGGTTTTGGGCATCTGTACACATACCAAGGTGATAACGATCACCTAAAAATGGATCGATATAAAAACCGTTTTTGAATACTTTATCATTCGGATGTTTTTCATGGTGAATGTCAGAGCAATTAATGCAATAGAACATAGCTTTCATCCCCTTTTTATTTTTGTTTGAAAAAAGTGAGTTGGTAGTCATTTCGCTCCTAAGGAAATGTTGAGGAGAAGAGAAATAACTACCTACTCAAATGGTGGGCATATTCCTTCTGATTTTTCATATCTCGCGTAGTGTCCCTGAGGGAAGGAGGAGAGACGAAATACGCATGATATACGTAAGGCACTTCTTTCAAGATAAATGATGGAGTTTCATGTTGAGAGAAGTTTTTATTTTTTGTTGCCTTTGTGAGTATATTATGAGGGAATGCTCAGAGGGTGTTTGTCCTGTTGAAAAAATGTTGAGAATTTCTCAACAGTAAAAAATAACTAGCGTTGACATGAAATCAAAAGGTGTTATATTATCGAAGTATAACCAAAAGGTGTTATATTTAATTGCCGAATAAAGGAGAATGAAAATGGAACAACAAAATACATTAACTGATATTAAACAAACGATCGTTTTTAACGCGTCTATTCAAAAAGTATGGAATGTAGTATCAACTGCAGAAGGGATTGCGTCATGGTTTATGCCGAATGATTTTGTATTAGAGGTAGGACATGAATTTCATGTGCAATCACCATTTGGCCCATCACCATGTAAAGTGCTAGAAATTGATGAACCAAACCATCTATCTTTCTCATGGGATACAGATGGCTGGGTCGTTTCATTTAATCTGAAAGACCTAGGAGATAATAAAACAGAATTTACGTTAATTCACGGCGGCTGGAAACATCCTGATGAAATTCTTCCGAAAGCGAATGCGAAGAGCTCTATTATTCGCGATAGAATGAGTGGCGGCTGGGTAGCGATTGTAAATGAAAAACTGAAAAAGGTTGTTGAAGGCTAAGTGTCTTCATCAGCAGCGAAATATGATGTATTTCAAGCAATTGCTGATCCAACCCGCCGAGAAGTAATACGGTTATTAAGTGATAAAGAGTTACCGATTTCCAAAATAACGGATCATTTTCCGATGAGTCGTACTGCGGTTGTAAAGCACCTTCATATTCTTTCGGAAGCGAATTTAGTAAGCGGAAGAAAAAGCGGAAGAGAGAAGATATATCGTTTGCATCCAGAACCATTAGAGGAATTACAACAGTGGCTCTCATATTATGAACGTTTTTGGAATAATAAATTATCTATGCTGAAACATATTGTGGAGAATGAAGAGTAAAAAGAGGATGACCAAAATGGTCATCCTCTTTATGATTGCTCACTTGTTTGAGTAGCTGGTTTTAATAAAATCCAAGCGATAATTAGTGTAAATACTGCTAATACGAAAGTACTCATATAAATGACGTGTACACTTGATGCTAATGCCTCTTGCGATTCGGTTACTACGTTTGCTGTAGTTCCTCCATGTCCGCCACCAGATACAAGATCAAGGTTTTGAATACCGCGTGCATGAATCATCGTATTAAAGATTGTGCCAAAGATTGCAGCACCTAAAGTTTGGCTAAATGTATTAATAAATGTGTTTAAACCAACGGCTGTTCCGCGTGTATGAGCTGGTACGGCTGCTTGAATTGTTACCATATAAATAGGTGTCACAAGCCCCATTCCTAATCCGAATAATCCGACTGCTACATAAATAAGGAACGATGGTGAATTTGTTGATAATGTAAATAATAAGAACGTAGCGACTGATAAAATGCTAGCTCCAAGTAAAATGATTTGTTTCGTTTTTAATTTGCCTACTAAGTTACCAGAGAAAATAGCACCAAATGTCCACATAACAGGGATTGGCATTAAAATAAGTCCGGCTTCTGTCGCATTTTTTCCTAATACACCTTGGCTCCAAATTGGAAGGTACATTGTAATACTAATGATCATTGCGCCAGCAATGAGCGTTAATATGTTTATTGTAGATAATGTACGGTTAGAGAAAAGTGCTAGCGGAATTAATGGTTCCGGAGATTTTTTCTCGATGAATAAGAAAATAATGAATGAAACGACGGCGAAGATTAATAGGCCGATAATTGTTATGTCGCCCCAGTTTTGCTTACTGCTACCTGTTAATAATGCATATAGTAGAGCGATCGTACTTAATGAGAAGACTGTTGCACCAAGATAGTCGATATGGTGTTTAGCGGGCTTAATAGATTCTTTGTAGTAAATGGCGATCATTAAGCAAGCGATAATTCCAAATGGGACGTTTAAGAAGAAAATATAACGCCAAGATAGAGAATCAACTAAAAATCCACCGACTAACGGTCCGATAACACCTGATACACCCCAAACGGCACTCATCCAACCTTGTGCTTTCGCGCGGTCTCTCGCTTCGCTATATAAGTCTCCAATAATCGTCATTGTGATCGGCATAACAGCACCAGCACCTATACCTTGAAGAGCACGGAAGAAGATTAATTGTTCCATTGATGTAACGACTCCGCAAAGCGCAGAACCGATTAAGAAGATTGTAGCTCCGATGAGTAAAACTTTTTTACGGCCGAATAAATCAGCTAACTTTCCGTATATTGGAGTCGAAACAGCTGTTGCAAGCATATAAATTGCATATACCCAACTAACAAGTTCGACGCCTGACAAATCACTCGTTATACGAGGGATCGCTGTACTAACAATCGTTCCTTCTACCGCAGAAAGAAACGTCATTAGCATTAAAGACATCATGACTTTTTTTCTCATATTTTTTCCCCTTACCCTTTTTCAAATATTCAACAATATAAAATATAAAGGTACTAAGGTATATAAAGCAACAAAAAAGCAATGGGAAGTTAGGAGGAACGTATATTTGTCGTTCCTTGTCGGTAAGTCGATATATTTAAGAAAACGCCGATATATGTTGTAGAAACGCTGATATATTCGAGGAATCGCCGATATAATTGTAGAATCGCTGATATAATTTCATATACCTAAAAAAAGAAACAGGAAGCCCTGTTTCTTTTTTTAATATTGCATTTTCGCGTTTTCTCCAGCCGTTGTTCCGGCAATTCTACCAGTAACGAGAGCAGATGTAATATTGTAGCCGCCAGTATAACCGTGAATATCAAGAACTTCTCCGCAGAAATATACGCCGTTCGTGAATTTAGAAGACATTTCTTTCGGGTTAATTTCTTTAACGGATACACCGCCGCCAGTAACGAATGCTTTTTCAATTGACTGCGTACCATTTACATTCACAGTAAACTCTTTAAAGTCTTTCACAAGTGCACGAATCTTCTCGTGAGAAACTTGTCCAGCTTGTTCGCTGCCATCAATTTCATTCTTTTCTAATAAGAATAGGAAGTAACGTTCAGGAACATAACCTTTTAATACATTTTTAATTCCTTTTTTCGGATCTTCTTTCATTTGTTTCAGCATGCGCTGGAATAGTTGTTCACTATTTTCTTCTGGCAATGCATCGATACTCATTTGAATCGTATTCGTTTTAAACTTTTTCAGTGCTTTCACGACGAATTGGCTACAACGAAGAGCGGCAGGACCAGATAGGCCGAAATGAGTGAAGAGCATGTCCATTTTGTGAGAAATGATAGCTTTTCCTTTCGGGTTTAATACGCTTAAGTTAACATCGCGTAAAGCAAGACCTTGTAAGGAGCGATCACGAATAAATGGTTCGTTTGAAAGGATTGGTACTTCTGTTGGGAATAGCTCTGTAATTGTATGCCCAGCTTTTTCAGCCCAAGCGTATCCGTCTCCAGTAGAGCCAGTTTGAGGAACGGATTTTCCGCCAACAGCGATAACGACATGATTCGTTTCTAACACTTCGCCAGTTTGCAGTACGACTGCTTTCGTTTGACCGTTCTCATATTCAATTGTTTCAACAGGTGTATTCGTACGGATTTTTACACCTAAGTCTTTTAATCGTGTTAAAAGTGCGTCTACTACTGATTGTGCTTTATTTGATACAGGGAACATGCGACCATGATCTTCTTCTTTTAGTTGCACGCCAAGCTTTTCGAAGAATGTAATAATATCTTCATTATTGAAAATAGAAAAAGCGCTGTATAAGAAGCGACCGTTTCCTGGTATATGTTTAACGATCTCATCAAGTGGTAGACGGTTCGTTACGTTACAACGACCACCACCAGAAATCGCAAGTTTACGCCCTAGTTTATTTCCTTTATCAAGAAGTAAGACACTTGCGCCTTCTTCTGCAGCACCGATTGCAGCCATTAGCCCAGAAGGCCCGCCGCCGATGACAATAACATCATAATGCATAATATATCGACCTCATTTTCTACATTTCCTGCCTAAAAGAATAGCATGTTTTCCCTTAAAAGAAAAATAGAGTGAAGTACTGCTTAAGGAGAGAATTGTGGTACAATACAAAAGTTAGAGTTCAGCACTATCCTGCTATTTGTGGGTAAGAAGACTAAAACCTTAAGATGTAAGAGAAATAAAAAGGGAATTTGGTAGCCCATAAATGCTCGAATAGTTCAACTAATAATCAGTGGGGAAGAACACCCACACTGATTAAAGTTTCACTTTATGTAGATGTAGGAGGATTTTTGTATGTCCGATTCGAAATTTCTGCGCGGAACGCTTATTGTTACGTTAGGGACATTTTTAGTAAAGTTCTTAGGCATGATTTACGTCTTTCCGTTTCATGCATTAGTAGGTACAGAAGGCGGAACGCTCTATACATATGGATACATTCCATATACGATCTTTTTAAGTATTGCAACGGCAGGGGTGCCGCTTGCTGTTTCAAAATTTGTTTCCAAATATAATGCGCTTGGCGATTATAAAACGAGCCGGAGAATGTTCCGTTCGGGAATGGTTATGATGATAGTAACAGGAGTTCTTTCGTTCCTAGTTCTATACATGACAGCGCCACTGTTTGCAGAAGCAATGCTTGGTAAACAAAGTATACACAGTAATGTAGAAGAAGTTACGACGATTATTCGTCTTGTAAGTTTTGCACTTATTGTTGTACCAGCAGCGAGTTTAATTCGTGGTTATTTCCAAGGTCACCAATCGATGGGACCGACTACTGTTTCGCAAATTATTGAACAAATTATTCGTATCGTCTTTTTATTAGCGGGTAGTTTTATCGTTATTAAAGTACTTGGCGGTACAGTTGCAACAGCAGTTGGGGTAGCGACATTTGCTGCGTTCGTTTCAGCAGTTGGAGCGCTCGGTGTACTCATTTGGTACTGGTTAAAACGTAAAAAACATTTGGATCAATATTTAATTGAACAAACTGTACCAGAATCGACAGTGAGTACGGTTCAATTATTTAAAGAATTATTTGCATATGCGATTCCTTACGTTGTAATTGGGTTAACAATTCCTTTATATCAACAAATTGATACATTGACATTTAACTCAATTATGCAAGCGATTGGCCAAGGTGATATCGCAGAGCGAGCGCTTGGTATTTTCACAATGTGGACGCATAAATTAATTATGATTCCTGTATCGCTTGCAACAGCGTTTAGTTTAACGCTTGTACCAGCGATTACAAAATCATTTACTGAAAAACAATACCGCTATTTAAAGTTACAAATTACACAAACATTCCAGGCAAATATGTTCTTAACATTGCCAGCAGTTGTCGGTATATCAACACTTGCATATCCAATTTATACTGCGTTCTATGACTCAGATCCACTAGGTGGACAAGTATTAATGTGGTATGCACCGGTTGCGTTATTATTCGCTTTATTTACAGTAACAGCAGCAATTCTGCAAGGAATCAATCAACAAAAACATGCGATTGTCGCGCTTATTATGGGTGTTATTTTGAAATTCGTATGTAACGTAATCTTTATTCGTTATTTCGGTACAGTTGGAGCGATTTTAGCAACTGCAGTCGGATTCTTAGCTTCCGTATGGTATACGAATCGACAAATCAAAAAACATGTACACTATTCATTTGGTGTTGTATATAAGAGAACTTTCCAAATTGCAGTATTAACACTTGTAATGGTCATTGCTGTAAAGTTATCACAATGGACTCTGTCCTTCATGATCTCACCTGATGGCCGAATGGGTGCTCTTATTACAGTTGTGGTTTGTGCAGGTATTGGTGGTCTTGTGTATGGATTGTTAGCAATTCGCACAGGAGTACTTGAACGAGTATTTGGCGGAGAAGCGTTAGAGAAAATCCAACGTAAACTTGGCAATAGATTCAAAATAAAGTTGAAATCAAAAGGGGCGTAATTACGTCCCCTTTTCTATGATAAACAAAGAAGGTGAAAAACGTGAGATTAGATAAATTATTAGCAAATATGGGATATGGAAGTAGAAAAGAAGTAAAGAAATTATTGAAAGACGGCGTTGTAAAAATTGATGGAACGCCAGTGAAAGATGCGAAGGTTCATGTAAATGTAGAAGAGCAAGAAGTTATGATTCACGGAGAAGTTGTGGAATATAAAGAGTTTGTTTATTTAATGTTGCATAAACCACAAGGCGTTATTTCAGCGACAGAAGATGATAATCATGAAACGGTAATAGATTTATTAGAGTTAGAAGATGCAATCTTTGATCCGTTCCCAGTTGGACGACTTGATATTGATACGGAAGGTTTCTTATTGATAACAAATGACGGGAAGTTATCACATCAATTGTTATCTCCGAAAAAGCATGTGCCGAAAAAATATTATGCACACGTTGCAGGAGTAGTAACAGAAGAGGATGTAAAAGAGTTTGCTAAAGGTGTTATTTTAGATGATGGCTATGAAACAAAGCCAGGTGCACTTACAATATTAAAAAGCGATGAGATTTCTGAAATCGAGCTTGTAATTACAGAAGGAAAGTTCCATCAAGTGAAGCGTATGTTTGAAGCGGTAGGGAAAAAAGTAGTCTACCTAAAGAGAACAGAGATGGGACCATTAGTATTAGATGAAGAGCTAGAACTTGGACAATACCGAGAGCTATCAGATGAAGAAGTAGAAATGTTAAAAACATATCAAGTAGATACTGAAAAATAGTGCTGTTTTTGGCGCAGAAAAGACCCCTTTCTAACGAATTAGAAAGGGGTATGTATTTATTTACATACAATTATTTGTTCATTATGAGGTCATTCTCACTTTCTTTCCTGTTGTTGTCCACTTACCGCGGCAAGGGCTATACACGAGTTCATTAAACTGCAACACATTTAGATCACGTTGTATCGTTCGCGGTGTGATCCCGAACTCATCTACAAGGTCTTTCGTCGTTACCGTTCCGTTTTCATTGATGTACATATAAATTGATTTAATGCGTGTTAGCATACGAGTAGTTGTAGGTTTCAAGAGAAAACCACTCCTCTACTAGTTTTTTTGACCCCATTCAGGAAAGAAGGTCGTTACTACCATTGTACTCTACATGATAAAATTCATGCTTTAATCTACTTAAATTTTACAGAAATTTAACAAATATTCATATAGAAAAATATTGGTAGTTGACATTGTATATATGGTCAGTCAACTAACACATAAAATTCTACGTAAAACGCCAAATTCCTGCAAATTTTTTTAGAAAAATAAAAGAAAAACTAATAAGAAATATCTGAAATGTTACAATTGTTAGGTATTTGAGTTTCGTATATGGCATAAGAGATTTCGGTTTGTTATGATGAAAGAAACAATATAGTGAAGGATGGATGCGTGATGTCAGCGATTAATTGGACAGAAGAAGTTGCAAAACGAAAAGATGATTTAATTCGTGATACACAACAATTTTTACAAATTAAAAGTGTATGGGAAGAAGAATCAGCGAAAGAGGGCGCACCATTCGGTGAAGGTGTAGAAAAAGCTTTATCTTTCATGTTACATAAAGGAGAAACTGAAGGTTTTGCTTCTAAAAATTTAGAAGGGTATGCAGGTCATCTTGAAATGGGACAAGGAGAAGAGTTAGTAGGTATTCTTTGTCACGTTGATGTTGTACCAGAAGGAGATGGCTGGACGACTCCCGCATATAGTGCAGATATTCGCGATGGAAAGATTTTTGCACGTGGTGCAATTGACGATAAAGGCCCAACGATGGCAGCTTATTATGCGATGAAAATTGTGAAAGAATTGGGTTTGTCTCTTTCAAAACGCGTTCGCATGATTTTAGGAACAGATGAGGAAAGCAATTGGAAATGTGTAGATCACTACTTTAAAAACGAAGAAATGCCAACAATCGGTTTTGCGCCAGACGCAGATTTTCCAATTATTAATGCAGAAAAAGGAATTTCTGATATACAAGTTGTGCAAAGTGGTAGTGAAGAGAAGAAAGGTACATATGAACTTGTTTCATTTGAATCAGGTCGCCGTTTAAATATGGTTCCTGATTTTGCGGAAGCGACTATTACAGGAGAAGATGTAAATACACTTACAGTAGCATATGAAGAGTATTTACAAACTGCTAAAAAAATAGGTGAAGCAATTGTAGAAGGTAATACGGTGACGTTGCAAATCAAAGGGATTTCAGCTCACGGATCTACTCCAGAGAAGGGTGAGAATGCAGGTTTATTACTGGCAAACTTCTTAACTACAGTTGCTCTTGATGGAAAAGGGGCTTCGTTTGCATCGTTTGTAACAGAAACATTTACAGGAGATATTTTAGGAGAGAAAGCTGGGATTTCTTATAAAGACGATATTAGCGGACCGTTAACTGTGAATGTTGGTCGCCTTTCTTATACGAAAGAGAATGGTGGTAATTTAGGATTAAATGTACGTTACCCGGTTACGACTAACTTTGACGAAATGATTGCAAAGTTAAAAGAATACGTTGGTAATCATGGATTTAAAGTGGCGGATTATTCAAACTCTCGCCCGCATCACGTTGATAAAGACCACGTGTTAATTCGTACGTTGCAACGCGTATATGAAGAACAAACAGGTGAAAAAGCAGAGCTATTAGCAATCGGCGGCGGTACTTACGCTCGTTCATTGAAAGCTGGCGTTGCGTTTGGTCCGTTGTTCCCTGGAAAAGAAGAACTTGCGCATCAAAAAGACGAGTACATTGAAATTGAAGACTTATTAAAAGCAACAGCAATTTACGCGCAAGCAATTCATGAATTAGCGAAGTAATGGATATATAAATAAGGAGAGGCCGTCCCGATACATATTTTGGGACGGTTTTCTGTTACGTATAGGTTGCTTTTCTTATCGTATTTAGTTGTTAAGTCGATATAATTTCATTTATCCCGCATTAACGGGCAGTAAGCCCCCCACTTTAAAATTTAGCGAAAGCGAAGAAGTTAGGTGGGGATCAACTGCCCGTAAAAGCCCGATTGGTGAGGGCTAATAATCAGTAGGGGATGGACAAAACCCCCACTGATTAAAGTTTCACTTTATTAACGCGACCCTAACTTGGTTAGACTTGTAGGGAAGTTTGATTCTATTTAATTGAATGAGATAAGAAAGAAAAGCAACAATAGAAAGAAGGAGAAGATGTACATGGAGCCGCATTATTTTGTCGCGATTACGTTACCGAATCATATAAAAGAAGTGCTGTCTAACTATAAAGAGGAAATGCAGGAGGAATTACCATTTCGTTCATGGGTACATAAAGAAGACTACCATATTACCCTTTCATTTTTAGGTAGTGCAACAGAGGAACAATTAGAAGGAATAAAGAATGGATTACAAACCCTTACAGAAACGCAAGAACTATCGTTCACATTACAAGGATTTTCTACGTTCGGTATGGAAGATAGGCCGCGTATTTTTTGGTCGAAGGTAAGCGAGAATTACGATTTGCTTCAATTACAAAAGCAAGTGCACGCTATGTGTGAAGGGAATGGATTTTCTTTAGAAGCGCGCCCGTATCATCCGCATATTACTGTTGCTCGTAAATGGGTAGGAGAAGAGAAGTTTGATTTAGAACATATAAAGGAAGTACCTGAAATATCATTTCAAGCGGATACGATTACTTTATACGAATCTCACGTGAAGGAGACACCGAAGTATAAAGCGATTGCTGAAATAAAATTACAAAAATAGAATGTATGAAAACGTTTTTTATACAGGTGAATATACTATAGAGAATAATGAGTTACTGTATAGGGCTTCAATGATAAGAAAAGTCTTATCATTTGCAGCTCGTTTCATCCCTCTATTTGCGGGCAGTAAGACTCCTACCTCAAAATTAGGATCAAGCAAAGAAGTTAGGTGGGAGATCAACTGCCCATAAAGGCCCAATTGGTGAAGGCTAATAATCAGTGGGGTAAAGCTTTCCCGCTGATTAAAGTTTCACTTTATTTTAACTTTAAGAATGATGGTGATTTTTTTATGTTGAAAGTAAAACGTCCATTTGATGCCTATTTAGATGAAATGAATAAAATTACAATTTTGCTCCCACATGCGTATGGAACAAGCCGGACATTTCGTTTGCAAGAAGGAAGTAACGTGAAAGATTTACCGATTGCTCATACAATTGCGCTTCCGGATGCAACGAAGTATGAGTGCTTTATAGAAGAGCCGCTAGATGTGGGGAAGTATTATACAGTACGAGATGAACGGAATGAAGAAACAGATTTACAAATAGGTGCTGTCATAAGAACAGCGATTTTCGATGAAAAGTATTATTACGAAGGTACAGATTTAGGTGCTGTTTATCAAAAAGAAGCAACGACATTTAAAGTATGGGCTCCAACTGCGAGGCTTGCGAAAGTAAGGATTTATAAAAGTGATAAAGAATATACCGATCATGAAATGTATAGAGGAGAAAGTGGGGTTTGGACTCATACATTACAAGGTAATTTAGCTGGAGAAAAGTATACATTTCTTGTTTGTATTAATTTAATATGGAATGAAGCAGTGGATCCTTACGCAAAGTCAGTGACTGTAAATGGGAAGTACGGCGTTGTTATCGATTTGGAAAAGACAAATGTAACAAGACGAGAGCAATTACCACCATTACACGCAATGACAGATGCCATACTGTATGAACTGCATATTCGTGATGCCACTATTCATAAGGGCAGTGGAGTGAGTAAAAAAGGAACATATAAAGGGCTAATGGAAGAAGGGACAACAGGGCGAAATGGGACGTTAACAGGCTTGTCTCATATAAAAGATTTGGGTGTTACACATGTTGAATTATTGCCTTTATATTGTTTCGGTGGTGTAGATGAGGCGAATCCTTCTTCTGCATATAATTGGGGTTACAATCCATTATATTACAATGCGCCTACGGGATTTTATGCTACAAACCCTTCTGACCCGTATAACAGGATAGTAGAGTGTAAGCAACTAATTGAAACATTTCATGAGCACGGCATTAGGGTGATTATAGATGTTGTATACAATCATGTGTATGAAAGAGAGCTATCATCATTTGAAAAGCTTGTCCCAGGATATTATTTTCGTCATGGTGAAGATGGTATGCCTTCTAATGGGACGGGAGTCGGGAATGATATAGCATCTGAACGGAAAATGATGAGGAAATTTATTGTAGAGTCTATTTTATATTGGCTTACTGAATACAATGTTGATGGATTCCGATTCGACTTAATGGGAATTTTAGATGTTGATACAATGAATATAATAGAAAAAGAAGTACGAAACATAAAGCGAGATGCATTGTTATTAGGAGAAGGGTGGGAGCTACAAACACCACTTCCTCTAGAGGAAAAAGCAACGTTAAATAATGCAAAGAAAATGCCGCATATTGCGCAATTTAATGATCAATTTCGTGATGGGATAAAAGGGAGTACCTTTCATATAAATAAGCGTGGTTTTGCATTTGGTGGGCATGTAGACTGTAATCATTTGCAGTATATAGCATCGGGAAGTCTTTTGAGTATGAAAGAAACAGGTCTGTTTCTAGAGCCTGTGCAAAGCATTAACTATGTAGAATGTCATGACAATATGACGATGTGGGATAAACTAATGCGGAGTAATGAAGAACCAGAAGAGATTTTGAAAAAACGTCACCTTCTAGCGAGCGCAATGGTGATTCTTTCGCAAGGCATCCCTTTCTTACATGCTGGGCAAGAGTTTTATCGTACGAAGCAGGGAAATGAAAATAGTTATAATGCAAATGATGAAATTAATCAATTAGATTGGGATCAAAAAGAGGAAGAGATAGAGACCGTTAACTATATAAAAGGTTTAATTGCGATTCGCAAAGAGCACAGAGCATTCCGATTACAAAACGCAGACCTTATAAAAAAGCACATGACTTTTTTGCAAACATCTCCAGAAGTACTTGCATATCACCTAGAGCATGCAGAATCATTTGGACCGTGGCAAGAGATTATAGTTTTATTTAATAGCGGTTTAGAAGCTAAAACGGTGCAACTTCCGAAAGAAGAAACGTGGCATGTGTTAGTAAACGAAAAGCAAGCGAAAATAGAGCCAATTTCTTCATTTAGAGGAAAGGAACTTAGGCTCGCTCCGATTAGCACGTATATATTGACGATAATGTGACAAATCGCTACTTGACGATGAGAATGTAATAAATGTAGAATTGACAAAGGTGACGATTTTGATAAGTTGTCATTCTATGACAGGTTTTGTAAAATAAAATAGAGAGTTTTTGGCTTATGCCAAGTTTTCTTTTCATTTACAGTAAAATATATGAATCCACAACATATGTAGAAATGTTGCGGTTTTTCTTTTCATAACTATAAAAGATAAGGATTTGTTAACGGGTAATGAATATGGAATGGTTGGAACAATTATTAGGAAAAGAGTGGAGTCTTGTACCGGCTGGTGGAGTAACGGGCGATGCGTATATTGCGCAAAACGGACAACAGAAGTTATTTTTAAAGCGGAATACATCGCCCTTTTTAGCGGTATTGTCAGCAGAAGGAATTGTTCCAAAATTACTTTGGACAAGAAGGGTAACGAACGGTGATGTAATTTCTGCTCAAAAATGGCTTCCGGGACAGAAGCTAGAGCCAGAGGATATGAAACTAGAACGTGTTGCGAAACTTTTGAAGAAAATACACTCCTCTAAAGCGCTTGTACAGATGATTCAAAGACTTGGGAAGCAGCCGCTTCACGCACAAGAGTTATTACAACAACTGCAACTGGTTTTAAGAGGAGATATAAGGGATGATGAAACAATTCAGCAAGGCCTTCAATATTTAATGGATTCATTAAAAGATATTGAATACAATGAATTCGTTGTATGCCATTGTGATGTGAACCATAACAACTGGCTATTGTCGGATGAAGATGAGTTGTTTTTAATTGATTGGGATGGAGCTGTAATTGCTGACCCAGCTCTAGACCTCGGTATGTTATTATATTGGTACATTCCGCGCCACGAATGGAGCGAGTGGCTCAAATATTATGATATTGAAATGGATGAATCGCTGCTTAGGCGTATGAGATGGTATGTAATAGCACAAACGATTTTGTCTATGCAATGGCACACAACAAAAAAACAGCAAGCAGAAGCTGAATATTGGCATCAATATTTACAGCAACTACTTGCTTCAGAGTAATACTTAAGAAAAATTGTCCATTCCAGCAATCCACTGAGTAAGTTGTTCTTGATTATTGGAAATGTGGTTGTCCAAATTAGAGGAAGATTTACCCGATTGACTATAAGAATATACATCGTTTAGCATTGCTTTAGCGTCACTACTTATACTATCGTTTGCGAGTAACGATTGAATGAGACGCTCTAATTGCTCGCATTCAGAAACTGTCCCGCAACAATCACTTTGGTGATTGACTAAAATATCTTTCAGCACTTCTAATTGATGTTGTTGATTAATTGGCATGAACGGATCATCCTTTCGATTGTTTTTCTCTTCAAATGTACGAGAAAAAGCTGTTTCGTCATGGAATGTTTAATGCTGTATGTAGTTTTTATCAAAATGGTACATCTTATACTTGAAAGAAACGGACCGAGTGCTCGTACGTACTTGGTTTTTTGTTTGGGAGATTGATTAAAACAGAGAGAAGGAATTATTCCTTTAAAATAGCTATGTAAAGAGAGGGAGACATCTATGCGTTTAAGACATAAACCATATGCAATGGATCGAATTAATGAGTATTCACATATCGTAATTGGAAACCCAGAGGAGCGCGCTGGTAACTGGAAAGAAGTATTTGGAAATGAGCAACCAATTCATATTGAAGTAGGTACAGGTCGTGGCCGCTTTATGTACGATATGGCAAAAGCAAACCCACATATTAATTATATTGGAATTGAAAAATTCACAAGTGTTGTTGTAGATGCACTTGATAAATTAATTGAAGAAGAAGTACCGAACTTAAAGTTAATTAATAAAGATGCTGAAGATTTAACAGTTTTCTTTGCAAAAGGTGAGATTGACCGCGTTTATTTAAACTTCTCAGACCCATGGCCGAAGAATCGTCATACGAAGCGTCGTCTAACGTATAAAACATTTTTACGCAATTATGAAGAAGTGTTAGTAGAAGGCGGAGAAATTCATTTCAAAACAGATAACCAAGGTTTATTTGAATACTCTCTAATGAGTATGGCTGAGTATGGTATGTTATTAACTTACCTGAGCCTAGATCTTCATAATAGTGATTATGAAGGAAACATTATGACAGAATACGAAGAGAAATTCTCAAGTAAAGGTCATCGTATTTACCGAGTTGAAGCAAAATATCGCACAGAGCCTATGCAGTAATGCATAGGTTTTTTTTGTAACTAAAATAATCGGAATTTTATGTTAATATTGAAAGGAAAGGGGGATGAAAAATGGAACAGTTACAAATTGGAGATATAAAAGTGACGTGGCTAAAAGGCGGGAACACACATTTAGATGGGGGAGCAATGTTTGGTGTTGTACCGAAAGTGCTTTGGTCACGTAAATATAAACATAATGATACAAATCATATTTATTTACGAACAGATCCGTTACTTTTGCAAACGAAAGACGGTAATATGCTCATTGATTCCGGAATAGGAAACGGTAAATTGAATGAGAAGATGAAGCGAAATCAAGGTGTAACAGAAGAGTCATCGGTTTATAAATCATTAGAAAAACTAGATTTAAAACCTGAAGATATTCAGTATGTCTTAATGACACACCTGCATTTTGATCATGCATCTGGTTTAACGAAATGGGAAGGTGATCACCTTGTACCATCGTTTCCGAATGCGAAAGTTTACGTAAGCGAAACAGAATGGAATGAAATGAGGAACCCAAATATCAGGTCACGTAATACATATTGGAAGGAAAATTGGGAGCCGATTGTAGATCAAGTTGTTACATTCCAGCAAGAAATAGAAATTACGGATGAAATAAAAATGGCGCATACAGGTGGTCATAGTGATGGACATGCAGTTATTGCTTTAGAAAGCAAAGGTGAAACGATGATTCATTTAGCAGACCTATTGCCGACGCACGCACATCAAAATGTACTATGGGTGATGGCCTACGATGATTATCCAATGACATCAATTGAAAATAAGAAAAAGTGGATGGAGTACGGCGCTGAAAACGATGCTTGGTTTACGTTTTATCATGACGCGTATTACCGTGCAGTAAAGTGGAATAAGGAAGGACATATTGTAGAAAAGATAGAGCGGAAAACGAGTGTAGAAGCATAAAAATAGGAGGTTGTTCCAGAATATTTGCTGGAGCAGCCTCCTATTTAGATATGCTATATAAATAATGAAGCATATCTCCATTATAATATTTAGTCATGAATTCTTTTTCTTTAATCATACCAAGCTTCTTAGCAACTTTTTGTGAAGCAATATTGTCATGTTTAATCATTGAATAGACTTTTGATAGTCCTAATTCATTAAAAGCATATTCTTTAATGCTTTTAGTAATTTCACTTGCGTAACCTTTATGCCAAAACTCTTTTTTTAACAAATATCCAATTTCTATGACCTGTTCAACATCGGTATCCTGCATACTTAAACCGGCATTCCCTATAAATTCATCAGTTTCTTTTAGATACATCCCCCATAAGCCAAACCCAAAATCTTTATATCGTTTTATATTTTTATCTAACCAGGATTGGACATCAGCATCAGAAAAATTGTGCTCATAAGCATACATTACATCTGGATCTTGCAACATCATTTTTAAATCATCAAAATCATCTTGTCGCATTTCCTTTAGGCATAAGTATTCGGTTTCTAATATCATCTAACATCGATACTCCTTTTATTTCTTTCACAATTAAAAAATAAGAGGTTCACCTAATGGGAACCCTCCTTTTTATGCTGCTATAACCTCTAAAACAGTACCTGTTTTAGCATCAACTAAAAATTCAAATCGTTCTTGTATATCATCTAACATTGTTGTAAGACCGCCACGATAAACTTCGTATGCGACATCATATTTTTCAAATGCCTCTGGAACCATATGTACCCAAGAGCCAGTAATTTCACCTTTATGACGTAATGCTTGTTTCACCATTTTCAATGCTTTTTCTGAAGAAATATGGGATTGTTCTTGTACTTTGTTTGCAACAAGATAACCAGCTGCGAACCCAACGCCAAGACCTGCTACTAAACCTTTCCAGCTCATATATTCACCTCAATTCTATAAAATAAAAATAGTGTACCAATAATAATTATAAAGCAAATACAGTTAAAAAAGAAGAAACTAGAAACATTTCGAAAATTTCGTTACAATAAAAGAGGTATTCTACTAAGGTTTGAAAGAAGGGGACTTCGTGAATAAAGAGACATTACAATTATTTCGTACGTTAACAGAATTACAAGGTGCATCAGGTTTCGAACATGATGTACGCCGTTTTATGAAGCAAGAATTAAGCAAATATGCGGATGAAATTGTGCAAGACGGTTTAGGTAGCGTATTTGGTCTGAAAAAAGGGGACGAAACTGGCCCACGTGTTCTTGTAGCAGGTCATATGGATGAAGTAGGTTTCATGGTTACGCAAATTACGAAAAACGGGATGCTTCGTTTTCAAACGTTAGGCGGCTGGTGGAGTCAAGTGTTATTAGCGCAACGTGTACAAGTTATGACGAAGAATGGTCCTGTTATTGGGGTTGTTGGTTCTATTCCTCCTCATTTATTAAGTGACGCGCAACGTGCAAAACCGATGGATATAAAAAATATGTTAATTGATATAGGTGCAGATAGCTACGAAGATGCGATTGAGATTGGTGTAAAACCAGGACAACAAATCGTGCCAATCTGTCCGTTTACGCCGATGGCAAATGAAAAGAAAATTATGGCGAAAGCTTGGGACAACCGTTATGGATGTGGCCTTGCAATCGAATTATTAAAAGAATTAAAAGATGAAACATTACCAAACACATTATACTCTGGTGCGACTGTACAAGAAGAAGTTGGTCTTCGCGGTGCACAAACTGCTGCAAATATGATTCAACCAGACATTTTCTATGCGCTTGATGCAAGTCCAGCAAACGATGCATCTGGTGATAAAACGCAGTTCGGTCAATTAGGAAAAGGTGCTCTTCTTCGTATTTACGACCGTACAATGGTAACACATAGAGGAATGCGCGAATTCATTTTAGATACAGCAGAAACACACAACATTCCGTACCAATACTTTATTTCACAAGGTGGTACAGATGCGGGCCGTGTACATACAAGTAACTCAGGTATCCCATCAGCAGTAATTGGTGTTTGCGCACGTTACATTCATACACATGCTTCTATTTTACATGTTGATGATTATGCGGCAGCAAAAGAACTCATTACGAAGCTTGTAAGAGCAACGGATAAAACGACGTTAGAGACAATTAAGAATAACGCGTAGAGGAGAAGGGCGAAAAACCCTTCTTTTTTTAGGTTGAATAGACGCCCCAGCGGTGTGTGGTGGCGGTTAGTGCTTAATAGGTGCTCGAATGGTGTATTAAGACCGTGGGTAGGAAGAAAGAAGAAGCCTGTTTTTTTGTTTAGGACCAATAATATTGCGGAAAGCCATCTTCTTTTATAGGTAAAAGGGATTCCACTGTGGTGTGTGATAGTGGTTGGTACTTAATTTGTGCCGAAGCGGATATTGGATGGAACAAAATGATGAATTTTTATAGAGGTGAACGAAATGAAAGTAGTAGTTGGATCGAAGAATAAAACGAAAGTTGGTGCTGTGGAGAAGGTTTGGAAAGATGCTACAATTACATCTATTTCTGTTCCTTCAGGGGTAGCAAATCAGCCGTTTACAGATGAAGAGACGATGCAAGGAGCGGTTAATAGAGCGAAGCGAGCGCTACAAGAAGGAGAAGCTCAAATTGGTATTGGATTAGAAGGTGGCGTAATGAAAACGGAGCACGGTTTATTTATGTGTAACTGGGGCGCGCTAGCAACAAATACCGGTAAAACATTCGTTGCAGGCGGTGCACGTATTAAGTTACCAGATGATTTTTTAGCACCTCTTGAAGATGGCAAGGAGTTAAGTGAAGTGATGGAAGAGTTTGTACAAAGAAAAGATATTCGTAGTCACGAAGGTGCTATCGGTATTTTTACAGATGATTATGTCGACCGCACGGAATTATTTGTACATGTTGTTAAGTTACTTGTTGGGCAATATAAGTATGACGAAAAGCAAGCATAAACCTTGCACCATGCGCGATGTATGGTAGTATAAAAGAAAGATTATAACATGAAAAAATGCACTCGTTAGAGGAGGAAATATAGATGAAATCATTAGAAAGCATGGAGCAATTCCAACAATTGAAAAATGAAGAGAATGTAGTCTTTATGTTCTCAGCAGAATGGTGCCCAGACTGCCGTTTTGTAGACCCGTTTATGCCAGAAGTAGAAGAGAAATATAGTGATTTCTCATTTTACTATGTAGATCGTGATGAGTTTATTGATCTATGCGTAAAATTAGACGTATTTGGCATTCCGAGCTTTGTAGCGTACAATAAGGGTGAAGAAACAGGTCGCTATGTAAACAAAGATCGTAAAACACAAGAGCAAATCGAAGAGTTCATTGAAGGTTTAAAATAAGGCAATTTGCCAATTGAATTGTAAAACAACCTCTACCTTCGCGGGGGAGGTTATTTTTTTGGAAGGGAGGAAAAAGAGATGAAGATGACAAGTAAAAAGATGAAAGACGAGTTAATGAAGAAATTATCTCGCCCAGAATGGGACTTTCAGTATGATAGCGAGAAAGAAGTTCTACGTATAGAACAGAAAGACTCGAAAAAAGGTATTAACGTATCGCTTCCAGGAGTTATGGCAAAATGGGAAGTGAATAAAGAAAAAGCAATTGAAGAGGTTGCTTATTACGTACAAGAAGCGTTAATTGCGATGCATAAAGAAGAAAATAGCGCAGCGAAAATTTTACCTGTTATTCGCTCTACTTCTTTCCCGAAACAAGCAGAAGAAGGAAATCCGTTTATTATGACGGATCATACGGCGGAAACACGTATTTACTACGCGTTAGATTCGAATAAAACGTATCGACTCATTGATGAGCGTCTATTACAAAAATTAGAACTTACAGAGCAACAAGTGCGTGAGATGGCATTATTCAACGCTCGCTCATTAGGTTATGAATTTAAACAAGAAACAGTAGCAGGGAATACATTCTACTTTTTAAACACAAATGATGGGTATGATGCGACGCGTATTTTAAACGAATCGTTACTACAATCGATGCGTGAAAAGATTTCTGGTGACATGGTTGTTGCTGTTCCTCACCAAGATGTATTAATTATTGCTGATATCGTCAACGAAATCGGTTATGATATTATTGCACAAATGACAATGAAATTTTTTGCCGAAGGGCATGTTCCGATTACATCACTTTCATTCGTATATGAAGATGGAGACTTCGAGCCAATCTTTATTTTAGCGAAGAATCGGAAGAAGACAGACGGAAAAGAGAAAGGATGAACGAAGTGAACGTTTTTTACAACCTTGAAGGAATTGGTGACACTCTAATTGTTGCCTTACAAGATATTACTTTAGAGAACCGTACTTTTGATCGCAAAGGAGATGTTGCACGCGTATACGATCGTGAAAGCGATGTAACAGCAGGATTCAACATCTTTAATGCGTCTTCTTACTTAGAAGTAAAAGAAACAGGTAACCTAACATTAACGAAAGAATTTGTAGAAAAAATCAACGGGATTTTAGCGAAGAACGGCTTTGAAGAAACAGTAGAAGCAGATCTTTCTCCAAAATTTGTTGTAGGCTATGTAG
This sequence comes from Bacillus sp. MMSF_3353, assembly GCF_030733445.1. Classification (NCBI taxonomy): domain Bacteria; kingdom Bacillati; phylum Bacillota; class Bacilli; order Caryophanales; family Bacillaceae; genus Bacillus; species Bacillus sp. MMSF_3353. Next base: position 169,110 of record NZ_JASHJA010000009.1, read on the forward strand.
CTGAAAAAGAGAAGCATCCAAATGCTGATAAGCTAAACATTTGTAAAGTAGAAATCGGTACAGAAACATTACAAATCGTATGTGGCGCACCGAACGTTGATGCAGGACAAAAAGTTGTCGTTGCAAAAATCGGCGCTGTAATGCCAAGCGGTATGTTAATTAAACCAGCTGAACTTCGCGGTGTTCCTTCTTCTGGAATGATTTGTTCAGCACGTGAATTAGAGCTTCCAAATGCTCCACAAGAAAAAGGTATTCTTGTATTAGAAGATAGCTTTGAAGTTGGACAAGAGTTCAAATTTTAATTGATGTAAGAAAAGAGAGGTTGTCCTTTTGGACAGCCTCTCTTTTCTGTTGAATCATTGATATATTGCGAGTTGTGACAGATATATTCAAAAAATCGTTCATATGATAAGGATGTCACCTTTTTTCTCAAAAACTATATTGTATTTTATAAACAAACTAGTTAAAATTTAGAAAAATAGAAGGGGATAGACGTATGAAACAACAACTAAAAATCGCAGAACTTCTGAAACGAATTGAAACTTCAAAACAGCAAGATATCGAACTAGGTTCCTATGAAATATATGTGTTTAGCGAAAATGAATTAGAAAAAGGACAAATCGGTTATCGATATGATAAACATAAAAATTCATTAATAAGTGAAGAACATGGAAAATGGAAAGAAGAATGGATTGTTATCGGATATGAAACAGATATGGGGGATCCGATTTTCGTAAATGTGGCTGATGGTGCGTATTTAGTTTATACGGCAGAGCGTGGTACAGAAACATGGCAACCCGTTCATATTGGAAATATGGATGAGATTATAAAACAATTATAAAAAACTTTGAGACCGGTGCAAAGTGATGGGAGAAACACATGAAGTATATAAAAATAATGAGCATGATTGTATTCATTGGAATATATATGGGAGGTTGTTCGCAAGAAGAGCCGAAAAAAGAAGTAACATCTTCTATGCAGGAAAAAAAACAAGATAACAGGGAAGACGCACCGGTAGAAAAGCAGCAAGAAGAACAAGAAAAGAAAGAAGAACCGCAAGCAGTTCAAACGAATGAGCAAGTGGAGCAGAAGCAGGAGGAAGTGCCGGCCGAGGAAAAGAAAGAGGAAGCTACGCCAGCGCAGCCAACAGAGCAACCGCTGCAAAATAATGAACAAAAAGTAGAGAGTAATGAAAAACAAGGAAAGTTTCTTGTTGTTATTGATCCGGGGCATCAACAAAAAGCAAATTTAAATTTGGAGCCAATCGGGCCAGGAGCAACGACGCAAAAATATAAAGTGACAGATGGTACAACTGGTGTTGTGACGAAAAAAAGAGAGGCTGTTCTTGTATTAGAAATGGCTTCCGTATTAAAAGAAAAGTTAGAAGCAAAGGGAATACAAGTATTAATGACGAGAACGTCACAAGATGTGGATATAAGTAATAAAGAACGCGCGACATTTGCGAATGATCATAAGGCGAATTTATTTTTACGTCTTCATGCAGATGGCTCTGAAAATCCGAATCAAAGTGGATTTGCTGTATTAACGCCGGCAGAAGGAAGTCCGTACACGAAAGAGATTTATGCTGAAAGTCTTCAAATCTCTCAAACGATTGTAAATAAAATGAGAGAGAATCATCAAGTGAAAGTAAATGGAATTAAATTCAGGGATGACCTTTCTGGATTTAATTGGGCAAAGGTTCCTGGCGTACTATTAGAACTTGGATTTATGTCAAATTCTGAAGAAGATAAAAAATTATCTGACCCACAGTATGTAAATTCTTTATTGCAAAGTGTAACGGATAGTGTAGATGAGTATCGGAAGAGTAAAGCTTAAACGCAGTCTTACATGGAAGGCTGCGTTTTTCCATATGAAAACACTTGTAATTAGAATGTTATGGATAAATATGACATGCTTAATTTTACCTGCACTTTTTGCCGAATGCTGATACAATAAAGGATGTTACTATTTAGTAGAAAGAGTGGTAAGCATGTTAGATTGGATGAAAAAGCTGTTTAACAAAGAGGAAGAACAAACAGCGATAAATAAAGAAGTACCAAAGCAAATCGAAAGTCAGCCGAAGATCCCTCGTGTAAACCACTACACTGAAGCAAGAGAAGCACAAATGGCAAGTCGGAATGCAGGTAAATGCCGTTTTCCATTAGTACCGGATAATGGGTTCGATGAAGAGGATGTTATAGCAACAGGGCATTTTGAAGAACAACCTGTTCAAGTTGTAACATATGAAAATCAGCCTACTCAAAGAGGGGTCAAAGTGGAAAGAAGTAGACGACAGTATGTGGAAAAAGTAGTTTCTACATATGAAGAGCCGGCAGTACAATATGAACCGGAGAGAGAGCCTGTCGTAAAGAAAGCATCTGCACCTTCGCAAGAAAGTAACCGTAGACCATTTCGTCCAACAGAAATGATCTCGCCAATTTACGGATATAATCGTCCTTCTGTAGAGAAAAAGGTAGAAAAGCAGGAGGAAAAAAAGGAAAGAGAAGATCTTGAAATATCTGTAGAGGGCAAATCAGTCGTTGATGCATGGTTAGAGAAAAAAGGATATACATTATCTGATTTCTCAGAAGGACAAGCAACGAATTCTTCCAGTCATGAAGGTGTTGATCAGCGAGATCAACAAAGTAAAAAGGAAGAAAAGTCAGTTGTCGATCAATGGCTAGAGAAAAACGGTTATGAAATTGAACGCCAAGAGCCTATAGTAGAAGAAAAAGAAGTGGTTCAAGAAATTAGTGCACAGCAGGCAGTTCCAGCGGGTGAAGTACCTCATCAAACAATTGCTGAGCGTATGGAAGATGCTAAGCAAGAAAGTGATGTAGTGGTCAAAAACATTCTACAAACAGAATTAGTAGATTCTAAAGTGGAGCACGAGGATACAATATTATCAGAAGAAACTAAACGTAATACAGAAATAGAACAACCTACTATTGAAGCAGAAAAGCAAGCTCCAGAAGAATCAGTGATTGTCAAAGCAGAAGAAAAACTTGAAGAAACAATCATCGTGGAAATACCAGAAGAAGTGGGAGTAATTGCAGAAGCGGAAATACCAGAAGAAGTGGAAGTAATTGCAGAAGCGGAAATACCAGAAGAAGTAGAAGTAATTGCAGAAGCAGAAGAGCTAGAAGAAGTGGAAGTAATTGCAGAAGCAGAAGAGTCAGAAGAAGTAGAAGTAATTGCAGAAGCAGAAGAGCTAGAAGAAGTGGAAGTAATTGCAGAAGCAGAAGAGCTAGAAGAAGTGGAAGTAATTGCAGAAGCAGAAGAGCTAGAAGAAGTGGAACCTATAGCACTTGAGGAAACACAGCAAGAAATGGTTTTAAATGAAGCAATTGAACTAAAGAATGGATTCATACATGTTACTGAGGTTGATGAACAAACGAAAAAAGATGTTCAAAGCTTTGCAAATGTTTTAATTGCAGAAGAACAACAAGTTGTAGAAGAAGCGCCGATTGCGGAAGAGCAGTCAGTTGTAGAAGAAGCGCCGATTGCGGAAGAGCAGTCAGTTGTAGAAGAAGCGCCG